>CANCXX010000025.1 GCA_947381965.1 uncultured bacterium
GCCCCCGCATTCAATGCTTGCGGGGGCTTTATCGGCTAAGCCATGAATAGTAACATTCAATATCCGGAAAAATCAAATGTACCACAAAAGATTCTTGTCGGTTTTGCCAGACAGGAGTATAATGTCCCTATCTTAAAATATTGGGTAAAACTTGGGAGGAAAAATGAAGCGGAAATTTCTTATTTGTCTGTTATGTGTAAGCCTGGGGTTATTACCTGCCTGCGGCACAGTAGATGACAATACTGTCTTATCACTGGAGCCTGAACCTGTTATAAGAAACGACTCCCCGGAAAATACAGACAGCAAGGCTGCTGACAGTAAGCCGTACTTAGAAGAAAACATTAAAAATGATATAGTCGCCGTATCCTCTGACGATGCAGCACAAAGGGAAAACCAGCCCTCTGAAACCATAGCTCCTGCGTCACCAGACACCTATCGCAGCCTATATGTAGAGACAATTAACCAAAACACTGACAATTTCATTTTGTTTTCACTAATTTACTTAAATGCAGATGAAATCCCGGAACTGGTCATTTTCAACCGCGAGTACGATAATTACTCTATCTATACCGTAAAGAGCGGGGAAGTCTTTTGCATGGTGGATTCTTTAAATACAGTTGAGCTGACTTATTTTGAGCGGAAAAACATCATAGGAGCATTTGCAAGATGGGATGGGGGCGGTGATGAAGGCGGATATGGCAATTACTACTATCAGACAGACATAGATAAAACCCTTACCGAAGAGGCCCAGGCCGTACTCTCTGACAGTTACAATGCTGTCTATAACGAAAACGGCGAATATACCGGCGAGGGAGTTACTACCTATTATTATATGGGTCAGGAAACAGACGAAGGAACCTACCAGAAAATGCAGGCGGATTTAGGAATAGACCCAGGCAGTAAAAAGCTTTGTATGGAAACCGCCTATGAAACAGAAGAAATACTCCTGCTTTTGCAGGGAGACGCCCCATAGAGGAATGCTCTAAGGCAAGAGGCCGGATATCAGACTTGCAGTACGTTGAGCTGCCAGATATTTGCCCCTTGCAGCATTTGTTAAACACGCTTTAACTCTGAGGAAGAATTTCTTTGAAATATCTGATAAAATTTCCGCCAATAATTTTCTCTGCTTCTTCTTTCCCCATTCCCCGCTGTAACAGGGCGGCAGTCACAAGTGGAATCTGCCCATGATTTAAAAGGCAGTCGTCCCTGTCTGTACATGCTTCCCCTTTCAGCGCAGCCCTGGCCCTGTCATATGAATCGCACAAATCAAAGCCATACCCCACATGTTCCGCACCAATTTTTGCCACCTCATACTCTATGTGTCGGCAAAGCATTTCCAAATGATTTCCCTCTATGGACCCTGCAATGTATTTACACCCATTCATTCCCATAATGCCCCCCTGACATGCAAGCGCAAACATCTGTGGATCTGTAAGATTACGGAAACTGCCATAAACCTGCCTGCTGCCGGAATGTGTGGCAATAAAGCGCCGTTCCGCTATCTGACACACCTGTTCAAAGCCCTCATCATTTAAATGGCTGACGTCAAGAAACATGGAAAGCTCTTCCAGCTTTCTGACTGCTCTTACGCCTGCCTGAGACAGCCCTCCCGGAATCTGTTTATGTTCCAGCGCCTTGCAGCACCCTGTTGCCAGCCCATTGGGTCTGCTCCATGTAAGAGAGGCCCCTCGCACCCCCAGGTTATACAATTCCTCCAGCCGGGCGATATCCTCTCCAATACAGTCAAGACCTTCCATATAAAGAAGAATGCCCGTTTTCCCCTCCTGCAAAACCCTGTCTATATCCCTTCCGCTTTTGATAAACACTATTCCCTCTAACTCTGCTATATCCTCTTTCAAGGCTTTAATCTGTTCCAGTGCATTTTCCCATGCCCAACTCAGATTTGCGTTTTCCACATAAACAGAAGAAACCACCAGCTTTATACCTGCTCTTTGGAAATCAGACAGATAACGCCTGCGTATCACTTCCCTCTCTCCAGCCTTATTCCTTAAAAGGATTTCTCCTGCCAGGTCCAGATGGGCGTCTACTGTCGGATTATCCCGATGAAGCTTTTCCGCCTGTTCCCGATACTGTTCTTCTATCCTTAAATCCATCTTTATACCCCTTCCTTTTCTGCCCTCTTCCACTACTATATGCTGCTTCCTGTTTTATTTTCCAAAATCAAACCGTATTCCCTGCTGCTCAGCAGCGTTGCCTGGCAGCTTTGCGTTCCGGCTTATTGTATCAAAAAGCCACAATCCGGCAGCATTCAGCCGGATTGTGGCTTTTATTCATTAGGAACTGTTAAGAAATAACTTTTAAATAGTGCCCAGGATTTTTCTTCAATCGCCTCCTTCGAAAATCAGGCGCATAGCGGGCTATGTAACTGATTTTTGAGTGACGCGATTGGAGAAAAAGACAGGCAATATAAAAAGTTATTTTTGAACAGTTCCTTAATACTATTGTAGTCAAAAACATTTATTTTTCCAGCTCTACCTTTTTAAGCAGTTCTTTGATGTCTTCCACCGTAAGCCACTGGGTATTATTACCTGAGCTATAAGAGAATCCCTCTTCCACCTTACGCCCGTTTAAATTCACCTTCTGCTTGTCATTCCATACCACTTGGGGATAAACGATAAAATGTTTATCATACTCATAAGTTGTTGCGGAATCTTCCACTGTCACCATAATTTCATGCAACTTTTCACCGGGACGGATACCCACTTCCGGCATTTTGCAATTCGGCAACATCGCCTTTGCCAAATCCGTCACCTTAAAAGAAGGAATCTTACTGATAAAAGTTTCCCCCCCGCTGGCTTCCTCTAACGCCTTAATTACCAGCTCCACGCCTTCTTTAAGGCTAATCCAGAAACGGGTCATGCGGTAGTCGGTAATGGGAAGCTCACTGCCTCCGTTTTTAATGATGTTATGGAAAAGGGGAATAATAGACCCTCTGCTTCCTGCCACATTCCCATAACGTACAATGGAAAAGTTAATATCCTTATTTCCCGCATAGGCATTGGCAGCAATAAACAGCTTGTCTGATACCAGCTTGGTACCGCCATAAAGATTTACCGGATTAACCGCCTTATCCGTAGAAAGGGCAACCACCTTTTTCACTTTGGAATCCAGCGCCGCATCAATCACATTCTGGGCGCCGCAGATATTGGTTTTGATTGCTTCATTGGGGTTATACTCACAGGAGGGCACCTGCTTTAACGCCGCCGCATGAATCACATAATCCACGCCTTCAAAGGCACGCTTTAATCTGTCTTTATCTCTCACATCACCAATAAAGAACCGAAGCCTTTCCGTATATTCCTTAAACTCATTCCCCATTAGAAACTGCTTAAACTCATCCCTTGAATAAATAATAACCTTCTTGGGATTGTAATGCTCAAATATATATCTGGTAAAACATTTGCCGAAGGAACCTGTCCCTCCGGTAATGAGAATTGTCTGATTATCCAATAACATAAAAGTCCTCCAAAATCAACTTCATTTTTCTGAAAACTGTAACGCACATCCTGAAATCATTTCTCAAATATTCCATACCCAGAACAGAATGCCTACAAATACATTTTGGCAGACAGCCGCCCGTAAAAGACAAGTCATCTGACTATACAGGCGGCCCCTGCCTCTTTTATCTTACCATAAACTTCCTTTAACTGCAAATTTTTTTATGCAAAATTATTTATCAATTATTTATCCTTTGAAAAAAGCATCTAAAATAATCGTCATGCTTCAGTATTTCCATATTGCTGAAAAAAATGCTATAGTAAAGGACATTATAATTTATCCTTTACCTTTTCCTGACCAATCTATGCCATGTCTTGATTTAAATTCCCCTTCCAGCCTCACCTGCTAAATTCATACAAAGTCCAAAGTCCTTTCTTGGCTATCATTTTGCCTTCATTCCACTGTCCGCCCTCCAGAAGCTTTCCGATGCACTCATCAATATTTTCATAGTCCGCCACATAAACCAGAATATTCTCACTTTCCATTATATTTTTGTCCAATATCGGGGCAGAATTGCCCAGACTTGCCAAGTATACCTTATTATACACCATCAGTTCATCGGCAAGCCACCAGATATGGTCAGGGGAAGCTTCATTATAAAAAACTGCCACCACAGCATCCTCATGAGACTCGACAAATGCCATCACTTCTTTCTCCTCCTCATAAAGGAAAAATACCTTGCCCCCTTGAAGGGCCGTTCCATTCATCAAAACCAGAGCTGCGCCAGTTAACAGCGCTGCCGCCATTTTTGTATTTCTCGCCTTTTTTTTCAACAGGCAGGGCATATGTTTCTCCCAGCCTTTACCAGATAATGCGCCGCATCCGGTTCCTGCACCTTCCCTGTCATCTGAAAAAAGCAGTGTCCATGCCACATATAAAATCAAAAACATCAAAAGTCCATAAATGGGAAGCTGGTATCTGTTGGAAGTTTCTCCCAGAACCAGGGCCGTTTTGGACACTGTAAAAAAGTAACCGGCACAGGCAAAAAATATCAGCCAAACAGCCGCATTTTCTCTGCCCAATCCGCCTCTTTTTTTTCTAAAATATCCGTCTGTCACCGCAAGCACACAAAGTAAAAGCAGCCACCAGCTCAGTGTCCCGTTCATCACATAGTCGTCAAACAATCCGTAAAAGAAACGAAGTCTCTCCCAGGTATTGGACATATTACTAAATTCACTGACCGCTTCCGTTCCCCGGTATCCCCGGAATATATGGGACAGGCTTGCCGGATAATAAAGCACGGCTCCCGCAAATCCCACACCGCAAAACAGCCCGTAAAGAAATAGTTCTTTTATTTTTTTATATTTCAGCAGAAAAAAACAAAATCCCAGACCCAAAAAGAAGTGAAAAATCAGATAATAATACTGGGTCAGGAACCCTAAAAATACTGTAACGCTTAATGGCAGTCCAAAACGCAGAATATCCAAATCAGCCTTACCTCTCCCCCCTGCGCCGGAATAGAATCTTTCCAAAGCCCAAAGATGCAGACCCAGACACAGCAGGATGAACAGGGTAAGCCACTGGTACATTCTGATAAACATTACGCCTGAAATCACCGCGCAGCTTCCCCCCCAGCCAAGGCAGGTAAGACAGGCAAGCATTTTTCCCATTCTCCGCCTTTCTTCACCTTCCTGCACTTCATTGCCGTCACCAGGCCCAAAAGTATTTTTTTTCTTTCTCCCCACTGTCACAGCCATGTATACCACCCATGCAAGCAGTACAAAACAGACAGCATAAGCTGCCATATTTACCCCAATTCCCAGCCATTTACTGAATACACCTGGAAACAAGGAACATACGGTATGGAATATATAATAATAAACCGGAGGATGCACATCCCAGGACTGCATTTGCTTTACCACATCATACCGGAATTCTTCCCCAGAAAGAACCACAAAATCGTTTCGTATCTGGTCCCTTTCCATCCACTGCCTGTCATTTACAAACAACCCTGCCGTTTTGTTGGTGGAGTAATAGGTATACAGCTCATCCTCATGGAATCCTGCTTTTTTTCCTCCAAAATAAAATAAAACCAACATCTGGATCAGAAGCAAAATGGCCATGACGAATATAAAAAAAATGTTTCCTTTTTTCCCTGAAAATTTATTCATTCCTGTTTCCCTTTAACATTTTATGGACTTTACGCACAAATCTGGGCGCTGTTCCCAGAAGCAGCAGATAAACTTTATTTTTCCTGGTAAGGTAAGGCGAACGGATTATGTCCTCTCTGTGCTCTCTTAAGTATTTCCAGACTTTGCAGTAAAAATGGTTTTCCCTGTTCATAAGAGCAATGGGAATATGAAGCATATAATCCAACCGCTGAAACAATCCAAACCGCACCGCCTCCGGCAAAAGGGACGGATAATTCTGCGCCACAATGTCATAAACCCTGTCCGCATTTATTACAATATCAGTAAAAACCTGAGGAAATTCATTTTCATTGCGGGTTCTTGTATTACTGCCATAGCGGTAAAACACATGGTACTCCTGTTCCGGCAAAATCGCCACTGCAGGTATCTTTGGCAGCAACTTTACCAGCAGATAGAAATCTTCATTCAGCTCTCCTTCCGGGAAACGCTCTTCTTTTAATAAAGACCCATGTACCAGCTTGGTACAAAAAGAACAGTCCCCCCTGTGAAGAAGCAGCTCCCTCATAAAATGTCCGCACTCCCATATCTCTTCTTTTTCCGGCGGCGGACACACATCAGGCATCCTGTGCCCATTTTCGTCAATCTCATCCCTCGAAATCTGCGCCATCAAGAGACTTCCGGAAAGGACCGCTCCAAGAAGTCTTTCGTACATCTGCGGTTCAATATAATCATCGCTGTCCACAAATCCGATATAGTCGCCCTTTGCCTTGGCAATCCCCAGATTCCGGGCGGAAGATGAGCCCCCGTTTTCCTTATGAAAGACTCGTATCCTCCTGTCCTCCAGGGCAAGCTTTTCCGCCAGCGCTCCACTCCGGTCCGTAGAACCGTCATCTACCAGAATAATCTCCAGATTCCGGTACGTCTGCTTTTGTATGGAACCTACACATCTGGAAAGATAATCAAACACATTATAAACTGGTACTATCACACTTATCAGTATTGGCCTGCCCGCTTCTTCCATCTTTATAACCATGCTCCTTTCCAAAGCCCGGAGACTTTACGCGTAGCACAAATCTCCAGATTGAAATTTTTTAATCTTATACCTCCCCATGTCGCAGGCAGCGCCTGCGATACTGCACCTTCAACTTTTTCCTGGGGAAATCACCTCTGCCAGACTTAATGGGCCTTCCGCCGCTGGCAGGAAGGCGCCCCTGCGGATTCCCTCTATCACACGGAGCAGTTCTTCTGCTCCATGCCCTGCATTCCAAAGTCCGGCAATGGTCTGATAAGCTTCCCACCCCATCTGTCTGCGCTCCTTTGGATGCTCCAAAAGAAATCTTACCGCTTCCTCCATCTTTTCAAAATCGTTATCCGGGTATATCATTCCGTTTTTTCCATGCTGTATCAGGTACGGAACCGCTCCCGCCTGCCTGCTGGCCACAACTGCGCATCCGCTGTTCATAGCCTCATTCACTACTGCCCCCCAGCCCTCCAGATGATTGCTGGTAAAAACATGGATATGACACCTTTCCATAATTTCCCGAACCCCCTCCGGCGTCTGGAAACCATAAAAAGTAATCACATCCTCCACCTGATATTTATGGGCAAGATCTTTTAACTCCTGCTCCATTTCCCCGCTGCCCGCCATGTGTATCCGAAATCTGCCGTTCCAGTTTTTCTTTAAAGTCTGTCCAAGACGGATCATATACTCCGGATGCTTTAGAGGAATAAAACGACCTGCCCAGGCAATATCACATCCCCCCCTATAAACAGCCAAATCCCTGTCGCTGAAAGCGCCGCTGCCCCAATTTTCATCCTTATCACAGAAAATGCTCTCTCCCTTTAACTGCCTCAGCTGTTCTTTGGAATAGTGCCGGGTTTCCGGAAAATACCCCCACTTTAGCATCTTTCCCGGATAAGCCCGGATTAGGTGGAAGTCAGAAGCCACATAAGCCCCCGCACACAAAAGATAAGCGGGAGAATTCCTGTATCTGGTATGTTCTTTATATTTATGAAAGAGCCCTTTGGGAGAAACAGCCTTCCATTGCCCTTCCCTGTACAACCGCTCGCTGATGCGCATGGTCAGCTTCCCCTGATTTAGCCGCTCCTGCACCAAGTCTTCCCTGCCGCTCCATCCGGCAAGAAGCACATCGCTTTCCATAATCAGCTTCCGGCACCGCTCTTCTTCCTCATAAAGGCAAAGAACATAAGGAAGCTTTTCCCCCTCCTTACTCCAGCCCATCTCAATCCGCTCCCTTTCCATGGGCTGGGTCTGGATAAAATGATAGGCATCCCCCAACAGCTTAAAACAGGCATTGGAAAATGGAATTTGATGATGATTAATATAATTGGATATAAAAGTAACTGTCATGTAAAAGCCTCACTTTGTTTCATCCAGTATTACCGAATATATTTCCATAAGCCTCTCGTAGTTCTTTTCTCCATCATGGACTCTGCCTGCCCGCTGTCTTGCTCTTCCGGAAATCCGCTGTGCCAGACAAAGTCCATCCTTATCCTGGTTTCTGTCCCACAAGGCTTCTATGGCTTCCGCAAGCCGCCTTTCGTCTCCTGCAGGAAATAAAAGCCCGTCCACACCATCCTCTATCATATCCGGTATCCCCCCTGTCCGGGAAGCCGCCACCGGTACCCCAAGGAGCATGGCCTCCCCCACAGTGTTAGGGGAATTTTCCAAAACAGAAGGACAGACGTAAAGGCTGCTCTTCAAAAACTGCCGTTTCATTTCCTCCCCGTCAAGCTTTCCAAGCATAATCACTTTTCCAAAAAGACCCTTTTCCTCTATCAGCTTAAGCATATACTTTCCATAAGCAGGCAGCTTTATCTTTTCCTTCCATGTGCTGTTTTCTATTACACTGTTTCCTGCCACATAAAGATGCAGGCTGGGATACTTTGGCAAAAGCAATGCCATGGCCTTCAGGACAAAGTGCATCCCTTTAAGAGGATAATCCCCCTGTCCCAGAAAAATACTGTAAGGCTCACAGGCTTCCATTCTCCACTCTCCTGCATAAAATTCCTTCCTCATCGTTTCATCCATGGGAAAATACTTTGCGCGGGGATTGATTTTCTCTGTTCCCTTCCTGTCAAAAACAGTTCTTCCGGTAATGTTGCCGCATCCTGCAATTACTTCCGCCTCCCTCTTTCCCCGAATCATAAATTTTTCCTGCTGCTGCCGGATTGTGTCCTTTCTGATAAAATCTCGAAAGGTTACTTTTTTCTGCACCTGTTCCGGCAATCCTGCCATATAAACCTTTGCAATCTCACCGCAAAGTCCCTGAATTCCCAACAATGTCCCTGCAGGGTTTCCAAAAGTCCTTACCGCCGCTAGCGCATGAGGAAATTCTGTTCCAAAAATATGAATCATGTGGGGTTTAAAATCCTGAAAAATAATACGGAACTGTTCTTCCAGTCCGGTATCATACCTTTCCGGTACGCTTAAGTCCTCTTTAAAAGCATAACAGACAGTCCCTTGCACCACAAGTTTCTTTACCTGGCCCTGAGGCAGAAGGTGATCCCCTGTATCCTTCAATTTTATAAGCTCCCTTTCTCCCATAGGAAAACAAATTCCCAGCAAAAAAGGAACCTCTTTTTCTTTCATTTTTCCGAAAATACCTGAAAGCCATCCCTCCCGGCTGCTGTATGGCAGTTTTAGCTCCTGCCCGATAAATGGCAGCATAATATTACAAATCCATAATACCCTGTTCATTTTATATACCTCCGCATACCGAAGACACGTTCTAAAGACACGTTCTGAAATTTCCTGTGTAAAATTCTGGTCATTTCCTGATGGCACAAGTCAAAAATGCTCAATGCACCCTGTTCTTATGTATCGCCATATATATTTTTTCCTTCACGCAGTTATAAATCTTTGCCGTCTTTTCATTTTCCGCAAGCTTTGAGCGGAGTCCTGAAAAAGTCGCCATCATAATCAGACGGAACTTTAAAAGCTGTCCAAAGGACATATATTTTTTCGTAATCTCCCTGTGCTCTTTTGCAGATACCTTGCGGTTTTCCCCGCTTTCCGAAAAACCGCCGCCCTCATAATCCGCAATTAAAATCTTCACATAATTAAATGTTACGCCGCCGCTTGCACCGCCCTCAAAAAAACACCACAAAAACTGTTCATAATCCGCCCGCACCTGGTACTTTGTATCAAAGGGGTGGGCCTTTAAAAGCGCTCTGGCATAAAAACATGCCTGGTGGCAGGGAACATTCCTGTAACAGCCAAAAGCATCCATATGCGGATTGGAGGCCACACGCCCTTTGGTCTGCCGCTCATAAATATCTCCATAATAAATTCCCGGCGGCCATCCCCCGGCTGTTTTGCCCCATAGCGGAATTTCTTGCCCTGCTGCTCTATTACCCGGTAAAAAGCCCCTCTCTCTTTCTTTATCCCGGATAAACCCTGCCATCTGCTCCAACACATCTTCAGAATAAAAATAATCGCCGCAGTTTAAATAATAAACATACCTGCCTTCCGCCGCCTCCGCCGCCTGGTTCATGGCATCATAAATGCCTTTATCTTTCCTGCTGACAGTTTTAAGACAGCCTCCCGTCTCTTTCCATCTGTCCCCAAATGCACTGGCCGTTTCCATTGAACCATCCGAAGACAGCCCGTCCTTTACTATAACCTCAAAATCACGAAAGGTCTGCTTCTCTATGCTTTTTAATGTTTGCCCAAGCTTGTCCCCCGGATTTAAACAGACTACTAAAATTGAAAAAAACGGTTCCATGCCATATCTCCCTTTATTCCTATCACTCCGTCCTTTGGCATCCATAAGCTACAAATACGGCTGAATGGAAAACTCTGTTATTTCCCCATTCTTCCTACAATCGCTTTGTAAAACATATAATACGATTTGCCTCCGAAAATCCCATTTTTAAATGAAAGGCAAGGCTGTTTCTATTATCCAGTTCACAATCACTTGCAAATTCGGTGCAGCCTTTATCTCTTGCCCACTCTTCACATTTTACAAGCAGCGCTTTAGCATATCCCTGCCTTCTGTGTTCCTGATCCACAAAGATCCCTTCCAGATACCCAACCGGGCAGCTGTCTGTTCCCTCCACATAATCATGCCGCAGCTGACACTGTGCAAAGCCGGCCGGCTGTTTCCCTGCCACAAGAATAAATACCGCGTTTTCATTCCCATCAACAATTTCATTAAATTCATCACATAGATTTTCTATTGTGTGATTCCCCCACATTTTTGCAGCCATCTCTGCAATAAAGGGAACATCCTCCCGGACAGCCTTATAAACAGAAAGCGTCTCTTCCATACCAGTTTCCATCCTTCCTCTTCTCTCATTTACTGTGGCTCTTTTTGCAGTTATCTTCCTTATGGATGTTGTTGTTCTACATCAGTTCACATCCGACAAAATAGGAACCATATCATGGAACATAAAAGTCTCATAAGGTAAAATTCTTAGCCCATCATTTCCGGCCTTCATCAAAATAAAAATGCCGAAATATAAAACTGCTGCAAGGACCACTCCCACAGTCAGCATCTTTTTCAGCTTTTTATTTTCAATTCCTGAAAGCAGGGCCGGCAGGAAAAAGATGTGCGTAATTGTAAGATAATACCCAATCCTTGAAATAATCGGCAGAAAAGAACAGCACACATACATTGCCAGCGCACCCAGATTGCAGTAAAAGTAAAACCGGTTCCGCCTGTTGCCCTTCACTGTTTTTTTATAACATATCAAAGATAACAGAAGCACCGCCAGTGTCCGGGCAATATTTACCAGACTGGTTCCTCCCTCAAGGTATTCCGTATCCTCATAGGTGGGATAAAGGAACACCACCACTTTCATATAAAAATCCTGCATAAAAAAGAAGGTGGTGCAAAACGCCGCCGCTGCCCCTAACTGCCACTTTTTCCAGGGAAGGGAGGCTAATAGATACAATGGTATCACCACAAGAATCGATTTGTGAAAAGTGGCGCCAAGGAGCACCAGCAAAATAAACTTCATCCATTCCTTCCGAAGTACGTAGGGAATGGCAAAAAGGGCAAGGGCAAGGGCAAAATAATACCGCACTGTATTGTAGGACTGGAAGTAATAACCAAAGGCCATAAAAAGAAAAAAGCTGAAGGGAAAAGAATCTGCCTGCCTGTAAATGGCTGCCAAAAACAGCAGAATCGTAAAGAGAGCAAAGACACCAAAAACCAGCAGATAATTTTCAAACCCGCTGATACCATAAAGCGCCTTTACCACCAGATTAAATCCTGCCTCTGTGGGAACATAAGCATCGCAATTTATCAGGTGCATAAACTCCACATATTTGGCATAGTCGTTTCCCACATTAAGACGGCAGGCGCAAACTCCGAATAAAAGCAGAAAAACAGCCGTTAAGGAAAGCCCGTTCAGCATCTGCTGTCTGCTTATTGTATTTGGCCGTATTTTACAATGATTATCCACCAACAATCCAAGCCCCACCGTTGCCACTGCTAAAAAAATATAGATTACCATATCGCTTCCTGCCCGTATTCCTTTCCCAATCCCCTTTTCCAAGGGCAGATATTTTATCTGCCTTTTCCTTCCCGGATACCCTGTTTCATCAGTCCATAAGCCTTTCCAAAAGACAGCTTTGCAAGCATTCCCTCTCCGATTCTGTCTTTTCCCCAAAGCCCATGGGAGAACAAAAACCGAAGAGAAAAAATCTTTGCCATCCTTCCATACAGATAGTGATACAGCACGCCTCTGTCTACAAAAAACTTTTCATTGTATCCTTTAAACCAGGTGGACTCCCGGTAAACTTCCTCTCCAATTTCCTCTGTTTCCCCATATAAATGCAGCCCCTTTTTCAGACAGTCATGAAAAAAAAGGCTGTCCTCGCCGTTGCTATACTTTGCGCCTCCCCCAAAGAGAAGGGAAAAGCTTACGTTTGCACGACGGAGGGAAGAAAGCCTTGCGGCCGCCGCGTAGGTGGGATACCGCCCGTAATTGTACCAGCGTATGCGCTTTTTCTCCTGATTATAATAGGTTGCCCTGGAAGAATCCACTTTAAAATTAAATGTAATAAGGTCCGCATCCGGGTTCCGTAAAAAAGCCTCCAGTACAATTTGTTCATACCCCGGATAAAATACAATATCCTCATCTGAAAACAGACAAATCTCCCCGTCCGCATGAAGAAGCGCCGTGTTCCTGTTAAGTCCCACTCCCCGCTCCGCCATAGAAAAACAACGAATCCGTCTGTCTTTATGCAGATATTCATGATAGTCATAGCAATTACACTGGTTAACGATAACCGCCTCAGTTTCAAGACGCATCTTGTCCGCCAGAGCATCCACATCTTTATCTACCGCTGCCACTAACACCTGTAATTTCATCTCTGTTTTCCTTATCCCAGTTTTGAAACCTTATTTCTGAACCGTTCCACCAATAAGCACCTTTTTTCCACAGAAAGCAAACCCGTATTTCCGGATACGTTCTTTGGAAATTCCTTTGGCAGTCAGATTCGTCTGATATCCCTTTTCCTCTATCTGCCAAAGAGCCTCCTGCACAGTATCGGATAATTCTTTTTCATTCTCATCCTGCACTTTAAATTCCAATATAACTGCATCATCTGTTGTATTTCTTGGTTCCAGCATCACATCATATCGCCCCAGACCGCTTTCTCTGTTGGAAGTAACCACATATCTGTCAGCAAGCTCCACTATAAGGCCCAGAATAAACCCATGATAAAACCGCTCCGGCTGCCTGTCAGAAGGCTTGTTTCCTGTGTCAAAACTGCTGAACATTTCCAAAGAGACTTTATTCATATAGACATTCATTGTTTTAATATCGCCGTCCAAAAGCGCCCTGATAAAACCATTATAATCGGATGATACACTATCAAACCAGCCTCTCACCATATTAATAAACATAATTCTGGTTTCCAGATTTGTCAGTGCCAGTTCATATTCTTCTTTCCATATTCCATATTCTGTCATATATGCCTGATAATCTTTCACCTTCAGATAGCCGCAGGCAAGCAAAAGGCTCCAGACCGCATTTTTTTTCACCGGAAGCTGATCATATATAATTTGCTCATCAATCTCCATTCGAATACTTTCACCCTG
Organism: uncultured bacterium; assembly: GCA_947381965.1. GTDB lineage: Bacteria > Bacillota > Clostridia > Lachnospirales > Lachnospiraceae > Suilimivivens. Next base: position 13,685 of record CANCXX010000025.1, read on the forward strand.
AATCAAATACTCAAAGGTTTTCTTGATCTCCGGATTACCCTCCCGTATTAATTTCCCTACAAGGCCATTGGAACTTGTGTTTGCCCAATATAGCCCCACCTTTTTATCATCCAGAAAGTTAATAACAGACCAGGGGTTATAAATATCCGGCTGGTTCCCAAAGGTAAATCCATCATACCAGTCTTTAACCTGCTGTTCCCAATCAGATAAACCATACTCTTTCAGCCCTGCAAACACTTCCTCTTCGGTAAAGCCAAAGCAGTCTGCATATTTCTCTGAAGTTGTTGTCACCACCTTTAAATTATTCAAATCAGAAAAAACAGACTCCTTGCTTACCCTTGTAATTCCTGTCATAATGGCGCGTTCCAGGTAAGGGTTCGTCTTAAAGGTCGAATGGAACAAACTTCTGGTAAATCCGGCCATCTCCTGCCAGTATCCATTTATATAGGCTTCCTGCATTGGCGTATCGTACTCATCCAGAAGGATAATCACTTTTTTTCCATAATATTTCATTAAATAACCGGATAGGGCATTCAGCGAATCTGCCGCAACGTAGTTCTCCATATCCGCAGAAACCTGCCGGTAAAATTCTTTTTCCTTTTCGTTCAATTTGCCGCTGTCAGGCAGAAAATCAAACTGGTTATACAGTTTCGTAATATTCTGGCAAATCATCTTTTTGGCATCACAATAAGATGTCTCCTTAACATTTGCAAAGCTTAAAAAGATAACCGGATAGGTGCCCTGCAGCTGCCTGTAACTTTCTTCCTGCCATATGGAAAGTCCCTCAAACAGCTCTCCCCTGTCTGCATAATTTACCGAAAAAAATTTCTCCAGCATACTCATATTCAAAGTTTTTCCAAAGCGGCGCGGCCGGGTTATCAGCGTCACCCCGTCACCGGACTCCCACCACTTGCGGATGAATTTTGTCTTATCTATATAGAAATATCCCTGTTTTTGGATTACCTCAAAATCCTGATTCCCAATCCCTATCTTCCGTGGCCTTTTATTTTCCATATAATCATCACCCATTTGCTGTTTCACAAACCTACCGGCTCGCCCCTTCCGGCGGCACAAATTTAAGCAAAATATCTGTTCAGGAATTCTTCATCCGCCTGGGAAATTATCATCCCCAGCACCTTACAGTCCTGATTATTCAAAAAGCTTAGTATCCTTGCGGTTTTCCGTCCTACATCCTCCCCAAAGGGAAGCAGAACCACTGCGCCGCCGTTTTCCCTGATAACCTTACATTCCTCCCCGGATAAAATATTTTCTCCAAAGGCGATAACTTCCCATTCCCCCTCTTTCCTGCCGCCCTCCAGCTTTTCCGCAATATGCCACCCGGAGTCCTGTGCAATATCCGCCTGCACATTGCCGCCAAAAACATCCGTTTCCTCCCTGTTTAGCAGACTTTCCAGCTCCTGCTTGCGGGCATCGGCATGATTATCCATATCCAGCACAACAAATTTTCGTTTATTCCCCATCAAATACCCGATGCTTGCTTTCAGCTCTCTTGCATAAGGCTGGAGTCCCTTTTGATTACGCGTAAGAATTCCCAGTGCCTTATACCCATACCTCTCTTCAATATCCTGCTGGACATACACGGACTCGTCAAGCGCATAGAAAAAACCAATTATAAGCAGAGAAAGGACCCCCAGAATTACCCCACCTGTGGTACATGCCGCGGTTGTGCGGTTGTCCCAGAAAACCCGCTCCGGCACATCCGAGCGGAGCACTTTAATCTGCTCCAGTTCTTCACTTTCCCTGGCAAATTCTTTTAAGCCCGATTCCACTGCGCTTCTGACCTCACGGACAAATTTTTCGTTGTCCCCCTTCACTGTAATGGTAAGCAGACGGATATCAGACAAAATTTCCGCACTGGTAGCCTCACGGACCGCATCTGTTTCATATCCTGGCAGCCCCTTCATAATCAGCTCCAGAATCGGATCCGCATCCAACAGATCATTCCAGGTATATCCGTTATAATACTGGTACACTTGTCCGCTTTCATCATGCCCAAAGCTGATATAAAGCTTGGATACCGCCTTATACTCCACAGGCATTTTCATGGACCGCATCACCTGATAAACCACGCCTCCCAGCGTTGCTCCCAAAACGGCAAGCATAACGGCAATCCATATTTTTTTTTGAAAGTACAGCACCAGCCGTTTTAAGTCCATTCCTCTGTTCAGATAATCTTCATTCATTTTCACCCTCATTTTCTAAAGACTCTCCCATCTTCCCTTCCTTCGGCGTTTTCATGGCCGTTACCTGCTTCTGGTCAACTCCCTCTGTACTCTCCGGCCTTATCAGTATTTTTAAGGTAAGAAGCATTAATTTCAGGTCAAGCCACACAGAATAGTTTTCTATATAAGACAAATCCAGCTTTAACTTGTCATAAGGCGTAGTGTTATACTTGCCATATACCTGGGCATAACCTGCCAGCCCTGCCTTCACCTTCATACGGAACACAAACTCCGGCATATCCTCCACATACTGCCGGATAATCTCCGGTCGTTCCGGCCTTGGACCTATAAAGGACATATCTCCTTTTAAAATGTTTAAAAGCTGAGGCAACTCGTCAATCCGCACGGCGCGAATAAACTTTCCAATAGGGGTAATCCGGCTGTCATTTTTGGCAGCTAACCTGGCCACCCCGTCCTTTTCCGCGTCCACACGCATACTTCTGAACTTTAAAATTTCAAATTTTTTCCCATCTCTTGTGCATCTTATCTGTTTATAAAGCACCGGCCCTTTGTCATAGCATTTAATCATGAGCGCCGTAACTACCATAAAAGGTGAAGCAATCAAAAGCAAAATCAGAGCGCAGACAATATCAATCATTCTTTTGGCCGCCCGCTGCTCCACTGTCAGCGCATATTCTCTTGTAAGAAAAATCGGCGTGTCAAAAAGCTGCAGCTGCTCCGACCCTTTAATCAACACATCCGGTATTTTAGGCATCGTGTAAACCCGGATCGAACGGCTGTAGCAGAACTTTAAAAGGCGGTTTCGATCTTCTGTGGAAATATCCCACAAAACCACTGCCCCATATCCTTTTTCAATCTCCTGCTCCAGCTTCATGGCCCCTTCCCGGACATCCATGGTCTTTTCAATCCTGTACTTATCCTTTCTGGACGCAAACTTATTCAGAATATCCTCAATATCCCTTTCCCCGTGAATCAAAAGCATTTTCCTTGGAGGGAATACCTTCCGGTAAACCGTGTTGCAGAAAAAAGTCCACAATGCGGCTATCAAAAGCTGTACCAGCGTTGCCGCCACAAAGCATTCAGGCGGAACCAGCCAGTTGTTCATCAGGGATATCTGAAAATATGTAATTAAATTCACAATCAGAAGTGAAAACATCTGTGAAAGAAAAACGTCCATAGGCTTCAGATAGCCAATCTTCATCCCCCCGTAGGTGTTTGTGAAAAAAAACAGCAGGATAAAATAAATCCCCAACATCAAAAGATGGCCGTTCCGGTAAAACTTCAGCCTTCTGGTAAAGTTATTGACGATTGGATAGTAATACCCCAGCCATATAAACGCATAAACCGCAGTCTGCATCAGCAGCCCCGCAAAACTTAACCAAAGTACAATTATTCTTTTTATGGATTCAAACCGTTTCACTTTTATCCTCCCGCATATTCAGGGCAGCGCCCTTTTTGCTTTATATTCTTCTGGCAGCCGCCCGGAATGCCCAGAAAACCAGGTTATAACAGCTATACCAAAAAGAAAGGTTTTCCTGTCTGCGGTACAGGTTCCATATTCTTCTTACAGCCTCAAGCTTATTGGAAGATAAAGACCTGGGAGGCCTTCTGTAAATGGCAAGCGCCTCATCCAGCCCATAGGCTTCAAATCCATGCCTGAGCAGCTTCCACCAGGTAGCGGTATCTTCACTTTTTACCACCGGCATCTGTATCAGCTCCCGTCCCGTCTTTTCCGTGTCAAGAAGCACGGTTGTGGTAAAAATCACTGTCCGGGATAAAGCTCTGTGATAAGTAAGCACCGGGGGAACATGAACAATCTTTCCCGTTCCTCTTCCGTTGGCGTCTCCAAATTCATAAGCGGTAAACACAAAGGCTGCCTGATGGTCCTCCATAAATGCCAGCTCCTTTTCCAGCTTATCCGGCTTCCAGATATCATCTGCATCAAGGAAAGCCACATAACGGCCCTTCGCCGCCGCAATTCCTGTATTTCTTGCCCTCGCCGCCCCTTCATTGAGAGGCTTCTTAATCAGGCGGACCCTTTCCTCCCTGATACAACTCTCTATCTTTTTTACGCTGTCGTCAGAAGATGCGTCATCCACCAGTATCAGCTCCCAGTTTCCAAAGGTCTGGGCGCACACCATTGCAATCGTTTCTTCTATATAAGCGCCTGCATTATATACCGGCACAATAATGCTTACAAGGGCATCCTGCTTTTTCATCTAAATTTCCTCTTTCACAAGATAGATTGGCCTTCTTTTTACTTCCATATACGTTTTGGCCAGATATTGTCCCACAATTCCCAGACAAAAAAGCTGTACGCCGCTGATTAGTGAAATAATACACACCAGCGACGGCCACCCGGAAGTAGGATCGCCAAACAGCGCTTTTCTTACAATCGTAAAAATAATCAGCGCAAAGGCTGCAAGACAGAATAATACGCCCATAAACGCGGCAAAGGCCAAAGGCGCTGTGGAAAAAGCCGTGATACCGTCCAGCGAATAAAGAAAAAGCTTCCAGAAAGACCATTTCGTCTCTCCCTTTTTCCGCTCTATATTTTCAAATTCCAGCCACTTGGTTTCAAACCCAACCCAGCCAAAAATCCCCTTGCTGAACCGGTTATACTCCGGCATGGAAAGAATGGCTTCCACCACCTGTCTGGTCATCAGCCGGTAATCCCTTGCCCCATCCATAATTTCCGTCCGGGAAATCTTTTTCATAAGACGGTAAAACATTCTGGCAAAAAAAGACCGGATGGGCGGCTCTCCCTTCCGAGTTACCCGTCTGGTAGCCACCGAATCATATCCCTGTTCCAGATATTCATACATTTCCGGCAGAATCGACGGAGGGTCCTGTAAATCAGCGTCCAGAAAGACCACATAATCCCCCTTTGCCTTTTCCAGCCCTGCATAAATCGCCGCCTCCTTGCCAAAATTTCTTGAGAAAGAAAGCAAATGCACCCGCTTGTCCGCCTGGCACAATTTCTTTATCTCATCTACCGTATGGTCTTTGGATCCATCATCAATATACCATAACTCCAGCTCCACTTCTTTTTCCAGAAAATAAGCCTCATTCTTAATAAATTCCCAATAAAAGTCGGCAATATTCTCTTCCTCATTATAACAGGGAACCACCGCACTAAGCAATTTCATTACGAAAACCTCTCATTTTTCATTGTCTGGCTGCTTTCACTGTATTAAAAAGCTGTCTGCAAACGCATAGACAAACTGTGTACCAGTATTTATTCTAACACACAAGAATAAATATCACAACAAAAAGACTACCTGCATGGCTCTTCCACACAAGTAGTTTTCCTCCTTCACTTTCATTTGATTCCTGCTATCTGCCCGTTTTGCGCCTCTCCTGACAGCAGATGTCTTACTCCAACAGCTTCATATGTATGTCACGCATCTTCTTCCGGTTTTCCTTGCTGATATACAAAGCTTCTCCCGTGTACATGACCAGCTCATTATAGTGATACTCTTTCACAAATTTCATATTTACCAGAAAAGACTGGTGTATCCGCAGGAAACGTGTGGTTTTCTCTTCCAGCTTATCCTGCACATCCCCCAGCTTCCCATAAAAAGAATACTTCTTATCCACACAGACCGCATTCACATGCCTGCGCTCACTGTAAAAATAAACAATATCATTCAATCTCAAATTATACCGGGCCTTATTAACCACAAAAGTAAAAAGTTCAATATCCTGATACCTTAATTTCATATAATCATCCAGCGTTTCCTCTATTTTAGCAGGGCTTATGGGCTTATGCAGGAAATGAAACGGGTGAAGATTATATGCTTCTTTATAAAAATCATCATGCCTTGAGATAAAAACAATGGACACAATATAGTCTGTTTCCCGTATTTTTGCCGCTATTTCCAGACCATTTACTTTTCCTTTTTCAATATCCAAAAACAAAAGATCAAACATTCCCTTTCTCTGGAACTCAGATAAAAGAGAGGGCCCATTCTGGAACCTTTTTACTTTCACATTGATTCCTGAATTAACAGCCCACACACTGATACACCACTCCAAATCTTCCGCATACCGCTTTTGTTCATCACATATCGCTATACTCAGCATCCCTGCCACCCCTTATCTTTTGTGCATGTCAATTTTTATACCCCTGCAGGTAATATTATTTATCATAAGGTGAGGCCGGTCCTTACGTAAACCACCTAATAGGGAAGCCCGCAAGAACAATAATTCCTGCGGGCTTCCCCTTTTATTCATTCCTATTTTCATCCAGTGTACGCTTAAGCATACTATACATATCATCCAGATTCCTCAAGAACACCGGAAGCACACGCATTTCTGCATCTGAAAAATCTTCGATAATCTCTGCCACCTCGTCACTGTATATGGATCTGCACCCTGCCTTCAGGCTGCCGCACAGCAGTTCATCCACAGAGCAGTTAAGCACATTGGCTATTGCCACCAGCTTTTCAAGTCCTACTCTGCTTCTTGCATTTTCAACATTACTTATATGTTGTGTTGAAAGATCTGCTAAAGATGCTAGCTCTGCCTGAGACATCCTCATTTCCTCCCTTTTCTTTTTTATCCTTATTCCCAGGTCTTTATAATCTACTTTCAAGCTGCATCCTCCCGTCTTTGGGCGTATATGAAAAATGCGTTACGGGAATCATTTTTCAGTCACGCTCTGGAATAAAAGTCCAAAAATTATTGTATAGAAAGAAGGTTCGTTCGAAAACCAACCGCCAAAATGATTTATCTAAACAATTATAGTTTTTCAATATTTTTACAAAATATTAATAATTTTAATCATGCTCCGGCACAGACAACAGGCAGGGAAAACCCTGCCCATACAAGAGAATTTATAGATTTCTTTTTCAGAACACTTATCATTATATACGCTTTCACCCATTGTTCCTTATTCTGTAACAAATAGTGCCTGTCAATGTAATTTTTTACTCAATCACCCATTTTCTTTCCCTGCTTATTGGAAGCTCATGGCCATTGCGCATGGTTACAGACTTTGCATAGGACTGCTCAATCTGCCCATTGTTTACAAGGTAGGATTTGTGGATCCGCAAAAAACGGTTATTGTAGGCGGACAGTGTTTTTTCAAGCACATCCAGCTTTTCATAAAAAACATATTCTCTGCCATCCTCCATAAAAACCCGTATTCTCCGCTTATCACTTACAAAATAAAGCACTTCCCCCAGACAGATATTGAATGTCTTACGGTTATACCTGAAGGAAAAGCTTTCATACAAAAACCGCTGTTCCTCCAGTATATGGTCAAGCACCTCATAAACCTTCGGCTTTTTTGCAGGTTTTTCTATGTACTGAAAAGGAAAAATCTCAAACATCTGGTTAAAATATCTCTTTTGGCCGGATACAAACACAATACTTACCAGCCGGTTCTGTTTCCGGATTCTTGCCGCCGTTTCCAGCCCGTTAATCCCGCTTAATTCAATATCCATAAAAACCGCCGCAAAATCCCCTGCATTCTCCAGGTCAAATAATATTTCCTCCCCACTTCCAAACTTCATGATCTGAACATTCATATTTCTGATTAACGCCCAGCCTTCAATGCCCGCCGCAACTTCTTCCACACAGGCCTTTACATTGTCGCACACCCCAATACGCAACATAATATCACCACCTTTGTAACTTAATTCCTTATGCGGGAGAATCTGTCATAACACACCAGGCGCCTTCACTGTTACAAATCATTTCTCTCTGTTAATTATTTTAACATGCCCCCCGGCTGTTTTTCAACAAATCACCCAAATAAGGTTTTTCGGTATTTTTTGTCACAATTAACCATTAATCATAGTATAACTGTCTTTTCAGTCGCCTCAAAACGGATAAAAATTACAATTATTTTATTTAATTTTTCTTCCGTTCTGTAACCTAACCTACTTGATTATTTTTACGGGTACGCTATAATACTAAATACGCCCCTTGAAGAAGGCGTACATACTACATATAGGTATACAGTAACAAAGCGGAAGGAGTTGTTTCACATGAATATTATCAAAAGAAGCGGAATTGAAGTCACTTTCGATGCGGTAAAAATAGAGGATGCTGTTAAAAAAGCCAACACAAGTGTTGAGGAAAACCAGCGTTTAAGCGATGGACAGATTGGCGTTGTTGTGGAAAACGTAACCCGTCTGTGCTCCAAACTAAAACACAGCCCCAACGTAGAAGAAATCCAGGATATGGTGGAAGAAGAAATCATGAAGCAGAAAACCTACAAGCTGGCGGCAAACTATATCACTTACCGTTACAAAAGAGAGCTGGTGCGCAAATCCAATTCCACAGATGAACAGATTTTATCTCTGTTAGAGTGCAACAATGAAGAAGTCCTGCAGGAAAATTCCAACAAAAACCCTATCGTCAACAGCGTGCAGCGGGACTATATGGCAGGGGAGGTCAGCAAAGACATCACCCGGCGTTTTCTCCTTCCTCCTGATATTGTGGACGCCCATGAGCAGGGGCTGATTCACTTTCATGATGCAGATTACTTTGCCCAGCACATGCACAACTGCTGTCTGGTAAACCTGGAGGATATGCTCCAAAACGGTACCATTATCAGTGAAACTATGATTGACAAGCCCCGGAGCTTTTCCACTGCCTGCAACATCGCAACCCAGGCAATCGCCCAGATTGCCAGCTGTCAGTACGGCGGACAAAGTATCACTTTATCCCACATTGCCCCCTTTGTACAGGTAAGCAGGGAAAAATTCCAGGCTGAGGTACGTCAGGACCTGGAGGCCCAGGGAATGAACCCTTCCGATGACCTGGTTGCACGGCTGGCGGAAATGCGTGTTCTGCGGGAAATCAAACAGGGAGTACAGATGATACAGTATCAGGTAATTACCCTGATGACCACCAACGGCCAGGCGCCTTTTGTTACCGTATTTATGTATCTGAATGAAGTGCCTGAAGGACAGACCAGAGATGACCTTGCGCTAATTATCAAAGAAATGCTCTTACAGCGAATTCAGGGCGTTAAAAATGAACAGGGCGTCTATATTACGCCTGCTTTTCCAAAACTGATTTATGTTCTGGAAGAGGATAATATTGAAGAGGGAACCCCTTATTGGGAACTGACCAGGCTTGCTGCGAAATGCACCGCCAAGCGCATGGTTCCTGACTATATTTCCGAAAAAATTATTAAAAAATTAAAAGACGGCAACTGTTACCCTTGTATGGGCTGCCGCTCTTTTCTTACTGTTTATAAAGATGAAACGGAACAATATAAATTTTACGGACGTTTTAATCAGGGCGTTGTCACCTTAAATCTTGTTGACATTGCCTGCTCCTGCGGCGGTGATATGGAAAAATTCTGGCAGATTATGGAAGAACGCCTTACCCTTTGCAGACGCGCCCTTATGTGCCGCCACGAACGTCTGAAAGGAACCCCTTCCGATGTGGCGCCAATCTTATGGCAAAACGGCGCCCTGGCAAGGTTAAAAAAGGGGGAGACGATTGATAAGCTGCTTTACGGCGGCTACTCCACCATCTCCCTTGGCTATGCGGGATTGTGCGAGTGTGTCCGCTACATGACCGGAAAATCCCACACAGACCCGGAAGCAACGCCTTTTGCCCTAGAGATAATGCACCATTTAAATGACACCTGTAAAAAATGGGAGGCGGAAACAAATATTTCCTTCAGCCTTTATGGGACGCCTTTGGAATCCACCACTTACAAGTTTTCCCGTTGTCTGCAGAAACGGTTTGGAATTATTCCCGGCGTCACTGACAAAAATTATATCACCAACAGCTACCATGTGCATGTAACTGAACCGATCAATGCCTTTGACAAGCTCACCTTTGAGTCCCAGTTTCAGGAGCTGTCGCCGGGAGGAGCCATCAGCTATGTGGAGGTGCCCAATTTACAGGATAATGTGGAAGCGGTACTGTCTGTTATGCAGCATATTTATGACCATATTATGTATGCGGAGCTGAATACCAAAAGCGACTACTGTCAGGTCTGCGGATATACCGGGGAAATCAATATTATCTCAGACGTACATGGAAAACTAATTTGGGAATGCCCTAAATGCAAAAATCAGGATCAGAGCAAAATGAATGTGGCAAGACGCACCTGCGGCTACATCGGAACCCAGTTCTGGAATCAGGGGCGCACCCAGGAAATCAAAGAGCGCGTCATGCACTTATAAAACACCGGAATCTGGGGCAGGAATGGGGAAAAGTTATGAAATACGCCAACATCAAATATTACGACGTATCCAATGGTCTGGGGGTGAGAACCAGCCTGTTTGTATCAGGCTGCACCCACAGGTGCAAAGGATGTTTTAACGAAATGGCATGGGATTTTGATTACGGAGAAGAATTTACGGAAGAAACCATGGAAACCATCTTAAAGTCCTTAGAACCGAAATATATCAGCGGCCTGTCCCTTTTGGGCGGAGAGCCTATGGAGCTCTCCAACCAGAGGGCGCTTGTGCCATTGCTTTGCCAGTGCAAGGAGCGGTTTCCGCAGAAGAATATCTGGTGTTACACAGGATACACTTACGAGTCTGATCTTTTAGATCCAAAAGGCCGCGCCCACTGTGAAGTCACAGATGAAATGCTGCGTTATATTGATATTCTGGTGGATGGAGAATTTGACCAGGATCTCTATGATATCAGTCTGAAATTCCGTGGGAGCAAAAACCAGCGTATTCTCCAAATTCAAAAAGAAGGATGCCCGCATCTTTTATAGGCATATCCAAAACACAAAAAAGCTGCCAGCATATTGAATCCAATTACAAAAACATTTTCAAAGCTTACCCTTAAATGCTCCACCTGTCCTATTAACATATTAATCTGCTGGGAATAGGCTGCCCTTGCAACCTGCTCTATGGTTTCATTAAAGGCTGCAAGCATGGGAAGGAACGCAAACACCAGCATCACCGGCACTGTCAGGGAAGTGGCCATCATCTGACTTGTACTTGCGGTTCCAATGGCAGCGCCTATCAGCATGGAAACCAAAACTCCCATTGCCATTATACCCAGAAAAGCAGCCCCGGCGGTTCCTTTATAGTCTCCCGTCACTCCAAACACCAAAGCGCCCAGCATACAGGCCATCCAGATATAAATTCCGATTCCTGCAAAATATTCCCAGGGCTTTACCCCTGACATCATAAGCGCTTTCAGGGTGTTTTTTTCCTTTTCTTCTGCAATAACCGCCGCCATGCTAACCAGCGGCGCCATACCGATATACATGGAGGCAAACAGATTTACAAAATAATTTTCCGGCATGCTAGGAATGCTGACTGCATTTTTCATAATTATAGCCAGTACCGGAAACATTACAAACTGTATCAATATTTCCTTGTTTTTTAACGTATCCTTAATTTGCTTGCGCAAAATAGCGGTCATATTTCTCATTTATTCAAATCTCCTTCCTGTCAGCTCCATAAACACCGTTTCCAGATTTGGCTCTGTGGAGTGGATTGTCTCCACCATTTCAGCCGCCAGATAATCCCTTATGGTATCTGCTGCCCTTTTGTCGTTTGCCAGACAAAGACAGGTTCCATCATAGAGCCTTATATGCAGCTGATTCTGATGATTATATTTACGGCATATTTCCTTTGGTTCTCCATATTCTACAATTTTTCCTTCATTAAGCAGCGCCACATGGTCACATATCTTATAAGCTTCCTCCATATTATGGGTAGTCAGAAATACTGCCGCTCCCCTTTTCTGCTCCTTTTGTATCAGCTCATGAATCCGGGCTGCTGTTGCCGGATCCAGGCCGCTGGAGGGTTCGTCAAGAAAAAGGATTTCCGGCTCATGCAGAACCGCTCTCGCCAAAGACAGTCTCCCCCTCATTCCCTTTGACAGCTTTGCCACAGGCCGCTTTTTACATTCCCCCAGTCCTGCTCTTTCCAGCACTTCGTCAATCTTATCATCCAAAACGCCATAAATTCTTGCAAACAGCTTCAGATTATCGTAGCAGGACAGTCTCTCGTACAAACCTGAATCCTCCATCATCATCCCAAGTCTTTGCACCGTATTCCCCATTCTTCTAACGTCTTTTCCCAAAAGCGCCGCTTCCCCTGCCGTCTGTTTCAGCTGCCCGGTCAGTATTTTAATCAGCGTAGTCTTTCCTGCGCCTGAAGGACCCAGAAGTCCAAAAATTTCTCCCGGACAGATTGCAAGATCAATCCCTTTTAACACTTCCCGCTCTCCGAACCTTTGTACAATGCCAGATGCCTTTATCACATAATTTTCTCTCAGGCTTACACTGCCGCTTTGACAGTTTCCCAGTATTTTGCCATTCCTGCTTAAAACGGCGGTGCCGCCCTTTTTCTTCATTTCCATTCCTTTCCTTCTCCTCTCATTTTTAACCGTTCCAGCGCTTCCTCCATTTTTTTGTTTTCCATCCGTTCTCTTAATACCGTAATGGCAGTGCTGACAACAAAGCATATGGCAAAACATCCAAAAAACATAATCCATGGTATCCACATATCCGCCGGGAACCAGTCAAAAACCAATATATAAACCACCATAACTACAAGTATCATAAACACCATGCCTATGCTGCGGAAAAGCGTGCGCATATTCCTGATAATCACATCTGTAAAAAACAAAAATCTTAAAAAGACCACCCATACCGCCACCGAAAAAAACTGCAGCATCGTAGGCACGCTAAGCCCCTCTTTCCCCAAAGAAAACATTTTCGAAAATTCACTTGCATCCTCTCCAAAAAGCAGACAGAATATATTCAGAACTATCATGGAGAAACCAAACACCTGAAAAATCTGTCCTATATAGTCAAATATTGTTTTTCTCTCTTCCATATTATATTTTTACCCCCAGCTTCCTTTTCAGTTCTTCTGCATATTGTCTGGAAACGATAATCTGTTCTCCGTTTTCCAGCGTAACCTTGATTCTCCTGTTCAAATCAGCTTTCAAAGATCTGATATATTGCAGCTGAATCAGGCAGGATTTACTTGCCCTAAAAAAACCATATTCAACAAGCTGCTGCTCCAGCTCATAAAGCTTCAAACTGGATTCATAAACCTCGTCTCCTGTATAGACGAACGTTTTCCTGTCCACTGATTCCAAAAAAATTACCTTGGAGACATCCAGAAGATAAACCTCTCCCTCCTTAACCGCCATCAGTTGTTTATCCAAAATCCGTAAAGTGGCAAGCAGCTTTTCAATCTCCGGCGTCAGTTTTCCACAGGACACCGTAATCTCTATATCTTTGACATTTTCATCTACATTAATGGTAATCTTCAATCTATCACCTTCCCCTCCCCATAGGTCCAGCAGGTAACTGTCCCTTACTATATCATAAGCAAAAAAATGCGGCAAGATACGCATACGTATGCTGCCGCAATCCAATCGTCAAATGCCGGAATCGTACTGGAATCTGCCATTTTTCTATTTTGTTCCCTGATGGATTATACTCCAGTAAAAGAACAGCCGCTTCCCTGGGTCTGTACATCGAAATGCAGACACCTGTTCCTGTTGGGGAACCAGCAGCTCTTCCATATGAATCTCCAGCAGCTTAGACAACACATATAAGTGTTCTACCGATGGCAGCACCTGCCCTTTAAACCAACGGTATACCGGCTGGGGACATGACAAATTCATCAGCTTCTGAATATCCTTCACCGGATACCCCTGCTGCTTTATCAGCCTTTTTAAATGGCTGCCTGTCCGCACCAAATCAATGCCTGAATATAACCCCCATTCGTCCACAATCATTTCCCCTTTCATTCCGCAGGCTTATTTTTCCCTGCCGCCTTATCCCAATAGTAGTCAAGCGCCTGTAAATTCGTAAGTATATTCTTACAAAAATTATAGCCGCCGCTTTGATAGCAGTTCACATTAAAAATTCCATAAAACCGGATAATATAGGCATCATCCATCACCCTGTCAAAAATTCTGTCCCATACTTCCTTTGACAAAAGCAGAAATTTATTGTTATTTATAAAAAAATTTTCCCTCTTTGTTCTGTCCCAGGCCCGAAATTCCTCAAACTCAGCTTCAGCAAAATAACGTATCATCTGGAAATTTTTGGTTAAGTCCTTATCCAGCTCCGGCCGGATTGTGCAGCCCACAAAAAAATTTTTTAAATCCCTGTAAGCATTCATATGATATTTTTCTTTGTGTATATGGGCACATTTATCTGCATTGTCACATCCGCTCCCTTCGGGAAGGTTCCCTGGGATTGCTTTTTTCTTTTGTGAAAGCATATCCTGCCTGAAAAAGCTGTCCACATTATCGTAAAAAAGCCTCTGAAGCATTTTCCTGTCGGAATCCTCCCCATCTGCGGCAAGCAGCCGGTCAATGGTTTCATCCACATTGCAGCGGTCACCAAAAACCTCCTGACAGTCAGCCCGGATTTTTTCAAGAGGATAATACGCATTTACATTCCGGTTCTCCGCCCCGCACAGCAGTCCTAAGGTTTTTTCTATAATTCCTCCAATATCCTCCACCTCTTCGCTTTCCGGTACGGATGCGGCAAAACGGGTAAAGTCTCCGGTCACTTTATCCTTTATATGCAGCTTCGATTCCATCACACGCCGAAGAAATTCCTCCGGATACACGCCTGATCCCTCCGGCGCATTTACTGCCATTTCACACAATCCCCTGAAGGCAAACCCCATTTCCAGATATTCCTTCATCGTGGTAACAAACCCTCTCTGACCAATATGATACATGCCAAGCCGTTTTTGATAGTAATCCCGGTATTCTTCCTCTTTAAGCTCTTTTCTCAAAAAGTCTCCCATACCTTTATCCTTTGCCTCAATGGTCAGCCCATAAAAAGCCTCCAGAACCTGTTCTGCAGACAGTGAAGATTTCCGGAGACGCCTAAGCAGCTTCTCCCTACACCCGGTATCCGGCAAATGGACCGGCGTGGAAAGATGCCGGTTCGCCCACCGTACTGCACGTTGGCACTGACCGGCGGAAATACTTCCTGATACCATCGCCGCCTCAGGCAGACGGTCCACAATCAGACATGCAACCGCCAGCAGATAAATATGGCTGTCCTGGCCGTTTGTGCTGCCTCCCCATATATTGATGCTGCCAGCCGGCCCTCCTGACATTTCCAGGCCGTAAAACTCGTCCAGCAGAATATCTTCCCCCTTATCTGTCTGCGCTTCCTTGGGCTGATAGGCCTGGATATTGCCCAAAAGCGCAAAGTCATCTGTGTTGCAGCCTGTCTGCATATCCCCAACAGAATGCCAGCCCTCTGCCCCTGTTCCAAACAGGTTTTTTCTATTCTTTGTTCTTTCCGCATAATCGTACTGCAATCCGTTTCTTTCCCCCACCACCCGATCCATAAATTCATAGGCTTCAACCAACTGCAGTGTTTCCATATATACACTTTTCCACCTGTCCGGATGAATACGTGACGGAATAATTCTTAAATCAATGACAATCCCCATTGGCTTCTCCCTTTACACATATCACTTGCGACATTTCCCCTTATACTTACAGCTTACTATGCTGGGAAGGTTTTGTCATTAGACATATAGTCCAGCAGAAAAATAAAGTGTGTAAGTTTCATATCATTTTTAATCACTTACGCACTTTATTTAACACTATACAAAATTTCAGTCCGCCGCCTTAAAATTATACAAAGGCTTCATCACATCAATCACTTCCACAGACTCCCGGATCACATCAATAATATCTGCCAGAGACTTATATGCCATAGGCGCTTCATCCAGTGTGTTTTCGTTTACGGAAGTGGTATAAATCCCCTCCATCATGCTCTGATACTCTTCCATGCTTAAAACACTTTTTGCCTTTGTTCTTGACATCAGCCTGCCTGCACCATGAGGGGCCGAAAAATTCCATTCAAGATTCCCAAGGCCCCTTGCCAGCACGCTTCCGTCTTTCATATTAACAGGTATCAGCACCTTTTCCCCCTTATGGGCGGCAATAGCGCCTTTTCTTAATATCATTTCTTCCGTATCAATATAATTGTGAATGGTATGAAAAGCCTCTCCGCCTTCTATCCCTGTCCGCATAAGCAGTACCTGCGCAATTTTCTCCCGGTTACGTTTTGCAAATTCCTGACAAATCTCCACATCATGAAGATAGTCATCCAAATAAGAACCATATAAATAACACAGATCCTCCGGCATAGTGGCTTCTCTTTTGGCCCATGCAATAGCATTTAGCGCTCCCTGAATCTCATTTCTTCTCCCCTGTTCCTTATAGGTTCTGATAATTTCATCCCTCTGCTGGAAGTATGTCTCCTTTCCTTTATTTAGGTCTATGGCAAGCTGCTGATAAATTTCCGCTGTCTGCTTGCCCAGATTTCTGCTGCCTGTATGGATAACCAGGTATTTGGCTCCATCTTTAGCCTGGTCTACCTCTATAAAATGATTGCCGCCTCCTAAAGTCCCAAGGCTGCGCTCCAGCCATTTGGTATTTTTAAGACTTCTGTAACAGGCAAGCTTCTGCAAATCAAACCGCTCCTGCCTGCCCTCCCAGATGTGCATGCCGGAGGGCACAAAATGAGCGGCTTCATCCAGCTTTTCAAAATCAATCTCCACCTTGCCCAGACTTACCGTATACATGCCGCAGCCAATATCCACACCCACAATATTGGGAACCACCTTATCTGTTATCGTCATTGTGGTTCCAATGGTGCAGCCCTTTCCGGCATGGACGTCGGGCATAATCCTTATCCGGCTCCCTTCCGTAAACTCATAATCACACATCCTTCTTATCTGTTCAACCGCTTCCTCTTCCACCACTTTGGCATAGCAAAGCGCCGCGTTTACTTTTCCCTCTATTTTAAACATCCCTGTTCTCCTGTTTTAAGTTCCATATCTTCCGGATTCCGGACAGGAGATTTCCTGTATTATCTCCTGATACATTTCCATTAGACCTTTCACCGGCTGCCATCCAAGCTTTCTTAGTTTTTCCCCCGAAAGCCGTAACCCTGTATCCGGCGCATATCCTGTCTTTTGGATATCCTCACATTCTATCTTTACCTTTATTTTCCCCCCTGCTGCCTGTAAAGCCACCATCTGCGCCATATCCCGGATACGCATGGTATTTGCTTCGTTCACCACATTATAAATTTCCCCATCCCGTCCCTTTTCCAGTATAGTTAAAATGGCCCTTACCGCATCATCCGAAGAACAATAATTTCCCATGGAAGTTCCCTGTGTTTTCAACACAATATCCCGCCCTTCCACTGCTGCGCGTGCAAACTGCATATAGACCCGGTTATCATCCGGCCGCACCCCTGTGCCAAAAATCTGGGAAAGCCTTGCCACTTTAACCGGAACCTGATATTCCTGCTGAAAAATACTGCAATAGTGCTCCGCCATCCGCTTACCAAGGCAGTAGCAGCTTCGGACGGAGGTCAGTGAAATATCCCCCAGTTCTTCCTCCGTTCTTGCCCTTCCAATATCCGCTACCGTTCCATATGCTTCCATAGAAGAAAGAAAGACCATGCTCTTTATGTAAAGTTCCTTGGCAAGCGCAAGCACGCTGCGGGTTCCTGCAACAATGCAGTCCGCCGTTTCCACCGGGTTGGAAATCATATATGCGGAAGCTGTGGGAGAGGCGCAATGTATCACATAATCCACCTGACCGTCAATCTGCCTGAGAATCTGCCTGTAATCACTATAATCTGTTTCTATAAATGAAATATCTGAATGCTCCTTATCAGAAAAAGATGCCAGCATTTTGTTTTTGTCCCTTCCAAGACCAATAATCCGGACATCCTTATAACATTCCTGCTTCCCGGATAGTAAATCTTTTGCAAGCTTCCTTCCAATAAAACCGGTAATTCCAGTTATCAAATATACCCTTTTCCTATTTTCCTGCCCCATGACTTTCCGCCTTACTATATAAATTTCTTATGCTGATCTTTATGTTTTCATTATATATAATATTATTATTTGTTTCAAGCATACTCATAATATAAATCCCTGTCCGTTTCTCCTCTGTTTTGTATTCTTTTCTAAATTCTCTCTTAACGGCGACTGATGACAACAACGGCTATGGAAATTTATACAAGTCAGATGCACAAGTTATTTCAAGACTGTTCCTTATCTGTACCCATGCTCTTCCCTGCGTTTGTTTGCTTTCCTGTAAAAAGAAGTAATTGGCATCCCGCACAATTCCGCCGCTTCTCTTCCCCCAATTTCTCCCACCACCCACCGGTTATAAATCTGTACAAAGTTATCGGGCAGCGGTACCTGGGGCCTTCCAAACTGTACGCCCCGGTTTTTAGCTGCATCAATTCCCTCCCTCTGCCGTTGCCTGATATTTTTTCTCTCATTTTCCGCTACAAAAGAAAGCACCTGCAGCACAATATCGCTTAAAAAAGTCCCCATCAGATCCTTTCCTCTTCTTGTATCCAAAAGCGGCATATCAATTACCACTATATCAATTTTCTTTTCTTTGGTAAGAAGCCGCCACTGTTCCAGTACTTCCTCATAATTTCTCCCCAGCCGGTCAATACTTTTGATATAAAGCAAATCGTCCTCCCTTAACTTTTTTAAAAGCTGCCTGTACATAGGCCGGTTAAAATCCTTACCTGACTGCTTGTCCATGTAAATATTCTTTTCCGGCACCTGCGCCTCATTTAAGGCAACCATCTGCCTGTCCTCATTCTGCTCCCTTGTGCTGACACGCACATAACCGTATACATTTCCCATAAGTTTCCTCCTAAAGTAAAAAAGACATATTTACAGTATAATCAAAAAGCCCCGGCCAAAGAATTTATAATCTTCCAGATAGACTGGTAAGAAAATTTCTGCTAAAATAGAAGCCGGACAGTAAATATAGCTAATCTGGTAAAACTTTAATCGTACAGGAGATGTATGTACTGCAAGCGTTGCCTGGGGTATGCAGGAGGGGATTAAAATGATTCATTTTGGATTTTCATATGTAGGACTTATCTATCTTATAATGTTATTTATACCAAATATTATCTGGACAAAAAACCAGCCCAAAGATTACATGCAATATGTTCAAAATGAAAACAGGTTTTTGCGGATTATGGAGAAAATCGGCCAGGCATCCGTATGCTGCTTTGTACTGATATTTTCCGATTTCAATGTAAGGCTTCATTCTATATGGTCCATTTGGCTGTTAATTTCATTTTTACTTATGCTTTTGTATGAGGTTTTCTGGATACGGTATTTCAAAAGCAGAAAATCTATGTCTGATTTTTACAGAAGCATTTGCGGCGTTCCTGTTGCGGGAGCAGCCTTACCAGTGTGCGCATTCTTTTTCCTTGGTGTTTATGGATGCAATGTATTCCTTATCATCTCAACAATCATTCTGGGCATTGGACACATTGGCATCCATTTGGGTCACTATAAAGAAATATCCGACAGTACAAAAAACAAACCTGTTTTTCTCCGTATTGCAAAATGGGTTATAAATACCATTTTTATTGCTATTTTAGGTCTGGTTACTGTTATTATTGGATGCCGGAATTTCAATTATATCACTTCCTTCATTCATACTGATAAAGGCGTGGACGAAGGAAGATACGTGACGCTTGGGGGACAGGAACAATATCTGCTTATTAAGGGGCAAAATGTTGAAAATCCTGTAATTATTTATCTTCATGGAGGACCTTCCAGCCCTGATTCATTTATAAATTATACCTTTCAAAAATATCTTACAGATGAATATACAGTGGTAAGCTGGGACCAAAGAGGCTGCGGCAGAACCTATTTCAAAAACGCAGAAAAGGATTTCCAAAATGAAACCGCATCATTTGAACAGGCGCAATCTGATCTGGATGAGCTTGTCACTTATATAATCAAACGCTTTAACACAGAGAAGGTAATTATTATTGGACATTCTTACGGGACAATGCTGGGAAGCCAGTATGTAATTAATCACCCGGAGAAGGTCAAAGCTTACATAGGTGTGGGCCAGGTTGTTTCCATAGAAAGTGATATTTACAGCTATAAGGACGCATTGGAAAAAGCTGCTGCCAGTGGGGATGATACAAGCGCCTTGGAAATGGCATATAAGAAGTATGTCAGTCAGAAAACCCTGACCAGCATGATGGATTTAAGAAAACAGACCGGCAGATATCATACGGTTCCCAGGGAAGCCAATACGATATGGAAAGGAATTGTATCTCCTTATATGGGAGTGGATGACTTGCGCTGGTTTTTAAAGCAGGCAGGAAATTTGGACAAATATATTGCGTTAAACCAACAGCTTTTTGATTACATAATGACTGCCAATGTGCTGGATTACGGACTTGAATACCAGGTTCCGGTTGGATTTATTTCAGGCTCTGAAGACTGGATAACTCCGGTAAAATATTCGGAGGATTATTATCATTTAATCGACGCTCCGCAAAAGCAATTTTGTCTGATAGAAGGATGCGGCCACTCGCCGCAATTCGATGCGCCAGAGGAATTTTGTAATGCTTTAAGAAGCATTTTGAATGAATCCGTTTCTTTACCCTGAAAATGGATTCCCGTTTCCTTTTATCCCTTAAAAAAGGGAAAGCTGTTCATATCCCTTATTTTCCGGGAAATAGTGCAGATAATCAAATACCTGTCCCACATTACTCATAATATGATTTTTTCTGCATGTTTCATGGAATATTCCCATCAGCTGGCTGTGGTTTTCACTGGTAATCTCATAAGCAAACCCATATTTACGCTGATACTTCTCCTTCATACCGGGAAAATATTTATCAAGGGCCTTATAAAAATATTCCCGGTTTCCCTCCCTTAAGGTCAGTCCCATACCGAAACAAATCACCCCTTGTACACCTGCCTTTATGCAGTAGTCCAGGACACCTTCCACATTCTCTTTGGTATCATTGATAAATGGAAGCAGGGGGGAGAGCCATACAACAGTGGGAATTCCATTTTCTTTCAATATCTGCAAGGTTTCAAAACGTTTCTTTGTTGTACAGACACAAGGCTCTACTATCCGGCACAGTTCTTCTTCATAGGTGGTAAGGGTCATCTGCACAACACATTTGGCCTTTTCATTGACACTCTTTAACAGCTCCAAATCCCGTAACACCCCGTCAGACTTAGTCTGCACTGCAAACCCAAAGCCGTAATAATCAATAATTTCCAGGCATTTTTTCGTCATTTCAAGCTGCTTTTCACAGTGCATATAAGGATCGCACATTGCGCCTGTGCCTATCATACACTTTTTTCTTTTGGAACGCAGCGCTTTTTCCAAAAGCTGCGGCGCATTCTGCTTCACCTCTATGTCCTCAAAATCATGGTTGATTTGATAACAACGGCTACGGCTGTCACAGTAAATACAGCCATGGGTACACCCTCTGTACAGATTCATGCCGTTTTGGGCTGACAAAATTCCCTTTGCCTCTGCAAAGTGCATCTTCTTTCTACTCCTTCCTCTACATTATGCCATATAAATCTTTTAGTCTGTTTCGCATCCTTTTTCTGGTACAGTATAGCATACGGCAACTTTCGTGTCATTAAGGAAACCTTAACATTCTTTCAGCCTAACTCCCAAAAATATTCAGACAAATAGAAACGGCATAGCCATCGATACTATGCCGTAACTTTATACTGGAACCCCCTTCGTCCAATGCTTATTCTCCGCCGCTTCAGGTTTCCTTTTATCACGCCTGCGCTTCACCGCCGCCCGCGCCAACTGACGCTATGGTATCTGCAACATCCACAATCTCCGGTCCGTCAATGGAAGCTTCTGCATTTTCCGCCACTTCCTGGGGATCATCATATTCTTTTTTCTCCTCATCTCCCCAGAGGGAATCATATTTTTCCTTCTTCCGGCGCTGAACCATTGCCCCAATGCTCTTTGCTGTCTGGTACAGCTCATCGCTAAATTCCATCAGCTTCTTTTCATCCGATGCAGGCACAACGGCGCCTCTCATAATACGGTGGGCCACTTGAAGAATTTTCCCCATTTCCTCCCCGTACTCCTGTGCGGCGTCCCCCTGCTGTTCTGCTACTGTAGCATTCCAGTATGCACAATACTGATCTGCCAGCTTATCTAAATACTCCTGATATTCATCCTCTTTTTCATCCAAAGCATTTATTGTCAGTTCCAGCGTGGCAGCTTCCGACGCATACTGCTCCTTCTTATCCGCCGCTCCCTCCATCCGGGACCGGATATTTTTCAGCTGTTTTGAAAGTTCCGCCTTTTGTGCACGGTATTCCTTTACCTGTTCCCTGTAAATTTGCTGTGCTTCACCAATTTTCATATAAAACTCCATTCCTGCTCAGCCCGCGAATTTGGGCGCAAGCACAAATTTGCCTGTGAAAAATTTATTTTTCACAATATTACCCCCGCCGTCACAGATTGTTCTGCGATAATATATCTGCTTAGCCAAAACTTTTACATTTTGTTTATAAGTATAATATCGTCCTGTTTCTTTAAGAAAGTAATAATTATATGCCATTTTTTATGCTTTTCTTATTTTCTAATATCCTCCAGCGCCTTGTCGGGAATTTCAAATTCTACCGTTCCCATATACATAGGGGCAACATCCCCCTCATTAAATCCGATTACCACATTGCCATTTTCATTCAGATAAAATGAAGTTTCATCTGTAATTGTCTTAAAATTCCACTCTTCAATTTCATCATCTAACCAGTAATAAACATTTTCATCCGCTTCCATCCGCTCTTTCATCTGCAGTTTGATATTTTCACTGATTGGCGTTATATAATCTGCCCCATCAATAAAAATATCTTTTAGCTGCAGGCGTTTACCAGTATTTAAATCAATGGTATAAAAGTAATTCCACTCATATCCACTACCTGCGCCCTGATAGCAAATCAGCTTTAAGGTAAAATAATCGGCCGTTGTTGCAAGTACTTCACTTGTGACCACAATATCCTGATGTCCCCATTCTTCATCTAGATTTTCTTCAAACTCCTTAATCAGTTTCTCCGTAATCTCCTGTATTTCTGCATTAATTTCTGCTGTTGTATTGTTCAGATTTTCCTGTATCCTGCCATCCCCGGACGAATCTTCCGGCTTTAATTCCGGTACATCAATATCCGCCTTATTCCGCTCTGTCTCGTATTCATAATTACGGAATGTAACGACCTCCACCAAACGGCCGATAATTGGTATCTGCTCCATAGCATGAGCCACCCCGGATGATGTGTTAGGTAAAATAACAAAGGCTCCTGCCAGTAGGACTGCTGCTGCAAATTTAACCATTCTTCCATGTCTTTGTTTGTTTTTATTCTCCATTTTTGCCTCCCTTATTTTCTGATACAATTGCTCTTCCTGCTCTTTTGTCATTTTTCTCTTGTGATATTCTTTTTTTAATGGCTGCAGTTTTTTTTCTACCAAATCGTTTTGTTCTTTCAACTTCTGAAAATCATACACCATATTCTCACCTGCCTATTTTATTATTTAAATAACAAATGTTCTCACCAGCATCCGTTGATAAGGAATTGCATAGCTTTTTCATACTGCGGTACAGCCTGCTCTTAATGGTATTGACATTCTCATCAAGAATATCTGCAATTTCCTCTAGTTTTTTGTCCTCAAAGAACCTTAATATAACAATCGCCTTATCCTGAGCCGGAAGCGCATCCAGCGCTCTTTGAAGGTCAATGTCCTCATAAATGTCTTCTTTATACCCCTGTTCCATCCCTTCCTCCTGCAGAGATTCAAAGGAAAGATGCCGGGGCTGCTGCAGATACCGGAAGCATTCATTCAACATGATGCGATAAACCCAGGTTTCAGCATATTCAGCTTTTTTTAATGTATGACTGTTCCGCAAAGCCTTATATGCCCCATTCTGCACAATATCGCCTGCATCTCCTTCATTGTGCACATAACTATATGCCAGGCGGTAATATTGATTATACTTTTCCAGAATAATCTGCTCTATTAAGTTTTTATTTGTTTCTCCCTTCTTGTTGGAAAAAAAGTGCAATATTGTTCACCTCCTGATGCCTTTCTGGAACATTAGACATCTTAACTCCTGTAATAGTTTCATGCAAAAAGAAATTTTTTATTTTTTTAGTAAATACCAGTTTTACACACGGGAATCATTTTTGCGGTTTTCCCCTTGACTTTCCTGCCAGTCTGTAGTAACCTTATACAAAATTAAGCATATATGGAACCACAGAAATTAATTTCATTGCTATACAATTGATTTTGTGAGTCCAGATGCAGTGAAAGGCATTGACGAGGAGGAGTACATACTTATCGGATGCACAGAGAGAAGGTGGCTGGTGAAAACCTTCGTGAAGAAAGTGTGGAAGTAGCCTCTGAGCTGTGAACCCAACAGAAATCAAAGTAGAATTTCCCAGTAGGCTTCAACGGACTTTTCCACCGTAATCAGGAAAACGGTATCGGACGTACAGCGCGCCTTACATGCACGCTATCTTCCCGCATCGGTTAAGAGCAGGAGCACTTGCTCCTGAATTTGGGTGGTACCACGGATAACCTTCGCCCCAGAGTTGACAACATGACTCTGGGGCTTTTTTATGTGCAGAGACATAAATGACAAAGTAACGCTTACTGCTAAGCCAATATGTCCCTGCACAGCAGGTGCACAGCAGGCATAAATAGCGGCTTTGCCTGTAATACACTTTTGTATCCGTAAACAGCACGTCAAAAGGCCCTTCTATTTACACATTAAAACTTTTAAATGGAGGGTAAACTAATGGAAAAACATTATCACTTTGAAATCATTGAAAAACAAATGCAGGATTTTTGGGACAAAGAGCAAGTCTATCAGTTTGATTCGGACAAAAAGGCGCCCATTTATTCCATCGACACACCGCCGCCAACTGTAAGCGGCACATTGCACATCGGTCATATCTTTTCCTACACCCAGACAGAAATGATTGCCCGGTTCAGACGTATGCAGGGATACAATGTCTTTTATCCCTTTGGTTTTGATGACAACGGTCTTCCAACAGAACGACTGGTGGAGCGGGAGGAAGCCATCACTGCCAGGGAAATCCCACGCAGCCTTTTCACCAGCAAGTGTATTGCCACAACGGAAAAATATGAAAACAGTTTTAAGTCCATGTGGAAGTCCTTAGGCTTTTCTGTTGACTGGTCCCTGCAATATACCACCATAAGTCCCGCAGTCAGAAAAATCACCCAGGAGCTGTTTCTTGAATTGGTAAAACAGGGAAAGGCCTATGCAAAAGAATCTCCTGTTTTGTGGTGTACCCAATGCCAGACCTCCATTGCCCAGGCGGAGCTTGATACAAAAGAGTGTGCTTCAACGTTTAATTATATTCCATTTACTGCAGACGGAGATATAATTCCGGTTGCCACCACCCGCCCGGAGCTGCTATACGGCTGTGTCTGCCTGTTTGTCAATCCTTCCGACACCAGATACAAAAAATATGTTGGAAAGATGGCCCGCGTTCCCCTGTATGATTTTGAAATTCCTGTTATAGCAGATGAAAAAGCAGATTCAGGCAAAGGAACCGGCGCCGTTATGTGCGCCACTTTTGGCGACAGTACAGACGCACAGTGGGCTGACCAGTATCACCTTCCTTACCGGAAAGTCATATTACCTGACGGCACCATTGAAAAAACAGTTCCTTATATCGGCGGAATGCCCATTTCCAACGCAAGAGAGGAAATGATCCGGCTGCTCCTTGAGCGGGGACTGCTTTTAAAATCGGAAGTCATCACACACACCGTATCTGTCCACGAACGTTGTGGACAGGAAATAGAAATTATCCCCTCCCGCCAGTGGTACATTGACGTTTTATCAGAAAAAGAACGTTTTTTAAAGGCGGCGGATGAAATCAACTGGCATCCGGCACACATGAAAAGCCGCTATCTTTCCTGGGTGTCAAACTTAAAATGGGACTGGTGCATTTCAAGACAGCGTTACTTTGGCATTCCATTTCCTGTATGGTACTGTAAAAATTGCGGCAACGCTGCCTATGCCCGGCCGGACCAGCTTCCGGTAAATCCCCTTGAAACCAGATACTTTGGCACATGTAAATGCGGCTGCAGCGAATTTACCCCTGAAAGCGCTGTCTTTGACACCTGGGCGGCCTCTTCCTTATCCCCCCAGATAAACGAGCGTCTGGGACTTTCCCTGGTTCCCATGAGTCTGCGGGCACAGGCCCATGAAATCATCCGTACCTGGACTTTTTACACAATTGTAAGAAGCCTTTACCATACCGGAAGGCTTCCCTGGAAGGATATCATGATCAGCGGCTTTGTTCTCGCAAAGGCAGGTGAAAAAATCAGCAAATCCAAAAACAACAGCAGCCTTTCCCCGGACAGCCTGATTGCCCTCCACTCCGCCGATGCACTAAGATACTGGACGGCAGGTACAAAGCTGGGAACCGATACCTTTTTTTCACCGGAAGACCTTGGCCCATCCAAACGGTTTCTCACCAAGCTGTGGAACGCCGCCCGATTTGCCACCTCCCACCTGCAGGATATCCAATGGACGGAACACCTGCATATGCAGGATAAAAAAGACAGACTGCCTGATATATCCGGCCTTCTGCCCATGGACAGATGGATGATTATGCGTACCAGAGAAACCATTGCAAAGGCCACAAGGCTTTTAAATGAATATGAAATCGGGGCTGCCCGACATGAAATTGACGATTTGTTCTGGAAAGATTTTTGTGATAACTACATTGAAATCGTGAAGGAACGGCTCTACCGCCCTGATATTCATGGCATCGAAAACCGTCAAAGCGGTCAGTATGCCTTATATTACACTTTGCTGAACATTCTTAAACTGTACGCCATATATGTTCCTCATATTACGGAATATATTTACCAAAGGTTTTTCAGACAGTACGAAAAGGAAAAATCCCTGCACCTGCTGCTATGGGAACAACCTGAAAATGTAGATACAAAGCTTCTTGCTTTTGGAGATATGGTAAAGGAGCAAATTGCAAAAATGAGAAAATATAAATCGGAGAACAACCTTTCCATGAAGTCAGAAATGGAAACGCTGGTTATTACAACAAAAGAGGAATTTTTGCCGATGCTTGCAAAGACGGAAAAGGATTTGCTATCATGTGCCGGGGCGAAAAGGGTTACGTATCAGGTTTTGTAGTGAAATACCCTGCGGTCAACCGCAGGGTATTTCACTATCCTTTTATAATATATCTTCACCAAATAAATCTGCCAGCACACCCTTTCCTCCTATTTTTACATTCTTGCTGTTTAAATACCAAATATGTACACTTCCTAGAATTATGAGTAAAATCCCTGATCCCCATCCTAAATATTCCTTATATTTTACTACGAACTCCGCCCATTGCGATATTGGCGATCTCAAAATACCAAATACCCACCCAACCCATATCGCAGATGATATTAATATCCAACGCCTTATTTTCAGCATTTTTCTTGATTTTTCACTTAATTTTACCGGTTTGTTCATCAAAGTAAGCGAAAATAATACCAAAAAAGCAATCCACCAGATATCCGCCGTCATTATCCATGTTAATGGTTTAAAGCAGTACTCCACCTCTCCTACCCGTGTGCTGTCAATGCCGTATGCAAGCGCAAGCGATAAAAATATCCCCGCAACAAACTGACGATTTCCTCTGTTATGCTCATCCGAAGTATCCAAAAAAATACTGATTTCCGATATATCGTCAAAATCATAAGGTTTCGGAAAAATATCACGTACTGCCAGACGATATTTCTGACGATAGTTTATTTTTTCTTCCTCTTTCCAGTAATGAAAATTTACTGTCATTTTATTCGGCACCTGATTGATGCTGTTCTGGAATTTATCATTCCGGTAAAATATCTTTCTATTCTTTTGTACAGGACACAGGCAGGACTCATAGGTTCCCCTGCCCCCGCGCTTCACCTCTACAATACAGTTTCTATTGTCAATATAGGACTTCATTACCGGAGAATAATACCATGTAAAATCCGGAGCTAAAAATGTGCAGGAACCTGCATCATCCCCCATATCCTTTTTAATTATATAATTATGGTCCGTGTCGTCAAAAACATATTTAAACTGAATTGTGGTACGAACCCAGTTAACAAGTTCAATCCCGTCAGGCAGGCTGATATCTTTTGGAACACTTATTGTATATGCCTTCCGCATTGCAATTTCATCCCGTTCCTGTTGCTTCTGCGGACTATCCACATTTTCAACTTCACCGGCAATTGACAGCGAACGAAAATCCCTTTCATCACTGCCATTTTTCTTTTGTTCCGTCCATAAAACCTTATGCCTGGATAATTGGGCTGTCGATTCTGTAGGGTCTGCAACGCTTCCTTCCGGACAAATCTCCTTATATCTTTTCAGCAGTTTCTTCTGGTCGTTTTCTATGACCTCACACTTGCTTCCCCATACATTACAAATACACTCCACCTCATCCAGAAAGCTATGCTTTCCATTTGACGTCAGATCTTCATTTTTTATATCCAGAACATCGTTGTCATCCGAGCTTCCCACTGCAAACTCAAACTTCATGCGAAATGGCTTTACCTTTCCCAGTTCGCTGACAAATAAATTCCCATTTTCTCCCGATTCTTCTCCCCCATTCTTATATGAGGCCTCCTGACCGGTTATCATCTTTTCCTTCTTTGCTCCCAGAACTGTTGCCGTATATATATGCAGAGATTTCTTATCCTTTCCTATAAATACCATCTGAAAAAACTTCCGCATCATTACTGTATGAACCAGTCCTGATGTAACATTTTGAATACTGTATGTAATCGTCATATGTTTCTGTTTCCCCCAATAAAATAATTTTTATAACAGTCCATACTGACCTAAGCCGTTATATGTTTCAGTTTTATTTCCAGTGCCTCCAGAGATTTGCGCGTATGCTTCCGATTTATGCCAATATATGGAATGTCGACTTTATATAAAGTCAGATACTCCTTTAATGAAGTGATAAACAACCCTGACCGTTTTAACATCCCCTTATTGGAATAAATATAATTGACCGCACAACTGGGCGAATGCTCAATGCCCATTATTGCAGCAAATTCATACCCTCCCTCTTTCATGGCACAAATCTTCTCTGTCATCCGCTTTGCCATGTTCCGGCAATGCTCCTCGTATCCATCTATTTTTTGATAATAACCAATGCCGTGAGATTTCCGCAACAGACCGTTTTCATATCCTTTAAAGCTGGATTCTGAACAGATATAAGGAATAATATCTATTTTATACCGCAAAAACAGCTGCAGATATTGGAATCTCCATTCACTATTATCCACAGCTGTCTTAACCTGAAGTCCTGGTGCAAGCATACAGGGCGGCACCACAATCGCCCGTTTTTTACACATAACTACCCTTAACCGGACGGTCCGCCAGAATCCTTTTCTGACCGGTAAGTCTTTTTATCATGCCAGATGCCTTGGGCGCAATCTCCTGATCATAATAATCTGTCAGGCTCTTTCTCTGCTCATCTGTAAGTTCCTGTAACATAGCGCATCCCAACCAGCACTGGGGTTCATACGACTTTGGAAGAAATCCCCACTCTCCCAGTTCATCCTTCCGCTCCATATCAGACTTTAAATCATAAACCGGAAGCCGAAGTTCAATACCATATTTCCCACAAAGCTCTTCATACCGCTTTTTCATTTCCGGCAATTCCACAAAAAACTTTTGTTCTTCCCTTGCACCCTCGGCAATCGTATCTATCTCATGTGCTTTGCAATAGGCTATGGCATGGAAATACATTGCCGTATGACATGCCAGACAATTCACCTGGCTTAAAAGCAAATGTGGATAATCCCGGCACAGTTCAACAGGCTCCTGATATAACGCTTTACTTAATAATGGCCTGATATTCTGTGCAATAAAGTGAATCCCAATATGCCTTACTCTGTCTCTGCCAAAAATCTGATCAAGCCGCTCAGATAACACTTTCACATTATCTGTTTTTGACATATGCCCATTATCATAGGTGACCAGAAAAACCTGATATCCGTCTTCTATCAGCCGGCATACAGACAAAAAGGAATCTCTTCCGCCAGACAACATTAGAAGCACCCTTTTTTCATTATTCATATTTTCCATCATATTAACCTTTCTTAATAGTTGATTATCCTCTCTGCAATATCACAGCACTCCCTGTAATACTGCATTAAAAACAAGTCTGAAACCCTGCTTCCAAACTAAAATTTTATTAAAAGAAAGCAGATACCATAATATTGTATATCTGCTTTAGATAAGTATATAACTAGTATATAGATAAATTACGCAAAATGCAACAAAAAGTATTAGGAAAATTTTCTGATAAAATCTCCTTTTCTTTCACCCTTTCCGTCTTATAGGTATAAGCAAATCAAGCTGTTCCGCTGCGCTTTTCCCCTCCAATATATTGGAATAGATATTAAGCTCCTCTTCCAGACAGCCTCCCATTCCTTCCGGCTCCCTCCAGTTGGGTTCGTACTCTTCACTTTTCTGTATCCGCTCCACAAAGGGCCCCCACTCATGGAAATCTCCCATTTTTATTGCATGAGCCGCGTAAAGTCCCCCCTGAAACTTCTTCTTTACCATAGGCGCCTCCACCTTCATATCTTCAGGCACCGTCACCCAGAATTCATAACCATATTCCTCCTGTCCATTTTCCGGAGATGGATTGTTAAAACCATAAAGCCGGAAATCCGGTTTGCATACAGGCAGATTTTTTTCTTTGATAAATTGATACATTCTCTCTTTTGCCACATCCTCCGGGCTTTTCCCCACATAATGGCTTGCCGCCACAGTTGCAGGCGGCAGGTACACCACCCGGATATCCATTTTTGCCTCCAAAACCTCATTTGCCTTTGTCAGTTCGCTCATTGTCTGTTCCTCCTTTAAATTTGTTTTCGGCGGATGGAGCACATGAACTATCTCCATAATTTCAGCATCCTCAAGCAGCTCCAGCCGCACATGCCTTTTTATACTATCATCAAGCCTGGACACCAGAATCTTTAAAATTCCCTGTATGGTGGAAAGCGCCAAAATCTCCTCTTCCAGCTCTTCCATTTCCTTTTGCAGAATCTCCATGGTCTGCCTTTGGTTTTCATCATCCAGAATCACCTTTATCTGCTTAACAGGAATCCGCAGCTTCCGCAGCACAAGAATTTGCTGCAGGCGCCTTATTGCTTCTTCATCATAGACTCTGTAAGCATAACCTTCCATGCGGCTGCTGTTCAGCAGACCCATCTTTTCATAATAGCGCAGCATTCGTGCCGATACATGAAAACACCCGGCTGCTTCACTTATTGTCATCAACTCCATTTTTATCCCTCCGCATACCGCCGGCTGTGCCTGCGGTACTGCGTCAATAGACGGTTTGGAAGCCGGCTTCCAAACCTGTAGCTCCACATATTACAGGCAACACCTGCGATACAATATCTCATACTTATATTTTCTGGGTTTCAGGCTTTATAAACAGCATAAGGCAGAACACGGTGTCAATGTCAAGACACAAAATTTAATTTTTTCAAAGAAATATTTTTCGCCTGTGCCTGTTCCCTTTAAAATTTTCCACAACAATCTTGGGAAATTGATTTTCGTGAATCCTGCAGGTCTGCCATTTACTTTTTTCTCTTTTCAATATAAAATAAATATATTATTATCACCTGAACCTGTTTTTAATTGTTTTACACAAAGGGGGAAAATTTTTTGTACGAATGTCCTAATTGCGGCGGTAATCTGAAATTTGACATTTCATCCCAAATGCTGAAATGCGATTACTGCCTTACCACCCATAATCCCTATGATATCACGAAAGAAAAAGATGCAGAAGAGTCCGGCTCTCTGTCAGGGAATAACAATGAATTTAATGTTACCGTTTTTACCTGTCCCCAATGCGGAGGGGAAATCTTAAGTACAGACACCTCTGCCGCTGAATTTTGCAGTTTCTGCGGTGCGTCCACCATCCTGGACAGCCGCATCCGAAAAGAAAAGCGGCCTTCCCATATCATCCCCTTTAAAAAGACAAAAGAGGACTGCAAGAAGGCATACATTTCCCGGATGAAACGTGCCATTTTCGCGCCTGATGAGCTAAAGGATGAAAAGTATATTGACGGCTTCCGTGGAATTTATGTTCCTTATTGGGCATATAGCATTACCCAGAAAGGTCCTGTCCTTATGAAGGGAGAAAAGTCTTACTCTAAGGGCAATTACACCTATACGGACAAATATGACTTAAGCGGCGATCTTGACGCTTACTACTATGATCTGTCCTATGATGCCTCTTCTTCTTTTGCGGACAGCATCAGCGAGCAGATTGCCCCTTTTAATGTAAGGGACAGTAAAAAATTTACCCCCTCTTTTTTAAGCGGTTTTTATGCTGATACTGCAGATGTTGACAGCAGTCTTTACAAAGATGACGCCATAAATCTTGCCAACGCCACCAGTTACAGTAAAATAAAAAAGACCCCTGCCTTTTCCGACTTGAGGCTTTCTACTGAGGGCAATAACTTTGCCACCACCATGACTCTGCATACCTTCTGTGAAAAACCGGAGCGTGTCCTTTATCCGGTCTGGTTTATGTCTTACCGGAAAGAAGGCCGCATAGCCTATGCCACAGTCAATGGACAAAGCGGAAAAGTCGCGGCAGATATTCCTGTTGATATCAAAAAGTACCTGTTTGGCACCTTCCTGCTTGCACTACCCATCTTTTTTCTTTTAAACGGACTGTTTACCATAAAACCAGATATACTTCTTAGCTGTTCCGGGATTTTAGCCTCTTTTACACTTATTATTTACCTGATGGAAAGCGCGGCTATTTTACGACGGGATAAGCGGATGGACGACAGAGGATATCTTCACCGCCAATCCGGGAAACCTAAGAACGGTCAAAAGAAAGAAAAGCAGATTACGGTAAATGAACTGCTCTCCTATGAGACAGGAAACGGAAAGTTTCCCGGATTTGTCAGCGGCGATGTGGCAATCGGCGTTTCTGTGCTTGTACGGCTTTTTGCCCCTGTATCCGACCTTTGGTATTATGGAGGCGCAATTGTTTCTTTCCTTGGTATCCTGCTTACCAATATGTCAATTATTAAAAAATACAATATACTTGCCACCCGGAAGCTTCCCCAGTTTGACAGAAAAGGAGGTGACGACCGTGCCTGACAAAGCGACCGTTTACAACTTTCTTTTTTTCTGTCTTCTGATACCTGTTTTCCTTTTCCAGCCTTCTTTAGCCGTCCATGCAGCTCCCGACGCGCTGACCTGGGAGAATGAAGAAACAGGCTATTGCACAGTCCTGGAAGATGAGGCAGAATTACTAACCCCGGAGGAACGCACACAGCTTGCCTCACAAATGCAATCCATCACCACATACGGAAACGCTGCTTTTAAGTCTGTTTCCTACAACAACTCCTCCACCTCACAATTTGCCCGTGATTACTATCACCAAATGTTTGGGGCAGAAAGCGGAACTCTTTTTCTTATTGATATGGATAACCGGGAAATTTATATTTTCAGTGACGGCAGCGTATATAAAACACTTACAAACGCTTATGCCAATACCATTACTGACAATTCATACCGATATGCTTCGGAAGGCGATTATTACCGCTGTGCCTCCACCGCCTTTGAACAGATAAATACGCTTTTATCAGGGCAACGGATTGCACAGCCTATGAAATATATAAGTAATGCTCTGCTTGCGCTTATTCTTGCGGCGCTGATTAATTACTGTCTGGTAAGGCTTATGTCCCGCACTACCAGGCCCGGAACAGAGGAAATTTTAAATTCTTCCTCTACTAAATTTCACTTTGCCAATCCCAAAAGGCATCTAAGCAGCCAGACCAAAGTTTACAATCCCCCAAGCAACAGCGGCGGAAGCGGCGGACACAGCGGGGGCGGGGGGCACCGTGGCGGTGGAGGCGGACACAGCAGCGGCGGAGGCGGCGGCCATCGTTTTTAGGGCAGTTTCCGGAACATGCTTAAAAATTCATTCTCTCAATCCGTACGCTCTGCAGGACGTTTTTGTACCTGCTCCTGCGTATAAAAGGAGGCGCCATTGCGTGCACATCGCAGGTACCTCCTTTTTTCTGTCTCTAGGCATTTTTTACAATTAGAATCTTATCCCCGGCCTTAACTTCATCTGATGTAAGGTCATTGGTCTGTCTGATAACGGAAACCGGAACATAGTAGCGCTTTCCGATATCCCAAAGACTGTCGCCTTCTTTAACCATATACACAGCAATCCCCGGCAGTGATGCCATCTTTTCCATATCCGGCTCTGAAACTACAATCTGTTCCACAATCTTTTCCTGCCACTTCTGGTAAACATTGGTGCGGAAATAAAGCACGCATTTCACATCCACTTCCCCGTTATCAATGATGGCAACCGTCACCTGATCCACAAAGGCCTGCACAGGATAAATACAGCTTTCGCTGACTCCTTCTGCCTCAAGCACATACTGGAAAGGAATGGTTCCTTTAATTACGCCATACTTGTTTTCCTCATTGCTGCATTCATAAAACATCTGCAGATTTACCACCCCGGTAAGCTCAATGCCGCCCTCGGCAATATTCTGCCCCGTCATCTGCAGACAGCTTGCCGTGTGGAGTATTTTGTGGAGGGCCGCCTTTTCATCCCCGCTGGAAAAATGCCCGGACAACTTGGTCTTCCCGCTGCTTCTTGTAATCAGCCTGCGGAACTGGGCATTTTTCTCCATCACTGTCACTTCTTTTACCACACCGTAAACATCTGAAAGGATATCCACCTTTTCATCTTCATAAATGCAGATATCCAAATCCAGACACTGTTCAAAAGTGATTACTCTCTCTTCCCCGTCAAAATCTGGCCGTACTTCCACTTCCCGGTCCTCTGAGGTAAATCGTATCTCCGGTATCATTCCTTCCCTTGCACCAGGGCAGTCCAGACTTCCGGCAAAGGGCAGTGTTGTTTCATAATGGCAGATTTCCTCTTCCTCCCCTTCTCCCCGATAAAGGAAAAAGGCCCGAAGTTCTCCCTGCACCCCAATTTTATCCTCCAGCACTTTAAATTCCACCGCTTCCGGCACAATCTCGGACCAGACCATGGCTAATATATTAGGAAAGCTTCCCGGAATTTCCACCTCTTCTTTTACCCGGAATATATCCTTCTTTTTGATTGCCATTGCCGCAATATCCAGCGTTTTTTTCCGAAACTCCACCGGTTCATCACTGTAAAGGTCCACCGCTGTCTCTTCGTCACAAATTTCTTCACACATAAGATAAAGGGCTGCCACTGACTGCACACTAAGTTTTCTGGAATTGATAAGCCCAATGCTCAAGTCTTCCAGCTCCCAGGTTACGCTGACACTATCCCCGCCTCTGATTCCCTCCATAAAGACAGATTCATCAAAAGGAATTGCACCCTCCATGTCAGCCACATCACTTTTTCCGGATGAACCTCCTCCCTTTTCTGTCAGATAGAGCACATGAAAAACCAGCTTTCCCTTTACACTCACATGGTCATCTGTTACCTTTACCTCTTCGATTACCACGCTGCCTCTATCCATAATCAGTCTGGACGCATCTGGCCTGGAATCGGATATAATCACATCATCTTCAAGCGTCATCTGAGTCTGGGCCTTGCATTTAATACAGTCCATATGTATGTTCCGCTTAATTAACTCCACAAAAATACCTCCTAATGTCTGCTTATTGTTAATGTATGATGTGGAGGTTAAAAATATGCCCGCCTTAACAAAATCTGCCTTTATAAACAATCTCTTCAAACCGCATTAAATCATTTTTTGTTGTAATCTTAAAATTTTGTTCCTCTCCATTAATTGTCACTATATCAAGGTTTCCCAAAAAAGCTGGTTCCGCAGAGCCATTAATTTTAGCCATCTGGTCAGGCGACAGTTTTTTATTTGCCTCGTAATATGCTTCCAGTTTAAAGCTTTCCGGAGCCTGTCCTGCAACCACACGATTTCTGTCAAGTAATGCCGTTATCTTCCTGCCATCATCACAGTAGTAAATAGTGTCTTTCACAGGCAACACCGGAATTGCACCATCATGCCCTTTCATCGCTTCTATAACACATTCAATCTGATGTTCCGATATAAGCGGCCTTGCTGCATCATGTATAACCACAATATCCCTGCTTTGGGCATACAGACGTATATCTTCAATTCCATTTAAAATTGAAAGCTGTCTGGTTGCTCCTGGCAATGAAAAACCTTTTAATTTTGTCAAGGAATTTTTCGTTATCACTTTCTGCCAGTATTTTTCTGCAACAATCTGAATAGCTGAAATGCTCCGGCATCTTTCAAAAACTGCAAGGCAATAGGAAATAATCATTTTCCCATTCACTTCCAAGTATTGCTTTGGAATATCCGCTCCTAGTCTACTTCCACTTCCTCCCGATAAAATCAACGCAATATTCATACTAAAATTTTAGCTCCCTTATTCCCTGCAGAACCTCCCCATATGGCTTTTTCTTGCCAAACAGCAAAGTAGTTCCAAGAACAAACCCGTTCACCCCTTTAGGCGCATACTCCAGTATTTTATCTGCGCTGCATGCTCCATCCCAGTATATCTTTATATTCATCTCATCTTTTAATGCCAAAAGCTTTGTAATCTTTCTTCCCACATAGGGCAGGTACATTTGCCCTGCATTTCCAGGATTAACTGACATGACAAGTACCTTTTTCACAATTCGCAGCATTTCCATAATCGTTTCTATACTTGTCCCAGGATTAATTGCAATCCCAGGAATCATTCCTGCGTTAATAATACTTTGTAGCGTCGTGGATGGATGATATTCTGCCTCTGGATGAATATATACAGTATCACCTTTACGGAGGTTTTTTAAAAACAATCCTATATGGTTATTGGGATGCTCTATCATTAGATGAATATCTAACGGCTTTGTGGCCGCCCTTGCTATATAAGCCATATCATTTAAAGACATTGCAAAATTAGGAACATATCTTCCATCCATAATATCAATATGTAACGAATCAATGCCTCCCTGCTCCAGGTCATGTACTTCTTTCTCCAGATTTCCATAATTTGCGCACATCATTGAAGCCATTAATTCAAACTGCATAATCATCCCCCTGCTGCTCATCACTTTCTCTGTACCTGAACCTTAACAGCGTCATCATACATTGAGAGATTGCACAGTATTCTTTATTATTTAAGTGCCAAGGATAGCACCCATGTTTAAAAAACTTATCTGTATAATAAAACGCATTATCTTTTGTTTCCCAAACAAGCACACCCTGCATATGTTCAGAAAAATAATTATATTTTTTTTCTAGTATTTGATTTTGCATTCTTATTTCATCAATATTTTCAAATGGTGTCAACTTTCCGTTCTCGTCCAAAATATTCTCGGACAGATAATTTTTGACCAGAATAATACTTTTCGTCTGAACATAAACCTCCAGCAGTTTTATGAATTTATCACATGATTCTCTCCACAACTCCCATGTCTTACTGCTGTTCATATCCAAAACTTCATAGGAAATTCCAAGCTGGTCTGATATTTCGAGAAATGCATCACTTATTGTAAAATAACTTTCATCAATTTTACCTGTGTCAAACCTTTCCTCCAAAAAGTCTATCAGCACATAGTCAATATCATGAAATTCACATTTATTTTTGTTTTTCAGACACTTTGTAAAATCCTGTATAAGATGTTTCTGTCTGTACTCGCTTTTATGAGATAAATTAAGACCGCATGCTTCCTTATATCCATTTGACATCATACTGATAATATTG
This sequence comes from uncultured bacterium, assembly GCA_947381965.1. Lineage (GTDB taxonomy): Bacteria > Bacillota > Clostridia > Lachnospirales > Lachnospiraceae > Suilimivivens. The sequence goes on from CANCXX010000025.1 coordinate 51,470, forward strand.
GAAAAGCTGTAATGATTATTCAAAAATTCCGGTGTCCCCACCTGCATCATCATCTTTGCCACAATCATCAGATTATAGCTGCCAATCACACATATGTTATATCTTCCAAAAATATTTGTATCTATTCTACCCGTCCTACAATAAGTAGAAAAATGAGGGTTAATTGTTAATAAGTTAATGTTAAAATTTTTTTGCAAAATATCCTCATATCTTTCATAGCAGACCTTATAATACTTGGTTAGTATAGGATAAATTTGACGCATAATAACAACTGCCCTTTCTGTAATAATGCGTTGTAGTATATCCTTCCATTCTTCAAATATCCCTCTTTCTTTAAAACTGGTCAGTAAGTAATCTATAGCCTTAAATCTGTCATCAATAAAATTTATATTATGAATGGTACTAGACTGTCTATAACGGTAAAAATATAATCTTTCATTTACACATGCAACCTTATCTGAAAGGGCAAATATAATAGGAATTACTGCAAAGTCTTCAAATTTAATATCTGGCTGTTCTATTCGGTTGTACAATAAAAAGTCCTTACGGTAAAGCTTTCCCCACATTGTATATTTTACAGATACAATAAATTCCGGTTCCTGCGTAATCCTTACGCATTTTTTTTCTAAATCCTGCAATGAAAAATCTGATATTTTGCCTCCGGGCAATTCTACATCTGCATCGCAGACGGCAATACTTGCTCCTGTATCCAGAATTGCATTTAGCAGGAGTTCCACCATATTCTCATAAATCCAGTCATCTGAATCCACAAAAACCACATATTCTCCCTTTGCCTCTCTTAAACCTATATTGCGGCAGACCGCCTGTCCCTCATTCTTTTTAGTGATTACACGTATTCTGTTATCCTTCTTCGCCCACAAATAACATATTTCGCCAGAATGATCTGTTGATCCATCATTAATCAGCAATATCTCCAAATCCTTGCAGGTTTGATTTACTATAGATCCAATGCACTCATCCAAATATTCTTCCACATTATAAACAGGAACAATTATGCTTACCATTTATCCAACTCCTTTTTAAAGTCTGACCATTTCCTGAAAAGTCTGAACAGCAGTTGACGCCTGCCCATAATTTCTCACCTGTTTATCAACCTCAATAGACAGCATGGGAATATTATTTTCTTCCATTTTCTTCCGAATTAGCGGATAATCATACTCTTCCGGATCACAAAATTTGGTCATTAACATGATTACTCCGTCTGCATTATTTTCTTTTACCAAATTTAAAATATATTCGTCTCTTTTAACTTTCCCTCCTATTACCGTAGAGCATCCATACATATTTAGGTACTGATGTACTAAAGCTCCAATCAAATCTTCTTCTTCCTTTACATCAACCCTAAATTGTCTGGATTCGTGCGCGACATCATCTGCCACAACAGCAATCTTATTATTGTGGAAAATGTCCAATAAATCCTTACTGTCAGCAATAATTCCCGTTGTTACTACCCGGATTCCTCTAAAAATTTTCGGCTTGCATACTTCTAATTCATTTATAAGCTGCTTAACCAATTCAGTATGTTCTTTTTTATCCATAAAATATCCGCTTTTAATAACATAGCTGCGATATAATGGGGATACTTCTCCCGGATATGCCGCTGCTGTCCGAGCAAATTTTCTCATTACAGAATTATGTTCATTATATACATCTATTGCCTGCTTTAACTTGTCATTCTTAAGCCTTTGACCGCTTATTCTCTCTAGTTTCCAAATAATATTTTGGTATTGTTCATATAAAAACGAGTAAGCTCCTCTGCTTTCTCTGTTTTGAGGGTAATTTACGGGAATGATATCAATATCGGGAACCGCATATTTCCAATTCTGTGTTGCACATTTTAGTGAATCGCACAAAGTTGTAATCATAACAGCCGATACTCCTTTGTAAACACCTTTTAATGCCAGTTCAAAATTTGTCTGTAAAATCCCGCATACATATGCCGGAAAAAAATTTTTAGATAACTTAACTTCCATCCCGCTCCCCCACATACCAAAAGGAATCATATCCAATGCGTAAATAATCTGTTCTGGAATATATAAGGGAAAACAGCCAATTATTTTTCTATTTTTCTCAATATACTCACTCATTTTTCTTCCAGGTGAGTTGACTATATCCTCAAAAGGTTTAAAATTTATCATTTACATTCCTCAATTCTTCAAAATATCTTTTAAAGACAAAGTTTGGGCTGATGGCTCCATACTACTTACTATCCTTTGTACCTTATGTGTATCGTGTACAGTAGTAATAATAACCTGTTTATCCTTTAAATCTGCCTCATCAATTTTAAGTACTGGAATCTCCTCCACATATGTTCCTGCCTTAAACACATCCACAAAGGCAGTTACGTTATAATCTTCCTTTATTTTTTCGTATAAAAATATTCCTAAGTCTCCTGCACCATAAATAACAACTGGCTTTTTACTAATCCCCAGCTCTCCCTTATGCCTGACTAATTCACACAATGTTTGATACCTCAAGTTTACAGTCATATAATTATCTTCCTGTTTTTGGGCATCAAAAGCTACATTTCTTAAAAGTTTTCCTGAATCATAATGATGTGCACAAAAGTTTAAAAATTCCTCTGCTCCATCAAAGTAGCTTCTTAAAGCCTCTCTGTTTCCTCCCGGCTTATATTGGGGCAAAACGAACGACCGGAAATTTAAAGGCTGTCTACCAATTTCATTTTTCACTAAAAAAAGAATTTCATTTTCACTGCAGTTCTTTTTAATGACTGATTCTATATATTCACTGTGTCTGTCTATATATTCAATTTCATTTTCTGATACAACGATGCGTATAAAACAAGTAGCCGTTTGTGTTCTATTCAAAAATCTAAAGATTTTTTTTTGATATTTTTCGTACAGTTTATCATATTCAGTTTCAAACAAAAATTCTTTATCGTGCATGAAAATAAACTTGCTACTAATATCATAAAACATTTTAGGACTATTTTCATAACGGGCCAAATTATCTTTCAACATAAAGTCGCAAAAATCGTTTTCCATATAGTGGAGCACATATTTAAAATCATACGTGATCAACCAGTCAAATACTCCAGAGTAGCTTCGCAATCCATATTTCGACATGGAAGAGGCCGTAGGACATAGTGTCCCTAATGAACAAAAATCTTCAAATATCATCTATTTCGACTCCATCAATTCATAAAAACCTTGTAATCTAGTATCATACTGTGCTTCTGAAAAGCATTGTTTATCTGCCTGATCGCCATCAAAGGTAATAATTGGTATCTGCTCCTTATCCTCTATCTGTCGAATCATCTCATACATAATTCCACTCCATATTTTACAGCTTCTGCTCATATGCACCAGCATACCATCACATTTCTTCTTTCGTATTTCACCAATCCTCATATCTCTGGCACGTTCCAAGCTCACTGCATTTGGAACATATGTATATGCTTTAAGCATTTCGTCAAAGGTGCTATATTCTATGCCATAAGCATTTGTGTAAATGGCTCCCACCATATTAATTCCGTACCCTGCAAAACTGACAGACAGCTTTGCAAGATACGGCCAGCAACAAATTCCTTCATACAATACCCTATATTTCCAGTCAATTTTCTTTTTATTTTTATACTTATTATTTTTTTCCTTTAATTCATCATATAACAGCTGTAATGCTTCAATTGTTTCTTTTTTTCCGCGCTGGCACACTACAAGTCCCATATAATTAAACAAATCCGTACCACGCAAAGCAGTACTATCCTCTATTAATAAATCTGAAATTCGATTCCAGAGTCTTCCCGCCTGATTGGAAATTGACATAATATCTTTAAATTTTTGTTCACTAAATTTATGTCCAGTAATATTTTCCAGCTCCCTAATTGCTTCATAAAATTGCTCTTTTATATAAGCCAGCCTGACATCATCTGTTTCATATTCTGTATTGTACGGCACGTCTATCAGTATTAATGGGATATTAAACTTTTGCTCCAGATATTTATACCATTTCATTAATTGATGGCAAATATTACTACAGCAGAGTAAATAATCCGGTTCGGGAATCTTTTCACTAATCATCTCATTATCAAAAGAATAGCCTATATTGACCTTTGCATAAGAACAAATATCATTTGAAAATCCACAGGCTTCCGCCTTTTTGCAACAGGCCGTGTCTTCCCCCTTTACAGCTGCTGTTGCTGAATGGTTTTCTGGATATATCACACATAAATCCATTGTTTGGACAATTTCCTGTGGGAAATTAGATGTTACCCATCCCACCTTTTCCCCATTATTCTTTGCAATTATGGCATTCTCATAATGCTTTTTCATCAAAAAATTTATCTGTTCTTTTGCTTTCATAGCCATGCCCCTTTTCTTCCTTATAGATCTGATACCCAAAAAGAGCTGCACCTATAGCTCCGTTCAACTGACAATATTCATTTGCATAGACTTTCGTATGCAGAGTTTCTTCCAGTGCCTTTATAATACCAAGGTCATGGGCGACTCCCCCTGTAAGAACCACGTCGTCTTCCACGCCAACCCTTTGCGCTAAAGTTCCCACCCGGCTAGCAATGGAGCGATGTACACCTGCAAGAATATCTTCCCTTTCCACTGCATTTGCTAAATACGAAATTACTTCCGTTTCTGCAAAGACTGTACAAGTGGAGCTAATGTCTATTTTTTGTTTGGACAAAGCGCTTTTTTGGGAAAACTCTGATATCGGAATATTAAGCACTCTGGACATAACTTCCAAAAAACGGCCTGTGCCTGCCGCGCACTTATCATTCATTAAGAAATTCTTCATTTTCCCGTTTTCATCAATTTTAAGCACTTTTGCATCCTGTCCTCCTATATCTATGACTGTTTTTACATTTGGATATAAAAAGACAGCTCCTTTTGCATGACAACTCAATTCACTTATCTGATCATCCGCCCTTTGATATGTATTTCTCCCATAACCTGTTGCCACAACAAATGCTATATTCTCCCAATTTATCTCTGAATTTTTAAATAACTTGCCTATTACTGTATCTGGCCCCTCTGTTCCTGCACCTAAAAATACTACATCCTGCGCGACAATGCACTCTCCATTTTTCATGATTACAGCTTTGGAAGCTGTGGAGCCAATATCAATTCCTAAAGTAAAAGTATCCATTTTACAGTCTCCATATTATTTTAATTTATATATTTTTCTATAAGGTGAATCATTGCCCCTACATTTTTCAAAGAAGTATATTCTTCCATTTTAAACTTGACTCCAAAACACTTTTCGATTGCAATAACAAGATTAACATGCACCAAAGAATCCCATCCTTCTACATCCGCCGCTGTTGTTTCATCCGAAACAGTAAGTTCCTCATCATCAAAAATATCTCTGAAAATCTCATTGACTTTTTCATAAATATTAGCTTTTTCCATATACTTTTTTCTCCACTTCTATTACATTATTCATAAATCCACGGCTTCCATCCAGACACAATTTCCATTTTGTGTTTCCCGCTTTATCTTCTTCTATTTTACAAAAACCACACTCTTCATAAAACCTCTCAACCATATGGTTTTTTTCTGTTGGATAATAATATCCCCTTATTTCTTTTATACTTTTTTCAATACTACTGGCAATTACTGCATCTAACATCGCCTTTTCCATATCACGTTTAAGGACTCTGCAACTCATCAGCCATAATTCTATATGAAGCACATTATCATCTATCCTTCCAATAACTAATGAAACAATTCCATTATCCCCAAATTTATCCTTAAGTCTTCCATATAATGTTATATACTTTGTATTATCAATTATCTCTTCTATTTCCTTTTGTGTATATCTTCTTGTTGTAAGATTAAACTGATTACTTTTATTTGCCAGCTGGACAATCCTCGAAATTTCTGCTTTGGAAAATGGAAGTATTACTGCTGTCATTTCAAGTGACTTTAAATAATCCTGATACTCTTTATATTTTGAAACGGCTTGTTTTCTTTTTTCATTTGCCTGATACATTTCCGTTCTTTTTTGGTCATCATCAGAAAATCTTGTTAGCTCAAAATAGCCGTTTTCGCTTATCTCTCTTATATAATTTTCAACTCTTGACAATCCAGGTACAGAAATTTGAGGGAGCTGTCCCGCCACCAATTCTCTTTCAGCCGGATTATCATCTATAAATACCACACTATCCTGCGTAATTCCTAATTCTCTTATAATTTCTGTAATATTTACGCTTTTAGGCTCCCAATTAGCCTTGATTATAATAAAATCCTCTTTGGTCAGTACACTATCCTTTATCTCCAGACCTTCCAGCGCAATATTTTCTTCATTTTTTGATGAGATGTTCAAAAGTATCCCCAAATCCCTTTGATTTTTTATAAACGTCTGAAATTCACAGTATGCCTGCCCCACTGACGTTTCCTGCCCAATCTCTATATTATCTTTTCCCTCTTCTGCTATTACACCTCCCCACAAGGTATTGTCTAAATCTAACACCATTGCTTTTTTATTTTTTCCGTACAAAGACTTAACAATAAGTGAAATATTTCTGCTTAATACAGGAATAGCCTCAACGCTTAAGCAATATTTAAACATATACCACGCAAATGGGTCTTCCCACTTTTCCAGTCCATAATAAGCCGAAATATAGTTGATATCATTAATATAAAAGTTTTCATGCCGATTTGCATAATCATTAAATTTCATGTTTATTTTAGTAATAAAGTTTATCTTTCCCCGATAATCACTTACCTCTATGTTACCCATTAATCTGTAAAATGGCATTTCCATATTGTTTTGGATAATTATGCAATTATACCTTAGAAAAATACTATCCCAAATCTGTTCAAACTTATCATATGTTCTCTGAAGCTTCACTTCCACATTTTCAGTATTGTCGCTTATCTGTGGCCATTCACATATGTTCCTGTTACTGGTATGAATATACACTATATCCGGGTTAAATGTATCCAGTGCAATATTATCAAACAATGCTTCTTCATAAAATCTTCCATATGCCGACTCATAAAATACAGGCCTTATTCCCTCATTCAGCAAAAAAAGTTCCAAACAATCCTTAATCTCACTGGTAGTGGAGCCTCCTAATAATGCTATTTTTATCTGAATTACCTTTTTTTCTTCTATTTCCTGCAATAGCCTTCTTCTTATACTTTTCTTTTTTGAAAGTATGTAAGCAGTATCTATTGGATACTCTAATTCCTTCATTTCATCTCCTAACCTTTACTTCCGCTTTCCCCAATCTACCAGACCAAAGCACTGGCCCGACGGCGTACCATACATAGAGTTTGCTTTTACTATTCCCCCAGTTAGTGTATTTGCTGATATAACTGCCCCGTCTTTAATTTTTGTTCCTTTTAAAATAGTTGATTTTATTCCAATCCATACATGATTTCCGATTTCAACCTTTCTTGGGGGATTAGAACGGACGCCATTTTCATTATAAATGGGATGAAAATCGCTATCAAAGATTGTTACCATTCTCCCCATCAGAACATCATTTCCAATTGAAATTTCTTTCTGTGCAATAATTACACTATCAGTATTAATAATGCAGTTTCCAATCATAAGCCGTGCACCGGGATGTACCTGCATAAACGCTCCATAATTAATCCTGGCTGTACCATTCACAACAAAAACCGAATTTTTCATCAGCATGAAATAAGTTTCTCTTCTAGAACCCTTAAATAAATTATTTCCAAGGTAAATATCTCCATGTAACTCTATTTGTGCGCTGTCATCAATATCTGTCTTGGCACCCTTCATAGGATAAAAAAATACATCTTTGTCTCTATGTACATTTGGGGAAAAGTAATTTAACCGGAAGTATTTAAACAGGTCTACATTTTTTAAATACCAATTTATTTTATATTTCATAGTCTTCCACAACATTCTGCTACTGCATCAGTAAACCTGTTACTTTGTAAAAGTGTAAAAAACTTTTCTCTCATTTCTCCTTCTTTTGGGGAAGTCAGTATGCACGGATTTCCTTTTATTGCTTCCTCCAGCGAATGTTCCTCATAATACAATTCATTGTGTATCTCCTTAAGCATTTCTCCTGCTTTCTCTGAATTTACAAACAACACAGAAATGCCATTAAATATATCCTCATCTTTTACATTTTTAATTCCCCAAAAATCTCCTACCGTAAAATCAGAATTACGTGGAATCGTACGAAACTGACATTCATGACAGACCGGACGCATATATAAATTATTTTTTATGTATCCCAGTGTCCAATAGCTGTTTTTTCTTGTATCATAGTATTCCTGTCCATTTTCAAATTTTATCAATACACCAAGACTGTTCCATCCATTTCTTTTATTTTTAAACTGGACACTTTTTACAGGAGATTCATATTTTTCTTCCAGCTCTTCAATAAATGCCTGATACGCTTTCTGGCTGTTATTTCCACGACAGATAAAATCCATTGTTATCAGATTTTCTGGTATTTTTTCCAAGTATTGCTGAAGTGCAGCACTTTGGCAGGGTGTCCCGCAAAATAAAAGCTTTTTTCCTGTATCAAGTATTTTTTTTGCTTTTCTATAAATACCCGCAGTTTCACTTTGAAAATACTTTGACCTTACTGTTGGGAGTAATTCCTCCATAGACTCTGCTATTACATGCTCCGCATGCTTCCAGTCTGCAGAAAACTTACAGGCAATAACTGCGCCGTTACTTTTTAAAACACTTTTGGCCAAGGCGTAATAAATACCTCCAGAAGTACTATATAATCTCATATCTGTATCCTTTAGCCAGGCAGCATATACCTTTGGTTCAATGAAGCTTGCATTTTTGTATTTATTTAATCCTGGACACTTTTCCACACACTTATTACAGGAAATACATTTTTCATTATCAACTACAGGATACTCAAATCCATACTTATCAGCCTGAAATGAAATTGCACCGACAGGACACAAATCTCCACACATTTTACAACCAGTACATTGCCTTTTCTGAACAATATCTATCATTGCCATTCTCCTCCTTTACCCCAACCTGGAAAAATCACAGGTATCTGGGTTATATCTTAACCGTATATTTTCATTCAAGCTGCTAATCCATGCAATTTCCTTTTCTGTAAGACTAAATGTTTCTATTTCATATATTTCGTCAAAATGGGGTTTACTTAATGTGCAAGGAATTGCGACTCTGCCCAACTGATAATGCCACCGTAAAATTATCTGAACGGGTGTTTTTCCATATTTTTTTGAAAGGTCAAATACAGGCTTTGACTTTATAAGCACATCGTGCATTCTTCCAACCGGTGAATATGCAATTATCCTGATATCTTTTGCAATACAATAATTTATCAGACTTTCCTGTGTAAATAGTGGATGGATTTCAAATTCATTTACCATCGGCGTTATTGTTGCCCTTCCCATTAGCTCTTCAAAATGATGTTTATGAAAATTGCAGACACCTATTGCTTTTACCAATCCCTCTTTATATATCTTCTCCATTTCCAAATAGGTGTCAATAAAGGTCCCTGTCTGCGGCCAGTGCATTAAATAAATATCTATATAGTCAGTTTGAAGTTTTTGAAGGCTGTTTTCCAATGCCTCCCTCACATTCCCTTCTCTTTGTGCCTGATTACCAATCTTGGTCATTAATAAAACATTTTTGCGCATTCCCGTATCGTGCAACGCATTTCCAAGTATTTCTTCATTCAGCCCATAGGAGCCAGAAGTATCAAACAATTCACATTTTCTTGTTTCCAGGGCATAAGCATAAATTTCATATTGATTCTTTGCCAGTTCCGATGTTTTGGCTTTTTCGCCTCCCCATACCACCTTTGCTCCTAATCCAATACAGGGCATCTCTACACCATTTATTAAAGTTATCTTTTTCATTATACCTCCACATACTACAGGCATTATTTGCAACACTACATCACGTTGTTCATTCAAATATTTACTTCCAAACTTACCAGCATGCCACTTCTGGCAGCACAATTATTACGTAAAAAGTATCCGTCAGGGCATTCATCTTAGTGTAAAATATTAATCACACTTTACTCCAAATCTAATGCTGATTTCAAATAAGCAATTGACTCTAATCTTTTCCTTTCTAAAAATCTGTCTGCTTCAGTAAAATCTACCCTCAACATATCATCAGATAATTTTTTATATCCATTTACAATCCGGTCTTCCATTTTCACGCTTTTTAAAAGGTCGGTTACTCTGGATGACATGCTTTTTACTATATAGGTAAAGAATGGAATATGATATTTCAGGGAAAAAATTGTTCCATGAAAAGAATTGGTTATTACTGCTTTTGCATGCCGGATTAGCTGTACAAATTCTTTGGGGTCAGCATAATAAAATGTTTCCGAATGATTTTTAAACAGTATATCTGGAACTTCCGCAAAGGAATACAACACCTGAAGATTAAACTTTCTTGATACCATATTGGCAAATTCGATTAATAATGCCGCAGAATTATCATGTTTTAAAAAGTACAGCACAAGATACTCCTTTTCAGGATAGCTTTCATCTCTGCACAATTCATCATAGTCTTTTCCAGTCAGTAATAATGTAGGATCAACAACAGAATATACTTTTTTATCAGTAAATTCTTTAAGAAAGCTCTCATGTGTCATTTCTCTCAATGAAAGGGAATCAAACAATGGAATGTTCCTTTGAAACCATTCTCTTTTTATCCCTGGCGAGCTGGCTGGTATTCCTATACTGGGTGCATATGCAATTTTTTTTGCTCCTTCTGGTACAAAATTTAAAAAATATGCTTCATTAGCAAATGCAAAGGAAGTGTTCCACACCTGGTCACTCCCTGTAATATAATAGTCATACCCTAATGCCTCTTCTAAATGGATATCTCTAAAGGATTCCCCAGACACCCCATTATATCTTCTGTTAAACTCATTAAATTTTTTAAGTTTCCATTTGTATTTTTCCTGTATCTCTTTCACATCATATACAGGAAATTCTCTTCCTGGGTCAAAATTTATTATCTCTGCTTTTACATTCGGGAAACTGTTTAATGTATGACGCAGTGCATAACATTGTAAAAGAGCGCCATAATTGTCTCCAATATGTAATGTCATTATACCTACTTTTTTCATTTTACTGCATTCTCTCCATTCCATAGAGTATTGTGTTAATTCCAATAATTTTTTCTATGGGAACTTTATTTTCTATTAATGTATCTATAATTGCATTTCCATGATAATTACTTGTTATTACAACAGCATCCACTTCATCTGCTACAAAACTGCCATAGCCAATTACTGGTATTCCTCCATAATTTCCATACTTAAAATATAATTTGTCCATAAAATATTTTATCTCTATGTCCTGATCTTTTAGCATTCTTACCGCGCATTGGCCAAAATGATTGTATGGTGCAATTGCGATGCTTTTAATTTCTGTCTGCCTAAAAAAATCTATTATATTTTTCCCGGAAATTGATATTTCAAGAAACTTTTGCGCCGTTGCAAAATCCAAAATTTTTAGTTTCCTTAAATCTTTCCCTCTTGGTGTAAAGTACATAATATTCCTCTTTCATAAACTCTCAATTTTTTTTGCTCTTTTCAGAAATATATCATAGTAATCATATTCCTTGGGGTTTCCCCTCCACATAACATCATTTGCCCAGCTCCAATCAAAATAGTGTATCCCAAAAGTGTTCTCTGAAATTTGTTTTTTCCCTGTTATGTAATCTATTGGATGAAAATAATCATATGGCAGACAAATAAACCTGTCTATATTTTGCAACTTTCCATCAGCCCTCATTCCTCTCTTTAACAATGGTAAAGTATCAAAATAACCGCTTGCACTAGGAATTACTTCCTCATTTTTATACAGGGATAAATTATTTTTCAAATCCATTATCTCCTTCCAAAGCCAAAACCCAGAAACGGACCCGCATCCTCCCCCGGTGTTAATAACAGGCCATTTTTCAAAGCATCCAAAGCCTTCAACACCAGAAAGGGTATCTAATCCCTTTAGCAGTTCCACATCAACATCAAAATAAAAACCACCAAACTTATATAATACCCATGCCCGGACATAATCACTCACATATGCCCATTGCTTTTTTTGATATGCTTTCTCCATCCAAGGTGATATATGTATGTCTATATTAGATTCATTCCAGCAAAATATTTTGTAATCCGGACAATTTCTTTTCCATGATTCTATACATTCAATATTTTTTTTTGAAATTTTCTTTTTCCCAAACCAGCAATAATGTATTATTTTAGGAATTTTTCTCTTTACATCACTAAACCTGCTTTCCATTTTAGCAGAAGATAAATTCTCCAAATACACCATTGGAAGACACAGACAGTCAACATTATCCAACAACGTTTCATTATCCAAAGTTTGCAATATTTGGTAAAAATATGAACAAGCTATTATAATAATTGCATTTTTTATATTAATTATCCCTTTTGTCATATCTTGATAATTCACTATTGGAATTTTCCTGCCATATAATATAAGCGCTTTTCCGACCTTGCTGCTGTCACTTTCTGTGCAGCTTACCACCTGCCCAATCAATCTCTCTCTTTTGAGCCAGTCAGACAAACATATCTGCATCATTACCCCAGAGCCCCATACATATATTTGCTTTCCAGTGTACCTGATATAATTTGCAATCTGTTTCTCTGTCCCCAAAACTATATTAACCATAACATTTTCTTTTCATCTTACCTAAAGAATTCATATTTAAAACTTTCGTCCTGTTCTCAAACTTCACTTTCTCTTAACGCAGCATATATCTGATATCCAACATTACTTTCTTTTTTTATCATTTCTTCATCTTCTTTAAACCTGCTTTCTGAAGCAGAAACTATTTTAATCAGCTCCCTTAAATCCCCCGTCTTTCTTTCAGTTCCTGCTCCAAACGGCCCTAACAAAAAATACGCATCAATTTTTTTACAGTTAAATTCATAATCATACTTTACATAACTGCATTTTTGCAATTTTCCCTGTTCGACATTATATTCAAGTATTTCTTCAGCTTCTGCCTGAATTGCATATACTCCCTTTTTACTCTTTAGCAAACTATATGTACTTAAAGGTTCATCTGTAATTATGCCACTTTCAATTGCACAATCTATTCTGCCCGAAATATAATCAAATGAAATAATTTTGTCTCCGGTTACAGGAAAATAAAAAATTTTTTTTCCTGCTACATAAGAAAAAGCAAATTTATATTTTCCAGTATTCATTTCATATGGAAAATCATATTTAATAACTTCATGTGTCCTTAAATCCCATTTATATATTTCATTACTTTTCCAGGCCGCCATCCACATAACGTTATCTATATAATCAATGGTAGACCATCCCTCTCCCTTTTCTAACATGAGTATATCTATTGCTTCTTTTTCTAAATCAAACACCAAAATATTATTTCTGTCTGTAAAAGGCATGTATAGTTTTCCATTTACTATCTCATACTGCTGCCTTAAATAATTCTCATCGTCGTTTGCTTCAAAAATTTCTTTTCCTATGTATTTAACTTTATTCAATTTCCAATCAAATCTGATAATACATTTCGCTTTACTTGGAAACATATATATAAATTTTTTATAACAATGAATACAGCGATAATACGATTTATTTTTCCCAACAAATTTAGCATCCAGATTTACCACCTCAAACTTATGTGTATCAATATTGAAGACAGCTATCTGGTCACTGCGATCTGGTATAAAAACCAACCTGTTTTCCACTTGCACAACCTTAGAATATAGCCAGCAACGTTCTTTTTTATATCTTGGAAATTGATAGATAGCATCTATTCGTCCGGTTTTTATATCCAACTCCACTAATCCGCTAAAAAATAAAGCTGAAAAATATATCTTTCCATTTACTTCCTCAAATCCAAAATTTCTTATTTTATATTTTCTATTCATTTTTTAATTACCAACTATATCCAGCCTTTCCGTCAGCGTATCATTCATTATTTCCACATTTTGTATCATAACCAGTCTGCCTGTATTTAAGAACAAGCGAACAAGGGAGCTGTTATCTCCATAATATGCATTGCTTATTGCCAGTGCTCTGTTCATATCTGATGATTCATCAAAGATTCCCCATCCTTCATTACGGTATTTTTCTTCAATTAATTTATATTCCGTCCAAAGGGCAGGTCTCATAGACTTAATTGTTGCCTTAACTAACGGATGCGGACGCCATAATAATACTACTTCATTTTGGCTTTCCTTGAAAATCTGAAGAACGTTTTTTATTTTTTCAAGCATCCTGTCACTTTGCTTTATCAAAGCATCCACTCCGGTATTATATAAAATAATATTTTTTAATTTACCATCCGGCTTTTGGATAATCCTCATCCATTCTTCTGGCACTTGTAATTTGTTTCTTTTGGTATTTACGGCTTTATCCATTTTGGGTGATCCTAATCCATAAATTCTCTTTTCCCAATATGCCCTGTTTTTTCCCAATCCACTTGTCGCATCTGTTAAAACATTGATATAAACTCTGCGCATACTCTCTGACTGGACAATCACTTTATCTGCGTTAAATACCCCCGGTACCGTACAAAAATGCTGTATATTCTTAACTGCAACTTTATCTTCAGGTAATATCTCATGCAATATATAATAAGGTATATACACTAACAGATCAGTAAATTGTATTAAATTACTACTGTAAAAAAAAGGATGCACACTAGTAACAAAATTACATTCATCATATGGATTATGGATAAATATCATATCTGGATGATGCTGTTTGAAATCGTAGTCATTATAATGTGTAATCTGCACATATGCCGGATATTCCTCTGCCTCATAATGTACTTCTTTCAAACTTCCATCCGGATTTTTATCATAATAAGGAATAGGTATTACAAAGGCATCACAACTTTTATCTTCATCAGCTGCCTGCCATATGCTTTCCAGGCTGTCCCACATGCTTGCCTTATAAGGTAAAAACACAACTTCTATTTTTTCAGGAATGGACTTAACATTTTCCTCTATAAATCCTAACTTATTATTAATCTCCTTATACCATTGTCTTTTTCCATCTACAGGTGACTGGCTGACCTCCCATATTAATTCACACAATGCTTCCAAGAAGCATACTGCTTCTGTCCCTTCCCCAAGGCTTTTCTCTATAATTTCTCCTACTTCAATGACTGTTGCCTGCATATCCTGCAATAAAGTATTTATTTTATCCCTACTGTTTTTTTTTATTAACTTACTTAATAACCTATTTGCTTCGAATAACGTTTTGATAGTTTTTAATATCTGTTTTTTAATATATTTACGCATAATTCTATTCACATATCACTGTTCTTCACTATTACAACATTTCCTTTCCGTTTCTTTTCTACAGGCATTCTTGCAATATTTTTGTCTCTTGGCGCATCAATACTGATTTTTATTCGCCCCATAGATGGAGTGCTTTCAAAAACAATCTGTACATCCTCACCAATCTTCACGCCATCTCCGGTTGTCAATGTTAGATTCAGCATTTTCATCCTCCAAATCTTAAAATACCTATTTCGTAGAATTAGTTATTCTGCGATTATAGCTTACAAATCCTGAAAACAGGCTTTGTTATTTCCCATTACCACAAAACTGACCATATACAGAATCAAGAACGGATATTTGTCTTCGCTTTGCATCCATTGTTGGATGCACATATCTGTTTAAAGTTATTTGTACATTTGCATGACCTAAAATTTCACTTAAACTTTTTACATCCATAGCATTATCAATACAATTTGTGGCAAAAGTATGGCGTAGTGCATGAAAATTATAATTTCTTACAGTTATCTCTTTTAAGTATCTTTTAAAACGGTTTTGGTAAGTTCGCGGCTCTAAAGGATTTTTGCCCCCAATTACATATTCTTCACCATGTCTGATTTTTTTTAAGATCTGTGCAGTCTCTTCTGAAATTGGTATTTCTCTAACAGAAAATATACTTTTGGGTTCTGTCACCACAAGAGCAGTTCTGGTTTGGCATTCGCCAACCGCAATACGCTGTACTGTCCTGCGCACATAAATAATCTTTTGCTCAAAGTCGATATCTTCCCATTTTAAAGAACATACTTCTCCCAATCGCAACCCGGTAAAAATACATAAAAGAATACCTGCTTTCGATAGGTCGGTTTCTCTATATAAATAACGAACCAATGCCGCCTGATCTGTGCGATTAATAATTTCTATTTTTTTCCCTTTATCTTTAACGGATTTATTTACAAGCTGGACTGCTGGATATTTATAATTTTCTGACGCATATTTTAAAATTTGATTGATAATCGCAATTATGCTATGTTTTAAATTATTTGAATACTTTATTTCCATACTTTTTCTAAATATTTTTTCATTTATAAACTCATTAGTGATTTCGTAAATATAGGCACAGCCAATTGTATCTTTGATATGCTTTTCATATATACTGCGATATTTTATATAAGTAGAATATTTTCTGATTTCTTTGATATTTTCCAGCCATTTTAAAGATACTTCCCCAAAGCATTCTAATACTTCCTTATAACGTTTGTTAGATAAGGAGGTTTCATAAATAAATTGATTATTTTGCACCTTAATTTTTTCAAGTTTTTCTTTTACTTCTCTGCAGGTTTTTCCATAGACAGATTTATATTTATAGGAGTTATCTGTTTGAAGAGATTTATACCTTCCTTCCCAACGTCCATCTATGCGTCTTCGTATGTTACTTCCATGTCTTGGCATTAATAAGCCTCCTTTCCATGACCACATTTATGACCATATAAAAATTCTCTAATAGTTTTTTTAATTATTTATTTTATAAATATTTCTTTTTTTATAAAATTTTCGCATATTTGGTGTCCAATAAACTTCTCTTTATACTATACTAAAGCATTTTTTTATATACCAACCAGATTTTGGGGTTAAATAATAAAATTTTTTGCAGTAGAAAATTTGACAATAAAAGTTATATAAAGTATAATCAATGGTAATTGAATGAAGCAATAAAGAATATATTGTGCTAAGACACATGTTTGTACCTAAAAATTTCGCAGAATAACTAATTCTACGAAATTTTTTTGTTTACTCAATACCTTGGTCTAATAAATAGAAATATTTGATACGACAAATAAGAAACGAAATTGAATTGTGATATTTTATGCTATTATATGGAGAACTTAAAATGGATGGATAAAAAAGCCGTGCAGAATTAATTGATGTGGAAATTTATTATATGGTTCCCCCAGTACCAGACATCAGCGTCTGCTTAACTATCTAAATACGGAAATCAATTTATATACCCGAAAAATAACAGAAAATGTGAAGTATTTCCATCTCCGTTTGCTATGTTTTTAAAAAATAATAATTATGTTAAGCCTGATATCAGTGTTATTTTCGATACAAATAAAATTACAGCCATTGCTGCAATCTGCATGCTTCAGAATATATCTGAAAAATGCTCTTTGTCAGATGTTTCTTCCGGAAAACTGTGGTAAATAACAAGTTTATTTATTGTTTAAGAACTGTTAAGAATTACCCTTAATATAGCGGCATAAAAAGATTTAGGCAGGCCGTATGTAAAGATTAATCCCTTAACAGTTCTTTATTATAAAACTTTTGAATTCTTTGTCTCTACTCCTTTACCCCGCCAATCAATTCCCTGACATCCTCTATCTGATACATCCGCATATATTCCTCAATCCCTTCCACCACTTCCACCGTAGTATAAGGATTGGCAAAATTCATCGCGCCCACTGCTACCGCGCTTGCCCCTGCAAGTAAAAATTCAATGGCATCCTCCGCTGAGCCAATGCCTCCCATTCCAATCACAGGAATTTTCACTGCATGGGAAGCCTGATACACCATGCGCACCGCCACCGGTTTAATGGCAGGCCCGGAAAGTCCTCCTGTCTTGTTGGCAAGAGCAAAGGTCCGCCTGTGGATATCAATTTTCATTCCGGTAATGGTATTAATCAGTGAAACAGCATCCGCGCCTCCTGCCTCCGCTGCCTTTGCCATCTCCCCGATATCCGTTACGTTTGGGCTGAGTTTCATAATTACAGGTTGTTTTGCTTTCGCCTTAATCCGGGAGGTGATATCATAAAGGCTATCCGCCTTCTGTCCAAAAGCAATAGCGCCTTCCTTTACATTAGGACAGGACACATTGATTTCTAACATGTCCACATCCGCATCTCCAAGACGCTCCGTCACCTCCAGATAATCTTCCACTGTCTTTCCGCAGACATTCACGATTATCTTTGTATCATACTGCTTTAAAAAAGGAATATCCCTGTCCAAAAACACCTCAATCCCCGGATTTTGAAGGCCAATGGCGTTTAACATGCCGCCATAGGTTTCCGCCACCCTTGGCACAGGATTTCCCTCCCAGGGCACATTTGCAACGCCTTTTGTCACCACGGCTCCCAGCCTTCCCAAGTCCACAAAATCACTGTACTCCATACCGGATCCAAAGGTTCCGGATGCGGTCATAACCGGGTTTTTAAATTCCACCCCTGCAATTGTAACTTTCGTATTCATCAGATATCCACCTCCTTCGCATCAAATACCGGCCCTTCTGTACAAATTCTTGCATTGTTTACATGGGAATGGCCGTTCTTTCTTGTGGTGCGGCATACACAGCCCAGACATGCGCCTACCCCGCAGGCCATTCTCTCTTCCAGTGAAATATATGCCTTTATCTGCTTTTGCTCTGCATACCCCTTAATTGCACGAAGCATTGGCATGGGACCGCATGCCATAATCACGTCCCCGTTTATCTGTTCCTTTTCCATCACTGTAAGTACGTTGCCCCTAACCCCGCAGCTTCCATCTTCGGTGGCAATCCATACCCTTCCATACCTTTCCAAATCCTCCTTAAGAAAAAGCCCATTATCCCGGTATCCAGCCACAATCACCGGCTCTGTGCCTGCTGCCGAAAGCTCCTTTGCCAACTGCACCATAGGCGGAATACCGATTCCGCCGCCCATAAGGATACAGCGTTTTCCCTCTCCTTCCGATACAGGAAAACCATTTCCCAAAACGCCCAGTATATTTACTTCCGCTCCCTTCTGCCAAGTGGAAAACTCTTTTGTTCCTTTCCCTGCCGTCCGGTAAACAAGCCGCAGTGCACCCTTTTCTTTATCTGCCTCACAAATACTGATGGGACGGGGCAAAAGCAGGGAAGCGTCCGCCGGATAAAGGCCGATAAAGGTTCCTGCCTTCGCCTCCTTTGCCATATCCGTCTCCAGCCACATATCATAAATATCCGGCGCAGTCCTCTTTTGAGACAACACCTTAGCCTTCACTTTTCTTTTTGCACTCACACACAAACACCCCTTTCCCTTCCGTCCTTTTCTTTTCTGTATACAATCTTTCCATCACAAATCGTATAGTAAATCACCCCAGGCATTTTTTCTCCTATAAAAGGGGAATTGGATGACTTTGAAACAAAATCCGTCACTGTCCAGACTTCATCCGGCTGGAACAACACCAGACTGGCCTGCATTCCCACCTCTATTCTGCCGCCGGAAAGCCCGTACAGCTTACAGGGTGCCGTGCTCATACGCGCAATCAGCTGTGGCAGAGTCAAATGCCCCTTCTGTACCAACTCTCTTATTCCAAGGGATAAAGCCGTTTCAAGGCCAATAATACCGCTTGGCGCCTCTGTAATGGGCTTTTCCTTTTCTTCCCAGCTATGGGGCGCATGATCTGTTGCAATCAGGTCGATAACTCCCTCCTTAAGCCCTGAAATAATGGCCTGCCTGTCCGCTTCCTCTCTAAGAGGCGGATTCATTTTGGCCAAAGTCCCCTTTTCAATCACAGCATCCTCTGTCAGGGTAAAATGATGGGGGGTGGCCTCCCCATGCACCCTTGCACCGTCTGCTTTTGCCTGCCGCAAAAGATCCACCGTCTCTTTTGCGCTGATATGCTGTATCACCACCTCCGCACCAGTAAGCCGTGCAAGGGCAAGGTCACGGGCTACAAGGCGAACCTCTGCTTCCCTTGGGGAACCTCCAATATGATAAAATTCCGACGCCTTTCCCCTATTCACCCCATTATTTGCAATAAGCGCCGGGTCTTCTTCGTGAAAGCTGACAGGCTTTTGTAATGCTTTCGCCCGCTCCATGGCCTCCCTTACCAGTTCCTCATTCAGCAGCGGAATGCCGTCGTCTGTAAAACCTGCCGCGCCGCACTCTGCCAGACCTTCCATATCTGTCAGTTCTTTTCCAGCCATGCCCACAGTCACATTTGCACAGCTTTCTATATGAATCCCTGTCTCCTTTCCCCTGGAAAGCACATAAGAAAGGGTTTCTTTATTGTCAACGGAAGGTTTGGTGTTGGCCATCAGCACAATTTCCGTAAACCCCCCCTTTGCTGCCGCCGCTGCGCCAGTGTGTATATCTTCTTTATATAAAAAACCTGGATCCCTGAAATGCACATGGGTGTCCGCAAGCCCTGGGGCTATCACAAGCCCACTGGCATCAATTACCTGCGCCTGTCCCGGAATCTCCTTATTTTCCTCATCCACCCGGTGGATAATCCTGGCAATCTTTCCCCCTTCCACCTGCAAATCCGCCCTGTAAAGCTTATCCCTTACAGGATCCGCCACAATACCATTTTTAATATAAAGCATATTATCTCCTCTCAGCAGATTCTTACATAGGTAATTGCGAAACTCGTAAACTTGCTGAATATTCTGACAATCTATTCTG
>CANCXX010000026.1 GCA_947381965.1 uncultured bacterium
CAGGCTTTATGCGGCCTGTGGCAAGTTTTCTTTTATTTAACTGTTGAACTCCCGATTTCTTTTTATAATATTAAGACTTTTTTAGAAATAAAATAGCAAAAATATAGTTAAAAAGATGATGTGGATATGAAAAGATGCTTGACAGATATCAGCGCAGATGCTATAGTGTATGAGTATGCCGCATAACGAGGCTTAAGTGTGCTTATTATAAGTCCGCCGTAGTTAGCGAGTAAAGTCAGCTTTAGCTGATTAGTATAGGAGGTGCCATATGTACGCAATCATTGCAACAGGTGGAAAACAGTATAAGGTTTCCGAAGGGGATGTGTTAAAGGTTGAGAAGCTTGACGCACAGCCGGGAGACGCTGTGACATTTGACCAGGTTGTCGCTATCAGCGACAATGGGCTTAAGGTTGCCGGTGATGTAGCAAATGCCAGTGTAACTGCAACTGTAGTAGAACAGGGCAGAGGACGCAAGGTTATTGTCTACAAGTATAAGAGAAAAACCGGATATCATAAGAAAAACGGTCACAGGCAAGCATACACACAGGTTAAGATTGAAAAGATCAATGCTTAAAGTATGACTACAATAACGATTATAAAATCCAAAAGTGGGGAATATAAAAGAGTAACCTGTACAGGACATGCGGGATATGCCAAAGCAGGCAGTGATATTGTATGCAGTGCAGTATCAATTCTGGTTATAAACACAATTAATTCACTTGATGTGCTGACTAAAAACCGCATAGAAGTAAGAAGCGATGAAGAAGCAGGAATGATTGACTGCTGTTTTGCAGATAAGCTTGATAAAGCAGGACTTCTTCTTCTTGACTCCATGGTACTTGGATTGCAGAGTGTCGTATCTGAATACGGCAGAAAGCACTTAAAACTTATATTCAGGGAGGTGTAAAAATGTTAAAGCTGAACCTTCAATTTTTTGCTCATAAAAAAGGTGTTGGATCTACCAAAAACGGCAGAGATTCCGAAGCCAAAAGACTGGGTGCAAAGAGAGCTGACGGTCAATTCGTAAAGGCTGGAAATATTTTATACAGGCAGCGCGGAACCAAAATCCATCCTGGCATCAATGTAGGACGGGGCGGTGATGATACACTGTTCGCATTAGTTGACGGAGTACTTAGATTCGAAAGAAAAGGAAGAGATAAGAAACAAGCTTCCGTATATCCTGTAGAGAAGTAGTACGAATTAACATGGCATCAAACAACTCTTTGTTTGATGCCTTTTTCAAATAACTTTTTGACTGAAAAACCTTTTAGCTGAAAGGGAAAAATATGTTTGCAGACAGAGCTAGAATTTATGTGCGCAGCGGACGGGGTGGTGACGGGCATGTATCCTTCCGGCGTGAAAAATATGTGCCTAATGGTGGTCCGGACGGAGGAGATGGCGGCGACGGGGGCAGCATTATCCTGGAAGTAGATACAGGATTAAATACTTTAACCGATTACCGGCATGTGCGAAAATACCGTGCAGGAGATGGAGAAAAAGGGAATAAGCGAAACTGTCGTGGAAAAAATGGGGCAGATCTTGTTCTGAAGGTACCTGAGGGGACTGTGATAAAAGAGGCAGAAAGCGGAAAAATAATTACAGATATGTCGGGTGAAAATAAACGGTTTGTGCTTTTATCCGGCGGACGTGGCGGCAACGGCAACCAGCATTATGCCACAAGCACTATGCA
The DNA here is from genome assembly GCA_947381965.1 of uncultured bacterium. Classification (GTDB taxonomy): domain Bacteria; phylum Bacillota; class Clostridia; order Lachnospirales; family Lachnospiraceae; genus Suilimivivens. Next base: position 1,691 of record CANCXX010000026.1, read on the forward strand.
GGCGCCTAAATATGCTCAGCCCGGCCAGCCTGCAAAGGAACTGGAACTTTTTATGGAGCTTAAAGTAATTGCCGATGTGGGACTGGTGGGTTTCCCAAATGTGGGAAAATCTACCTTGCTTACAAAGGTTTCCAATGCAAGGCCTCAAATTGCAAATTATCATTTTACTACTATAAACCCCCATTTAGGAGTTGTGGATTTGGAAGACGCAAGGGGATTTGTAATTGCGGATATTCCTGGGCTTATTGAGGGGGCATCCCAGGGAGTCGGACTGGGATATGAATTTTTACGCCATATAGAAAGAACAAAAGTGTTAATTCATATTGTTGACGCGGCAGGAACCGAAGGACGTGACCCTATTGCTGATATCTATGCCATTAACAGAGAATTGGAAAATTATAATCCGGAAATTGCTAAACGTCCTCAGGTAATTGCGGCCAATAAGACAGACATGATTTTTACCAAAGACCATGATGCGGATCCGGTAAAACTGCTTAAGGAAGAATTTGGACCAAAAGGAATAGAGGTATATCCTATTTCAGCAATCAGCGGTAAAGGAATCCGTGAATTAATGTATCATGTAAGGAAAATGCTGGATGAAACAGATGAAAAACCAATTGTTTTTGAGCAGGAATTCTTCCCGGAATACATGTTATCCGTTTCAAATGAGCCGTATACCGTGACTTATAATGAGATGGAAAATGAATATGTGGTAGAAGGCCCCAGAATAGAAAAAATGCTTGGATATACCAATCTTGATTCGGAAAAAGGATTTACGTTTTTCCAGAACTTCCTGAAGGACAACGGAATACTGGAAGAACTGGAAAAACTTGGCATACAGGAAGGGGATACGGTCAGAATGTATGGCCTGTCCTTTGATTATTATAAATAGGAGGATACCAATGACAAGCAAACAACGTGCATATTTAAAAGGACTGGCAATGAATCTGGAACCTGTCTTTCAAATTGGAAAATCAGGGCTTACGCCGGAAGTAACGGAAGCTGTCAGGGAAACCTTCCATACCAGGGAACTGGTAAAGATTGCTGTGTTAAAAAACTGCCTCCAGGATCCGGAACAGATAGCCGGTTTCCTTGCTGACAGAACAGGCTCTGCGACGGTACAGGTGATTGGCAGAAAGATTGTATTATATAAAGAAAGCAAGGAACACAAAAAAATCATACTTCCGGGGGAGTAATTATGAAAAAGAAAACGGGTATTATGGGAGGGACCTTTAACCCAGTTCATAACGGACATTTACTTCTTGCAGAAACTGCACGGGAGTTTTTTGGACTGGACAAAGTAATTTTTATGCCCAGCGGAAATCCCTATATGAAAAAAAATGCCATTATTCCAGATGGAAACTTAAGGGTGCAGATGCTGGAACATGCAGTTAAGGAAAATCCATATTTCAGGCTTTCACGGATGGAAGTGGAAAGAGAGGGTCCAACTTATACATGTGATACACTGGTTAAACTGCGGGAACTGAATCCGGAAGAAGAATATTATTTCATTATGGGGGCGGACAGTCTTCTTACGCTGGAAAGCTGGAAAAATCCTGAAATTATTTTTCAAAATTGTGTAATTGCGGCGGCGGTGCGCGGTACAGGGACGGAGGATAAAATTAAAAAAATTGCAGATTATCTGACTGAATCCTATCAGTCGGATATTCGGATTATGCCTTCGAGATATATTGATATTTCGTCTTCTGAAATTAGAAAGCGAATAAAGGATGGGCGGTCAGTACGCTATATGATTCCTGACAGTGTAATAGCATACATTGAAAAAGAAGGACTATATCGTTAGAAAAATATGCAGGGGGATGAACATGAAAACTGTTGACAATAGAAAAATACGGAAAAGAATGGAAAAAGCCCTTGATCCTAAACGTTTTGAACATACACTTGGAGTAGCCTATACAGCTGCGTCCCTTGCTATGTGCTATCAGGAAAATGCACAAAAAGCCCTGACAGCCGGTCTTTTGCATGACTGTGCCAAGTGCATGGATAATGATAAAAAACTGCATATATGCGAAAAACACAATATTCCGGTTTCCGATATAGAAAAAAGAAACCCATATCTGCTTCATGCAAAAGTAGGCAGCTACATTGCCAGAAAACAATTTCATATTAATGATAAAGACATTTTAAATGCCATTTTGTATCATACTACAGGAAGACCGGCAATGTCCTGCCTTGAAAAAATTATTTTCATTGCAGATTATATTGAGCCTGGAAGAAAACATGCACCGAATCTTCCATTAATACGTAAACTGGCATTCCAGGATCTGGATGAAGCGCTTTTACAAATACTAAAAGATACATTAATATATCTTCAGGATATTGATACCCCTGACCCTATGACACAGCAGACCTATGATTATTATGTTACTTATAGGAACTGTACCAAAAGAGAGGAGGAATAAAATGGCAGATATAACACAAGAAAAAATAAAAGAGCTTACCAAAATGGCAATAAAGGCTTTGAAGGATAAAAAAGCAGAAGACGTGAGAGTGATTGATATCAGCCAGGTTTCCGTTCTTGCCGATTATTTTATCATTGCAAACGGATCCAATAAAAGCCAGATACAGGCTTTATCAGACAATGTGGAAGAAAAGCTTGGCAGGGCAGGATATCTTCTCAGGCAAAAAGAGGGCTATACGAATGCAAATTGGGTGTTGCTTGACTTTGGGGATATTATAATTCATATTTTTGATCGTGAAAACAGACTTTTTTATGATCTGGAAAGAATTTGGCGTGATGGAAAGCTGATAAATGCAGACACATTTGAAATAGAAGCGTAACAAATTTTTACCCGAAAGCAGCTGGAGATATAACCAGCTGCTTTCGTTTTTTTGAAACTGATTATTCTTTTGCCTCGGCAGTACCACCTGCATACATATAAAATGTAATCAGATAGACGCCGCAGATACCAACCAGTGCATAGACAATTCTGGATATCCATGACATATTTCCAAAGATAAAGGAAACCAGGTCAAAAGAGAAAAATCCGATAAGTCCCCAGTTAACTGCACCGATAATTGCGATTGTAAGCGCAATATAATCCAGACATTTATTATTCATATCAATACCTCCATTCATTCATTTTATGAAACCCTTTTTCTTTCTGGCTTTCAGTTTTATTTTTTCCTACTGCTTAAAATATATACTTTCATAAAAAATCCAATATTGATAAAAAACAGGAAAGTATGTAAATTTATACATTAATATAAATAAAAATTTAATTACAAAGTTGACAAGGTAATATAATTGGAGTATGATTGCTCATGAAGAAATTTTAGATAGAGGAGGAAAATTTATGAAAAAAAGAGTAGTGAGCCTTTTACTTGTGGCAGCTATGTCCATGGCAACACTTGCCGGATGTGGCGGTGATACCAAGAAAGCAGCTGATGGAGGTTCAAATGCGGCAACAGAAGATAAGGCATCTTCTGATGAAAACAGTGATAATACAACCGCAGATGAAAAAGAGGATACCACCAATGCGGCTGGAGACAGCACAGGCGCAGAAGGCGCAGCATTTAAGATTGGTGCAATTGGCCCTTCCACAGGCGATGCTGCTGTTTATGGTATTGCAGTACAAAATGGCGCAGACCTTGCAGTTAAGGAAATCAATGAAGCAGGAGGCATTAACGGCTATCAGATTGAGTACAATTTCCAGGATGATGAGTGTGACAATGAAAAATCTGTCAATGCTTATAATACATTAAAAGACTGGGGAATGCAGATGTTAGTGGGAACCACCACCAGCGGATGCTGTATTGCAGTGGCAGCAGAATCTGCTAATGATAACATGTTCCAGCTTACACCATCAGGTTCTTCTGTAGATATTATCAAAAATAATGATAATGTATATCAGGTTTGTTTTACAGACCCTAACCAGGGTGTTGGAGCAGCAGAGTATATCGGAACCAATGCAGTTGCACAGAAGGTTGCTGTAATATATGACAGTTCTGATGTATATTCTTCCGGTATCTACGAGAAGTTTGCCCAGGAAGCAGCTAACCAGCCATTTGAAATTGTTTCATCAGAAGCATTTACTTCCAGCAATAAGACAGATTTTTCTGTACAGCTTCAGAAGGCAAAAGATGCTGGTGCGGAACTTGTTTTCCTGCCAATCTACTATGCGGAAGCATCTTTAATTCTAACACAGGCAAACAGCATGGGCTATACACCCAAATTCTTTGGTTGTGACGGGTTGGATGGTATTTTGAATGTAGAAAATTTTGACGCTGCTTTAGCAGAAGGCGTAATGCTGTTGACACCTTTTGCAGCAGATGCAGAAGATGAAGCAACAAAATCTTTTGTAAGCGCTTATGAGGCTGCCTATGGCGATACACCGAATCAGTTTGCAGCAGATGCCTATGATGCAGTTTATATTCTTAAGGCGGCCATCGAAAAGAGCGGAGCTACACCGGATGAAAGCGCTTCTGATATTTGTGAAAAGCTTAAAGGCGCTATGGCAGAAATCAATGTAGATGGTCTTACAGGTGAAGCAATGTCCTGGGATGCTGACGGCGCTGTCAATAAAGCTCCTAAGGCGATGGAAATTGTAAATGGAACATATTCTTTAATCCAATAATGGAATTATTTAGCAATGTATAAAGGCTACCAGAGAGGGTTGCAGTGGCAGCCCTCTTTTGTGATATGGGAAAAAAACTTGCCAGCAGACTGTTACATCTGCTATACTAAGTAGAAGCGTGCTGTGATATCTGCATGCTCAAATACCCCCACAGATATTCGGAAACAAAAAAATACGCAGAGGTGTTCTTATGAGTTTTATATCTTATTTAATTAATGGAATCAGTTTGGGAAGTGTTTACGCTATTATTGCACTTGGTTATACAATGGTATATGGCATTGCCAAAATGTTGAACTTTGCCCATGGCGATGTAATTATGGTTGGCGGTTTTACCATATTTTTTGCAGTCAGTATGCAGGGGCTTCCTCCTGCCGTTGGTATTCTTCTGGCTGTAGTGCTGTGTACACTGCTCGGAATTACGATTGAATATATTGCATACAGACCCCTTCGCCAGGCTGCATCCTCCCTTGCCGTGCTGATTACGGCAATTGGCGTCAGTTATTTTCTGCAGAATATGGCACTGCTTATTTTTGGCGCAAACACCAAAGCTTTTACATCTGTTGTTACAATACCAGCGGTTAAATTAGCTGATGGCCAGATTACAATTTCAGGTGAAACCATTGTAACAATTATTTCCTGTATTATTATTATGACCGGACTAATGTTTTTTATAAACAAAACAAAAGTCGGGCAGGCGATGCTTGCGGTTTCGGAAGATAAAGGAGCTGCACAACTGATGGGGATTAATGTAAATGGGACAATTTCCCTTACCTTTGCTATTGGGTCAGCCTTAGCTGCCATCGCAGGGATGCTTCTGTGCTCAGCTTACCCCTCCCTTACCCCCTACACAGGTTCCATGCCGGGGATTAAAGCTTTTGTTGCCGCTGTGTTTGGAGGTATTGGTTCAATTCCGGGAGCATTGATTGGCGGAATTGTACTTGGTATTATTGAAATCCTGGGTAAAGCATATATTTCATCCCAAATGGCAGATGCAATTGTGTTTATGGTATTGATTATTGTCCTTCTTGTAAAGCCTACGGGTATTCTTGGCAAAAAAATACAGGAAAAGGTATAAGGGGAGGATATAATAATGAAGAAACTCAAATTAAATAAAAATACAAAAGAAAATATCGTTACGTATGGTCTTGTGATTGCTGCATGGCTTATTATGGAAATTTTGATAAGCGGCGGAAAAGTATCCAGCCTTATGCAGGGGCTTTTGGTTCCTTTATGTGTTTATGTTATTCTTGCGGTATCCCTAAACCTGACAGTCGGCATCCTTGGTGAGCTTAGTCTTGGTCATGCAGGGTTTATGTGTGTAGGCGCTTTTACTGGCGCTTTCTTCTCAAGATATATGCAGGAGATTATTACTGTAGGTATCCTTCGGTTTATACTGGCCATTTTGATTGGGGCAATATCTGCCGGAATTATTGGTTTTTTAATTGGAATGCCGGTTTTAAGGCTGCGGGGAGATTACCTTGCGATTGTAACCCTTGCATTTGGGGAAATAATACAGAATATCATCAATGTTTTATATATAGGAAGGGACAGTGATGGCCTGCATTTTTCAATGAAAGATTCGCTGTCACTTGGTTTAAAGGAAGATGGGGATGTAATCATCAATGGGGCCCAGGGGATTACAGGAACACCCAAAGATTCCACTTTTACGATTGGCGTCATATTGATTATCATAACATTAATTATTGTACTTAATCTGATTCACTCCAGGGATGGCCGTGCGATTATGTCCATCCGGGATAACTTAATTGCCGCTGAATCTATTGGTATCAATATTACAAAATATAAGCTGATGGCGTTTTCAATCTCCGCCTCGCTTGCCGGTGTTGCAGGCGTATTGTATGCGCATAACTTAAATAATCTTATGGCCACGCCAAAGAACTTCGGTTATAACATGTCGATTATGATTCTTGTTTTTGTGGTGCTTGGAGGAATTGGAAACATAAAGGGTTCCATTATTTCTGCAATTATATTGACCCTGCTTCCTGAACTTTTAAGGGGACTTAGCAATTACCGTATGCTGATTTATTCCATCGTTTTGATAGTTATGATGCTGTTCAACTGGAGTCCGAAGCTGATTGAGCTTCGCAAAAGATACTCTTTCAGGCGGCTGTTTAAAAAGGAGGTACAGTAACCATGGCGGCATTATTGGAAGTAAAAAATTTGGGAATTTCTTTTGGCGGACTTCGTGCAGTGGACGATTTTGAAATTTCCATTAAAAAGGGAGAGCTGTATGGTTTAATAGGACCTAATGGCGCTGGAAAAACAACGGTTTTTAATCTGCTTACAGGGGTATATAAACCAAGTGAAGGGGTAATTACATTAGATGGAAAAGACATTACCGGATTGAAAACAATAGACATAAATAAAGCCGGTATTGCCCGAACCTTTCAAAATATTAGGCTGTTTAAGGAACTTAGCGTTATTGACAATGTAAAGGCCGGCCTTCATAATCATTATAAATATTCTACCATAGAGGGCATTTTACGGATGCCAAATTACTTTAAAATGGAAAAAGCCATGACAGAAAAAGCTATGGAGCTTTTAAGCGTATTTGAACTGGACAATGAGGCGGAATATCTGGCGGCTAATCTGCCATATGGTAAACAGCGCAAGCTGGAGATTGCAAGGGCGCTTGCAACAGAGCCGAAGCTTTTGCTCCTGGATGAACCTGCCGCAGGCATGAATCCCAATGAAACGATGGAGCTTATGGAAACCATCCGTTTTGTACGTGATAATTTTGATATGACAATTCTTTTAATTGAGCATGACATGAAACTGGTGTCAGGAATCTGTGAAGAACTTACGGTGCTCAATTTCGGCCGGATCTTATCCAAAGGTACTACCAGTGCCGTGCTGAATGATCCGCAGGTTATCACAGCATATTTAGGCGAATAGGCAACAGGAGGAATAAGCTATGGCAATGCTTGAAGTAAAGGATTTGGAAGTATATTATGGAATGATACAGGCTATCAAAGGAGTTTCCTTTGAAGTAAATGAAGGAGAGGTGGTTGCGCTGATTGGTGCAAATGGCGCAGGAAAGACCACAATACTTCATACAGTGACAAGACTGCTTGAAGCAAAAAAGGGAACTGTTATATTTGACGGCAAGGATATAACCAAAATGCCGGCTCATAAAATTGTTTCCATGGGGATGGCTCATGTTCCTGAAGGAAGGCGGGTGTTCGCAAATTTGTCGGTACTTCAAAATCTGAAAATGGGGGCCTATACCAGGAAAGATAAGAATGAGATTGAAGAAACTTTAAAAACAGTATATAAACGCTTTCCCAGGCTGGAAGAACGCCAGAATCAATTAGCTGGAACTTTAAGTGGAGGAGAACAGCAGATGCTTGCTATGGGCAGGGCGCTAATGTCCCATCCAAGAATTATTCTTATGGATGAGCCTTCTATGGGTCTTTCTCCAATATTTGTTAATGAAATATTTGATATCATAAAGAGTGTAAGCGCTGGCGGGACTACAGTACTTTTGGTAGAGCAAAATGCCAAAAAAGCGCTTTCTATTTCAGAGCGTGCCTATGTACTTGAAACAGGAAAGATAGTACTTGATGGAAAAGCAGATGACTTATTAAATAACGATTCTATCAAAAAGGCCTATTTGGGTGAATAAAAATATTGGGGGTATTTTTTATGAAGGAAAAAATAGTATTTACCATTGCAAGACAATATGGAAGCGGCGGACGTACTGTGGGGGAGATGCTTTCAGAAAAGCTTGGCATTCATTATTATGATAAGGAGCTTATGAAGCTCGCGTCAGAGGACAGTGGAATTAACGAAGCTTTGTTTGTCAATGCAGATGAAAAAGTAAAGAGTACCAGATTATTTAAAATTGCACATAGCGTATATCATGGAGAGTTGATTCCTCCTGAAAGCGATGATTTTGTCTCTACACAGAACCTGTTTAATTATCAAGCCAAAATTATCAAGCAGCTTGCCCAGGGAGAATCTTGTGTGATTGTTGGGAGATGTGCGGATTTTATTTTAAGGGACTATGATAATGTACTTAGTGTGTTTATTCATGCACCTCATGAATACTGCATGGAACAGGCAGCAAAAAAGCACAGCATGTCTTCCAAAGAACTGGAAAAGTTTATCTTGAAAACAGATAAACACAGGGCGGAATATTACAAGTATTACACAGGAAGAGAGTGGACAGATGCAAGAAACTATGATTTGTGTCTGGACAGCTCAAAACTAGGATATGACAGATGTGTAGAAGAAATTATTTCCTATATGAATGTCCGTTTTAAATAATTATGTTTATAATCTACTGATTTTGAAACCCCGCAGTATGCGGGGTTTTGATTATTGCACTTAAATTTAGGGCATATCTGTAAAAACTTTTATCTATAAGATCAGTGAAAAATGCGGAACACACCAAAAACCTTCCCCAATATCTGACAATCATCTACAATAATAGGCTCCATGGAATCATTTTCAGGCTGAAGACGAACATACCCGTTTTCTTTATAAAATGTTTTAACAGTAGCGGAATCTTCTACGAGAGCTACTACCATATCACCATTTTCTGCCGAATTACATGAATTGACAAATATTTTATCACCATTCAATATACCGGCATTAATCATGGAATCACCTTTTACATTTAGAATAAAAGAATCCCCGCCAGGAACCAATTCTGCCGGAATAGGGAAATAGCTTTCAATATTCTCTTCAGCAAGAATAGGTATTCCAGCAGCCACCTGTCCAATCACTGGCAGACTCACCATCTCTGTACGAACCATTTGAAAATTATCATCGCATATTTCTATCGCTCTAGGTTTCGTAGGATCTCTGCGGATATAACCATTCTTCTCAAGTGTTTCAAGATGTGAGTGGACAGAAGAGGTAGATTTTAAATGAACAGCCTCACATATCTCTCTGACTGCCGGCGGGTAGCCTCTGTTTAAAATTTCACTCTTGATATAATCCAGAATTTCCTGTTGTTTGCTGCTGATTTTTCCGTATCCCATAGTTATCCTCCCTTTTCACTTTCTTTTATAAATTATATCATATCATTTATAAAAAAGCAAACGTGCATTCCAAATATTTGTTCGCGATTTTTTCAAAAATCTATTGACTTTAGAATACATGTTCGCTACAATATAGTAAAAGAACAAAAGTTCGCAACTAGTGTTTGTATTCAGGAGGACAAAAGATGAACTTTGAATTAAGTGAACGGAGAATTAGGAATAACCGTTTAAGAAGAGAAGCAGAGCTTCGCAGAAATATAATTATGTGTCTGCTCACAAGTATATTTATTATTGGATTTTCTATGTTGTTTTTTAGTTTAAACACCAGTGCGCAGGAGAGGGCAGACAAAACTATGTATAAATATTATAAGAGTATCGCTGTGCAAAAGGGCGATACTCTCTGGGGTTATGCCTGTCAGTATGGCAACAGGAACTTTTATAGTAACAGTGTAGAATACATTGAAGAAGTTATGGCTATAAATGCACTTAAAAATGATCAAATTACCAGTGGACAATATCTGATTCTTCCATATTACAGCGCAGAATTGCTGGAATAAGAAGCAGGAATAATCTTCCGGATTATTTAGCATGGTTATTTTTCACGAAGCTGCACAGCTTTTGCCGCCATTCTCCGTCTGTCGTCTTCAAGGGCAGCATAATGCTTGCGGGTGGTATTTACATCTTTATGGCCTAATACATCTGCAACCAGATAGATATCACCTGTTTCCCGGTAAAGGGCAGTACCATATGTGCTTCGCAGCTTGTGTGGTGTTATTTTCTTTAACCCGGTTACATTAGAAGCATATTTTTTTACCAGATTTTCCACAGCCCGCACAGTAATTCTCCGGTTTTGCATAGATAAAAACAGTGCATTCTCATGGCCTTCCAGCGGAATAATATGATGTCTTTTTTCCAGATAATCATGGAGGGCGTCTGTTACTTCTTCACCAAAATATACGACTGTTTCATAACCGCCTTTTCTTCTGATTTTTATGCCATTATTTTTAAAATCTACATCATTAATATCAAGACCAACACATTCAGAAACACGTATGCCAGTACCAAGCAAAAGAGTCAAAATTGCAATATCACGCAGCTTGGTTTTGTTATGATATTTTAACTGACTTTTGGTTAAGTTTTCACCTTCTTCCACTTGATCCAACAAAATTGCAACCTCATCGGCATCAAGCCGGACGATTTCCTTTTCATGCTGCTTGGGAAGAGGGACAAGTGCAGCTGGATTGGTGGAAATCAACTCTGCGCAAAAGAAATAGTTGTAAAAACTTTTTAAAGCGGAAAGCTTTCTTTTTTTCCCACGTTCATTATTGGAATACTCTTTTCCGTCTTTTATGTAATAAGTGACATATTCCATATACTCTTCAATATCTTCTCTTGTAATCTGGTCAAGTAAAGACAGGGGAAAGTGAATAATTTCCATTTTTGAACAGATACTGTTATTTGAATGAATAAATTCAAAAAATACCCGAATATCATAAGCATATGCCAGTCTGGTCCGGGAAGAGGTATATTCTTGGATACCACGGAAAAACTGTTTACAAAAGGGAGGAAGCGCAGATAACACTTCCCGCATTCTCATCGTATTCAGGTTATTCTGCTCATCATGATAGTTTTTACTGTTTTCCATAATATTCATCCCAGCCTTTCAGACTGCCATTTTGAATGGCAGTAAACATTCTTTCTTTTACGCCTGGATTTTCCTGATTCAAACGTTGTAGAAGATTTTTTATATATTCTCTTTTTGTATGCCCGTCTGCAGGGCAGGGGCTTTTGACCACAGGTATTTGAAATTTATTGACAAAGCCGATTACATCGGCCTCACTCATGTACATAAGCGGCCTGATTACAGTTAAATCCATACGGTCTAAATATGTAACAGGACTGAAGGTGTGAAATCTCCCCTCAAAAATCAGAGACATCAGCATAGTTTCAATCACATCATCTTTGTGATGGGCATAAGCAACTTTATTGCACCCACAGGCTTTTATTGCCTCATTTAGGGCACCTTTACGCATTTTGGCACATAAGGAACAGGGATTCGTTTCTTTGCGTTCTTCAAATATGATGCCGGCAATATCTGTTTTGACTATGGTATAAGGAATGCCAAGGTGAATACATAGTTCCTTTATTTGTGTCAGGTTTAAATTGTCAAAGCCTAAATCTACTGTAACCGCATGAAGAGTAAACGAATTTGGATAAAAACGCATCAGCCCATGCAGTCCATAAAGAAGTGTCAAACTGTCTTTACCGCCAGATATTCCTACGGCAATGCAGTCGCCAGATGATATCATATGATAATCATCTACTGCGCGGCGAATGTAACTTAATACTTTTTGTAATGTCATATTGTATCTCCGGTTTAAGAATTTGTATTCTTATGTGAACAGTAACAATTTTACCACATTTTGAAATTAATCCATAGTATCTTTTTAAAAAAAATGTTATACTGTTTATAATGTCTGGAAAATATTTTGGAGCAAAAGAAGGAAGAATTATGAAATCAATGTTAAATAAAAGAAATCTTCGAATTGGAATTACGGCTTTTGCTGTAATTGCAGCATCCATTTGTTTCTATTATCTTATTTTTCATGGGGATCATTTCTCAAGTCAGTTAAACGCTTTCTATACCATAATAAGCCCTGTATTATATGGGATTATCTTCGCGTACCTTATGACGCCGCTGGTTAACGGAATTGAGAGGCGTTTCCTGATACCGGTTTTTGAAAAGAACAACAAAATAATTTCTGACAAACATAAAAAGGTTTTTAGGGTTATTTCCATTCTTCTTACAATTTTTATTGTTGGCGAATTAATCTATGGATTTTTTTCCATACTGATACCAAACATTATCAAAAGCATAAAAAGTATTTCTTACCAGTTTCCGTATTATGTACAGAATCTAACTATTTGGTCAGCAAAATTTCTGGAAGACAATCCTGATATAGAAAAAATAGTTTTAAATTTTCTTGACACATATTCGGAAGAGTTTATAAATTATCTTAATAACAGTATTGTTCCACATATGGAAACTCTGGTAAGGCAGGTTTCTGTCAGTTTGATCAGTATATTAAAATTATTGTGGAATTTTATTATAGGAATTGTAATTTCTATTTATGTGCTTTTCAGTAAGGAACAGTTTGCAGGACAGGCAAAAAAAATAGTTTTCGCCCTTTTAAATAAAAAAACTGCAAATCAGTTTATCAAAGATGTCCGATTCACAAGCGATACTTTTATAGGGTTTATCAGCGGTAAAATTATTGATTCAATAATTATTGGTCTTATCTGTTTTGCAGGAACCAACATTTTAAAAATGCCATATGCCCTGTTGATAAGCGTTATTATAGGGGTAACTAATATTATTCCTTTTTTTGGCCCGTATCTGGGCGCTATACCAAGCGCAGTTCTTATTTTAATGGTAAATCCGGTTAAATGTTTTTATTTTATTATCTTTATCCTTGTTCTGCAGCAATTAGATGGTAATGTAATTGGACCAAAGATTTTGGGAGAGTCCACAGGTTTGTCAGGATTTTGGGTTATTTTTTCCATCACCATTTTTGGAGGCATGATGGGAGTCCTTGGTATGATTATTGGCGTACCCTTTTTTGCTGTACTTTATGCGATGATTCGCCGTATAACCAATAAGATGCTTCAAAAGAAAGGTCTGCCGCTGGAAACAAGTAAATATCTGGATGTGGATTATATCGAAGAAAATGACGAGTTTATTCCCAAAAAAGAAATAAGAAAAAATACTTTTTTTAAGCTTCGATGGAAAAAAAGCGACAGCGACCAAAAGAACTTAGAAGAAAATGATTCTAATAAATAATTTGAAAGAAGGAGAGCAGCGCGTATGAGATTCCTTATACAAAGAGTTGACAGGGCAAGTGTATCAGTTGAAAAGAAAATCATAGGAGAAATTGAAAAGGGGTTGTTGGTATTTGTTGGTGTATGTGATACTGATACCTTTGAAATAGCAGATAAAATGATTAGTAAATTATTGAACTTAAGAATTTTTTCAGATAAAGATGATAAAACAAATCTTGATCTAAAGAGTGTAAATGGCAGTTTGATGATTATTTCACAATTTACTTTGTATGCGGACTGCAGAAAGGGAAATCGTCCGTCCTTTACCAAGGCTGGTAAACCTGCTTTTGCCAATGAAATGTACGAATATATATTGAAGAAGTGTTCAAAAGAAATTCCCCATGTGGCACATGGTATTTTTGGAGAACACATGGATGTTTCTTTAACAAACAGCGGACCTTTTACAATTATTCTTGATTCTAATGATATCTGCAAAAATTAAATTATGCTTTTAAACAAAAACAGGAGGAATTCTTTTATGAGATTACTTTTTGCAGGCGTAATAGGTGTTTTGGTCATATTTTATGTTTTTACTTATATGAGATACAAGAAAAGAAATAAAAAGCGGACAGATTCCGTCAGTGAATTCAAGAAAAACTATCATAGAATCAATTTACAAAAGAAATCTGGAGAATCTGACGGATACACAAAATATATTACTAAATATAATAGTCCTGTAGATTTTATAGATAAAGAAGAATTTCTAAAAAACGCTGCCAAATCAGACGGACAGACAAAATATCGGGATTATTAGTTAAAGCTAGTTCGATTGGTTCTAATTAATCCAACTTAAGTCCTAAATACAGCTTTACGGGCATTGTGTAGTGGCTCCCGATAAAGTAAGCAACTATTCGTTAAACTTGTGTTTTGCGAATAGTTGGATGTGACACTAAAACTACTCTTTTTGTATATATCAAAAATAAATAAAATTACAATTTACATAAGCCACAAGTTTACATAAATAAATTATGTTAACTTGTGGCTTATAGTTAGTTATTTCTGCAAAAATCTATTGGTTATTTCTTGCTTCAAAGTCTTCAATATATTGTGTAAGAAGCTTTACAGTGCCATCTACACCAAGAATTCCACTGTTAATACATAAATCATAGCTGTCAGCGCGTCCCCATTTTTTGGAGGAATAATAGTTATAATAACTTTGACGTTGTTTGTCCTTTTTAATGCACATATCCTTAGCTTTAGCAGCGTCCAAATCATATTTTTTCATGATACGTTTTGTCTTGGTATTTTCATCGCCATAAATAAAAATATGCACACAATTTTTGAAATCACTTAACGCGTAGTCTGCACAACGGCCAACAATAACACAGGGACCTTCTTTAGCAATTTTTTTAATGGTGTCAAATTGTGCAAGAAATACCTTATGGCTTATTGGCATATCCACAAAATGTGAAGCGTTATAACCAAATGAATAAGTATCCATAACAAGATTATACAAAAAAGAACTTGTAGGCCTTTCATCATGGTTTTCAAGCATTTCCTCGCAGAAACCGCTTTCCTTTGCTGCCCTGCTAAGAAGTTCATTATCATAACATTTTATACCGAAATTATCTGCCAGCTTTTCCCCTATTTCCCGCCCGCCAGAGCCAAACTGACGGCCAATTGTAATCACTGTATTCATATCCAAATACCTCCTGTCTAATGATAAATTTATTATATAAAAAAATGAAACGAAGTTCAATCTTTTCCTCATTTAACCACGAAATTACCGTGAGCTCACCATAGTTTATAAAATACTCAGCAGATGTTTAAAATACTCCGGTAACGGGGCATTTGTTTCTATATATTCTCCTCCTGCAGGGTGACAAAATCCGAGAATTTTGGCATGCAGAGTTTGGCCTTCCAGTTGAAAAGGACTTTTTGAGGGGCCATAGATCATATCGCCAAGCAGTGGATGTCCCAGATAAGCCATATGGACACGAATCTGATGGGTACGTCCGGTTTCAAGGCGACATTCAATATATGCGTATTTATCAAACTGTTTTAGAACTCTATAATGGGTAATGGCTTCCTTACCACCCTTTGAAAGAACAGACATTTTTTTCCTGTCCGCCGGATGTCGCCCTATTAATGTATGTATGGTGCCTTCCTCTTCCTTTATATTTCCATGTACAATTGCATGATACCGGCGCACAATTGTATGCGCTTTCAGCTGTTTCGCAATACATATATGGGCAGCATCATTTTTGCATGCAATAACAGAACCTGTGGTATCCCGATCAATTCGGTGCACAATTCCAGGGCGCAAAACACCATTGATGCCGCTTAAATTCTCTCTGCAATGGTAAAGTAATGCGTTAACCAGTGTCCCACTGTAATGGCCAGGCGCAGGGTGAACAACCATGCCTTTGGGCTTATCAATTACAATTACATCATTATCTTCATAAAGAACAGATAAGGGAATTTTTTCCGGCATTACGTTCGGCGTTACTGCCGGAGGGAGAAATACCTGTACCTTATCATCAGCTTTTACCCGGTAGCTTGCTTTAATCCTTTGATTATTTACTGTGATACTGCCATCGCCAAGAAGTTTTTGAATATAAGACCGGGATAAAGAAGCCATTAATTCATTCAGACACTTGTCTATTCTCTCGTCTTCCAGTTCTTCGGTTATCACAAAATAGAAATCCGTTAAATTTTCTGACATAATTCTTAACCTTCAAATCTTCTGGCAAATAAAAAATCTAAATCGCTGTCTTCATATACAAACAAAATCTGAATTGCAATAATTGCGGCTGAAAAGGTAACAAGTATATCTGCCAGATTAAAAACAGGAAAATCAATAATTACAATATAAATAAAGTCTATGACATAACCAAGACGCAGTCTGTCAGTTAAATTCCCTGCTGCACCTGCTGCTGCGATTACCAGCAATATATGAAGCCGTTTATATTTCAAGGCATCTGGCATTTTCCTTAAAATACGATATACAATACATAAAAATATAAGTGAAGAAAATATAAAAAAATATTTATGATTTTGCAGCACACCAAAAGCTGCTCCATAATTTTCCACATACTGGAAGGAAAGGATTCCGTCAATAATACTGATATCAGGCTGATTTTTTAATTTACTGACAGCTATATATTTGGAAAATTGGTCACATAATACCAAAAAAGACAGCAGGAATATATCAAATACAAATAAATTTTTTTTATTTTTGCACATTCTTCCTTATTCGCCATCCTCCACATAATGAATTTCAGAAATTGCATTTAATATATCTTCATCTGTTACCATTTTGTCGATTACTGCCTTTCCAGCCTTTTTTAAAAGGATAAATTTAATATTATCCCCTTCCACTTTTTTATCAGATTTAGTAAGCTTTAGTATTTCCTGTGGGTCAATATCTTCTATGGAAATGGGAAGATTAAAAGGAACAAACATATCTCTGATTTCATAATACTCTTCCATGGAAAGCCAGTTATGCTTCCATGAAATAAAAGCAGCGGCAATGGACCCCAGCGCCACACATTCTCCATGGGTAAGAGAAAAGTTTTTATACTTTTCAATTGCATGTCCAATGGTATGTCCAAAATTTAAAAGTGCACGATCCCCTTTTTCCACAGGATCGTTTTCCACTACCAATTTTTTTATTTTGCAGCTTCTTTCTACCATTTCAAGCATAGTATCTAATTCTCTGTCACAAATTTCATACATATTTTCAAGAAGCCATTCATAAAAAAGGCTGTCTTTAATCAGGCCATGTTTCATAACCTCGGCAAAGCCACTGTAAAATTGACGGTCATCCAGAGTTTTTAGTGTACTGACATTCATATATACTAATTTAGGCATGTAAAATGCCCCTACCATATTTTTAAAGCCGTCAAAGTCTACTCCTGTTTTTCCGCCGATGCTGGAATCTGCCTGGGCAAGCAGTGTGGTAGGTATCTGTATAAAGTCAATGCCCCTAAGATATGTTGCCGCTGCAAAACCAGTGATATCGCCAACGACACCTCCTCCTAGAGCTATCAGTAAATCTTTTCGGTCAAATTTTTCATTAATTAAAAAACGGTAGATTTCTTTCACTGTTTCAAGAGTTTTGTGCTCCTCTCCTGCCTCAAAGGAAAATAAAACCCCTTTTTTACAATGCTCCTTGATACTATAAAGAACATCCTCTCCATAAAGCGATGCGACATGGGAATCCGTAATAATACAAATTTTCCGGTTTTCTGCATCCAGTTGTTTAAGTTCCTTTGGCAGTTCTTGAAAATCAGTAGAAAATACGATATCATAACAGGGTTTTCCTTCATATAAAATGTTCATTCGACTGTTCATTTTTTTCTCCTTAGGCTGTTTGGTCTGTACCAGATGTAGGGCTTAATACCCTTTCAATAAGCCAAAAACTTCCTGTGTGCATTAGCAGGAAGCTTTTTGGTATGACATTTTAAAATTATACGCCATTGTTGATTGGTACATCAAAAGATCCTGATAATATTTCCTGAAAGTCACCTGAAATATCTACAATGGCAGGTGTAATAATAAATATATAATGTGAAATCTTCTGTAAATTACCACTTATGGCAAAGCAGGAGCCAGATGTAAAATCAATAATACGCTGTGCAACGTCCACATCAAGCCCTTCCAGATTAAGTACAACAGTCCTGTTGGCGAGCAAAGTCTCTGTAATTTCCCTGGCGTCTTCAATAGAAGTGGGTTTAATTACACACACCTCCATTCCGGCAGTTGATTTCTTGGCCGGTCTCATTGGCGTTACCTTAGGTGTTGTTTTCTTGGCAGGTCTTTCTTCTTCCGCAACAGATTCTTCCCTTACAACCAGCTGCTTTTTAGGTTTTTCCTCTACAGGTCCATCATCATAATAATCATCGTCATAGAAATCATCATCATCTTCATTTAGCTTCATGTAATTGAGAAATTTATCCATTACTCCCATATTAAAGCGCTCCTTACTATACTGGATACTGTCTTTCACCAAAGATACCTGTTCCAACACGAACATAAGTGGCACCTTCTTCAATGGCAACCAGATAATCGCCTGTCATTCCCATCGACAGAACATTCATACTAACATTATCAATGTTTTTACGATTTATGTCAACAGATAATTGTTTCAGATGGGCAAAATACTGCCGGTTTTCCTCCGGATTTACCACATATGGCGCTATAGCCATAAGTCCTTTTATATATATGTTAGGCAATGCGGCAATTTCCCGGACCAGTCTTTCGGTTTCTGTAGGGGTTACACCAAATTTTGTATTTTCCCCTGCAATATTTACCTCAATCAATATAGAAACATCTACTTGTTTTTTTATGGCTTCTCTGCTTATTTCTTCTGCAAGCTTCAGTGAATCAACGCTGTGAATCAGGGCTGCCTTATCGACAATGTATTTTACCTTATTGCGTTGCAGATGTCCAATCATATGCCATTTAATGTCTTTGGGCATGGCATCATATTTTTCAACCAGCTCCTGTACTTTGTTTTCACCAAATTCCCGGCATCCATTATTATAGGCTTCCATCAGCATAGATACAGGTTTGGTTTTACTTACGGCAATCAGCTTAACTTCCTGTGTATTTCTGTTTACATTTTTGCAGGAAGATGCAATATTTTGCAGAACATTATCCAGGTTTTCTTTAATCAAATTAAACGCCTCCTATGTTTTTAAATACGTTTTGGCACTATTCATAAACCAATTCATCATCCATAACTGTTGTCGCATCCAGTACAATGTAATCATATACGTTAAGCCCATATTGGGTATTGGATTTAACAATAGAATATTCTTCATTCTGATATAAAATGTTTATCTGTTTAAAATCGGCGTACCCTTTATTTATATTATATACCCCTTTCAGGCTTCCTCTTTTGCTGAGCGTATACTTTTCAGAGGACTCAGGTTTTATAATATCATCCCCTATTCTCAAAACCATATCATCCAGGTAATACTCTGTTTCCGTTTCTCCATAAATAGTAGTCTCCACAAATTCTGTGGTAGCAGCGCCTTCTTCTGTGTAGGTTTCCTTCATCACTCCATAATTATTTCCATTTCCTCCCATTGTGACATATTCTTTGGGAACAATAAAAAACTCTTTTTCCACTATAGAAGAATTTGGAATTTTAAGTCCTGTTTCCTCTTCCAAAATTAATTCAATATCAATAAAACGGTCTGTACAAAAGGTTACCATTGAGTTGGTAAAGGTAAGCTTTACAAAAATATCTCCATCAGCATTTGTGTAAGTCGAAACTTCACCCCAGGAGGTATCCTGATTTTTTAGAAACTTGACTTTAACAAATTCCGCTTCTGTTAATTCCTGTGCCTTGTCAAAATCAGTCTGAATCACAATAGACCAGTCTTCATTTGTGGAAACTTTATATACTGGCTGTCCCGCCTCAACCAGTTCATTACTAATAAGCTGTGTTTTCTCATAATTTTTGGTATCGAAATGATCTTTAGTAACCTGTTCCAGTTTTAAATCTTCATATCCATCGACAGAATAAATCACAATACCAGTGGTGGGGGCATTACAAAAAGAAATCAATTCCGACAATCCTGCACTATTAATTTTATCTATATTTTCCAGAATGCCTGCATTTGCCAGTTTTAGCACTGTCCCTTTTACATTGTATTTAAAGTCATAGACAGAATTGAAATATCTTGGATCGAAATTATTTACAAATCCGAGGATTTCTGTTTTAAGTTCTGTTAAATCACTGCTTGAAAGGGTTGTTCCGGTGCTCTCCGCATTCATATAGTCCGCCAGTCTTCCTGACTGATCTAATGTGTAAACCAGATTTCCAACACCAACTCTTTCTCCTTCACGGGCATAGTAATTTACATACCCTGCCTGCGTAGAAGTGACAATTTCTTCATCACGAAGCGCTATTCCCTTATAAATATTGTTTGATGAAAGGGAACCCATTTTTACCTGATGCCCTTCTATATGTTTTTGGGTAAAATACGAGAAGACGCAAATAATAATATATATCAAAATAACAGTAAAAAT
Organism: uncultured bacterium; assembly: GCA_947381965.1. GTDB lineage: Bacteria > Bacillota > Clostridia > Lachnospirales > Lachnospiraceae > Suilimivivens. The sequence goes on from CANCXX010000026.1 coordinate 22,161, forward strand.
AATCATACCAATATTAACATTAAGTGGTCTTCTGTATTTGACTATCTTGTTATTTCTATTGTTTTCCAATTTTTACTCCTGCCATCGCGCCTTCAATAACTATTTTGAACTGCATTTTATACTGCATAAAAACGCCCCCGGTATCTACGGGGACGTTTATGTAATTTGCGTTTTTCTCGTTTTATAAAGAGATAATAATTTTATCCTTAACAGAAGCGGGAATTTCATCCTCATCCAGTGAAATGCTTATAACAAAATTTACTTTGAACGTCTCACTTATTTTTTCTAATTTTTGAAGGATAGGCTCAATATTGTCATCTTCCAGACATGCTATTTTCATAAAGCTGTCAAAATACATCTGTTCCAAGTCATGATCCTGTGAAATAATTCCACTGATAAATCCAACAAATTCATCTGAATCCGTAATTAAATATGAAGAAACATCAATGAGCCTTATTTTATTATTCAGTTCATACATATGCTTTGTGTTCTTGTCCAGGTATACAATATTGCCAGACGCACTCTGTACCTCAGTATTCACCTTATCTAATAAATGTTTAGTTTTGCCTTTTCCCTTTTTTCCAACCACTAATTGAACCATTGGTAATCCCTCCTGAAGTATATTAGTTTTATGTAAAATTTCATTATGTCTAAATTTATTATAAGTGATAACAAGCCAAAAAACAACTGCTATTTGTTTATTTCTTCTAACAAATCTGTCATCTGTGAATATAACAGATCCCTGTTATCAGCACACATAATGACAGAAATATATGGATTGCCGGAAGAATCCCTTACCATAAGAACAAGGCAGGACCCGGCAGCGCTTGTGGTTCCTGTTTTGCCTCCAAGAACAGTAATACCGCTGGGGGCCTGTACATCTCCCTGGAGATACCGGTTTGAATTTTTTACATTTATATCCTTTGACGCGCCATTTTTGTCTGTATATACAGTTGTATAAGAATCCATATGGATTATTTCATTAAACAGTGCATAATTTACAGCTGCATTCATAATCAAATACATGTCATAGATCGTAGTATAGTGGTCTTCATCCGAAAGTCCGTGGGGATTGACAAAATGGGTGTTAGTTGCGCCAAGCGATATTGCTTTCCGGTTCATTAAATTTGCAAACTCTTCTACCGACCCTGCGACTCCTTCTGCAATCATTACGGCTGCGTCATTGGCCGAATTAATTAATAAAAGATGAAGTGCCTGATCCAGGGTCATCTGATCCCCTTCCTTTAGGCCGGCTACCTGTGCACCGGATTCTAAATTTCTCACATTTGCCGAGGCGGTAAGTATCATATCATTTGATCCATTTTCCAATGCAACAAGCGCTGTCATAACCTTTGTAAGACTGGCGGGATAAAGTCTTTCATGAATATTTTTGGCATAAAGTGTTTCATGGCGGTTAATATCAAAAAGTCCGGCTCCGGCTGCTGCTGACATATCTACATCTTTGGAGTCTATATTAGAATCAGCCACACAAAGAGCAGCTGCAAAGGGAGTTGCTGTCTGCTTTTCTTCTGATGGGCTGACAATCCGAAAACTGCTTACTTCGGAATCAGCAGTATAGTGCATATCAAACTGCGGCTGTCCGCAGCCTGTAAAAAGCAAAACGGAAGCCGAAACGATTATGGATAATATCTTACTTTTATTTATACATCTCACGCCACTCTAAATCTCCTCTGTCCAGTGACTTTATTAATAATTCGGCGGTGGCAATATTGGTTGCCAGCGGAATATTATACATATCACAAAGTCTAACTACATTGTTGACATCTGGTTCATGCTTTTTGGATGTTAAAGGGTCTCTTAAAAAGATAACCAAATCCATCTGGTTATGTTCAATCTGCGCCCCTATCTGCTGCTCTCCCCCAAGATGTCCGGCCAGAAATTTGTGAATATTCAAATTTGTTACTTCTTCTACCAATCTGCCTGTAGTGCCTGTTGCATACAATTCGTTTTTGCTTAAAATGCCGCGATAAGCAATGCAAAAATTCTGCATTAATTTTTTTTTCGCATCATGTGCTATTAACGCTATATTCATTTTAAACCCTCCTAATAACATTATTTTGCCCTTATATTATACTAGCCATATTATACATCATTTCTGCCGGCATTGTAACCCCACATTTAAAACAAATCCAATTCCTATAAAGGAACTGACAAGAGAGGTCAGTCCATAACTGACAAAAGGAAGCGGAAGACCGGTGTTGGGAAGCAGGTAAGTAACTACGCCTATATTGATAAATGACTGAAAACCTATCATGGAGCCTATCCCGGCCGCTATTATGGTCCCTGCAATATCTTTGGCACGCCTGGCGATAAACATACATTCTATGGAAATTAAAAGTACAAGAACAATTACGGTACATGCGCCTACAAAACCAAATTCTTCTCCTATTACTGCAAAAATAAAATCTGTTTCCTGTTCTGCAATAAAATTGGCGTTTTTTACAGAACTAATCTGATTATTTTTATACCCTTTTCCAGTAAGCTGACCGGAACCAATTGCCATAACGGAATACTCCTGCTGGTATCCAAGGGAATTAGCAAATTCTTCTTTATTAAAAAAGGAAATAACTCTGTTTAGCTGATATAAATGTTCTTTATCAATGATTTTCTGATCGGGCTGCATAACCAGATATAAAAATATCAAAAATACAGGAATGGAGACTGCCAGTACTCCTCCAATTACTTTCCAGCTAAGCCCGCCAGTAAACATTATTACACAAAAAATCAGACAGATGACAATTGTTGTGGAAAGATCCGGCTGTTCATAAACCAGAAAAGCCGGAACTGCAAACAAAACAACACATAAAGCAATATATTTAAAAGTATTAAGTTTCTCCTTATGTTTATATATAAACTGTGCAAAAAAAAGAACAATCAGAATTTTAGCAAGCTCGGAAGGCTGGAAACGGATACCAGCAATTTCAATCCAGCGTTGGACGTTCTTGGTTTCTTCTCCCATAGCAATAACAAGTATAAGTAAAATTGCATTAAAAATATACATCATCCAATATAGGTTAAGCAACACAGAATAATCAAAAAGAGAAATTACCAGCATCAGGAATACCCCGAAGGCAAAGCCGGCTATCTGCTTATTCTGCTTAGAAGGGTCAGCGCTGCCAACGGCGATAATTCCAATGACTGCCAGGGCAATCACCATTAATACAAGTTTAAAATCATAGTAACGTATTTTATATTGTTTTAACATATACCATTTTCACCTTCCTGTAATAAGCGGTATGCCCTGCATAACGCTTATCAGTTGATATTCTTATGTAAATCCAGGATAGGGATATTCGCATACAAGGTAGGCGTCTTATCACGTCCTTTACTATCTGTTTTACAGATCTGGATCTCCATGCTTTCAGCATCTATTTTCATGTATTTTGAAATAACTTTGGCTATATCTGTTTTTATCATCTCCATCATTTCCGGTGAACAGTTAACCCTATCGGAAATGAGCAGTATCTTCAAACGGTCTTTCGCAATTTCCCGTGATTTTTTTCTGTTAAAAAAATTTCTGATTCCCATACGCCCACCTCCTAATTCCTATGAAAAATACCTGACACCCTCGTCCAGAAAGAAACGCCTTTTTCAAGCTCCAGGAAAGGAATTTCTTTTCCAGTTACCCGATAACATATGTTCTGATATGCTTTTCCTGCCATTGTGTTATTTCCAACCAGAGGTTCTCCCTGATTGGTAGCAATGACTACGTTTTCATCATCCGGCACAATACCAATCAGGCTAATCGCAAGGATGTCCACCACATCGGTGGCACTCATCATATCACCGCGCTTTACCATATCATAGCGGAGTCTGTTGATAATTAAATCAATTTTACTGAAATCATTTGCTTCCAACAGGCCGATAATGCGGTCCGCGTCTCTAATAGCAGATACTTCAGGAGTGGTCACTACCAGTGCTCTGTCAGCGCCGGCAATTGCATTTTTAAAGCCTTGCTCGATTCCCGCCGGACAGTCCAGGATAATATAGTCAAATTGTTCCCGGAGCTGATTAATCATTTTTACCATTTGTTCCGGATTTACAGCCGTTTTATCCTTTGTCTGCGCAGAAGGCATGAGATACAGACTGGGGTGACGCTTGTCCTTTATCAGGGCCTGTTTAATGCGGCATTTTCCTTCCACCACATCTACCAGATTATATACGATTCTGTTTTCCAGTCCCATGACAACATCCAGATTCCTTAATCCGATATCTGTGTCTATGAGCACTACACGTTTTCCCATTGCAGCCAGACCTGTTCCTACGTTTGCGGATGTGGTGGTCTTACCCACACCGCCTTTCCCTGACGTGACGACAATTACTTCACTCATACTTACCTCCGTTTCGCCGCATAAGCAGCTATTCCTTTAATGAATTAATTTTCGTCCCCTGAGAATTCCTATTAAACAGGCAAATCACTCAGTAAATCTTTTGTGAGAGGATCAATTACAATTTTTTCATCCCGAACGTATGCAATTTTCGGTTGTACCTTAGGTTTTATGGACCATCTTGGTGTTTTATCCTTCGGTTTATATTTGAAATCACCAACCTTTAACCTCTCCGGTGACATTTCAAGCGCCGCAATGTAATGCCCTTTACTTCCATTGCCCCCAGCGTACGCCTCCCCATAAAGGCCGCCAAGCACAATAATATCACGATAGGAAATGATTGCAGAGCCAGGGTAAACATCTCCCAGTATTACAATACTTGATTCTGTTTCAAGTACTTGTCCGTTCTTTAGTGTTCCTCTGTAAAAATGTCCTTCATTATTTAACGAATGTTCACTGGATAAATCTGTTTGCTGCAGTGCTCTTACAAACCCCTGATTTGTTTCTTCATCCTCTCCCACTAGACAGATAATCCGCAGTCTGGAGTTGGAAGAGATGGCATTAATAATTTGAAATTCTTCTTGTTGCGATAAGTTTCTTCCTTTAATAGAAAGCGCCATTTTAGCATCTTTAAAGAAACCGCTGGATTCTTGGAATTTGTTTCCAATATCCATAAGCAGTTCATCAAAAGGAATTTCATTATCCAAATGTAGTACGATACCATTAGGAAAACTTTTAATGATTACTGAATTATTCAAAACAAATTACTCCTTTAATCTGATTAATCGGCAATGGCCGTGCTTCCAGACATCTGCTCTGCGACTCCATTTAACAGCTCTTCTTCATCTACCAAATCAAAATAATATTGGATAATCTCTTTAGTAGTCCGGGCCGCATAACTTGACGAATAGCCAAAAGCAATTCTGGTGGCAATGGCAATCTCAGGCTGCTCGTAGGGCGCATAACATACAAACAAGGCATGGTTGGCCCGGTTTAAATTTTCTTCTGCTGTACCGGTTTTCCCCGCAACACTGACAGAAAGGTCTTTTAAATAGGCATTATTTTCAACCATTTGCCGCATTCCAAGATGAATTGCATCCCAGTTGGCCGTATCCATTTCTATTGTATTTCTTACGTTGGCGCTGTTATCCTTAAGCAGATTTCCACTGTGGTCCGTAATCTTGTCTATCAGTGTCAGATCATAGCATGTGCCGCTGTTTGCCACAGCCGTTACATATCTTGCAAGCCCTACTGTGGAAAAACTGTTATTATCCTGCCCGATTGCTGCACGGACAGCATCTTCAGAGGCCATCTGTGGCATTGATTCTTCAATTTCAATCCCGGAAGTCTCCGTAAGTCCATACATTTCTGCATAATTTTTAAGTACATTAAGACCAACCTCTGAAGAATAAGTATCACCTACCATACCCATCCGGTATCCAAGCTCATAAAAGAACATGTTGCAGGAATGTCTGATGCCGCCTGTAACATTTAGGGTCCCATGTCTGCCTCTTGGATAGATCCAGCAGGAAGGAGGCGGGTCAATTTTTTCAAATATGCCTGTACAGTTATATGTGGAATAGGGATTTATAAATCCTTCCATAAGTCCTGCGGTGGCTGATACCATTTTAAAAGTAGAACCTGGCGCAGTCATTTGTGTGGTGGCATAATTGTTTAAAGGTCTTGACAGATCATTTAAAAGCTGGGAATAGTATTGTGCATTTACTCCGTTTGCCATCTTATTATTATCATACCCCGGATAAGTAACCAGCGCTAAAACATCGCCTGTATTTACGTCTGTAATCACGGCAGATGCAGAATATGGATCAAGAGCTAACTGGGCGGGAGTAATATCAAGATTTTTTATCCGATTCATCATAAAACTGAATGCAGAAATGCCTCCTCTTTCAAATAATTCCTGCTCATCTGTTGAAATCTCCACTAACCCTTGTTCCAACAGAATATGACAAATCTGCATACCGGAAATAATATCTTTCTTAATCATAAACCGATATATGCTTTTGGCAAAGGTCAAATCCTCATCTAGCTGCATAAAAATGTATTCCACAATCTGGTCATATATTTCCTTTGAGTCGGAATACTGGCTTTCCAGATTCAGTCTGGTTACGTCAATCCAGTTCATGGCAATACAATAATTTAAATACTCATTTAAGCTTATTATTTCATCTTTTGTCCAGGCAATATAAGTTTCATCAGCAGTATCAACTCTTCCCCTTACTATAATACCGTTTTCATAAAGCATTTCGGCAATATAGCTTTCATAAACCTGGTATTCCATATCCAGTTTTTCATAAGCCGTAAGCTTTTCCACTAATTCGCTCCGCAGTGCATCAAAAACGGCAGCTTTTCTTTCCACAAAGGCATGGTAAACCTTTTTTTCATTTTCACCGGCATCATTAGCATTAAAATGTTCAGTATTAATTACATTATTATTAATCAGCGCATAGTAAACATCATAAATTGGAATTTTAATGTTACTGCTGCTTACATCTGAAGTGTTAAATTCCTTTGCATTGATAATATTTGTATACAGAATACTTGCCAGTTTTTCTTCCAATATCCTGTAAGTAGCTATTTGAAGGTCCTTATCTATGGTAAGATAAACATTATTTCCGGCAACTGGTTCCACATAATTGGTAGTTTCCGTAACCTTTCCTACATGATTGACAAAAATAGTTTCACTTCCCTTGGTTCCCTGAAGCTGGGTTTCCATGGACTTTTCTATGCCAAGCTTTCCTACTGTGTCATTGGAGTCGTAGGAATTATCTCCATTTTCTTCTAAAAGAGAAGAAAGCTCTTCCTGGGATATCTTTCCGGTGTACCCAAGAATATGGGAAAAGTAAACGCTGTCAACATATTTGCGGATGGTGTCTTCTACAATGGACACGCCTTCTAACTCCAGAGAATTTTCCATAACCACTGCAACTGTTTCTTCGCTCACATCTGTGGCGACTGTGGTAGCAATATATTTTTGGAAACTGTTATTATTCATATCATAACGGATTGTAAGAATTTTAAGTACTTCATCTTTCGTATACCCATTTCCAGGAATAAAAGTTTCCTTGGTATCTTCTTCTGTATAATTGCCTATCCGGAACCGGCTCCACCCACATAAATAATTAACGACTTCTGTGGCAGTTGCGGTACGCTCTTTTTCTTCCAAATCATCAATAGTAAGATGACCATATACATCTGCCAGGAAACGGTATAATTGTGTTCCTTCGACCGTAAAGACATAGCGGTTATTTTTGTCCAGAATAATTTTAAAATCACTTACAATATCATCACCATTTCCCTCAATCATCTGGATAAGCCGGTAGATCGTTGTATTCAGATTCAGATCCTTAAATCGTCCGCTTTCATATACATCTTCAATAGTAACAGAGTGTGCCAGCTCATTGTATGCAAGGAGATTGCCGTTTCTGTCATATATACATCCCCGGCTTCCTTTTATTGTCCGTTCCTTCATAATACGCATCTGAAAAGAATCAAGGTACTCTTCCCCGTGCACAATTTGGAGGTCAAAAATTCTATTGATAATGACACCACCAATACAGATAAATACAAGAATAAGAATAAAAATCCTGGAAGTAACCATATTTAAAAAGTTTTCTTTTATTTCTTCAAACAAACTTCCTTGCACTCCTTTTTTCAGATTCCTCCAGTGCCTTATTGATCCGCAGTACAAGAGGATACAAAAACAAAGTTATCAGTATGGTATAAACGATTTCCGGAAATATGATATTTACAAAATAGTAACTGATATGAAAACGTTTCCTCATTAAAAATAAAGTAATATAATATAAAAAGCCATACGCTAAGTCGCTTACAAAAATAAGGCCGATGGGCAGCTTAATATCTTCCGGATAAAACAGCCGGTTAAATTTTCCATTGGCATAACCTATGTACATATAAATCATTGCATTTAATCCCAGTACATTGCCAAAAAAGATATCTGATATAAACCCACACAAAAAACCTGTCATCAGTCCGGTTTTTTCCCCACGCATAAATCCAAAGGATGCTGTAAGGACAATCATCAGGTTTGGTACGATACCGCCAAAGTCAATCCCATGAAAAATTGTGGTTTGAAATAAAAAGCATATTATTATAAGCAATACTGTAACTATAAGTCGCTTCACCTGTAAATCTCCTATGAGGTTTTGGGAGTTTGCTTTAGCTGTGTTACAACTAAAACCTCCTCCAAATGCTCAAAATCAACAGCTGGTGTAATAACTCCAGATTTAGTCAGGTTATTGGAGTCCACATCAATGCTGGAAATATATCCGATTAGTATGCCAGGCAGATATTTGTCACTGACATTGGAAGTTACGATTTTATCCCCTTCCACTACTCTGTCAGCGCTGTCAATTAATTTTTCAAAACGGATAACTCCATCCGCATAAAGCTCAAGGTCGCCGGCAACAATCAGTCTGTCGGAAGTGGAGAGCACCATTCCGCTGGTATTTGAATTATCATCAATAATTGACATAACTTTTGACCAGTTAGGGCCTACATCCACAATGCGTCCTACCAGACCGCTGCCTGCCATTACATTCATGTCAATTTGCAGTCCGTCATCATATCCTTTGTTGATAACAAAAGAATGAAACCAGTTTCCGGAGTCTTTGGCAATAATGCGGGCGCCGATTTTATTGTACTCGTCATACTGGGCGTCAAGCTCATAAAGTTCACGCAGATTATTCAGTTCGTACCTGTCCTGCTGGAGACGTATATTTTCCATGGTAAGTTCATCAATCTGGGCTTTTAAATCTTCATTTTCCTTAAGAAGGGAACGAATCTGCACCAGTTCCTCTGAACGTGTGGAAAGCCAGCTGCCAGCTTTGCTGACTCCGTTTTGCAAAGGGACAATAAGAAAACCGCCTATTGCACTTATGGGGGCGCTTAGGTAATTGGTATTAAATGTTATTACAATCAGACCCGTACATAACAATGTTAAAATAAAAAGGAGATATTTACCGGGTAATGTAAACTTCTCTCCTTTTTTCTTTATAACCGGACTCATTTGCCCATTCCTTCAATGGAAAAAGCAACCGATTTGTAATTATCATCCTTAATGATTTTGGAAAGTCCCATGGCCACGCTGGTTACAGGATTTTCAGATACGTTCACATTAAGGCCTGTTTCTCTTTGTATCAGCTCCGTCAGGTGATTTACCTGGGAGGCTCCGCCTGTAAGATAAATGCCGTGGCGGTAAATATCAGCGGCAAGTTCTGGCGGTGTGCGCTCAAGAATTACCTTTATGTTATCAATAATTGTGTGGAAGAGCTCTATCAGCGAATCGTCAATTAATTTGGTAGGAAGTTCCCGTTCTACCGGAAGACCGGTTACAATATCCCTTCCATATACAACCGCGCCCTTCCCTGCTTTTTCAAGATCATGCAGGGACATTTTTACATTCTCCGCAGTTTTTCCTCCAATTATCAGGCTGAATTCCCGCCTTACCGCTGCACGGATTGCATCATCAAATTTTTGACCGCCAACTTTTATCAGACGGCTTAATACGATGCCGCCCAAAGAAAGAATGGATATTTCAGTGGTATGGAAACCTACATTGACAATAAGCACTCCCTGTGCGTTTTTCACATCAATATCAAGTCCCAGTCCGTCAGCCACCGCTTTTTCAACTACCATAACCCTTCTGGCCTTAACCCCGGCATCTTTAACCAGATCATAAAATGCACGCTTTTCCACTTCCGTAACATCCGTGGGAACTGCAACATAGTAATCGCCAGGTCTGATATTGCTTCTGCTCATATCACTGATGAAATATTTAACCAGCTGCTCCATATTCTTAATATCCGCAATAACACCATTTGATAAGGGATAGGAAATATGGATATTTCCCGGAGCCTTTTCAAACATTTCAAAGGCAGAATCACCATAAGCAAATAAGGTGTTCTTATTTTCAATGGCTATCATATTTTTTTCTACCATAATGGTGTCATCTGAACGGTTGTAAATTTTTATGTTGCTGGTTCCAAGGTCAATACCAAATGCATTGTTAGACACAGTCTGTACTCCTTTCTATAATAAAGCTTTTTCTTTTAAACTGATGAAGCATCCGTCTCCTATGATAATATGGTCCATAAGCGGTATATCCATCAGTTCACCGGCTTCTTTTATCTTTTGAGTAATCAGGATATCCTGTCTGCTGGGCTGGGGATCACCGCTTGGATGATTGTGCAGCAGCATCAGATGACAGGCCCTGCATTTTAGAGCTTCAATAAAGATGTCGCGTGTTGACAAAAGAGAAGCCCTTACTGTCCCAAGAGATATCATATATTCTTCGATTAAATTTAATTTATTATCCAATAACAGCAGCAATATTACTTCTTTTTCCTGATGACGCAGTTTTTCCATATAATAATCTGCCACTGTAACAGGTTTATCAAAGCGAAGGGTTTGCAATGCCTTCTCTTTTGCCATTCTCACAGCCAGTTCTGCCAGACACTTGATTTTTACCGCCTTTACATGCCCGATTCCCGGAATTTCCATAAGCTCTTCCAGGGATAAGTGGTGGATGCTATTAAGTCCTGGTTCTCTTCCCTTGGCAAGAGAGAGAATTTTTTGTGCAAGTACAAGAGCAGGACAATCTTTTGTGCCTGTCCTTAAAATAATGGCGATAAGTTCTGCCTCTGTAAGTGCACAGGGTCCTAAAGATAGAAACTTATCGTAGGGCAGTTCTGAATTCTGGATGTTATTTTTCTTCATTTCTTCCTTTCCAATCCCTTCTCTCAGACTGGAAAAATAAAAAGAAAAGATGGCATGACAAAATTTAACCATAACCAACATTAATATTAACACAGTTGGAAATTTATGTACACTGATTTTGTGGAAATTTTATAAGTTTCGTTTGTCAAAATCTCTCATGATAATTTCTTTTTCCACTAATTTCTGTAATGTTTTCATAATTCCCAGTTTTCCATGCTGCCAGGTCAGTCCGCCCTGAAAATATACGGCATAGGGCGGTTTGATTGGTCCATCTGCCGACAGTTCAATGGAAGAACCTGATACAAAAGCGCCTGCGGCCATAATAACCGGTGCATCATATCCAGGCATATCCCAGGGCTCTGGCGTTACATATCCGTCTACCGGTGCAGCCTGCTGGATTCCTTCACAAAAGGCGATTACACCTTTCGGATTTCCAAAAGTCACTGCCTGAATAATATCATGCCGGGATTCTCTTCCGTCCGGCACCACTGCAAATCCAAGACTTTCATAAAGATTGGCAGCAAATATAGCGGATTTTAACGCATTAGCGGTTACAGACGGCGCAAGAAAAAGTCCCTGATAAAAAGCCCCAAGCGCATGTAAAGTAGCGCCAACCTCCTTTCCAAGCCCCGGAGAGGTGAGACGGAAAGCAGCGTTTTCAATACATTCTTTTTTTCCTGCCAGATATCCGCCAATAGGCGCAAGCCCGCCGCCAGGATTTTTAATGAGGGAACCCGCCACCAGATCCGCCCCCACATCGGAGGGCTCCTGTCTTTCGGTAAATTCCCCATAACAGTTATCTACCATACAAATGACATCCGGCTTAATACCTTTAATAAAGGCAATTAGTTCCTTGATTCTGTTGACTGACAAAGTCGGTCTGGTCTGATATCCCTTAGAACGCTGGATAGTCACAAGTCTTGTTTTTGTATTTATAGCCTTTCGGATATTTTCATAATCAAAACCACCATCCGGCAAAAGATCTACCTGCTGGTAGCTGATACCATATTCCTTCAGAGAACCTTTTGAAGGCCGGATACCAATAACCTCCTCCAAGGTATCATATGGCTTCCCCACAGGGGAGAGAAGTTCGTCTCCCGGACGGAGGTTACTAAAGAGCGCCAAAGCTAAAGCGTGTGTACCGCAGGTAATTTGGGGACGCACCAGCGCATCTTCCGTATGGAAAATATCTGCATAAACCTTTTCTAATGTTTCCCGCCCAAGATCGTTGTAACCATAGCCAGTGGTTCCATAAAGGCAGGCTTCGCTGACTTTATTTTTCTGCATTGCACCAATAACTTTTATTTGATTATATTCTGAAAGCCTGTCTATTTCCTCCCAGCGTTCTTTCAAAGAAGTCCATATTTTTTCACAATATTCATACACCTCTCTGCTAATGCCCATTTCATGATACATCATTTCTGTAGAAAACATTTGTTCATCTCTCTTTCCATAAAATCCAGCATTTTGTCTTCATTATATCCAAAATCTGGTTTATAAATCCAGATAACGTCTCTCTCCCGCCTAAACCAGGTAAGCTGCCTTTTGGCAAAATGCCGGGTGTCGCGTTTAATCATGTATATAGCCTCTTCCAGACTGCATTCCCCATCAAGATAAGATAACAGTTCTTTATATCCAAGTCCCTGCATGGATACCATATTTCTGTTATATCCCATATCTTTTAATTTCTTTACCTCCGCAAGAAGTCCTGCTTTAAGCATGGAGTCCACTCTTTCGTCAATTTTCTCATATAGCCGCCCTCGCTCATCATTCAGTACAAAATAACAACTCTTATATGCCGATGGCTTTTCACGTTCTGTTTTGTTATGCTCTGAAATTGTCATACCAGTCAGTTCAAAAAATTCTAAGGCACGAATAACCCGTTTCTGATTATTTGGATGGATTACTTTGGCGGAAGCGGGATCTTTTTTCTTTAAACATTCATATAAATATCCATTTCCTTTTTCTGCTGCCAGGTTTTCCAGGCTTTCCCTGATGGCAGTGTGATCTTCTTCCTGTGAAAAGTTAATATCATAGAGGACTGCCTGAATGTAAAAGCCAGTCCCACCTGTTAAAATAGGGATATGTTCCCGCGCATAAATTCCTTCCATTGCCTGCTTCGCCAGTTCCTGAAAACGGAATACGTTAAGCTCATCTGATGGGTCAAGAATATCAATCAGATGATGGGGGACTCCTTCCATCTCTTCTTCTCTGATTTTGGCAGAACCAATATCCATATATTTATAAGCCTGCATGGAATCAGCAGAGACGATTTCCCCTCCCATTTTTTTTGCAAGCCTGATGGAAAGAGCCGTTTTCCCAACGGCAGTGGGACCGGTAAGTATAATCAATTTCTGTTTCTGCATTTTTAAAATCCCCTATCAGACTATACGTTTGAATTTTTTTTCTATTTCATATTTACTCATGGAAATAATCGTAGGCCGCCCGTGGGGACAATGATAAGGATTTTCAAGAGTAAGAAGTTCGTCAATTAAGGCCTCTATCTCAGACAGTTCCATTTTATTATTCCCTTTTACGGCAGACTTACAGGCCATGGACGCTAATTTTTGCAGAATAGTTTCCGGCGCGCCTTTTAAAGGCGTTTCTGCCAGCTGGTCCAAAATGTCAGTGAAAAACTCCTTTTCGCCGCATCCATACAAGTCGGCAGGCATACTTCTAAAGGCAACGGAACCGGAGCCAAACTCTTCGCTTTCAAATCCCATCTCCCTAAAATAGTCTGCGTATTCTGCAAAAACTTCCTCCTCCCGGCCTGTAAGCGTGACGATAACAGGAGGGGCCAGCATTTGGGAGACAATTGATTTTTCCTCCAATTCCTTAAGCAGGCGTTCATATTTTACCTTTTCGTGGGCGGCATGCTGATCTACAATAAATAGTTTATCTTTAAAGGCAATCAGCCAGTATGTTTCAAAAATCTGCCCCATAATGCGGTAATCTTCTTTTGCCTCCCTGGTTAAGAATTTATCTTCAAACAGCTGAAGCTGGGAAGGCTGTCGGACCAGAATGTGTTCGTCCGATTTAATGATATTTGCATGAAGTCCTTCGTTGCCAGTGGCGGATTTGGTATTTTCAGCTCCAAGAATCTTATTTCCGGCAATTTTGTGCATAAAATCCTGGAGTCCAGGTCCTTGGGGAAATTCCTTAAAGGCAGCAGCGGTTTTATATTCACCACTTTCTTCCCTTAACACTGCAGCTCGTCTTTCCTCAAAAGGTTCTGGCGCCTTTAAGTCTGTCATTTTTTTCTCTTCCTCATTCACAAGCTTTACATTTGGAATCAGCTCTATTTCCTGAAGGCGCTTTTTTACTGTTTCAATAATCAGTTCATAGATTTCGTTTCCTCTAACCAGCCGGATTTCCATTTTAGCCGGATGGACATTTACATCTAACAGTTCTGGTTCCACAGAAAAATTAAGAACATAAAAAGGAAATTTGTGCTGCATCAGGTAAGCATGGTACCCTTCTTCCATGGCTTTGGTAAGTATATCATTTTTGGTATAACGGCCATTGACAAAATATGTCTCAAAATTCCGGTTGGAGCGGTTTATTTCCGGTTTGCCCAAAAATCCACTGATGGAAAACCCCTCTTTCTGCATTTCAAATTCCACCAACGCATCTGTGATATCTTTGCCATAAATACGGTAAATAACTTCTTTTAAATTACCATTCCCGGAGGTATGGAATTTCATTTGTCCGTTCTGAATAAATTTGATGGAAATATCCGGGCGGGACAAGGCTAAATGTTCCATTAAATCCGCTACATAGCTTCCCTCTGTCTGGGGCTGCTTTAAGAATTTTTTGCGAACAGGCGTATTAAAAAAAAGATTACGAACGATAAATGTGGTTCCGTTAGGAGCGCCGATTTCTTCTAAATTCTCTTCACAGCCTCCTGAAATTCCATATCGGATGCCTGTAAGCTCTGATGCTGTTTTGGTGATAACCTCCATTTGTGAAACGGCGGCAATACTGGATAATGCCTCTCCCCTAAATCCCAGGCTTTTTACAAAATCCAAATCTTCTATGGAATTGATTTTACTGGTAGCATGGCGTAAAAAAGCTTTTTTTACCTGGGCTTTTTCTATACCGCATCCGTTATCTGTTACACGGATAAAAGAAATACCACCCTCTTTAATTTCTACGGTTATTGCCGTGGCTTTGGCATCCATGGCGTTTTCTGTCAGTTCCTTTACAACGCTTAAAGGACGTTCTACCACTTCCCCTGCTGCAATTTTATCTATAGTACTTTGACTTAACAGATGAATTTCCGGCATAAATTTACCTCCTGCTATTTTACCTGCCATCGGTTTTTCAGCTTATTTTGCAGCCGGTATAGCGTATTTAACGCATCCAGCGGCGTAAGGTTTTGCACATCAACCTCCTTAAGCTCTTTTAACACATCCGCATCTGTCACGGTGTCAAACAGTGACATCTGGCTTAAATCAACTTCATCATATTTTACAGGCTTATGCCTGCTATCTTTTTGGTCTATGGCAATGCTTTGCACTTTTTCCAAAATGTCATTATCGCAGAGCTGGGAGACAATTTCTTTTGCTCTGTCAATTACCATATCTGGCACTCCTGCCAGTTTTGCAACCTGAATACCATAGCTTTTATCAGCGCCGCCCTTAATAATTTTGCGAAGGAACACAATATCATCGCCTTTTTCTTTAACGGCAATGCAGTAATTATTTACATTACTCATTTTTCCTTCCAGCTCCGTCAATTCATGGTAATGGGTGGCAAAAAGCGTCTTGGCGCCCAGAAGCTTTTTATTGCTGATATGTTCTATTACCGCCCATGCGATGCTAAGACCATCAAACGTGGATGTTCCTCTGCCAATTTCATCCAGTATAAGCAGACTTTTCGAAGTAGCGTTGCGCAGGATATTTGCAACCTCGTTCATCTCCACCATAAAGGTACTTTGTCCGCTTGCTAAGTCATCGGATGCGCCGACTCTGGTAAATATCCGGTCCACTAAAGCAATATTGGCACTGGAAGCAGGTACAAAAGAACCAATCTGTGCCAATAGTACAATAAGCGCCACCTGACGCATGTAAGTGGATTTACCAGCCATATTGGGCCCTGTGATAATGGAAACACAATATTTATTGTTATCCAGATAAGTATCATTGGAAATAAACATATCGCCGCTTATCATCTGTTCAACTACCGGATGCCTGCCGCCTTTGATATTAATAACTCCTTTTTCATTTACGGAAGGACGTACATAATTGTTTCTTTCCGCTACAAGGGAAAGGGAACAGAACACATCCAGTCTGGCCACAGCCTTTGCCGTCTTTTGGATGCGCTCCATTTCTCCGGCAATCGCGTCCCTTATCTGACAAAACATGTCATATTCTAAGGTGAAAAGTTTATCTTCCGCATTTAAAATGGTATCTTCCAGTTCCTTTAGTCTGGCATTGGTGTAACGTTCTGCATTAGCAAGGGTCTGCTTTCTGACATAATCCTCAGGCACCAGATTTTTGTAGGAATTGGTTACTTCATAATAATAGCCAAATACTTTATTATAGCGGATACGCAGATTTTTTATGCCTGTCCGCTCCCGGTCTTCTTCTTCCAGCTTTGCCAGCCAGTCCTTTCCTTCCGTTTTTGCATGGCGCAGGTTGTCGATGGTTTCATCAAAACCTTCCCGGATAATGCCGCCTTCTTTGATAGCTATGGGGGGATCCTCGTTTATCGCATTTTCAATCAGGGTACAGATGTCAGATAAATCATCAATTTCCTGATAGATTTCCTTTAGAAGTTTTTCTTTAAAATCCTTTAAAATGGTTTTAATATGGGGCAGCATCTTAAGAGAATTTCTAAAGGCAATTAAGTCCCTTGGATTAGCGGTTTTATAACTTACCTTTCCAAGCAGTCTCTCCAGATCATAAACAGGGTTCAGGTATTCTCTGATTTCATCCCGGCTGATTGCATGGGAGGATAAAGCGCCAATGCTGTCAAGCCGACCTTCAATCTGTGTCCTGTCGATTAAGGGCTGCTCAATAAACTGGCGTAAGGTACGGGCGCCCATTGCTGTTTTTGTTTTGTCTAATACCCATAAAAGGGAGCCTCTTTTTTGCTTTTCGCGCAGGGTTTCTGTAAGCTCAAGATTTCTCCTTGTGGCACTGTCGAGAAGCATATATTTGCTGGTAAGGTAAGGATATAAATGAGTAAAATGGTCTAAGGCAGTTTTCTGGGTGTCGGTTAAGTACAACATCAGGCTTCCGGCGGCAATCAGCCCTGCCGGAAAATCTTCCACTCCCATACCTTGCAATGAATTAACATGAAAATGCTTAAGCAGTCCCTTCCGGCATCTGTCTTCATCAAAAAAATGCGGTTCCAAAGGGTAAACTGCAATATGTAACCTTCCTTTTAAATCCTCTATGTCAATGCCGCTGACTAAAAAAGCATCATTACAGATAATCTCACTGGGCGCATATTTGTTGATTTCGTCCAAAAGCTTTTTGTTTTCTTCTACTTCTGTCAGATAATATTCTCCTGTAGTGACATCTGCAATAGAAATGCCTGATTTTCCCTGGAAATAAGCAATACACATAATAAAATTGTTGCGTCCTTCGTCCATTCCCTGAATATTGAGGTTTGTGCCTGGCGTAACAATTCTGGTAACATCTCTTTTCACCAGTCCTTTTGCCTGCTTTGCATCTTCCATCTGTTCACAGATGGCCACTTTATAGCCTTTGGAAACCAATTTATTCAAATACCCGTCAACGGCATGGTAAGGGATGCCGCACATGGGCGCCCGCTCTTGCATGCCACAGTTTTTTCCGGTAAGAGTAATTTCCAGCTCTTTGGATGCGGTGAGGGCATCTTCAAAAAACATTTCATAAAAATCCCCCAGCCGGTAAAATAAAATACAGTCGGGGTGCTCTTTTTTGGTTTCCAAATACTGCTGCATCATTGGGGTCATTTCCGCCATTTTTTCACCATCCGTTTTTCCCTGCGGACCAAAAGCCGGACAGATTCGTCCATGCAATATCCGGCGGCTGCCGCAGATAGAATTAATTGTTATAAGCCTGTGCCCTTATTAAGGCGTCATCTATGTGGGTACAGAAGTTTTCCGCCCCCACTGCCTGATAAAAACCTGATTTTTTCATAACCTTCATGGGCTGTTCATTTACATGGGATAAAACCAAATGTACGTTTCTGCTTTGACAGGTATGTAATAGTTGTTCCAGATTGTGCATTGCTGTGGCATCTATGGCGCTTACGCTTCTCATTCGGATAACCAGGCAATTGGTGTTATCCATAAAACGGATACGGAGAAGTTTATCTGCTGCCGCAAAAAACATTGGCCCGCTGATTTCATAAACCAGTGTGTTTTTTGGAACTGCCTTAAGCTCAATGGCATCCGGATCATCTTCAATGTATTTCCAGCCTTCCACCTGTGTAACATCACTCATGCGTTTCATAAACAAAATGGCAGCAAATACAATCCCAGCCTCAATAGCCACTACAAGGTCAAACACAACTGTCAACACAAAAGTGACAACCAGAACAGAAATATCGCTTTTGGGAGAAGTTTTTATCAAATAAACAAATTCCCTCCATCCACACATATTATAAGCTACCATAAATAGAATTGCAGCAATGGCCGGCATAGGGATTAATGCGGCATATGGCATAAAAAGTACCAGTACTAAAAGAAGAACAATAGCATGTACCATGCCTGCTATGGGCGTTCTTCCTCCATTTTTTACATTTGCTGCTGTTCTTGCAATTGCGCCTGTAGCCGGAATACCGCCAAACATTGCGGAACAGATATTTCCAGCCCCCTGCGCCACCAGTTCCATATTGGAATTATGTCTGGAATTGATCATACTGTCTGACACTACACAGGAAAGCAAAGATTCCACTGCCGCTAAAATTGCAATAGTGAGAGCGTTTCCAAACTGGGAACGGATCAGTTCAAAGTTAATTGCCGGAAAAGAAAACATAGGTGGTTTATTAGAAATTTCATAAAGGGTTCCAATGGTATTGACTTTCATCCCAAGACCCGCTACCAGGACAATTCCTGCAATTACTGCCAGCAGGGAAGCTGGAATTGCTGATAAAATATTTCCGGCCCGGCCTTTAATCTTTCTTCCAAGTAATGGCCACAAAATCAACACACCAAGACATACAAGGCCCACAATCGCGGCCTGTAAATTAACAGTTCCCATACTTTTGAAAACTGCTTCCAGCTTTTCCATTGTCTCCACAGGGCTTGTACCTTCCGGATAGGTAAGGCCAAGGAAATCTTTTATCTGGCCAATGGCAATGGTTAGGGCAATTCCTGCTGTAAATCCGGTGGTGATTGGATACGGAATAAAACGGATGAGGCTACCAAGCTTAAAAAGTCCCATTAATATCAGTAATATACCTGCCATAATTGTAGCGACAGCCAGCCCTTCCAGTCCGCTTGTTGCCGCTATCCCGGCAACAATAGTTGCAAATGCCGCCGTAGGGCCAGATATTTGAACCCTGCTGCCTCCCAGAAAAGCGATAACAAATCCTGCCACAATTGCAGTATACAGCCCTCTTTCCGGACTTACACCGGAGGCAAGGGCTAAGGCAATAGAAAGGGGCAGTGCAACAATCGCCACAATAATGCCTGCAATAATGTCTTTAATTAACTGTTCCTTTGTATAAGATTTTATAACAGAAAAAAGTTTTGGTTTTAATTGATTCATTTTCCTCTCCCACCTGTCAAATTCCTTGTCTGATTTCCCCCAGATAATAAAAACCACAGCATTCCTTTAGATAAACAGGCACAATTTTTCCAATAAGACCTTTATCCCCCTTAAAGTGTACAATGGTATTATTGGAAAGCCTTCCTGTTAAAAAAGAAGCATCCTGTTCGTTTACATCCTCCACCAATGCTTCTAAGGTCTTGCCTTTAAGAAGA
Source organism: uncultured bacterium (assembly GCA_947381965.1). GTDB lineage: Bacteria > Bacillota > Clostridia > Lachnospirales > Lachnospiraceae > Suilimivivens. The sequence goes on from CANCXX010000026.1 coordinate 42,189, forward strand.
AACGCCTGCTGTCTTGCTGTATCCTGTACCACTTTAAGCAGCCTGTCAAATCCCTCCTTTACCACATGCTCCGGCACTTGCTCCATAGCTGCCGCAGGGGTGCCTGTCCGTTTGGAATAAATGAAGGTGAAAGCATTATCATATTTTACTTTTTTAACCACATCAATCGTCTCATCCAAATCCGCTATCTCCTCTCCCGGAAATCCCACAATAATATCAGTGGTTATAGCAATATCTGGAATTTCTCTTCTGATCTTTTCCGCCAGGGCCAGATATTGTTCCTTGGTGTAACGTCTGTTCATGGCATTCAATATTCTGGTAGAGCCTGACTGCAGGGGAAGATGAAGATGCCTGCATATTTTTTTTGACTCTTTCATTACCTGAATCAGTTCATCGGATAAATCCTTTGGATGGGAAGTCATGAAGCGAATCCTTTTTAGTCCTTCAATTTTATCAATTTTCCGGAGCAGCTGGGCAAAAGATATAGGATTTTCCAGATTTTTCCCGTAGGAATTTACATTTTGTCCAAGGAGCATAACCTCTACGACGCCATCAGCCACAAGGCTTTCGATTTCTCTGATGATGTCTTCCGGGTTCCGGCTTCTCTCACGCCCTCTTACATAAGGAACGATGCAATAACTGCAGAAGTTATTGCAGCCAAACATAATATTGATGCCGGATTTAAAAGGATATTTCCGTTCTACAGGTAAATCCTCTACAATCTGGTCCGTATCCTCCCAGATATCAATTACCATGCTGCCGGACTCAAACATATTCGCCAAAAGCTCAGCAAATTTATAAATATTGTGGGTACCAAAAATCAGATCAACAAAAGAATAACTTTTTTTGATTTTTTCAACTACAGAATTTTCCTGCATCATACAGCCGCACAGGGCAATCTTCATAGCAGGATTTTTCTTTTTCAGGCTGTTTAAATGTCCAAGTCTGCCATAAACCCGCTGGTTTGCGTTATCCCTTACAGTGCAGGTGTTAAATATTACAAAATCTGCGTCTTCATTTTCGGTAAGGTTAAACCCTGCCTTTTCTAAAATTCCTGCCAGCTTTTCAGAGTCTCTGGCATTCATCTGACAACCAAAGTTTACAACCGCCGCATTTAATGTTCGCCCCAGCCGGATACTCTCAGAATTTACATATCTGCGGCATTTTTCAATAAAATAGTACTGACGTTCCGGTTCCTTTTTGGGAGGTTCCTGATTTAAACTTTTTATATCCGGATTCATATTCATCTTTATTGTTTTCCTCTCTCCTGCAATTGCCGGTCAGCTAAACGATAGCTGTAATACCGTCCTTTATTTTCACACCGCTCTACCACATTAAGATAATTTAAAATATGAAGCACTCTTCCTGCAGCTTCTTTTTTTTCTTTCACAGCCTCGCCCAGTTCCTTTGCGGTAAAAGGCTCCGGCAAGTCAGTGGGAATCAGCTTTCTGTAATCAGCTGCCCCGTCAAATCTGATTTCATCCAAAAGTGCAGAAGGAATCCTGTCATAGCGGCAGGAACCTCTTTTCTTATCCCTGCTCCATCCGTTAAGAAGTCTGTATTCCTCCACCTCAAGCAATGGAAAACATAAATGAAGATTTTTGTGGGAAAGATAGGGCTTTATTTTGTACAACTCATAAAAAGCCCTGTAAACAGAGCCTTTTAAAGTGCTTTTTCTTGGCCTGGAGCATTCTCCCGTTTCCTCATTTATCCAGATCAGGTACTTAATTTTAGGAATGGGGTAGACAATTGTAACCGGATAATCCGGCAGAAAATGTTCCAGTTTTGACCGCATTTTATCTAAACCGGCAGTCTGGATTTCAATGATTTCTTTTCCTGTGCAGATATCAGCTACAAAACCGTCAACCTTCACTTCCTGCATTTCTTTATTTGGTGCGTAGTAATCCTTTAATATGGCATGAAGCGTTTTTTCCTTCAGTGTTCCAATACCGTATCTTTCTCTTTGCGCACCTGGAAAAGCATTTTTGATATTCTCAAAACGGTTTACATCCATGGTTTATTTTCTTTCCAAAAACAGTTTTCTTGATATAAAGTTGTATACCATGACAACACCCGTTGCCAGGATAGTGCTAAGGTAAACTACAACGGATTCCGTCAGAAGGCTCTGAAGGGAATTGCTGTTTTTGTAGATACCATCAATGCAAATATACATTACAATCTCATTGATTACAAGACCGATGGCAGATAAAACCAGAAATACGCTAAATTCTTTCTTTTTATCCATCTGCTTTTTTCTGGTAAATACAAATTTGATGCTTAAAATATAATTTACAATTGCAGAAACTACAAACCCCAGAAATTTAGATATCAGGTAATGGACGCCTAATTGATTGGTAAGTCCTGTTGTAATGCCAAAGTCAATAAAAAAACAGAAAAAGCCTACAATTCCAAATTTTATTATTTGGTTAAATAAATTTTTCATGTAATACCCTCCGCACAAAAAGAATGCCATGCTTAGGCTATTATAACATGACATTCTAAAAATGAAATATAAAATTTTTAATAATTTCTATTTTTTTCGCTGAGAGGGAATGTAATAAAAACAGGTTTTCTCTGGAATTCTGTCATATAAAGTTTCTCCGTTTTCCATCTGCCGACTGGTATATTCCGTACAGGATACCAGTACAATCCTGCCATCGGGAAGAATACAGTTTAAAGCCCCTTCCACATCACAAGGCGTTTCATAGGCAGGCATAACTATACTTACATTTTCCTCTCCCATGTTATAGGAGAAAATCCCGCTATACCCCCAGAAAACGAAATCAGAGTCAAAGCCTGGTGCGATAATATCCGGTAAAATCGTATCTTCCGGCATAATTCCCATATAAATATCCCCGTATGTCCCTTCTTTGGGATTTATAGAAGCAATTCCCATTCTGTTTTCCCTGTCATAGAGGCACATATATACTTTTCCATCTTTTCCAATGCCAATACCGCTTGACAGGTTTGCGGAATATTCTCCTGAATGGATTTTTGAAACAAGGTTCCCATCTGCATCCAAAATTAAAAGGGTATCCGCATCTTGAAAACCAGTTCCCTTAATATAAAGATAACCATTTTCATCCACCACCATCTGACGAATAAAGCTATTGCCCGAAACGCCCCCAACTGTAATCTCTTTCTTTTTCTGGAAAGTGGACAGGTCAATTTCTTTTATCTTTTTTCCTTCTTCATTTAATACCCATAAAGCAGGTTCGAAGCTGCCGGAATCGGACATCTGCATTAATGCAAGGTAAATATCGCCTTTATCTGACTGACAAAGGGAGGTAACTCTTGTCCGTCTGTCAAAATCATCAAAAAATAAAGTGGAACTGCTGCTGCCAATTGCCATTTTGTGAATGGCATTCCAGCCTGTCAGGAAAATACAATCCCTGCCACCTGCAATATATAAAAGGGACAGTTCCCCTGTATAGGGAATCGTAAGCGCCTGGTCAGGATTAAAAACTGCTTTTCCTTCTAATGAGGCAGATGCTGCAGGCTCTTTCTGCGTTTGTGCTTCTTTTATCTGGCTGGAAATTTCTATTTCACCGGAACTTATCATTTCATTTATTTTCTGCAGACTGTAATCTCTTTTGTGGTAAAAATCTATAATCTGCAAAAGCTGTTCATCACTCATTTCATTTTCCGGGAAAAAGAAAGTACTGGTTTCCTTTAAAAAGGATACATTTTTTCCTTTATAATCATCTGCGCTTTCTATTATAGTAATGGCGCCATCAGGAAACATTGTTCCACTTTCATATACCTTTTGTAATTCTTCTATCCGGCTGCGTTCCTTGTCCATATAAGGACGGTTAAAGTTATCTGCGGGAAGCTTTGAGGTGTAAATCTGTATAAAATATTCTTCCAGCTTCTCCTGATTCATTTCTTCCATCCGATGACGAAGCGCTCCGATAGCCGCAGTTGCCGTAATAGAAAAAAGCATAATCATTGCAGCTGCTAAAATAAATGTTTTCCGGATATTCATTTTAAATACAGTTTTATGTTCCGGTAAATTTTTCAGTATTTCATCTACCCTTTGTTTTATAGAATTGGGAAGTAAAATTTGTTCCTCTTCTACCATATGAAATATTTTTTCTTCAAAACTATCTTTCATAAATCGTCACTCCCTTCTGAAAATTTAAAGCACTGCCTTTAATGCCTTTTTCCCACGTGACAGCCTTGATTTTACAGTTCCCTCTGCAATATGAAGCGTTTTACTGATTTCTTTTACTGAAAGGGAACCGTAAAAGTATAAAATAATTACTTCCCTGTAGATTTCCTCCAATGTCATCACAGCATCCCATAGTTCATGATAATCATCCAGAAAAGCAGGCATGACATCGTCCACATGCTCCATTCCCACTTCCCGTTTGGACTTTCTGTAAATTTTCCGGGCTTCATTGGCTGTAATCTGCATAATCCATGACTTAAACCGCTCCTGTTTCTTTAGCCTGTCCAGATTTTCATATGCTTTCAAAACTGCTTCACAAACTGCGTCTTCGGCATCGGCTTTTGAGCAGAGCATACCTAGCGCAAGCCTGTACATATTTGGCATATACTCCCTGACAAGTTTTCCAAATGTTTCATTATCCATTATACACTCACCTCCTTAGCAGCTGTCATCAGAAAGCTCTGCATTTTACTGCAATTTTTCTGGTATACAGAACAATTTATCTTTGTTCACTTATAGGATGCCTGAAAAGTGTAATTGGTTCCCGGTAAAATAGAAATTTTCAAAAAAAATGTGCGGGCAGCCCGCACATTTTTGATTTGTAAGATATGAAAGATTATGGTTCCTGCTATCTGTCGCAGTTATTATTCTGTTGTTCTTCACATCCGCAGCCAGGATTTTGGTTAAACATAAAGGGTCTTTGCTCAAACCGTGGTTCTGAACGAAAATCGTTCCGACATCCACAGTCATCCTCATCCTTACGGTCATTTCCACAGCCACACCCGCCGCTTCGTCCGCCATCGCGTTCGCCGCGTCCTTCTCTGTCACAACGGTCGTTTCTGCATCCGCAGCCGTTATTGCAGCCATTGTCAAACCAGTTTCCATTATTCTGACCGCATAAAAGTAATAAGACTAAAATCAGACAATTCATACTTCTATCACTCCTTTTTCATATACTTTATCATATGCGGAAATGATAAAAGTGTTCTGTTTCCCTTACAGCATGTTTTTAATTCTTCCGGGCTGCCTTACGATGCTTTTGTCTTTGTCCTTTACGCAGTACTCTTTTCTTTATATAGGCAAAAGTTACATCTTCCCCTTTGACAGACAGCATCTTAAGCAGTTTTTCTAAAAGAACCTTTGTCTTTGGATGGATTGGAGCCTTTTCTTTACCGGAACAATAATATTCCCAGGGAGAAGAATCCGTATAACGGTTTCCATTATAGACTTTACTGGCAGCAATCCGGTCCATCAGCATTTCAACCACATATTTTTCAGGCATAGGCGCTGGCGCCATTCCACCGTCAATGGCTTTTGTGCTGTAATCAATCCAGTATTCGTAATGGTGCTTGTTTCTCCCCTTGTGGTGAAGCCAGGAAGAAGAATATCCAATAGCCTCTCTTTCTGCGTTATTAGGGCTGCGGTTTCCCTGATAATATTTTGCGCCCACCCAAAATTCACTTGGACTGTATTTGGACATATCATGAAGAAGGCCCTGTTTATACAGGCCAACTTTAAAGCAGCCTTTCATTACCAAATATTTATGAAAGGTTATAGTTTTAAAATGTTTCCAGACTTTCAATTTTTTCCTCTTTCTTTACATCAGCCTCTGTGTGGGTACGTTTTTTACTGCTGGTTTTGATTTCGCTTTGCCTGGCCTTATAGATGACAACACTCCTTTCTTTTACGGTAATAACCAGGTTCCCGTTAGAACACTCGCTTTCACCGACATTGCTATTACCTTCCAGAAGAAGAGACGTGTCTGCCAGTTTTACCCATTTTCTTCCCTTTGTCAGTTTGGGAAGCGCCATTTTATGTGGTTCCCAGTGCATATTATATGCAATATAAAGGGAATCACCCGTTCCGGACGGGTCATATTTTCCGCATAAAGCAATTCCTACCATGCGGCTGATATAGCTTAAATCAGGGCGCCATGCCTCTACGCCGTGATAAGAAATATCAGGAAGGCCATATCCCCTGGTATCTATAGCTGTTAATTCTTCTTTCATATGAAGGATTAAATGCTGCCTGCGAAGTTTGATTAAAGTTTTGGTATAGGCAAACAGTTCTCTTGAAAACTGATTATCTTTCCATTTAATCCATCCGGCTTCGTTGTCCTGACAATAACAATTATTGTTTCCTCCACGGGAATTGCCAAATTCATCTCCACTGAAAAGATAGGGAACTCCCTGTGCTAAAAGGACAAAGGATATGGCATTTTTTAATTGTTTTAAACGAAGTTCCTGAATTGCTTTTTTGCGGGTATTTCCCTCAATGCCGCAGTTCCATGTGAAATTCACATCATTGCCGTCACGATTATCCTCTCCATTACTTTCATTATGTTTCCGCTCATAGCACACACTGTCATACAAAGAAAATCCATCATAATCTGCCAGATAATTTACCACACCAAATTCTTTCGGATTGCGTTTCTGATAAAACAGCACCTGGTTAAGCATTCCCTCGTCACCTTTTAAAAAACGTCTCATATCATACCGGAAACCGCCATTATCCGCAATAAAATTTTTATATACAGGATTGCTGATAACTGAAAAGTCTTCCTGCGGCAAATAGGTACACCATATCTTTATATTTTTTAAAACAGGCTCTTCCGCAAAAAGCCTGAAAGGAATATGAAAACCACTGATACGTATCCCGTCAATGTGATATTCCGTTACCCAATATCTTATCACATCCAGCATATAGAGCTGCTTTATTTCCGGTGGAAAGTAAAACTGCATCATCACTTCGATTCCATTTTTGTGCAGCTCCCGGACCATTGTTTTAAATGATATTTCCGGGAATTTTCCAAAACTGTAGGCTGCCTTTGGCGCAAAGTAAAATCCCTTCTGAAACCCCCAGCAGTTCAGCCGTATTTCTTCCATTGACTCCTTCTTAGTCTGCAAAACATTTTCTGGAAATTCTGCTGCCGGATTCATAAATAAGGATGGCTTTTCCTCAGGATACATACATTCTTCATATTCATAACAAGGCATTAATTCCACAGCAGTAATGCCCAGTTCTTTAAGATAAGGAATTTTTTCAATAATGCCTTCAAAAGTTCCTCTGCGTCTTACCCCTGAACTTTTGTGAATGGTAAAAGCACGCACATTAAGTCCATAGATAACGCTGTCCTCTAATGGAATTAGCAGAGGGTGATCCTGCTGCCAGTCAAAATTATGAGATAGAAAAGAACCGCAGGACATCCGCTTTTGTTCTCTGCCGCTTCCCCATTTTTCAAGGCCCCGTATCTGTCTTGCATAAGGATCTGTTATGATTTCATCACCAATAAAGAAGTTGTATGTATGGGCTTTTAGTCCTTTTCCCTCCAGCTTAAGACCGTAAAGAGAACCTCTCTGCCCTTCTTTGGAAAAGGGATAGCGCTGCGCTTCTCCTTCGTGATCATATAAAACAACACCGCATTCTTTATCCGTCATCAAATCTGCTGCAAAACTTATACTGTCTTTCGCAGGAAATACTCCCTGTCTGTCCGGCTTAAAATAGGTTATTTTCCAATTGTTTTTCATGCGCCCTCCCGTTGTCATTAACGTTCAACTGCCCTTCTTATATCATAATATAAAGTTCATGGCGATTGCAAGAAAATATTAAAGCATATTGCACAATAAAAATATAACAGGTAAAATAGAAACAGTCGCTATTTGAAATTTTACCAAAAACAAAGGAGATATTATGGGAAAAAATAAAAAAACAGATAATTTAAACAGTAACCCGGTAAGTCAGCCCGAAAGCAATGATGAGGAAATGACAGTGACCCTGGAACTTCAGGATGGAACCAACGTCACCTGCGCCATTGTTACAATACTTACCGTTAAAAAACAAGATTATATTGTGCTGCTTCCTCTTGAAGAAGACGGTGAAAATCACGATGGTGTAGTATGGTTTTACCGCTATCACGAAAACGAAACCAATCCCAATGAAGAACCGGAACTGACATACATTGAGGATGATGAAGAATATGAAATTGTTTCCGATGCTTTTGACGAATATCTTGATAACGCAGAGTTTGATGAACTTACGGAGGAGGAATAATTCCCTGCAGGTACCGCGACAGCTTTCTGCCCCGTTCTTTGGTGTAATATATATATAATTCTTCCCTGGCTCTTGTAATGGCAACATACAGGAGCCTTCTTTCTTCTTCCAGGGCAGACAAAGTAACACATTCTTTTCCCGGAATAATTCCTTCGTTTACATCAGGGAGAAATACCCTGCCAAACTCTAACCCTTTTGCCCCATGCATGGTGCATACGGAAATACCAAGTTCTTCTGTCTCCGTTAAAGGAATCTTGCCTGTTTTTTCTGTCTGAAAGGCAATAAATTCCCTGACAGAATTTCCCCTAAATTCTTTCATGCAGGACTGGATTTGATCTGCCTTAGCCAAAAGCCTCTGATAGTCTTTGCTGTCCCGTGCCTTTTCATGCAGATAGTCATCATAGCCAAGGGTTTTTCTGAAAAAAGCTACTGCAAGATGGGGCTGTAACCTGGACGCAATTTTTATATGGCAGAAAAAAAGCCGGACATTTGAAAGCATTTGAGGATTTTGTCTGTAATACTGCTCCATCTGCTGGAGGGAAACTATTTCTCCGGTAAGCGCCATTCTTGTAAAAAAACGATTGGGCTTATTCATAAAGTGCAGAAAATCACTTCTCTTTCCCCCTTCATATAAAAAAGCAAGAAATGCGGAAATATCTTCTATCATAAAACCGGAAAATATATCTTCTTCATTCCGTTTATTTCCTTTTACTGTAATTCCGGAGGCTTTCAAAAGTTCTTTGTACTGTATGACTTCCATATTGGTTCTAACAATAACCGCAGTATCAGTTAAGCTCTCCAAATTCAGGTTTAAAAGCTGTTTTATAAGTTCATCCTCTTCTTCCTTCCGGTTATCAAAGCAGTATGATTTTAATGTTCCGCCGGCTTTGATTGGATAAAACTCTTTAATAAACCTTTCTTTATTCCGACAAATCACTTGTTGCGCCAGACGTACAATTTCAGCTCCGCAACGGTAATTTTCAGTCAACAGAATTTGTGTTCCCTCCATGTAATCTGCAAGGAACTGTTTCATGATACCTGGGGACGCTCCCCGGAAACCATAAATTGCCTGATCATCATCCCCGACAACAAAAAGATTGTTGGAAGGAAGGGCAAGAAGTTTTAATATTTCATATTGGGGATAATTAATGTCCTGAAATTCATCTGCAAGGATATATTGGAATATCTTTTGATATCTGCATAGTATTGCCTGATTTGAAGATAAAAGACTTAAACATTTTGTAATCATATCATCAAAATCTATCATTCCCTGTTCCTGCAGGTATTGGTCATATTCCCTTTGAATCAGAAAAAGCTCCTCTCCTGAAAATTCAGCAAAGAGTCCGCTTGTGTTTTCCGAAAATTCATTATTGGAAGAAGAAAATTTATTTCCCAGATTTTTTATATGGCTGATATGGTTTTGGAGCTTTGAAATAAGATCATAATTGCATTTTGAAGCAAGTCCATTGTTGCCAAGAATTATTTGAAACAACTTTCTTTTATCAGAATCTTTTATCAGAGAACTGGCATTTACCTGGCCGCATTGTTTTAAAATATTGTAGCAGATACTGTGAAATGTGCCAAAATTAACATTGCTCCATCCGGCCGATTCGTTGTTACACAGAGGGGATTGGATGCAGGCTTTTTCATATCTTTCTTTCATTTCGTTTGCGGCTGCTTTGGTATAGGTGATTACAAGAATATTGTCAGGAGGTATATGATGATATTGAACAAGATTTAAAATACGCTGGATAATTGTAAAGGTTTTTCCGCTTCCAGGACCAGCAATAACCATTGCTGGTCCCTTTATATGGCTGATTGCCTGTTTTTGTAATTTACTGGGTTCTCTCAAGCAGTTTTATTCCTTTCCTGATTTGATTTCCGGCTCCGGAATTTTTTTATCAGCGGCTGCCTTGAAGCCTGTCACTTCTTTTACTGCCTGCGGGATGGCAATATTGGTACCTGCCCCCGCCACACAGCCGCCGGGACATGCCATACCCTCAATCAGACAGCCATTCTTTTTGCCGACTTTGGCAAGCATCAGCATTTTTTTACATTCTGTAAGGCTTTCTGCATGTTCTATATTTACTGCCACATCAGGATAATATTCCCGGATACATTCTTCAATGGCACTGGCAACACCTCCGGCCACGCCATAGCCTCTTCCGGCGCCTGTGGCATCGTTCATCCTGTCAACAGCTTCCACCATCTCTGGTAAAAGCCCTTTTGCCTCAAACATTCCGGCCAGCTCCTCAAAAGTAATTACAAAATCCACATCTGAACGTATGGTTCTTCGGGATGCCTCCAGTTTTTTGGAAGCACATGGTCCTATAAATACTACACTGGCATCAGGGTGATCTTCTTTAATTTTACGTGCCGTGGCAACCATAGGGGTCAGAGCATTGGAAATTTTATCTATGGTTTCCGGGAAAAATTTCTTTGCCAGCATGGACCATGAAGGACAGCAAGACGTAAGAAGGAAGGGAAGTTCCCCTGTTGCCACTTCTTTTACATAGTGCTCTGCTTCTGTCATGGCGCCGATATCAGCACCGATTGCCGTTTCGTAAACATCAAAAAAGCCAAGTTCCTTAAGAGCCGATTTAATTTTATCAGGAGTTGCCGCCTTTCCAAACTGGCCTACGAAAGCAGGCGCAACCTGAGCAATAATTTTTCTCCCTGACTGCATGGCACGTATTAACTGGAAAATCTGGGATTTATCTGCAATCGCTCCAAAGGGACAGCTTACCATACACTGGCCGCAGGATACACACAAATCTGTATCAATGTAGGCTCTGCCCTTTTTATCACTTTTAATGGCATTAACGCCACAGTGGGCAAGACAGGGGCGAACCTGATGGGAAATGGCATCGTAAGGGCAGACGGACTTACACTTTCCGCATTTGATACATTTCTCCTGGTCGATTACCGACTTTCCGTTTTTCATGCTTATGGCTCCCTTGGGGCATACCTCCCGGCAGGGATGGGCGACACAGCCCATACATTTATCTGTAACTTCATATTTATTCTCAGGGCAGGCATTGCAGGCGGAAGGTATTACCTGCATCAGGGGCGGCTCATAATATTTTTCATCAATATTGCTTTCCTCAAGCCCCTGGGTAACATGAACCGGCGCGTTTTCCGGCCGTAAGGATAACCCCATGGCAAGGCGGATACGCTCTCTTACAATTGCACGTTCCCGATATATACTCTCATATTCTGACTCATCATAATCCACAATCTTATAGGGAAGGGCTTCAACATCATCCTTAAGGTTTTCAGATGTATATGCCAGGTTAGCCACTTCCTTAAAGATGCGTCTTCTTTCCTTTCTGACCTGAGTATCTATTCCTCTCATATCTCATACCTCCCATAATTAATGCCGTTCTGCTTCATGTATATAAAACTTGCAGGTTCCTGTATATTGTCACACAAACCTGCAAGGAAATCAAGGCATAAATCTAATTTTTAAATTAGAAAACTTCCAATCTGGAAAACCAGCGTTGCAACGGTCCATGCAAATAGAATCTGGAAAAGAGCCAATTTTACCATAAATGATGTAGAGCCGCTTTCCTTCCTGATAGTTGCCATTGCCGCTGCACAGGGAACATACAAAAGTACAAACAACATCATACAATATGCATTTAATGGACCAAACGCAGGGTCAATTGCTTTCAGATTTTCTGCAACTGCGCCAATACCTGACACCATTTCTCCGCCGCCTGCGCCAAATAGCACAGAAAAACTTGACACTACCACTTCTTTTGCGGAAATACCGGCAATCAGGGACACAATAATCTGCCACATACCAAGACCGGCCGGACGCATAATGGGAGTCAGCCATTTCCCAATGGCTGCCCCAAAGCTGTCCGCCGGATTTGCCACCATACCGGAAGGACCGAAATTTAACACGGCCCACAATAAAATAGAGGCAATAAAAATCGTGGTTCCAGCCTTTGAAAGATAGTCTTTTAACTTATTCCATACATAAATTCTGATTGTTCTTCCATTTGGTTTTTTATATTCGGGCAGTTCAATTAACAGACAGTCACTGTCCTTTTCTTTATCAAATATATGAATAATTCTTGCCACTAAAATAGCACAAAGCATTCCGATTACATACATGGAAAAAGCAGCTACATGGGCGTAATTTTCAAAAAACATGCCTGAAAAAAGCACATACACCGGAAGTCTTGCCGAACAGGACATAAATGGTGTGATAATCATTGTTTTCCGGCGGTCTTTTTCCGTTTCCAGGGCGCGGGAAGCCATAACGGCCGGAACCGTACAGCCAAATCCTAAAACCATAGGCAGAAAGGCTTTCCCTGAAAGTCCCACCTTCCCCATAATGCTGTCCATTACATAGGCGACTCTTGCCATATAACCACTGTCCTCCAATAGGGCAAGGGCCAGGAAAAGAATGGCAATATTGGGTATAAAAGTTAAAATACCGCCAACCCCGGCAATGATTCCATCCACAATCAGTGAAACCAGCCAGTCTGCCGTGTGGATACCTATAAGAAATTCAGAGATATTTCCTGAAAAGATATCCAGAAAAGCTTCAAAATACCCTTTCAGCCAGTCACCAATCGTAAAAGTTAAGAAAAACACCATTGCCATAATACATAGAAAAACAGGAATTCCCCATAGGGAGTGTGTAAGCAGACGGTCCGCTCTGTCTGTGCCATCCTTTTTCTTTTTCCGGTAAAACAACACTTCTCCCATCATGTGTTCTATATAAGAATATTTGGTCTGGATGATTTCCTTTTCGTAGCTTCTGTCAATTACATCCTCTGCTCCAATGGGGTGGTCATCCATCACATCTCCATCGTTTTCAAGAAGTTTAATAGCATGCCATCTTACAGAGGAATGGGAAGGATAGCGGGCTTCCATTAAAGCGGAAAGTTTTTCTATTTTATCTTCAATATCCTGACTGTAATGAAGCACCTCCTCCTTAGAGCCTTCCTCGTAATGATGGATAACAGCATGGAGCAAAATATCCAGTCCCTTTCTTTTGGCAGCAGAAACAGGCACTACCGGAATATCGCCTAATAGCTCCGGCAATCTGTGCATATCAATTTCCATGCCCCGCTCTTCCACCACATCCATCATGTTAAGGGCAAGTACCACCGGCTTTCCAAGTTCCAAAAGCTGCAAAGTCAGATAAAGGTTGCGCTCAAGTGAAGAGGCATCCACCACATTGACAATCACTTCTATATCATCATCCATTACACAGCTTCTGGTAACCTTTTCCTCAATGGTATAGCATGTCAGAGAATAAATGCCCGGTGTATCCACAAGGGTCATGTGAACATCCTCATACTCTGCTTCCCCTTCTATTTTTTCCACCGTAACGCCAGGCCAGTTGGCTACTTTTAATTTAGAGCCGGTAATGGCATTAAAAAGAGTGGTTTTTCCGCAGTTTGGATTTCCCACAAACGCCACGTGAACGGTTTCTTCTTTTTTCATGCCAATACCTCCTTTACTTCAATTCCCTGACTGATGTGTTTGCCTACGGCAAGCCTGGTTCCCCGTACACGGATAATCAGTGCTCCATTCTTTTTCCGGTTTAACACAGTAATAACTGTGCCGTCATTCAAACCAAGGGCCTGCAGGCGGCGGGTAATTCCCTCTTCCACATACAGACCCTTAATTTCATAACTATTTCCCTTCGTGCCATCAAAAAGTGACATTTTTTCACCCTCTTTTGTTATAAAAATTTTCCCAATCAACATTAAAGCACAATAGGGTATTATATGCAAGTATTATTAAAATTGGATGTAAAACCTATAAACTGTTAAAATATTCCCATCAGATACTCTAACAGCACAAGTGCACCTAAAAAACAAATGTTTCCTATTGTAAAGATTTTTAAATATTCCCCTTTGCAATTGTTTTCATTTTTTACTACATATTTATAGGAAATCAGGCTTGCCATGGATGCAATCAGTGTGCCAAGTCCTCCGAGATTGGTTCCAACAATAAGTTTTTCATAGTTTTCCGTAAATCCGGACAACAAAAGCGCCGTTGGCACGTTACTGATTGCCTGACTTGCAGCAATTGCAGTATAAACTTCTCTTCCGATTATTATCTTCTGTAAAAAATCACGGAAAACAGTAATCCTTCCCATATTCCCAATAAACACAAAAAATCCGGCAAAAGTAAGGAGCAGGGAATAGTCTGCCTTTGCAATTACCTTCCTGTCCACAAAAAACACTGTAACCGGAACAATCACAAGCACTGCCTGCCAGGGAAGAAGGTGTCCCACTGCAAAGAGGCATAAAAGAAACAATACAAGATAAACAGTCAAAGGAAGAATTAACTCATTAGGATGCGGGAAATTTTCACCTATGGAAAGATTCTTTTCGTTGTCAGGCTTTTGGGCGCCGGAGTCTTTTTTATATCTGCTTCCCAGAATTATCACCCAAGCGGTAAGAAGCAGAAGGGATAACAAGGTATAAGGAAACATCAGTCTGAAGAACACTCCCACAGAAATGCCTGCTTTTCCAAAAAGATACAGATTTTGGGGATTACCTACAGGTGTCAGCATGCTGCCAAGATTGGCAGCAATTGTCTGCATTGCCACTACAGGCAGCGCCAGTTTTCTTTTTGCTTCCCCACCCAGCATATCCAGCACTATAAAAGTAAAAGGGACAAAGGTGATAAGCGCCACATCATTTGTAATCAGCATACTGAAGAAAAAACATAAAAGCACTAAAAGAAAAATAACGCTCTGGCCTTTTTTTACCTTTCCAAGAAACCATCCTGCTATTAGCTTAAATACTCCCAGCGTCTGCATTCCTGCCATGACGCACATAAGGCAGAATAAAATAGCCAGTGTCCGAAAATCAATATAGTTTATATATTCTGCGTCTGGTGGCACAATAAAAGAAGAAATCGCCGCTAACAAAATGGCAATACAAAGTACTGTTTCATTTTTTAAGAATTCTGTCAAAGATTTTCTCATCTGCAAATTTACCTACCATCCTTTTTAAATCTTCTGTCCACTCTTTTTTAATTTCCTGTACAATATAAAATACATAGTAATAAAGCAGGCAAGACCTCCAATGGCATTGGATATTGGTTCTGCCAGAAATACTCCGTTTACACCAAATCCACACCTGGGCAGCAGTACGGTAAGAGGGGCTACTATCACTGCCTTTCGCAGAAGGGAAAAGAAAATTGCTTCTCTGGCATATCCCAGCGCAGTGAAGGATGACTGGCCTGCAAACTGGAAGGCCATAAAAAAGAATCCGAAAAAATAGATCCTCATCGCCCCAACTCCCGCATCCAGCATAGACATATCCTCTGTAAAAACCGATAAAAGCAACCGGGGATGCTGTATCACCACAAGCCATGCGGACAATGTATACAAAATTCCAAGCGCTGCCGTAAAACGTATTCCCTGACAAACCCTTTCATACCGCTTGGCCCCATAATCATATCCCATTACAGGCTGGGAACCACTGGTTAGCCCTCCCACAGGCAGAGATAAGATTTCACGCACCGAATTGATTACTGTCATAATGCCCACATATAAATCACCGCCATATGTTTTTAATGTTGCATTGCACACAATCTGTACCAGACAGTTTGTTGCCTGCATAATAAACCCCGCCATCCCCAGAGCTATTATCTCAAGGGCCAGCTTCCAGTCAACTTTCAAATATTGCTTTTTGATACGAAGCTGGGTTTTCCCTCCTGCCAGAAAATGCAACACCCAGATACAGGAAACCAGCTGGCTAAGTACAGTCGCCAGTGCCGCCCCGCCAACTCCCATATGAAAGTAAAAAATAAAAAGCGGATCAAGTATCAGGTTAAGTACAGCCCCAAGCAGGGTCGTCATCATCCCCATTCTTGGAAACCCCTGGGCATTGATAAATCCATTTAATCCAGTGGTAAGCATGGTGAAGGATGTTCCAAACAGATAAATTTTAAGGTAAGCATCTGCGTAAACATAAGAGATATCACTTGCGCCAAATAAGTAGAGTACCGGCTTGCGGAACAAATAGCAAAAAATCAGTATTACCAGAGAACTGCCAAACAAAAGAGAAAATGTATTGCCCAATATTCTCTCCGCCCGTTCATTTTCTCCAGCTCCCCTTGCAATGGAAAACAGGGGTGTGCCACCTGTACCAAAGAGGCATGTAAAAGCCGCAATTAATGTGGTAAGTGGAAATGCAAGTCCGATACCTGTAAGGGCCATACTGTCCGCCCCAGGCAGATGACCAATATAAATCCTGTCTACCACATTATATAAAAGCTGTACCAACTGTGCCAGTATAAGCGGAATGGCCTGGTATATAATATTTTTCCAGACCTTTCCTTTTGAAAAGTCATTTGCCATTTACTTAATCTATCCTCGTTTCATAAATCTGTGTGCAGTATTTTTCCGCCTGCACCTGCCACATCCGGGCGTAAACTCCATTTCTTTCCAACAACTCTTTATGAGTGCCATCTTCCATAATACATCCATTTTCCAAAAGAAAAATATGATCGGCATCTTTTGTTGTTGAAAGCCGGTGGGAAATCAAAATTACTGCCTGCCTGTCTGCCCCCTGCATCATACTTTTATTCAGGCGGTATTCCGCCACAGGATCAAGGGCGGAGGAGGGCTCATCCAAAATAGCCACTGGCATATCATGTATAAATATTCTTGCAATGGCCGCTTTTTGTGCTTCACCTCCTGAAAGCATGATTCCATTTTCTGAGAACTCTCTTGTAAGCTCTGTATCAATTCCAGCAGGCAATTTTTCCAGTTTTTCTTCCAGACCCGTTCTTTTAAGGGTCTCCTGTATTTTTAAGCGGTCTTCTTCTTTTACAAAGTCCATTTTAATATTTTCAGCAAGCGATGCCCCATAAATCTGGAAATCCTGGAAAATAGCCCCAATTTTTTCACGGTATTTTCTGGTATTTAAATGACGGATATCCACCCCTCCATAAGTAATACACCCTTCGCTTACATAATACAATCTGAGAATTAATTTAATCAAAGTAGTTTTCCCGGCACCATTTTCACCTACAAGGGCAATTTTTTCCCCTCTTTTTATGGTCATATTAATGTCCTTTAATACATAAGCCTCATCTTCTTTGTAACGGAAACATACGTTTTTAAGCTCAAGAACTGCCTCGCTTTGGGGAATCTCACAAAGACCTTCAAATCCTTCTATATGGATCTCATAATCCATAAAGCGGCGGAACCGCTCTGCATACTGTCCCACCTTCTGGAAATCCACAAGGGAATGATTCATCCAGTCAAGATAGCTTTTGATATTATTTGTGGCGTTTTTTAAAGAAGCAACTGCCCCAAGCCCAATACTTTTTTTAACAATTGCAAGATAAGCAAGGTGTACGGGAACAGCAAAATATTGGAACAGGGTAAAGGTAAAAACCCAGTTCAGCAGATGCAAAGCCCCTATTTTTACCATATACTTTTTGGACACTGCCTTTTCTTCCTTTACCGCTTCATCAAATTGTTCAAGCAAAGCCTCTTCAATTCCTGTAAGTTTGATTTCCTTGGCATATTCAGGCTGATAAAATACACGCTTTGAATAATCAGCCTTTCTTTTTACTTTAGTTCTTTCTATTTCAAAAAGATATTCCTGGCGCGCAATGGCAAAGTGGACAAAGATATTTACAATAAATCCTGCCACCGGAAAAACCACTGCTGCAGGATTTATTGTAAATATCATAGTTCCTGCAATTACCATGGAAAGAAGACTTGCCATAATGTTAGCAATGCTCATCACCGCCTTAGGTACCATAGTATCTGACTGGGAAGCGGCAATTATAAAATCATCATAGTATTTGGGCAGATCGTAGCAAAGAAGATCTATCTTCCGGGTTTTCTCCATTAGTTCTCTTTGGATTTGTCCGGAAAGCTTTACAATCCTTATCTCAAAAAGATTGTCACACCATATACTTATAAAAACCTGTACTGTACTTATCAAAAACCATATAATAAGAAGATATGCAATATAACCAAACATAGCGCCTGCTGACAGGGCATCAATCACTTCTTTTAAGAGATAGGTATTCAGATAGGTATTTACACCACATCTTGTGCACTGACTGGTAATATATGCTATTCCCATTTTTTTGTCATGCTGGTAAGCATACCGGAATACATAAATTACATTAGCACACAAACGACGGACCCCAATTTTTTCTGTTTGCTCCTTCATGCGCTCACCTCCCCGGCCAGATAATTTTCTGCCTGCAGTTTCCACATACGGGCATATTCTCCGTCAAGCTCCATCAATTCCTGATGACTTCCCTGTTCCTTAATTGTCCCCTGCTCAAATAGATAAATCCTGTCTGCATCGCGGGTGGCTGAAAGACGGTGACTGATAAAAATCACCGTTTCGCCGTCTGTGGCATTTAACATATTCTGGTACATATTGTATTCTGCAATAGGATCAAGGGCCGATGAAGGTTCATCTAAAATGACAATATCAGGTTTGCGGGCAAATACCCTTGCAATGGCAATTTTTTGTGCTTCGCCGCCGGACAGCCCCATTCCCTCATCATCAAACTCTTTAGTCACCATGGTATCTATCCCTTTTTTAAGACTATCCAGCTTTTCTCCAAACTGAGCCTTGCGCAGGGAATCTTCCACAAGGCGGCGTTCTTCTTCATTTTGAGGTTTCCGCATCAGGACATTATGGGAAAGAGGCAGGGCAAATACCTGCAAATCCTGAAATACAGTTCCAAAATGCCTGTGAAAGGATTTCGGCTCGTATTGGTTAATGTTTTCACCACTGATTTTAATTTCTCCTTCCGTTACAGGATAGAGACCCATGAGAAGCTTCACAAAGGTGGTTTTTCCGGCGCCATTGTGTCCCACAATGGCTATTTTTTCCCCTTTTTTTATGGTCATATTTACATGGTGCAAAGTAGGATTTGCAGCTCCATGATAAGTAAATCCCATATTTTTTATTTCAATATCAGAAAGCTTGGGCGCTGGTTTTTCTTCCTTTTTAACAACTGGCTCATAAGAGAGAAAATCTCTTAGATTTGTAACAAACGCATTTTCTTTTACTAAAGCGACCATAAGCTCCATTACATCCGTTGTCCGCCAGGAAAGATAACTTAAGGCAGGTATCATGGCAATATACAGGGCAATTTTTGAAGAATTGTCCTGCAATATATAGGCAATATAGAGATATGGCAGTATAGTTGAAAAAACAGTATTCAGTATTCGCCTTGCTGATTCCGGAGCCATGATTTTTCTAAGGATTTTTGCAGTTTTGTCCTGCATTTTTTCATATGCTCTTTCGTGCCGCTCCAAAAGCAGTCTGCCAATGAAAAACTGCCGCAGTTCACAAGCATACTTTTTTTCATAAAACACCCTCTTTACATAACTTCCAACTCTGCCTTCCCTGGTGTTAGCCATATCAAGCTGATAGTACAGGTCACCGCCTTTTTTCCCCAGATAAAGAGAGTTTACCACCATTGGTAAAATAAATATAAGCAGCCGCAGGTCAACGTCTGCAATAATAAAAATGGCAGAGATAACCGCCGCAATGCTTGCCGCAATCCCCATACAGTATTGGAGAATTGTTATTCCCCGCTGCTCACATTCATTTAGCGCACGGGTATACTTGTCATAAAAATCCGGTTCATCAAAACGCGTATATTCCATAGATATGGATTTGGCAATAACCTTACGGTAAAAAGTCCGGTAAATCTCCGGCACAAGTTGTTTTTCCTGATATAAATACACTACGGTCATTACATGGACCGCAATATGTCCAACGCTCATTGCCCCTACAAAAGCAACAAGGGTTGAAAAAGGTGTTTTTTGTTCAATTGACAGATAAATATATTCTGTCATATATACGGAAAAGAAGGTCCAGAAAATACTGCCTATGATTTCCTTGGTAAAAGTAAATATTACAAAATATGGGCTGCCCTGCCATAGAATGTTCAGCATATAGAATATGTTAGATATGGATGATTGTTTTGTATCTGTCTTCATTTGTTCCCCCCGCTGCCTTTTGACAGGCTCTGCTTTTTCCCTCTATAGCAAATGTAACACATCATCTGTTTTCCATCAAGAAATATATTCTGTTATTCATGGAAATTAACTTTCAAAGACTGCTGTTGGTATTTATTTTAAATCTTCTTGTAGTAAGTGTGCAAAATGATTTCCGCATCATTTAATCTTTTAATGGTACGGGAAATCTAAGATTTGCTACGGGCAACAGGGGAAACTTACAGCGTTGCCAGGGGGCAAGGTATTTGCCCCTTGCTGCAATCGCCAAATATCCGTAAACAGATACTTGGAGCGTTGCCTGCAAAAATAAAAGTAAAATGTAAAAATGGTATTTATCCGTAACCTGCAAATTATTCCATCATACTATATTATTAAATTAATTTCCGTTTTATGAAAGGATAATTATGCAGGATTACAGTTTTAATGAATACTTTGACCGCTTTCCTCTCGCAATGGCATATGTTCCATGGCAACACCTTACCAGTGTCTTTGAAAATCTTGAGGAAGCATATAAAGCAGGGACTATCTTCCCAGAATTAGAAAAACCGTTTACTGGAAGGAGATGCGTGAAATCATGACACAGAATAATGAACAAAGCAGGCTGCTTCAGGATATCGGAATTATCGGCTTTGTGGTGGTGGAAATGACCGAATATCTGGATACCCATCCTACAGATAAAGAAGCAATGGAATATCTTAGCCATTATGTACACATGCAAAATCAGGCTATGCGGGAATATGCGATGAAATATGGTCCTCTTAGAATTTCAGATGCAGATGGATGCAACCAGAATGAATGGAAATGGGCTACACAGCCCTGGCCTTGGGAAGGAGGATGTTAAATTATGTGGAATTATGAGAAAAGATTGCAGTTTCCAGTTAACATAAAAGAACCTAATGCCAAAATCGCACAGGTAATTATGTCCCAGTACGGCGGACCGGATGGAGAACTTGGCGCTTCTATGAGGTACATTTCCCAGCGGTACTCCATGCCGTATAATGAGGTGGCGGCTATTCTTACAGATATAGGAACAGAGGAACTGGCACATCTTGAGATGGTATCAACTATTGTCCACCAGCTTACTAAAAACCTGTCCATGGAAGAAATAGAGGAATCAGGCTTTGCCAATTATTATGTGGATCATACAATTGGCATCTGGCCTATGGCAGCGGGCGGAATTCCTTTTAACAGCTGTGAGTTCCAGTCTAAAGGGGATGCAATTACTGATTTGTTTGAGGATATGGCAGCAGAGCAAAAAGCCCGCACCACCTATGATAACATTCTGCGTCTTGTCCACGACAGTGATGTGTGTGACCCGATTCGATTTTTACGTGCACGTGAAATCGTACATTTCCAACGTTTCGGTGAAGCCCTTCGTATTGTACAGGATAAGCTAGATTCCAAGAATTTCTATGCGTTCAATCCTGAATTTGACAGGTGTAAAAAATAGTAAATATTAATTTTAAATGTTGATCCATTTTGTAAATACTACTAAATTTTAGATATGAAAGTATCGGCCGATTTTGACTGATGCTTTTAATCTAAATTATCTTCTATCTTTGTGCGAACATTTCCTTGTTGTTAACAACAATTCAGACACCAATGTCATTTAGTGAATAATAATATCTGTATGGTTAGATTCCACTATTAGGAGTCTAACCATATTTTTTCTTTAAATTGTATTAACATAGAGCCTAAAATGCGCCTCCAATTCCCGGACTATAAGTTCCATCATACTGCCACAAACAAAGAAAGTATGCTAGGTTGTTTCAGTAATATATCTAATTTAAACAGAAACTGAAATGTTTGCACCTTATTCTGAAAGAACTGTCTCTTCTTTTCACGTTCTTCCCTGCGCTTTTGGACAGCCTCCACACACTGTAATTTTACTTTTTCCCTTGCGTCCTTTTCCATTCCTTTGTTAGCTTCTGCCTTATAATCCTCCGCCTTGTCAGAAAAATCACCCACACATACTCCATTGTTGCCGTATCGCCTTTGTGCCTTGCCTCTTTAAAAACATGCATGGGGTATTTGCAGATTCATATTTATCCTTGCACCTACAAGATCTTCCATTGTATTTTCATTCATAGTACCGCCTACTAGAGCGTGTTTGAAAAATAAAAATTGCACAAAACATATGTTTTTCATTTCCTTTTAGTGGTAAAATAAATAAAGGGAGTGAGCTTATGTTAAAGGCCATAGCCGCGGCGGGCCAAGTACAAAAATACATGCTGCAGTGGACACATATGGATATCCAGTTTACATAATGCTCAGTGAAGGGCAGCGTAATGACATAAATCTTGCAATCCCAGTTCTGGAACACATAAATATAGAAGGGAGCAGTGTCCTTGGCGACCGAGGATACGACAGTTCCCAGCTAATTGATTATATCTATGAGCATGACGACGAGCCAAACATACCGTCCAGGAAAGGTGCTAAATTCCAGAGGCTGTAGTGGTCAAGCTTTTTTGTAACACTTATGGCTAAAAATTGATTGGATTGTT
>CANCXX010000027.1 GCA_947381965.1 uncultured bacterium
AAAAAACTTTTTAAACATTTTTATTTTACCTATTGACATTTCTTAGCTGGACTATTCCAGTACCGTAATCTCCCTCTCTGGCGCCTTGTCCGGCAGAGCAAATCCTGTCTGCTCCGCATCCAGTCTTTCCTCTGTGGCTCCTGTTCGGGCGATTACTGATTGTTTCCAGTACCGTAATCTCCCTCTCTGGCGCCCCTCACATTTCTTTTAAGAATCTTAAGGTGACTGTCAGGCCGTCCATGCTGCTCTTACTTAGAGTAAGGCCGCACTCCGGCCCGTACACTGCTTTCAGCCGTCTGTTTACATTTCCAAGCCCCATGGATTTGTGAAAGTCCAGCTCGTCCGCCCGAAGAGCGGCGTTTTTTTCCTCCATCTCAGGCTCAGTCATTCCCCGTCCGTTATCTTCCACCAAAATCAGTATAAATTTCCCAATTTCTTTTACGGACAGGTTGATAATATTGTCATTTGCTTCCAGCCGTATCCCATATTCAAAATAGTTCTCAAGCACTGGCTGAACCACAAATTTTATAATAGGAACCTGCAAAAAACTGTCCCCACAGCTTACTTTCCATATAAATTTGTCATGGTAACGGTATTCAAAAAGTTCCATATACCGCTTTGCATAATGCAGCTCCTGGGCAAGGGTAATCACGTCCGCTTCCTTTAACTGGCTTTGAAACAGCGCAGCCATGCTGTAAAGCATTCTTCCCACTTCCCGGTCTCCATTGCAGATCGCCTTCATCCGTATGGATTCCAGCGTGTTATATAAAAAGTGAGGGTTAATCTGACTCTGCAGAGCTTCCATCTCCGCATTTTTCTGTTCAATTTCCGCCAGATAGCTCTTCTGGATATACAGATTCAAATCCTGACACATCAAATTAAAGTTATCTGCAATAATATCCAGCTCATCTCCCTTTTGGCGGAAAGCAATTCTAGTATTCAAATCCCCTTTTTTGACCCTCTCCATCCCCTCCACAATCTCTTCCAGCCTTTTCATTATTTCCGCCAGATATAAAGTAATTCCTGCCTCTCCCACTCCGATCAGCAAAGCGCCGAGCGTTAAAATAATCAGCAGGTTCCAAAGAGGAATATTTGCTGCGTCTTTCTTTGACAGAATCGTCATAATCCAGTATGTGTCCGCCACCTCTTCCCTGGTATACGCGCTTTCTTCCCCATATAATGATTTGATGCCTTCCTCCGGATCCCAGGAAATGCTCTCATCCGATAAAAATACCGCCTCATTATGGCTGTTGCATACCACCATCTGAGCCTTATCGTAAAATGCAACTATATCATCAAACCGTTGGCCGGAAAATCCCAGCTCTATCCAGCCCAAAGGCGCTAAGGTTACAGGATCCAGCAAATCCTTGCGGAAGCTAATGGCATCTTTTGGCTGTTCACTGCTTATCATCTCCCTGTCCGTACCTTCCCCCTGCAGATTCTCCATTATCTCCCTGCGTCTTGTTCCGTCCGCTTCATAATAAGTCAAAACCTCCTGAGTCAGGCTGTAAAGCCGGATACTCTCCAACTGATTGTAGCTGCCAAACATAGAAGAAAAAAATCCCTCAATACCAGAATAAGCTACGGAAGCGCTGCTTCCGTAGCTGTCAAGTCTGAACTTCATATAGTCATCCACATCATCGGTTAAATAATGGCGCAGATCCTCCAGCTCATTATAAGAATTATACAAAACACTGTGAAAATAATCTGCATTCTGGGAGCACTGCAAAATATATTCCCTTGCCTCTGACCCCGCCATACGCATATATTCCAGATTGGTATCCTGCTCCTGCCTCCGGGAAGCTGATATGGAATAAGCTACCAAAAGCCCCACCACACAGATTAAAATTACTGTATAAAAAAACCGCAGCTTCTTATATAACTGTCTGGAATCTCTTTTCATGCCAGTCCTCCCATTTCTATATAGCCCTGTCAACTGCTGCCCAACCTGCCGCAGCCTCATATGCAGTCTGCCGCTCACACCACAATTCCCTGCAGCAGCTCTCCTGCCGTCCGGGTACTTGGGAATAGCCCCATCTCCATACTAATTCCATTCTTGCTCAACCCGCGAATTTGGGCGCAAGCACAAATTTGCCTGTAAAAAATTTATTTTTCACAGTACACTTCAAACAGCATGGTTATTATCTCATAGGGCTTTATGGTAAGTAAAATATCTTCCTTCTGTCTCCACTCCATAACGGGGCGCTCCCTTAAGTCACTTTGACAGTACCTTCTCCATGAAAATCCGGTGTTTACCTTAAGAGTGTTTCTCCCTCCCGTAAAATCGTGGAAACGGACAGCAATAAATTTTCCATCCTGGGTTTTCTTCACTGCATCCACCTCTACACACTCTTTATCAAAAGAAAGAAAACTTTCAAAGGGAAGTTTTGCCGCTCCTTTTACCGCTTCCAGCGGTTGATTCAGCGCACAGGCTGTCTGTACCGTCCGCCCCTTAACAAAATCTCCTTCATGAGGAAGCAGGGAATACGTAAATATATGCTCTCCCTGATCCTGACTGTGATCAGGGTACGTCGCAGTCTTAAGCAAGGTAATCCGCAGTACATTATCCTTTACATCATGTCCATACTTGCAGTCATTTAAAAGACTTACACCATAGCCATATTCAGAAAGATCTGCAAACCGGTGGGCAACTGTCTCAAATTTTGCCTGATCCCAGCTGGTATTCCAATGATTGGGACGGCGCACATTGCCGTACTGGACATCAAAGGTTCCATACGTAGTGCGGACATCCACAGGAAACGCTGCCTTAAAAAGCTGATGGGTTTCATGACATTCCATTTTTGTTTTAAAGTCAATTCTTCTGTCCTGTCCATATAAAACCATATCCTGACTTATCTTAGAATGTCTGTAGTTCCATTCCATATGAATGACAAGACGCAAAGCCCCCTGCCTGGTTACTTCAAAAGCAGTCAAATCTGTAATTTCCCTCATTTTCTGCTGATAAAAAATATCAATATCCCAGGCGTCATTGTTAAGCGGCTTATCCTCAAAAACCTGCAGCACATTTGCCCTCTGTCCGGCCGGAATTACTTCCCGCTTTGCCTCCTTATCGTAAAGCCGGATCATCTGTCCGTAATCATTCAGCACAATGGTGTAAAAAGGCGTCTCAAATTTACGGTTATCTGCCAAAAATACTTCTTTTTCCGCCTCTGCCTGCCCCTTTTCAACTATCACCTGTACCCATCCCATAGAGGGCACATCCTTTACCACAGCAAAAAGTCCTTCTGCGCTCTGCTGTACCATAAGCCTGCTTCCGTCCATAAGCCTTGCGCCGGTTCCGTTCTTTTCCGGTAAAAAGACCATTCCGTCCAGATTAAAGCCGCTGTCATTAAAAATAGTATACACTTGCTCCTTTTCCTCAATCGCGCAGGAAAGGAAATCTTCCTCCACTTCTTTCCCGATTTTTTCAATCAGCGCATAATCCTTTTTACAATCCTCATAAACCTCAAAAATGGCAGAACCGGGAATAATATCGTGAAACTGGTTTGTCAGCAGATGCTTCCACCCTTCTGTCAACTGCTCCTGCCTCGCTTCCTTTAAGTCTCCGCCCAAAAGCAATGCTTTCATTACGGCAAACCACTCAGCCTTCCGGTAAAGCAGCTCCATTTTCCGATTCATACGCTTGTTATAGCCATGGCTGGTATAGGTTCCCCGGTGATATTCCAGATATAACTCCCCATCCCAGGTATTTACAAAGCTGTCCGTATTTTCCACATTTTCCTTCAGTTTTTCAAAATAAGCGCCGGCAGTGGATGTTTTCAGATTAGGCATTCCCGGCACCTTGTCAATTCTGCGGCGTCTCTCCAGCATATCACGGGTAACGCCTCCGCCTCCGTCCCCAAAACCATAGGAAATCAGTAAATCCTGATTCATGTCCTTTTCACTGTAGGTATCCCATACCCCTTTCACCGTTTTGGGGATCAGCTCTCCATTATAGGTGTAAAACCAGCTTCCCGGCTGGCTGTCCACTGTAGGTGTGGTGATAAAGTGAGTAAGCACCTGGCTTCCGTCTATCCCTTTCCAGTAAAAGGTGTCATGGGGCATCCGGTTATACTGGTTCCAGCTTATCTTCGTGGTCATAAACATATCAATGCCGGACTTTTTTAAAATCTGAGGCAGCGCCCAGGAATAGCCAAACACATCTGGCAGCCACAAATAATGAACATCTTTTCCAAACTCTTCCTTTATAAACTGACTTCCAATTAAAATCTGGCGTGTCAGGGATTCCCCGCTGGTGAGATTACAGTCTGCTTCCACCCACATTGCACCGTCCGCTTCCCAGCGGTTTTGTGCTATACGCTCCTTAATGGCTTCATACAATTCCGGGAAATCTTCTTTTATATAAGCATATAACTGAGGCTGGGTTTGCAGGAAAACATATTCCGGGAACAGCTCCATCAGCCGCATAACTGTAGAAAAAGAACGGGAACATTTTTCTCTGGTGTGCTTTAGCCGCCATAGCCATGCAGTGTCAATGTGCGTATGGCCAACCGCATACACATTCACATCTGAATGTTTTCCCATTTTTTCTATTTTTTCATTTAGCAGTTCGTCTGCCTGCGCTACCGACTGGTAAAACTCATCACTTCCCGGCTCCGACCAGTCAATGCAGTGCATTGCTCTGTCAAGATTTGCCAAAAGGCTGTGCCGTAACGGGTCGTTTTCATCTAACTGGGCTATGGTTTTTAGCACAACATCGGCCATAAAGTACAAATCATCGGTCTTTTCATCCAGCCATCCTATCCACGCCCATTTCAGCTTATGCTCCATTTCCTTCGGCTCCCCGCCGCCCTCCAAACCGGACCAAAGCCGGAAAGTAAGACTTACGGACCTGCCGCACACCGGGCTTTCAAAAAATACCTCTTTGTGGTTGCGGTCCACTCCCTGATAGGGCTTTCCATCCAGATAAAGCATGGATTCAAAGCCAGAGTTATTCCCTTCTCCGGTCATACCAAAGTCAAATACCCCCAATACCTTTCTTCCGACTCTTTCATCAGGTATCTGCACATCCATATGGAGCCAGAGATATTTGTCTCTTCCCCTCCACACATCTCCCAGACCCAGTTCTTCCCAGCCCTCGAAAGATACAGGCACAGCCGGGGCTGCCTTTCCCTGGGTATCTTCACACACCATAAAATGTTCCGTTACTTTTCCGTCCCTGTAACGGAACTTCTCTAATTCCTTTACCCGGCATTCCAGTTTGTTGTAAGTTAAAAACATTGTTCCTCCTATTCCAGTACCGCATCCCTTTCAAGTACCAATGCTCTTTTCTCCGGGCACCTGTGCGGGCGGCGGCTGATTTTCCTGTATCGCTTCCGCTGCCTTCATTTGGCAGCTCTTTACTTTTATCCTATAATATTTAAGAAAAAGGAACAACTATTAAAATTCTATTTTTGCTTGCTAAATAATATTTATAGGAAACAGCAAGTCTGCCGTTTCCCATATCTTAAAATGCAGTAAACGCCATAAAGGTTTCCCTATGGCGTTTACTATAACCTATTTTATTTTCCGGCCTGACGCCGCAATTCTTTTTTGGTCAGTTGTTTACTCCGCCGTGCCGTCCATACCATAAACTTCAATTTCGTAAATACGTGCGGCTGTGTCAGAACCTTGCGTCGGTTTTACAACTGATACTTTCACATATCTTGCATTTACCGGCGCAAAAGTATCTTTTGTCACATCCAGCGTGTTCCTTGTAACGCTTTTCACTTCCGTAAATGTAGCTCCGTCTTCGCTGACCAGAATTACATAGCTCTTGGTATTCATATCCGGCGATTCCCCGCCTGCCTGTGCATGGGAAATATTAACGCCGCTTACAGTCTTTATACCGCCAAGGTCAATTGTAATTTCATGAGGAGGTGTCCCTGTTGCACACCACTTTTTCGTTACATCTCCATCCACTGCAAACTCCGGCGCTTCATTGGAATTAACAAAAGCGGTTGCCTCTGTGGGCATTCCCTGTGACAGCAGTGTCAGTTCTTCCCCTGCGCTTTCTGTTACCACAATATAGCCTTCTACTGCCTTTTCCGCTTCTCCTTCCCCATTCTTTGCCTTCATGGTCACACCATAAACACCTGCCTGCCCATAGGTAACGGTTGGTGATGCTTCTGTGGAAGATGCAGGTTCTCCGCCTTCAAAGGTCCACTCTACTTCTGTGGTGTTCTGGGAAGCAAGGCTTTCAAACTTCACTGCCATACCAGGAGCCACTAAGGTTCTGTCCGCAGTAAAATCTGATTTTGGCAGACTGTTGTTTGGCCAGTCCATAGTAACTTCCCCGCCCTTTCCTTCTACCAGCCCTTTGTTTACCGGAATCACCTGAAAGTTTGATTTATTCGTATCATCTGTTCTTGGCAGAGTATTAATATAGAAGCATGTGTTATTGGTAACCCCAAGCAGCGATTTCGTGCCGTCCTGGTTGATGCGGAACACTTCATAGTAATCCGCCGGTGTGTCCACGCTAAAGGAAAGCCTTACCCCTGCTAAAAGCGCATCCTCGTCAAACTCACTTCCATCCACCTTTACATCAGATACTGTGCTTACAGGCACAGATTCCATATCACCGATGGATATGTTTCCAAGCAGCAGTTCATAAGCATCATCCGCTGTGTCAGAAACAATACTGTAAGAGATTGCCGTCACTGTCTTTCCCACAGCTCCGGAAATATCGTAATTTATTGTCGTCCAGTCGGCGCCTGCCTTTGCATCTCCTTCAATTGTAAGCTCCGAACCGTCCTCCAAAGTAAGAACCAGCGTAAGCGCTGTGGGATGTAACGCTTTTGCGGTTGTTGTAAATGCAGTTCCATCCGTTATCGGAAGCAGCGCACTGTAAAGCTTGATTTTAGTAGCTGATCCGGCATCCATTTTTCCAAACAGACGCAGACTGTTTCCTCCATAGTAGGCGTCCGCCATATAAAAACTGGGTGTCAGGCTGTTGCCACCCTCGTTCTCCATTATCCAGCGGTAAGTAGGCAGTACATCCGCAAGACTTCTGTTGTTCCAGTCCATGGATGAAGCTTTTTCCCCTTTGATAAAGAAATTATATCCATTGCCTACATTAAAGTTTGTGGTAAAAGGCAGGGAAGTAAGCGCCGTTCTTTCCACAACATACCTTGAAACGCCTCTCCAGGCAGTAGGGTCCGTATATTCTATTTCCGCCGAAGGATCCCCTTTGCCATTTACCCACATGACATTTTCCTTCTTTTCCATATCAATGGGATCGCTGGAGGCCTGCCATGCCCAGCTTGGACAATAAAGTCCCAAAGAGGTATACGTTCCGCCTTCCGGATTTTCAAATAAATCCCATCTCTCTGCTGTCATATATCCGTTTGCCTGTACGTCCATCCCCGCATAAAGAGAATAGGGATTCACGCCTGCTTCTCCAGCCAGCTGTGCGGAACTCTTTAAAAGCTCCTGGTCTGCCAGTTTCTCCGTGGTCCACCAGAAGTTCAGGAACATATCATCCGCCACAGCCTTTCCTTCTTCGTCCACCATAAAAGCAAGGTTTTCTTCTGTCAGGGCATTCTGCCAGTCCATCTCCCCTGAAACAGTCATGGAATCATAATACACCAGTTCCAAGTGGGGATATTCCGATTTGAAAGACTTAATAAACTCCTGCATCAAATCCGCATGGTTCTTTGTGAGCTTTCCGTTTTCATCCTCTTCTGTCTCCTGGTTAATGAACCATCCGTCAAAACCATAAGTATCGGCAACCTCCGCCAGCTTTGCCGCTATAGGGAAAGAGCCGTCCTCGTCCTTTTGAAGGAAGGTATCCAGCCATTCCAGTTTTCCTCCGTGAGCTGCCTGGGGGAAAAAGCATGTTCCAATAACCTTTACCCCATTTTTATGGGCCATATCTGTTACATCCGGGCTGGGCGCCACAATCAGCCCTTCCCCTGAAGAACCGCCCCAGTAAACCAACAGGTCTACATATTGCAGATAACCAAAAGTGTTGCTCTTAAATTTGTTCAGTCCATGAGGGGAATTGCCGCTGGTGCTGCTGTTCATAATGGAAATTGCCATCACCTGCGTATCCCTGTTTTGCGTACTGTTAACCGTCTGAAGCTTTTCCCTATCCGCCCTCTTTGCAAGAGGTACCGTGCTTATATTGTAAGCAAGGTCCGGGTCCTCCTCCGCATTCCAGTCAAGAAGCTGCTGGGGAAACCAGTAAGACGACTCCGGCTGGTCATTCATGACCACCTCTTCATTTTCGTTTTCCTCCGTTGGCAGGTAATTGGAAGCGCTCTCCTCCCCACCAGACGTCTCCTCATCCGGTGCCTGCGTCTCCTGCTCCGTACTTTCCTGATTTTCCTCCGTTCCTGCCTCTTCTGTCGGCTGAGTTACGGTTTCCTGGGGCTTCTGACAGGCGCTAAGTCCCAGAACCATTGCCGCCGCCATGAAACCGGCTATTCCCCGTCGCAGCGGCAGGCTTAACTTATGCAATTTCATTTACGCATCCTCCCTTCCTTTTGCGTTAAAAGAACTGACTGACAATTCCTAAACGCTTCTACACAAAAGGTAACACGTAAATTTGCATAAAGATAGTGGAGAATTTCTGAATTACTTGTACATATTTTACATTCCTTCTCCAAACCACCAATACACCCTGACCGTTTTTTAACTTAATATAACTTTATTTTTTATATTCTTTTCTATATTTCACCCTTTGTCAATAAACGAAATCCCCCTCCTGTTCTTTATACGTCAAATATTGCAGTAGATATTCTGTTTGCAAAAGCATTCCATATGGCTATGGGTCGATTTATGTCGAAAAAAACATACCATTGTAATCCCTTTTGCATATAATTTACTGTGATGAAATGTGTCATTGCTCAATATCAAAAGTAAATAAGGAAGTGTAAAGTGAATAATTTTAATATGAACCAAATGTTTGGTCCGCCAAATCTGTTCGGCATGAGGGGGCCTAACAGGAACTGTAATCAAAACATGCCACAGCATTCCTCTGATGATATGTCTGATAAAAGCAGTAAGGTATCGCCGGCTTTTCAATATGCGGACTCTGCGGAAGCAGAATATAATGCCTCTTGCTATTGTGACCCAGGGCTAATGGAATCGAGGGAAATGTCGATGCAGTCTGACAGTTATTTTGAACGCAGGGAGCCCTGGGTATCAGGTTGTCCCGGAGAACGCGGGGAACCGGGTCCTATGGGACCAAGAGGAGAACCGGGGCCCCCAGGCTGTCCCGGAGAACGCGGAGAAACCGGGCCCCAGGGGGTTACAGGTCCTCAGGGGCCACAGGGAGCTACAGGTCCTATGGGGCCGAGAGGCGATCCGGGACCACGCGGTCCGGCGGGACCATCCGGTTACCCGCAAAACAGTGTTTTTGCAACATTTTCGGGTCAGAAGATAATTATGCCGGAAGACACCAATCTTCCATTTAAAACAGAGATACCGGATATTACCCAAAACATTTCTCTTCGCAATAGCTGCTCAATTGCGCTGACACCGGGATATTATGCCGTTAATTATTATGTATCCGCATCAATGAAAAGGCATGGTTTCATAAGCATTACGCCTATATTTAATAACTGCGAGCAGTCTTTGTACAGAGCATATGGGGAAACGTCTAAGAAAAAGGAAATGCTGACACTGTCAAGATATTTTATTGCCAGCATTCCCTCTGAAACCTTGCTGTTTTTTGTATGGCGAAGCTCGGCAGGGGCTTCCAGGGTTAATGTGAATTTGAGCATAGAAAAACTATACAGGCAGTAGAGCGGGGAGATTTTGAAAGAAAAAAGAAAAGAGGGAGCATATGTCAACAATCAGCCTTTGTATCATTGTCAAAAATGAGGAAATTCATATTGCACGCTGTCTTAACAGTGTAGCGGAACTTGTAGATGAAATTATAATTGTAGATACCGGTTCTACGGACAGAACGATAGAGATAGTGTCCAATTATACTCGGAAGGTTTATTCTTATCCATGGAAGGACGATTTTGCTGACGCCAGAAACTATTCTTTTTCCCATGCGTCAATGGACTACTGTATGTGGATGGATGCAGATGATATTCTGGAAGAGGCGGAAAAGGATAAATTTTTACAGTTAAAGTATTCTATATCGCCAGATACGGATATGGTAATGATGAAGTACAATACATCTTTTGATGAAGCCGGAAAGCCTTCTTTTTCCTATTTTCGGGAAAGGTGGATCAGAAACAGTGGGGAATATCGTTGGATTGGAGCAGTCCATGAGGTGATTCCTCCAAAAGGAAAGATTTTGTATTCTGATATTGCAATTAGCCATAAAAAGATGACCGCCGGGGAGCCGGATCGAAATTTGAAAATATACCAGAAGATGATTGTAACCGGGAAGCCTTTGGATGCGCGACAGCAATATTATTATGGGCGGGAGCTGTATTATCATAAACAATATGAAGAGGCTGCTTCTGTACTGGAACAGTTTTTGCTCTCAGCAGACGGGTGGGTCGAAAATAAAATAGAAGCATGTTCTGTATGCGCCGACTGTTATTACCGGATGGGGCGGGAACAGGACGCGCTGACCACCCTTTTGCGCAGTATGAGTTTTGATCTGCCAAGAGCGGAACTGTGTTGTGAAATCGGAAAATATTTTTTGGAGCATGGGAATTTTCATAATGCCATCTATTGGTATGAAACTGCCTTAAATACACCGAAAAATGATCATCCCGGAGGATTTGTCCTGCCAGACTGCTATGACTATGTGCCCTTTTTGCAGTTATGTGTATGCTACGATAGATTGGGAGATTGTCAGAAAGCAAAAGAGTATAATGAAAGAGCCGGGAACTGCAAACCATATTCTGAGGCATATCTGTATAACAAGCGGTATTTTGAAAGCCTGTAATCTTTTTGGAGCGTGTTAAAAGCACGCTTCCATTTCGTCTGGAAAGAAAAGAGTTATGGGAAATATCTGTCAGCAATTTTTCGACAAAAAGTGTCATTTATTGCAAAATTACATAAAATATTTGTAGAAAAGATACTTTTTTGTGTCTTTCACAAATATTTTGTAAAGGATGTGTTTTGAATGAATCAAAATAATTCATGTAACTATTGTCAGAATCGATGCCATCCTCCTTGTTGTGAACGTGGTCCGGCGGGACCAAAAGGCGATCCAGGACCTATGGGTCCTCAGGGGATACAGGGGGACACCGGATGCCCTGGTCCTAAGGGTGACAGAGGCGATGTAGGACCTATGGGTCCCCAGGGGATTCCCGGCGCTCCAGGCGCAAGAGGACCCAGAGGAAATACGGGTCCGGTAGGCCCTACGGGAAACACCGGTCCAAGAGGTTATGTGGGTCCAAGAGGTTATGCCGGACCACAGGGCATTCAGGGGATTCAAGGGGTGCGTGGCGATATCGGACCGAAAGGGGATCCGGGCTGTGAGGGACCTAAAGGCGATGCTGGGCCTATGGGACCAGCAGGACCAGCAGGACCAACCGGATCAATAGGACCTCAGGGCGATATCGGACCGCAAGGACCAAGGGGGATTCCGGGACCCACCGGAGCTACCGGTCCAACCGGCGCTATGGGACCTCAAGGCGTGACGGGACCTCAGGGAATGCAAGGTGTAACGGGACCAATCGGACCCCAGGGACCAAAGGGATGTCCGGGAGATGAAGGTCCGATGGGAGCAACTGGCGCTACCGGCGCTACTGGAGCAACTGGCGCTACTGGGGCCACCGGCGCTACTGGAGCTACTGGGGCTACCGGCACCGATGGGGCGGCTGGCGCTACTGGGGCCACTGGCACTACCGGCGCTGATGGGGCTACCGGCGCTACTGGAGCAACCGGCGCTACCGGCGCCACTGGAGCCACCGGCGTCGACGGGGCTACCGGCGCTGATGGGGCCACCGGCGCTACTGGGGCTACTGGAGCAACTGGCGCTACCGGCGTCGACGGGGCTACTGGGGCAACTGGCGCTACTGGAGCAACCGGCGCTACCGGCGCTGATGGGGCGGCTGGCGCTACCGGCGCTACTGGGGCCACTGGCGCCACCGGCACCGATGGGGCAACTGGCGCTACTGGAGCTACTGGGGCCACCGGCGCTACCGGGGCTACTGGCGCCACTGGCACCGATGGGGCAACTGGCGCTACTGGGGCCACCGGCGCTACCGGGGCTACCGGCGCCACTGGTACAGCAGGTTCAGGAGCAATCATTCCTTTTGCATCAGGGCTTCCAATCTCTTTGACAACCATTGCCGGAGGTCTTGCAGGGATTCCTGCCTTTGTTGGTTTTGGAAACAGTGCACAGGGGCTTACGGTGCTGGGATCTACAATTGATATCACAAATTCCAGCGCAACCCTTTCTAACTTTGCATTTCAGGTTCCGCGTGCAGGGATTATTACTTCCTTTAGTGCTTTCTTTAGCACTACGCTAGCGCTTTCTTTAGTAGGTTCAACCATTACAGTAAATGCACAGATCTATCAGTCGGCAACGCCGAACAATGTATTTACTCCGATTGCAGGAACATTGATTAGTCTGACACCGTCACTTTCCGGGCTTTTATCCATCGGAACGATATTAAACGGCGCGCTGACAGGGCTTAATATTTCGGTAACGGCGCAGACACGTCTGATGCTGGTATTTTCAGCAACAGCAAGCGGCATATCTCTGATTAATACCATTTCAGGCTATGCAAGCGCCGGTTTAAGCATCAATTAATTATACGGAAAAATAGCGGATGAAATGTAAGCCGTTCCTATGCTGAATCATTTCATTAGCAATAGGATTGTGGAAAATAGGCAATTCTAAAACAGGGGAGCCAATGACCCATATGGGGCACTGACTCCTCTCGTATCATTCCCTTTTCATAAACTGTGCAAAACAAATCCGCCGCCCGTATGCCCCCCCCGATTGCCGCACGGTTCTTCTCTATTCCTCTCCTGTATATAAATGCACCATGCTGTTTTTCCCTTTCTCTGTTTTTGTGATTTACATTGCATCAAATCCAATCTGCTAAATACAAGGCGGCATTCCCCTCAAATTATACCTTCAAAATTTCCCAATACTTTCGGCTGGTTCAGCTCTCTCCTACTCTCTTATTATGAAATCAGGGGAGTTTTCACTCCCCTCTCGCCACCTTTGCCGGATACCACTTTTGAAACCATCCGGTAAAAATCCCCATTCCAACCGGAAGCGCTGCGTTAACCAGCCCTGTTAAAGATGCCGCCTCTGTTCCCATAATCTCATAAGTCCACACAGGCGTTACCAAATACAATATACCCCACAGCAAGGTCAAAATCCAGTTTGTCTTTATAAAAAGGGGATTTTTAAGCGCCTTTGTTCCCCCATATCCGTTCATGGAATAGTGGGCGGAAAGTGGTATTTTCAAAAAACAGGAAACAATCCACATCAGGCCAAAAACAAAATATGACAAAGGAATCACCATCCGGGCCGCTATGCCTGCTAACAGTGCAAGGGCCAAAACAGCTGTACAGGCTCCTGAAAGTAAATCGTATATCGTCTTCTTGTTCTGGTAAAAGAACAGCGGCAGCAGCGCACAGGCTCCCAAACAAAAAAACGCCCCTCTGTAGCCATCAAATGGCACAGCCGTCCAGAATATAATCCATGGCGCCAGAAAAATCATCATGTTGGTGTTGGCTCTTTTTCCGTCATCTATGTCATATTCAGTGTCATAATCTTTATTTTTTATGTCATTTCCGTCACTTTTCCCCAACCCAAAACAGTCGTCCCATTTCAACATCAAATCAAAATCGCCCTTCACTTTATACAGCCGCTTCATCAATGCTTCATCTCCCCGGATTTCCCCTGCCCCAATAGATCTCCACAGAGTAACTGGCGTTTCAATTCTTGTGGTAAAGGTTTCAAAATCATCTGTTAAAACCCTGCTGCCCTCTTTTCCCATAACAATCTGATAACATTCATCTATGTCCGTATAGTACATCTCCAACACCCGTTCTCTGCCTGGAAAGCTTTCCTTCCGGTACAAGGCGGCCATTTGTCTGGTAAATATCAGGGCTTCCGACTCCTTTGTCCCATTTTCCTTACTGATTCCCCAGCTTGCATCGGCCATACGTTCAAAGATCTCCTTAGGATATAATAAACAGCTTAACAGTTCCCATGTTTTCTCTGAAATGCCCCCCTTTACATATTCCCTGCCTGCTCTGCGTACATATTCCAGATATTCTCCTGTCCTTGCAGATACTTCCGGCACCCGAAATAATTCTCCCTGTCCGCAAAAAATGGATGTATACTGGTTTTTGCCACACATATGGTCAAAAAGGCTATATATCCCGTCATAATTTCCTTTCGTCGTATAAAATCCGCAAGTAGATATCAATACCGTTTTTTTACCACTCATATCATATCGGGAAGGATGTGCCCCTTCCCCTACTCCGTCCTCCCGCTCCGCCATAAAAGGAAGCGCCATGGGAAGCTGCCGGTCAATCAGTGTTTTCAGGCCCCCTGGTACGGTATAGTAATAGAGCGGAAAGCTCCATATAACAATATCCGCCCACAGAAGCTTTGCAATTACCTCCTGCATGTGATCCTGTATACAGCAGCTTCCTGGAGTTTTATTCCAGCAGCCAAAACACCCAAGACAAGGTTTTAATTCCAGCTGGTTTACCTGCAACTCTTCCAACTGTACCATATCTTTTTCCTCTTCCGCTCCCAGTTTCATCCCATCCAAAAAGGCACAGGTCAATTTATAGGTATTACTTGTTTTTCCCTTAGGACTTCCATTTATCACTAAAATTTTCATTTTTATACCCCCGCATACCGCAAGCTTTGCCTGCGGTACTGCCACCAATAAGCAGTTTGGAAGTTTACCTCCAAATTTAACTCTCTCTGTTTCCATGCAATTCTATCAGTCTGTCGATACAACTCTCAGCCCACTCTATGTACATCCGCATATTTCTCCGCCCATAATCCACGGTCATCTGCCAGTAAAGCGCTTTTTCCTTATCGTCAAGATAGCCGCTGTAGCCCTCAATGTGCGCCGGGACTGAAGCAAGATTTTCCAAAAACTGCTCGCAATCTGCAATCAGCCGTTGAAAATAACGGATATTTTCCTGCCAGTCGCGTTCCCCCATAAAAAATACTTTCATAAGAACAGGCTCCCTGGCAGTCATTCCCGGACTATCCTCTGCCAGCCACCGGAGCAGTTCCGCCTTTCCCTTGCCTGTTATGGAAAAAATATTTTTGTTTGGTTTTCCCTGCTGGGGAACTGGCATTTTCTCCACCCATCCCTTTTCCTCCAGGCCCTGCAGTTCCCGGTAAATCTGACTTGTCTGGGCGCTCCAGAAAAAATTCAGGGAATCCCTGAACACTTCCATAATCTCATAGCCTGTCAAACTGTGATAATTCAGCAGTCCTAAAATTCCGTGCTTTAACATTGGGTTCTGTTATCTCCTTATTAGAGTGTGTTTGAAAAATCTTTTTCCTGCAAATAATTATATTCCACTTGTAGAATATGTGCAACCTATTAATTAAATTATTTCACTCCACCAAAAGCTCTTGACTAAAACCTCTTTATAGGGAAGCTTTACTGCACTGTTCCTGTTATCAAATTGAGCGCTGTGCCTGCTTGTATCTGCGCTGCTTTCTTTGCAATTTCCTGGTTGATCTCAACAATTTCCACGTCAAGAGTATCTACAAGCCGATTACCTTTTGGTAATATTGCTGTCATTCTCACGCGGCTCCTTTATATAGATTTAATAAAATCGGCACTGGCGGAAATCATCTGCCAGTGCCGATTTTGTGTTGTACCTTTTCATCTAATTATAACAGTACTAATTTAATATGAATGTTTAACTTTCATATTCAAATGCCATTCTCCGACATTTCCTTATTAGTGTCTTTAATCAATTTTTAATATCAAATCCAGAATCCTTTTTGCGCATGACTCCATCTCCGCTCTGGTAAGACACCCTTTTTCCATCGCTTCAAGCAGTCGTTCCGGATATCCGCATCCCATTTTTACATCATTCCCGGCTTTCACCTCTTTATAATGCTCGCCGCAGGTCCACCAGTCAGTTGTCACGCATCCCTCGTACCCCCATTCTCCCCGCAGAATGCCTTCCAGTAAGTCCGCATTCTCCGAAGCACGGTGTCCATTAATAATATTATAGGAAGTCATAATCGACCAGGGCTGTGCTTCCCGCACAATAATTTCAAAAGCTTTCAGATAAACTTCCCTTGCCGCGCGCTCAGATACTCTTGAATCACTGTTTTTGCGGTTACTTTCCTTATTGTTTAGTGCAAAGTGCTTTACCGTGGCGCCAACATGGTTTGACTGTATTCCCCGTACCATGGCGCTTGCCATTTTACCAGTAAGGAAAGGATCCTCAGAATAATACTCAAAATTCCGTCCGCACAGAGGACTTCTGTGAATATTTACCGCCGGAGTCAGCCACATGGCAATATTGTTTTCTTTTACCTCCGCTCCCCCGGCCATACCTACCGCTTCCACCAGCTCCTTGTTCCAGCTGCATGCAAGCAGTGTGGAGCAGGGCCAGCAGGTAGTGTTTACACCGCACTGGGGCGTAATACGAAGTCCGGCAGGCCCGTCTGCTGTCATAATAGAAGGCACTCCATACTCTGGCAGATTGCCATATCCAAAGGTATTTGCCACACCTGTGTTGGGCTGCCCGCCAAGCAGATGTGCCACATCCTCATCTGAAAGCTGAGATAAAAATTCCTCTACGGTAATCGTTCCTTCTGCCACTTCCTTAAAAACGTGAATCCCCTCTTTAAACGGTTTCCAAAGAATATATCTGTCTCTGCTGCGGACCAAAGGCACATATCCTTCTGTCTGTTTCTCTGACATATGCTCCAGCACATTGGCGTTGGGGTCCGCCGGCGTTCCCTGTGGCAATTCCTCATAGCTTCCGTCAGCAAGCATTCTCTTTGCAAGGGAGGTGGGAACAAGACGGCTGTCAAGCTGTCTGATTACCCTGTCTTCATCTACAACATATACGAATGTAAGCTGCCTCACATCACGCACAGAGGTTCCTGCATAGAAGAAATATTCCCCTTTTTCCAACACATAAGCGGATTTCTTTATCTTTCCAAGATCATCGTAAGATGCCATATCGTCAACAGTAAAGCTTAAACACAATACCTGCGTCTCTCCCGGTTCCAGTTCCCTTGTTTTTTCGAAAGCAATCAGCTGTTTTTTCGGCTTTCCAAGTTTTCCCCAGGGAGCGCCAAAGTATACCTGTACCACTTCCTTGCCTGCCAGACGCCCGGTATTGGTCACATGAACCCGGACGCTTATTTGACCATCGGTTTCTTCTGC
This sequence comes from uncultured bacterium, assembly GCA_947381965.1. Lineage (GTDB taxonomy): Bacteria > Bacillota > Clostridia > Lachnospirales > Lachnospiraceae > Suilimivivens. Next base: position 17,277 of record CANCXX010000027.1, read on the forward strand.
CGATACGGTCTGCACATCAAAAGTGGTATAGGAAAGTCCGTACCCGAAAGGATAATTTACCTTTTCCGCTGCCCCTGGTATGGTTTCAAAGTAACGGTATCCAACATAAATATCTTCTGTGTAATCTACATAATCCTTTGACTCATGAAAGTTATACGTAGAGGGATAATCCTCCAGTCTGCCTGCAAATGTATCAGAAAGCTTTCCGGATGGATTACCCTTTCCCACCAAAAGTTCCGCTGCTGCCAGTCCGCCTTCCATGCCACCCTGCCATGCCATCAGCACTGCCCCTATGCGGCTGTCTCTGACAAACCACGAGGTATCTACCATACCTCCCACATTCATCACAACTGCCACTTTTGCAAAGTTTTTCTTTACGGCTTCCACCATTGCCATTTCCTGTCTGGAAAGACAAAAATCACCATCCGCAAAAATCTTTGCAGATAGCTCCGCCATATCCCGTTCCCCTTCCCAGAGATTTTTGTTCTCCTCAAGCACGCTTTTCCTGTCCCATCCTTCGCCGGAAAAACGGCATATTGTAATAATGGCCGTGTCCGTATAGGCCTTGGCCTGCCCAAGCAGTTCCGTTGGAACTTCCGGTTCTATGGTCATCCCCGGTACGCTTCCCTCCTGATACTGTCTCTCCACGTCTTTCCTGTAATAATCACAAAGGGGCTCAAATATGCTGATAGTTTCATTCTGCATTTTCAACCCTTCATACAGATTCCTCACATAAGCGACTGTCACATCCCCGCTTCCGCCGCCGCCCTTTACATAATCAAAAGCTGCTTTTCCAAACAATGCTGCCCTGGTTCCTTTTTTAAAAGGAAGAATGTCTCCTTCATTTTTTAAAAGCACCATACCTTCCTTTGCCGCTTCTTTAGACAGCGCAATATGCTGTGCCGATCCGGTAAGCTTCCGCCCATTTTCTCCCAGGGGAAGATTTGGCTGATACATAACCCTTGTCCATTTTTCCATATGGTCCCAACCTCCTGTAACTAAAACTAATTTTTCTTATTGTACTCTTTTTCTTCCTTCTGGGACAATCCGGTTTTTTGACTTAACTTTAGGTTGATTTTGACTTCTACAGTTCTTCCAGATACAACACATACTTCCGTTCCCGTATCCATTGAATCAAATCCGGCCGGTCCACCCCTCTGCGCATTTTAAACCCCACAATTGCCGCCTGACCGCTGCCGTCAATTCTGCTTTTTTTCACATCCACTGATCCCAGATCTACATTCTGCAATTTGATATCCTCCATAAACTGCCGCAGATCCGGTCCGGTTTGAAACTCAATATAAAGCTCAAAGGACTTGGCATAATGGTGCATATACATATCCACTCTTGCAAGCACCTGCAAAGTAAACATAATAATAATCAGTGTGACAATGGCTCCTTTCCAAAAACCAATTCCAATGGCCAGCCCTTCACAGGCGCACACCCACAATCCTGCTGCCGTGGTCAGCCCCCTAACATGGTTCCTTCCGGTTACAATAATTGTTCCTGCTCCCAAAAATCCAATGCCGCTGATTACCTGCGCCCCCAGCCGGGCAAGATCCCCCTGATTATTAAATGTAACCCTGATATACTCGCTTGTAAGCATTACAAGCGCAGCCCCCACGCATACCAGTGTGTGGGTTTTCACCCCTGCCCCCCGTCCCTTACTGCTTCTCTCAATTCCCACCAGCATTCCTGTAAGCATCGCAAACGCAAGACGCATAAAAACAGACCGCAGGGTAAGATCCGTTGTCATTTCCATTACTCCCATGTAATCCCTCCTCCCTTTTACATAAATACTTAGGTAATTGCGAAACTCGTAAACTTGCTGAATATTCTGACAATCTATTCTGCGAAAAGCCTTATGCACCATGGAATCAAGACCATAGAAGGCAGGAGGGACGCTCCCCGACTGTCTTCTGTCCTGCTGGGCTTGATGGAATGCACGGTGCAACAGGATTTGAGTGGAATATATTGTCAGAATATTTCCATAACTTCAAGTTTCGCAATTACCTAAGACCGGTTCACACCTTCCCTATCCTTTCCGGCATCCGCCCTGTTTTCCTTTTCCAGACCGCACCTGTATCCTTCCCTGGCCCATATGTACATACTGATAATCGCCACCCCAATACCGATCATAGCCGCAACCCACTGGCTATGCCACCAGCGGGGCGCCAGATCCAGCATATGCAGGAGCCATCCAATAACAAATACCGGCGCACCGGCTGTCAGCCCCCAATAAAAGGCATAACCTGCCATAGCCATTTTGGAACGGTAGTTTCTGGAAAACTTGTACCAAAACCATGATGTTTTATAATTTTCCCCATAAAATAACTTCATATAATAGTCAAAAACACCATCAGCGCAAATGGGCACATGCTCATATTTATTAAAATACCACGCTGCCAGCACAATTAACAGAAAGGAGATAAGATTTGCCGTAAATAAAGCCCCCCATCCCAGACCAAACCGCCGCACCAGAATATTTCCTTCCATGGACAAATTCGGTGTGTTTACAAAGGTAATCAGCCCGTCCATCAAATGAATCAGCAGATTGGCAACAGAAAGACGAATAAAACGGTATTTTGTTCTCACACCCGGTTTCCACAATGCAAGAAATGCCGCCAGTATCAGCACCGCTGTCACAAATATGATAATACCAGTTTTAAAACCAGTTCCCAGCCTTCCTGCAAGGAAAATGGCTGTAGGTCCGTCAGCCCCTCCTATAATTGAACTATATTCCATATCCATCCCCTCTTTCCATATCCCATATCTCTAATTTGCTGCCCTTTTTTTAATTTTAACACTGACAACAGGTTATTACAATCCCACTCCCCCAATACATCCCCCTTCACATCTGAATCCTGTTCTCACAAAATACACAGTATAACCCTAAATCTATAATTAAAGGCTGCCACATGTCCTGCATGGGCAGCCCTTTACTTTAGCTGGGTTCATTAAATCCAAATGGTAACTTATTTTTTAATCTTAATCAGCTTTGCGTTCATACTCTCCACAAACCCTTCCGGCATCATAGATCCCGCCATTGAAGCCATTGTCTCCAAATTCATGGACTTCATCATATTCCACATGCCTTCTCCCGGTTTTACTTCCATATTCATGGCAAGTTTAACTGCCTCTGTAACTATCTGAAGGGCCTTGGGATTTTTTGAAATTTCCTCCATGCTGTCCTTTACACTGTACATTCCTTCGGGAAATTCCATAGGCGCCTTTAAGTCCAAATCCCCCACAGACTTAAACCAGTTGGCAACGCCTTCCGCCCGTGCATTTACTTCAGGCAGCACATAAATGGCGGGCTCCTTTTCCACCTTTTCCAGTGTCATGGTATCCTTTACACTCCCAGCCTGTGCCATAATGGTATTAAATCCGTTTTTAAGGGAAACTTCAAAAACAAACATCTTTTCCCCGCCCATCTCTCCTTTTTTTTCACCATTAAGATACAAGGTAACACAGGGCTGGTTTGAATAAACCTTAATCTGTGTGGTTTTCCCTGACCGCTGGGCATACCGTCTGCCGCACAAATGCACCATAGGCTCTTTATTCCAGTATGCCTTATAAATATAGTAACTGTCCTTTTTTGTCTTCCGGTCTATGGTTACAAGCCCTTTGTTGTTGCACCCTGCCACACCACCTTCATTACGGGCGGCGCAGCCAAAGTCAAACATATTCCACACATGACTTGACCAAATCCATGGACGCTCCGCCAGCGTCTTTGCCATATGCTCATGATACAGCGCCTGATACTCCTCGCTGTAGTCCTTACACGCCGGATTGGGACCATGATACGTAATAATCCCTTCGCAGCCATACTCTGAAAGTCCAAGGCATATCTCCGGGTGGGCTTTGTGGAAATTGTCAAGCCATGGCCCGTTATCCTCCATCCTGCCGCCATACCAGCCAAAATAATGGTTATAGCTTTCCACATCCGTAATGCCGTGCATAGGGCCATCCACCGGCGTCATGCTCACATGGGCAATTGTGGTTAAGCGGGTAGGGTCAAGCTCCTTTGCCAGTGCATTCAGTTCCTTATGGTTTTCCACCAGCTGTTCAGAGATTCCCCCAATTAGTATTTCATTGGAAATTCCCCAGAAACAAATGGAAGGGTGGTTGTAATTTTGGATAATTAACTCTTTAAGCTGGCTGATGCAGTTGTTATGGGCCTTTGGATCATTGTTCATCACGCTGATAAAAGGGATCTCCGCCCACACAACAAACCCCAGCTCGTCACAGGCATCATAAAAATCCTGTGAATGCTGATAGTGCGCCAGCCGGATGGTATTTGCCCCCAATTCCTTAATAATCCTTGCATCTGCAAAGTGGTCCTCTCTGGTGAGGGCATTTCCTTTATAAAGCTGGTCCTGATGACGGCTCACTCCTCTTAGGGGAGTCTGCACGCCGTTAAAAATAAATCCCTTGTCCGGATCACAGGCAAAACTGCGCACACCTGCCCTTACCAAAACTTCGTCATAAGCCTCATTGCGCCTCTGCAAAAGAACCCGCACCGTATAAAGATAAGGATCGTCCATTTCCCACTTCTTTGCATCCGGTACATATATGGTAACTCCGGGGGCCTCTGCCGGACGACAGGCGCCTGCTACCTCCCTGCCTTCTGGGTCATAAATGGAATACAAAACTGTGAAATTTTCATCCCCATTTTTAACAAATGCGGAAAGGGAAAATGATGCACCGCCATCATTCTCCGGTACCGGCGTCACCATAATCCCCGGTCCTCCATAATATTCCAGGTCGAAGTGAGTCTCCGGCACACTGATTAAATTTACTCCCCTGTAAAGACCTCCATAAAAGGTAAAGTCCGCTGACTGAGGGTACACACTGCTCTTCTCTTCATTACTGCAGGCAATCACAAGAAGATTATCTTCCTTCTCCCTGCAAAAGTCTGTAATATCTGCGCGGAAAATAGAATAGCCGCCTTCATGATAGGTCACTTCCCTGCCATTTACATAAACCCATGCCTGTTGTCCCGCTGCCAGGATCTCCACATAAACCCTTCCTTTTCCAAAAGGCTGCTCAGGCGTTACAAAGCTTTTGGCATACCAGCACTTACCACGATAATAAGCGCCCTTTCCGTCGTGACCATCCACAGCGTTCCAGGTATGAGGCAGATTAATTTGCTGCCAGTCCCCAGGAAGGGAAGCAGGCAGTCCCGCGTCCTTCCGCACAAAACGCCAGTTCTCATTCAAACTAATAATATTACGCATATTTTTTCTCCTATTTAAAGTTTCGTAATCTGCTTTGCGGCCCGGTTTTCCTCTGGGCCCCCGAAAGGGAGATTACTGATTCCACCAATATAAGGTTCCTACATCGTATTATAATTTAGCATCCATATTTTTACAATCATCCACTACACTGCCATTGTATTATTGGTAACAGTTCAGCCTTACGATATTCCGCGAGTAAAATCGCTCTGTATGCGATTTTGCGAGTTGTGAAAGCGCCAAAATGCGACCTTGGAGCATTTTGTGTGCATCTGGCGTGACAGTGAAGCCGAAGGCTGAACTGTTACTATTATTGTCCTGCACGGTTCCGGGTCAGTACGGCCGTATTGTTCTCCACCCTTCCCTTTGTCAACGGATACAGAAACTTCAGAATCACCGCCAGAAGAAGAAACCCAAGGGCTGGGGCAAGGCAGGTAATGTTGTATATGCCATTCACTACATCCCTATTATACGCCGTGGCCTGGCTATAACCAACAAGGGACAGCAAAAGACCGGATAAACCGGAGGAAGCTGCCTGCCCAAGCTTTCTTGCAAAGGAGTACACTGCATAGATTGTTCCATCAGAACGCTCCCCAGTCAATACCTCCGTATCGTCAATTACGTCCGTAATCATAGCCCAGCAGATTAAGCCAAATATGGCAAGCCCCACATAGGACAATGCGTAAATTCCCACAAACACCCAGGCATTTGTAACATGCAGAAAAAATGCAATTATCAGAACCGCCGCGCCCCACAAAGAGCCAAAGATTGCCAGCTCCCTTCTTCCAAATTTCTGGGAAAGCTTAACCGTAAATGCTGCACAGATAAAAGTAATTACCATTCCCACAAGGCCGGTGGCAGACTGGGCAGCGGTATTTTTAAAATAATTGGGAAACACAAACGTTGTCATAGACTGCAGGGTAAGCTGGGCAAGCAGCAGGCAGATGGACGCCGCCACAATTCCAACCAGCGCACGGTTTTTCAAAAGGCCCGTTATCAGTTCCCCTAAATCAAATTTTTCTGTTTTTTGCTCTACCTTTACCCGCTCTGTAGTCATATGAATGCAGAGAAGATAACAAATCACTGCGCCAATGGAGCAGACCAATGCCGCTATAGACATTCTGCTGCCTGAAAGAACCTGATTACCTGCCTGGTCTGTATAAAATACCAGAACGGGAAGCACCACGCCAATCACCGTGCTTGCAAGGGTTGCGCCGATGGTCCTCCAGTTGGAAAGCTGGGCGCGGTCCTTCGGATCCGCAGATACGGCCGAGGCCATAGAGCCATAGGGTATATTGATACTTGTATAAAAAATACTTCCCCACAAGAGATAAGTAAAAAACAGCCAGAAAATCTTAAACCCCATAGGCATATTTTTAAACCAGCTTGCATACATCAAAAAAGAGGCCAACGCCACCGGCCCGCACATCCTGCGTATCCAGGGTGCAAATTTTCCCTTTGCCGTCGGCCTGCTTCTGTCCACAATCTGCCCCATTGTCACATCCGTAAAAGCGTCCACAAAACGGGCCGCCATCATCAAAACACCAATCAGCCCTACGGAAACCCCCATTACATCTGAATAAAACTTCATCAGCATCATACTGGATAAAATAAACGTAAAATCATTTCCAAAGTCGCCAAACATGTACCCTAACTTATCCGCAAATCCAAAAGGCTTTTCCGTATTCGCCTGTGCTTCTGTCATTTTTACCGCTTCCTGATTTTTCATTCCATTACCGCCTTTCCTGCAGATATCATTTCACAACTTTGAAATAATTATTTTCTTATTTCCGTACTTTAAAATAAAAAGATTTTTCCTTTTTTCCCAAAATTATACAAAAATAAGGCCGGTTATTTTTAACCAGCCTTACTTCTTTAATGTCTATTGTATATTATATCTCAGGATACAATTCTGCTGCAATGGAAAGCCAGCGGCCTGCCGGAGTCAGCCATACCTCTTTATATGTGGCATTATTCCCCATGGGATAATATGGTTCATCCTCATTGTCCTGCGTCTGCACGCCTACCGGCATCTCTCCTGTCATTTCCCCCGGATAGTTGGCGTCCTGTTGTGCATAACGCTCTCCTTCTCCGTAAATGAGAGACTGGCAGAACGGGTTTTTCCCGGACATCCAGTAAAGCTGTTCCCTGGCAATCTCCTTCAGCTTCTTATCCCCAAAGTAATTTCCCACAATAGCCGCTCCCTTCCCCATGGCAAGCATAACTGCTGAGTTGCCCCGAAAAGAAAACCATACGGGAAACATTCTTACATAATATCCATTGCCAAGGTCTATACCCGCCTTAAGCTGCTTTACATAATTGGGCTGTTCCGTCTCAAAATCTGCCAACAAATGAAGCAGTTGAAACGTCTCCGAATCCTCTGCCTCGGCAAGGGAATGTAAACCGGCAGGGAGCATTCCATAAGGCGATGCCATCTCAAAAAGCTGTTTTAAGTAATCCCCATACATCCTCATTCCTTCCTCCCATTTTCCCCGTTCAGGCGAATCAGGAAACGCCCGGCAGAGCGTCTCCAGCGCCTGTACAAAAGAATGATCCCGCCCCTGATGGTTAAAGTGCACAATCGTTTTATGGGTTTCGTCTCTGTAAAAAAATCCTTTCATGGGAACCCCTTTCGTTCCTGTCTCCTGACATGCCAAAAGCTTTCTTCCAAAAGATTCCGCCTCCCTGACAAATTCCCTTTCCCTTCCGTTCAGGCAAATAGAGGCGGCCGCCCATGCTGCGGCCGCATAATACTGTGAGCGGCCGCTGTTCAATGTATGTTCCCACATAACTGGCTGTTCCATCCCCTTTTCTTCAAAACGCTTTTTCCCAAACCAGTAGTCCTCCTTTGCAGCCTGAAGGCATTTCCACGCCACTTCAGGTTCAAATTCTTTTAAAATCCGTCCTGCCTGGGCTTCCACTGCGCTGCAGAACAAATTCTGGAATGCCTGATTATGCACTCTCGCTTCCACATCATCCGCACTGCCAATCAGATTATCTGTCCACAGACCAACTCCTGCACTGGCGGCGCGGTACCCATCACCAAAACGGCTGTTTAGAGTAAACTCTATTCCCCAAAGTCCCTCCTCCATCAGACGGTGATACAAAAGCGTATCTTCTTTCACTCTGTCTGCCAGTTCCAAAATCTCCTGCGCCACTTCTGCTGTCTGCAGCATCTGCTGTGACATATCCCCGGCATCATGCCATCCTCCGCTAAAAGACTTAAGCGCTCCTTTATGCCTGGCAATTACATCTACATGACACCGCCCATGACGTCCCGGCACCGGATAACCGCATCTCTCGCAAAATATAAAATTTATAACCTTCCAGATGACGTCGTTCATCACCTTTTCTCCAATCAAAAAAGGAGAGGTGCGGATTTTCCCCAAAACCAGACGGTAACTGCCCGGCTGGGTAACTTCACTAAAATCCAAAACTTGAAATTTACCTTTATGGTTTTCTACCTTAACCGTTTTTTTTCGCAAAACCTCCCGGCCCCGTTGGTCAAGAAGCGAAAACTCTCCCTCTCCTTCACTGGCAACAGCGGTTTTCATTCCGGCGCACCAGTATCCTGACATTGAATAAGAAATACGATTTGGAGCGCACTCCCATCCTTTTTCTTTTTCAGTTTCAATCATCTTTTGCAGTTGAAAGTCTTCAAAATCAAACTGAAACTCATCCCCTGTGGAAGTGTCCTGCCCATCTGCGTCCATAACAATGCAAAGCTCTGTAACACGGTCCCGGGGCAAGGACGCCAGTTCCCATATTATCTGATTCCATTTGTGATTTTCCAGATTCACCAAATGCTGCCCCACTCTCCCATAAGAATCGGGGACCGGGCGTTCCCCCTCATTCTTAATGTGTATCCGAAAATGGACACTATGGCTTCCAAAGGAGTCCGGCTTTGCCCAAAAGCACACTCTGTCATACCTCTCCCAGTTTTCCCCCGGAATCAGAAATGTTATCGTACTTTTAAATAAAGCTGCCGTTGCCCCATCCTCATAGGGCATTGTATTTCTCGCCGTAGGAGCAATAATACGAATGACGCTTCCTCCCTTCCGGCCTGCGCCCTCCACTTTTTCCATTGTCCCAATGCCGGACTTTAAGGGCATATCCCATAAATCTTCTTTTTTTCCGTCCCACAGACTCCTGTAAGATAAAATTTCTTTTTGCGCCATCTCCGCTTCCAGAGAATACTCCCTGTGAAGAGGCAGCGGCGAATGAATATATCCCGTTTCAATTAATTCTTTATGAAATGCGTTCAACCCAATACCTCCTGTTCCAGTTCTTTAGCTGCCCCTGGGGATACCTGCATGGACCTCTGTTTGTTAAAAATTTATAATGGGAATCTATAAACCCAATTGTTTTGTCAGTCATGTGTGCTAAAATAGCTATACATCTGTGTGTGGTCAATAGGCTTGGAGATATCGCGTCCCTTTCCCGTGGCAAGAAAATATGCCATCACCTGGGGCACAGCGCTAAATTCCAGACAGGAAAAGTCCCCGCCTCTGATATCCAGCAAGAGATCGCTTTTATCCACTACTTTACAGCCTGCCACCAGACCATTATGAAGCGCCTCTTTACAAAAACGTGCCAGAGAAAGCGCCTTTTCCGACTCACAGCCTCCATCGTTTAACACCACAACGCAATGATTTCCATTGTATCCATAATTAGGGCCGTGCATGCCTTCTTCAAGCTCGTATCCCATAGATATTACCTGGGGCATCTCCCAAAATTTCACAGCAGCCTCCTGCGCCACACCATAAAGCGCTCCCGCCCCAGTAAAAATCACACATTGAGAGTTCATAATCTGAAATTTATTTTTTTCAAACCATTTCTTTGCCTGCCTGGTTATTACTTTGTGACTGTCCGGGACTGCCTGGGCCTGTCTCTGGTATAATTCATACTGCTCTGTAGATAAATGCTTTCTCGCTATCCCTATTTTCATTCCCAGAAGCATCTGATTCAGAACACTGGCAGCATAGCCAATCGTGCGCATGCCAAACTCCTCTTTTCCACAATTTAAACAAATATGACAGGGGGAAATCTTTGCCAGTCTGGTATCCTCCGCCTCCGTAAAAGCAATACACCAATACCCGCCGTCTCTTAAATGTTCCATCAGCTGGCAAACTACCTTTGAAGTTCCCGTCTGGGAGGTAAAAACATGCAAAGCATGAGGATTATAAACCCGTCCTTCCTTCATATAGTCATTGGGGAATACCGCCTTCGCAGGCAGTCCTGAGGTTTTCTCCACAAAAGCCAGGGATGTAGCTGCCGCCGTCCCGGAAGTTCCTGACCCGATAAGCACAACTTCATCCACCTTTCCCCACCTTTCCCTCATATACTCCATAAAACTCCCAAAAGCTTTTTCCTGCCCTTTAAGAATCTCTTCTATTACAGAAGGAATCCTCTCAATACAATCCAATATTGTCGCCATAATTTTTCTCCTGTTTAGAGCCCCGTCCTGCAGGCGCCATTATCAGCATTTAGCGCCTGCAAAAGCTAACGCCGCTTTTAAGCTCCCTCTCACACTTATCCTAAAAATATTCCTGCTGGTACCCAAACGCAATGGCCGCCGCCCCCATCAGGCCCGCATACGCCGTCTGCAATCCTGTCAGAATCACACCCTTTTCCAAATGCGCTCTGGCCTTCTGCGTTACCGCTCCGGTAATCCGCTCCAAAATACGATTGTCTGTAATAAGTCCCCCTCCAAGGATGACTACTTCCGGGGAAAGCACACAGGTTAGATTTGAAATAACCAGCCCTGTCATCTTTACCATTTCATCCAAAATGTGACAGGCCATTTCGTCCCCCTGTTCCGCCATCTGAAATACATCCTGCCCCTTTACAATACCGCCTGCCCGGTTTCTTAACATAGACTCAGGATACCTTTCGAGCAGCGCTTTGGTCTGGTGGCTCATTCCCATACCTGAAACCCTAAGTTCCGTCCGGACGCCTTCACCACCGGTCAGGTTCATAAAACCAATCTCTCCGGCAAAACCATCACTGCCCCGTATCAGTTTTCCATTAGCAATAATTCCAGCGGACAAACCGGTTCCCAGATTAATATAAACCATATCCCGGCATCCGGTCCCTGCGCCAAATTTGTTCTCCGCTATCACCGTGGCTTTCACATCATTATCTGCATAACATTTTACCCCCAGCTCCCTTTCAACAAATTCCGTCACAGCAATCTCTCTGTCATTTTCATTGTGCTTCTTCCAAACGCCTTTTACCGGGTCAATTAATCCATTTATGCCTGTTCCCATCCTTTTAGGACGTTTCCCGTTTTCCCATCCAATTTCACTTTCATAAGCATATACTCCCTGCACCACCCTTTTAAGTATTTCTTCCCTGCCAAGCTTTCCTGTGGGATACCGTTTTATATTGACAATCTGGCCGTTCTCACGCACTTCCGCAACCAGCATTTTTGTTCCGCCAATGTCCACGGCTATACATGTTTCCATTTTACAACTCCTCTCCTTTTGCAGCCTTACGGCTCTGCCGCCCTGCAGTATAAACAATTACTTTGCTCTTAAATAAGATTTACTTTACCGTCAAATGCTAAGGTGTTTTTTACTTCTCCCGTAGCTGCCCATTCACAGGCCCGGACAAACATCTGCCGGAACTGCACCGGACGATAACTTAACATTGTATTTTCCCCAAGCCCGTGTCCGGTATAATATGGCCATACATGACCAAGAATCTGGTTGAATATCCTTCCCTTTCCATACGTTCCCGTAAGGGCAACCGGTTCTTCTTCCCCTGTTCCTTTAAGACCATGACGGGAAATCACTTTGGGATCCGAGTACGCGGTTGCCAGAATATGCAAAGGTACATTATGTACATTTTCACATCTGCAGAAAATTTCATCTTTTGTATCAAAATCAGAAAGCCCCTGCATAATGGGATGTTCCCGTTCCCTTATCGTAACATGGGCATCCGTATAATCTCCATGCTGGGTTTTCTCCCTCCACATCAGCCCCGCCATTTTTTCAACTTCATCCCATTGTGTCATTCCCACTTCCTTCCAATAGCAGACCTGCTGTCCATGCAGGAACACGCACCCGGCCCCTGCCGCCACTGCCTGTTCAAAACGCTGCTGCTCGCTTTTTACATTGAAGCGATAATTACCACAATCAAAAACAAACACTTCGCACTTCTCCATCACATCTTCCGAAAAGTACTTGTCAAAGCTTATCTCTCCTATAGCCGGATTATCACATACCATTAAAATATCAAAAGCTTTTGTCATTTCCAGCATTATCTTGTTATTTTGGGCTGTTCTGTATATGTCATGTCCTCCTTTGTGGACATCACCTGCCAGATAATGTAATTTTATATTTTTCATCATGTTTATACCCCCTGCATACCGCAAGCCGCGCTTGCGGTACTGCCACCAATAAGTAGTTTGGAAGTTTACTTCCAAGCTTCCCCTACCTGTCCACCTTCTGCCAGACATCCGGATTCTGACGGGCTGTTCTGGCCGCATCAATAAGCGCAAGCACTTCTATTGTCTCCTCCTGCCTTACCGGAGAAATTCCCGTTTCAAAAAAATCAAGAATTGCTTTCATAGTATTCACATAATAGTCTGAACTGTCCAGACGCTCTCCCTTTTCACCATCCGATACCATAAAGTTAAACTCTGCATAGGGATTTGGCGTCTGGGTAAAGCTTGCCATTCTTCCATCTCCATAATCCATAATAAGCTGTGTCACATTGCTTCCAACGCAAAAGGCCTTCACTCGTTTTATTCCGGTTCCCATTACCGCCACAATTGGCTCAAACTGATGAACCGCATAATTTGACAAATCATGAGGGCCAACGGTAGACATAAATTTTGTATTTCCTTTTTCCCTCTCAAGATAATTTATGATACTGGAGCAAAAGCGCTGGGCGGAAGTGGACATAATCGGCGTATTGTGTTGTTTGGCCCATGCAAACATGCGCTTTCCCGTCTCCACATCCCTGGCAAATGTTTTATCCACAAAAACAGGCTTTCCACTGGAAAGCGGAAGCCTGCATACCTCTTCATGCCAGGCGGAATTATCTGCCGCAATCACCATAATGGCGTCCACGCTTTCAATCATTTCTTCCATACTCTCTGCAAGACGTATATGCTGTTTCCTGCTCCACTCTTTGTTCGTCATACCATTTTCACAGTCCTTAAAAGCATATGCGCAGGTCAGCACCCCATCATACCCGTATTTTACCATTGCCTCTCTCATAAATCCCGGATAATAATTAGCATGCCAGTTATCCAGATAGTAATCAGCAAACCCTATTTTCATCTGTCTCATCCTCCATCTCAACCGTTTTCATCCATTTTATCATTTATAAAATCTATCTGTGTCAGTTCGGAATAAAATCTGTCTGCCGCATATAAAGCGATTCCGGCTATATAGCAGATTTCCTCCAGCTCTTTTTCACTTTTTTCCCCAAAGGTACTTTGGAAAGTACCTTCCGGCTCCTTTATCTCATCCATAATCCCGGTCAATAGTTTCTTATAGTCTGCACGGTTCATTGTTATCCTCCTATCTGAAATTAATGTAAAATTTTTTATTCCTTTGTTCCTTTTTTCCTGTTATCTGATATAATGAACCCAGTCATTTAATTCACATGGAAAGGAATGGTCAGCGAATGAGCCGGAACGTCACCATTATAGAGATTGCAAAAGAAAGCGGAGTTTCCACTGCAACCGTCTCCAGAGTACTTAGCGGAACTGCGCCTGTTTCCCCAAAGACGAAAGCACGGGTACAGGAAGTCATTCAAAAATATAACTACTCCCCCAATCAGCTTGCCCAGGGATTGATTCTCCGCCAGTCCAAAACTCTTGGAATGATTATCCCAAACATCACTAACCCTTATTTTTCCACCTTAGTCGGCGTCATTGAACGTGCCGCCCACAAAGCGAATTATTCTGTCATCTTGTGTATCACTTCCTTTACCGCCGCCTCCTACAGAGAAAGCGGGCAGGAGGCAGAAGAAAGCTACTTCCAAATGGTTCTTGATAAAAAAGTGGATGGTGTTATCATTGCAGGGGGACATATTGACCTGTGTCAGATAAGTGACGCCTATAAAAACGCTCTTACACATCTGGCCTCCTCCATTCCAGTTGTTGTAATCGGCCAGAAAATTCCTGACGTTCCATGCTGCTTTGTCAATAAAGAACATGAAAAGGGAATTGTAATTGCAATCCGCTATTTAGCTTCCCTTGGGCATAAACGTATTGGATTTGTGGGAGGCGAGCCTGGAATTATCATAACCGAATCCCGACTGCAGACTTACCGCACAACATTAGCGCAGCTTAAACTGGACACAAGTCCTGAACTGGTTTCCCTCTCTGACTATTATCTTCCTGACGGATACAACGCCGCCAAAAAGCTTCTGGAGCTTGATGAACCTGCCACAGCTATGCTTGCAATGAATGACAATATTGCCATAGGCGCAATACGGGCAATTTCCGATTATTTTCTGTCTGTTCCTGATGACATTGCTCTCATTAGCTGTGACCAGTTTATGGACGGAAACTTTCTCACGCCCAGACTCACCAGCCTGGACCGCCACACCGAAAGACTTGCTCTCCATGTTATCCGCCTGCTTCTTAGCATGATCCAGAACACTCCGCCGCCGGATGAACCGGATTTATATCCTAACCTGATTATCCGTGAAAGCAGCGGCAGGCATATTTAAATCATATCCCTGCCCGCAACATCCAAACCATATGCTTTAATTCCAACTCCTCAAACCTTTTTGAAAGTACCGCAGAAAATAACAGCCCCACCCAGACAGCGGGACTGTTATTCCTGGTTATCTTTAATTGGAAAGTCCCTGCTTATATTCCTCCATCTGACGGTTTACTTCTTCAATAAACGTATCCAGTCCTGCACCCTTTAATGCTTCCCGCAATCCTTCCACTGCCTGAACAGGATCCCCTGCTTTTCCAAACTGAATAGCAGGCAGCCATGTGGTTGCAGCCTCGTTAATTGCCGTAACCTCATTTTCAACCTTGGAAGTATCCAGCATAAAGGAGCCCCATGGAGAAAGCACTGACCATGGTTTTATCTTAGCATTAATTTCATCAATCTTATCCTGTTTGGGATTAAACTCAGGAATGGATAAGCTGTCATTTCTTGTGCTCCACATATCCCAATAATAGGCATCCATCTGTTCATCATATCCATCCGGCCTGACAATATAGCCATCTGCATCAACCGCATAATTTTCCCCTTCAATTCCATATTGTGTCAGCCGGTAAATCTCCTTGTCATACTGGAACAGGTCATACATCATCAGGGCTCTTTCCGGATTTTCTGCATGGGCAGAAATCGCACAGGCGTCCTGTGTCAGGGAGTCCGCAATAACCATTCCTCTCTTTTCCGCATCAAAGAAAATATCAAGTTCCGCATCCGGATCTTCTTTCTCCATTTTTTCATAAACCGGATACAGGTTTGCTACATTTGCATGATACATCCCGCTCTTTCCTGAAAGGAACATGGTTTCCGCATCTATTGTTGCACTTAAAACGTCTGTAGGCCAGTATCCCCGGTCCCCCCATTCCTTCATTCTGATGGCAAAGTCCATAAAGCTGTCATCAAAAACAGGAGATGCAATTTTCCAGCATTCCTCCATACTTACATTGGCAGTAGGCGCATTCATTCCAACTGTTCCCGGTCCAAATACATAATCGGTTTCCTGATTAATCCAAAGGGTATAAAACTCTGTGGAGTTAATTGTTCCGCTGACATTAAAAGGAATTACGCCTGGTTTATTTTTAAGTATTTCGTCACAATACCTTTCCAAATCATCCATGGAAGCAACCTTATCCATTCCAAACTCCTTTGCCCAGTCAAGACGATATATAAAGCCCGGCGTGGACAGCTGCCACATTCTATGCTCCGGAAGGGCATAAATTCTGCCATTATACCTGCATTGGTCCCACTCATCCGCTGAAGTGTCCGCCCAAAGCATGGGAGCGTAATAGGGAAGCATATCCGTAATATCCATAAAGGCGTTTTTAGATACATTGTCCCACAAATTCAGCCATGTGGACGAAGTAAAAATTAAATCATAAGGCGTCCCTGATACCAGCTCCATCTGATATTTTGTCTCATAATTATTCCATTCAATCCAGGTGATTTCAAGGTTCGCATTCATCCGTTCTTCCAGAATCGGATTAAGCACTTCCAGCATCTTTTTGTCCGTTCCCCCGGCCGGAGGATCTCCCAGCACCAGCATCTTTACCGTAACAAACTGGGAAGTGTCGATTTCTCCGTTTAATACAGGTGTATTGCCGCTTACGCCCTCATACTCGTCTTTTACAACTCCCTGTTCCTCCTGTTTTTCAGTCTGTTCTCCTGTCAGGCTTTCTTCCGCCTGTGCTTGTCCCTTATCCGTAGTGTCTGCTTTTCCGCAGCCTGTAATAAGCCCCGCCGCCATACATGCAGCCAAAACAATTGCCGCTGCTTTTTTTACTTTTTTTCTCATTTTCTTCCTCCTGTATTTTTTATATATCCAAAGGCCCCATCAGCCTTTTACGGACCCAACAGTAATACCTGACACAAAATATTTTTGTACCATGGGATATGCCATAATAATGGGAACTGTGGAAATTACGGCAGTTGCCATCTTTACGGTTTCAAGGGGCATATCCTGGGCGGGAATGTTCTGCGCCGCCAGGGAATTCTTCAAATAGGATGCCTGATTAATCAAATTATACAAAATCAGCTGCATAGGACGATACTTTACACTGGAATCAAGGAACAGCATGGCATTATACCATTCATTCCAGTAACCCAGACCTATAAACAGGCCAATCGTTGCCAGCGCCGGTTTCGACATAGGCAGTATTACTTTTATAAATGTTACAAACGGAGAAGCGCCGTCAATCTCCGCCGCCTCACTGATGGTGTGCGGAATACTGTTTTTGATAAAGTTCTTCATCATGATAATGTTCCATGCGCTCATAAGTGGAGGCAGCAAAATTGCAAGATATGAATTTTTCAGTCCAAGGTAACGGGTAATCAGCAGGTAAAATGCCACAAGCCCTCCTGAGAACAAGGTTGTTATGTACAAAAACAGGGATACGGCATTTCTGCATTTAAAGTCAGGCCGCTGCAAAGTATATCCGGTCAGGGCTGTCAAAAACAGACCCAGACAGGTACCAATTGCCGTAAGAATCAGAGTCAATATAAACGAACCCACAATTTCACTCCCTGGTCCGAAAATTGCTTTATATGCCTCCACGCTTGGATTTCTCGGCCACAGATAATACCCTTCCAGCGCCAGTGTTTTTTCTTCCTCAAAGGAAGCCGATAGCATCATAATAAACGGAATCAGGCATGACAGTGCAAATACCGCTATAAAAATATATCCTGTAACCTGAATAACACGCCCCGAAAAATCCCTTTTGATTTTATTACTTTTACTTTTCAAAATTTTCACTCCTTTTCATTTTTATCCATATAGATAATTGCGAAACCCGTAAACTGGCTAAATATTCCCACCATATATTCTGCCAAAAGCCTTATGCGCCATGGAATGTTCTTTGTCACTTTTATATCCAGCCGTTCACCATAATTAAAACAGCGCGTAATCAGGCTCAATCTTTTTGACAACAAAATTTGTTACCAAAACCACTATCAGGCCAAACACAGACTGAACAAAAGAAACCGCAGCAGCAGTGCTGAAATTGGAATTACTTACCATTGCACGGAAAATAAATGTTTCCAGTACATCCGTACTGCTTTGAAGCAACACATTATTACTTCCTACCGTATTGTAAAACAAGTCAAAATTGCCATGAAGAATTCCTCCCAAAGATAAAAGAAGCAAAATAATGATCGTTGGCCGTAAAGCAGGAAGCGTTATATATCTTATCCGCTGAAAGCTTGTAGCTCCATCTACCCTCGCGGCCTCCAGCATTTCCCTGTCCATCCCCATTAATGCGGCAAAATATACAATGGAACCATATCCCGACCCTTTCCAGAGATTAATAAGAACAAGAATTAACGGCCATGCTGCGGCTTTTTCATATACATTAATCGGTTCCCCTCCAAACAGCGAAAGTACTGAATTTAAAATACCATTGGTGTTATTAAATATCGCAAAGCTGAACACACCAACCAGAACATAGGAGATAAAATTGGGAAGTATCATAAATGATTGTGTATATTTTCTAAATACTTTGTTGGTAAGTTCATTAAACAACAGCGCTATTAAAATCTGCATAACTGTGCTGGTTGCAATAAATCCCACATTATAAAGAACCGTATTTCTCACCAGCATTCCCAACTTGCCTGACATTGCAATAAATTTTAAATTATTAAGTCCCACAAACTGACTTCCGAAAATTCCCTTTTCATAATCAAATCTTACAAAAGCAACCCATATTCCAGGCATAGGTAAATAAGCAAATATCAGGAAAAAAATTATTGCCGGAAGGCACATAATAAGAAACCTGCGATCTTTTTTCAATGTTTTCTTTAATAATTGAATTTTGTCTTTCATTTGTATCTCCTTTATGTAAACGTTTTCATATATATTAATAACATTTTGGCATGGAAATGTCAATTATTTTTTGACATTTTACACTAAAAATTTTCATTTATTCCATTTTGTCGCACATTATTTTCATATATATTAAATATATTACATTATTTAAGTCGCTTTTTTCATAATTTTATTATATAATGTAATGTAATACATTCATTTCAGTAGCATAAATGTAATAAAATACATTTTTTAAGAACGCGGAACTTCATAAATCCTCTGATGTCAACAGTAATCACCACTTTCCAACAAAGTTTTAGATGGCTGTATTGCCATTCTTCCTTCTGACTGACATCAAACATGCACTTGGTTTCCAAATCCGAAGTAGAACTTATGTTCTGTTTCGTATCGAAATTAACACAGTTAACCTGAACGGAAAATATTTTACTGTGCATATTAACGAAGGAAGTATTGTTAAAAGGGGCCAGCTTATGGTAGAATTTGATAAAGAGCAAATTGAGAGGGTGAAATGCGGCATTAATTAAGCCTTTAAAAAATGAAATTTATTTAAAATTAAGGAGGACACAGACATGAAAACATTTGACTACACAATTAAGGACGAAGTGGGAATCCACGCAAGACCGGCAGGGCTTCTTGTAAAGGAGGCCAAAAAGTATGCAAGTAAAGTAACCATCCGGAAGGATGGAAAGGAAGCCGACGCGTCCAAGCTGATGGCTCTTATGGGACTTGGGGTAAAATGCGGCCAGACCGTTACCGTTACCATTACGGGAGAGGACGAAAATACCGCATACGAAGCTCTGATGACTTTCTTCAAAAACAATTTATAAAAATACGCAAAACATACGGAACTACAAATTAGGAGGTACAGAAAATGCTACAGTTTTTGGGAAAATCTGTATATAACGGCATTACAATGGGCCCTGTGGCTTTATTGGAAAAGCAGGATGATTTAGTCAGGAGAAGGCGGATTGATGATGCCGAAGCCGAGGTTGCCCGGATTGCACCTGCCTGTTCCAAAGCCCAGGAACAGCTTCAGGCCCTGTACGACAAAGCAGTAAAAGAAGCGGGTGAATCCAGCGCCGCCATCTTTGAAGTTCACCAGATGATGCTTGAGGATGACGATTACCTGGATTCCATCTATAATATGATAAGGACAGAAAGTGTAAACGCCGAATATGCAGTTGCACAGACAGGCGATAACTTTTCCGAAATGTTTGCCTCTATGGATGATGATTACATGAAGGCAAGAGCCGCCGATGTAAAGGACATTTCCAACCGCCTGATACGCATCTTAAGCGGCGCCGCTGAGTCCGATTTGTCTTCCATGGAGCCATCCATTCTGGTGGCAGACGACTTAAGCCCCAGCGAAACCGTACAGCTGGATAAAGAAAAGATCCTTGCTTTTGTAACAGTACACGGCTCTTCCAATTCGCACACCGCAATCCTGGCGCGTATGATGAACATACCCGCCTTAATTGGCGTTCCCCTGGATTTAAAAGAAATCCATTCCGGTATGACGGCAGTGGTTAATGCCTATGAAGGAAAAGTAACATTTGAACCAGACGAAGAATTATGCCGCCAGACCAAAGCCAAAATAGAGGAGGAAAAGGAAAAAATTCGTCTTCTGGAAAACCTGAAGGGAAAAGAAAACGTAACCCTTAGCGGAAAAAAAGTCCATATTTTTGCCAATATCGGAAGTGTGGGCGATGTGGGATATGTACTTGAAAACGACGCAGGAGGCATCGGCCTTTTCAGAAGCGAATTTCTATATCTGGGAAGAGATACCTTCCCTACAGAAGAAGAACAGTTCCAGGCATATAAACAGGTTTTACAGACAATGGCCGGAAAAAAGGTTATCATCCGTACACTGGACATTGGCGCCGACAAGCAGGTGGATTATTTTAACCTTGGAAAAGAGGAAAATCCGGCGCTTGGCTACCGCGCCATCCGTATCTGCTTAAAGCAGCCGGATATTTTTAAAACCCAGCTTCGCGCCCTGCTCCGTGCTGCTGTTTACGGGAACCTGTCCATTATGTATCCCATGATAACTGCAGTAGAGGAAGTGCAGAAAATCTATCAAATTGTAGAAGAAGTGGAGAAGGAATTAAAGGAAACCCAGGTTCCCTACAAGGTGCCGGAACAGGGAATTATGATTGAAACGCCGGCGGCGGTGATGATCAGTGATGAACTGGCGCAAATTGTCGACTTCTTCAGCATTGGAACCAACGACCTGACCCAGTACACCTTGGCCATTGACAGGCAGAATGAAAAACTGGAGGATTTCTATAATCCCCACCACAAGGCAATCTTAAAAATGATACAAATTGTAGCCGATAACTCCCACAAGTATGGAAAGTGGACCGGAATCTGCGGAGAGCTTGGCGCTGACCTTGCACTGACTGAAGAATTTATCCGCATGGGGGTTGATGAATTATCCGTATCCCCTTCCATGGTTCTCAAGGTAAGACAGCGGGTACGGGAAATTTCTTAAATTTTTGTCAAGCACCGGCTGTAAATATCAAAATTACATCTGACGGAATCCAAAAAATGCCGGAGCATTTACTGTCACAACAGCTAAAGTTGCTCCGGCATTTGGTTCCATTCCAGTTATTTTGACTGCTCCCCTGCTCTTTTCGCCTTCTTTGCGCCAGCCAGTTTCCTTCCTTCATCTGCTGCACACATTACAGCCAAAACCGTTATACTC
This sequence comes from uncultured bacterium, assembly GCA_947381965.1. Classification (GTDB taxonomy): domain Bacteria; phylum Bacillota; class Clostridia; order Lachnospirales; family Lachnospiraceae; genus Suilimivivens. Next base: position 38,730 of record CANCXX010000027.1, read on the forward strand.
AAGGATTTATATGTCATAAAGGAATGGATGTAAGAGTGGTTGATACTGACTGCATACCAGCATAAAGGCAAGGCGGCAATACACAGATAAACCAGAAACGCATTTGGGGAAAAACCAGCCCTGTTTTCCTTTTTTCCTAAAATAAACAACAGAATGACTGCTGCCAAACATACAAGCACATATGGGTACTTCGCTAATACCATTAAATTTTTGTACACATTCTGCCAATATCCAATTTGTTCCCCCATCACCCTATGCCCGGAACGGATCATAATGGATTCCACCCCATCGGCAATCAGATTTTCTCCTGTACATGCCGTACACAAAAGCCATTTCTGCAGCCACATGCCCCCATATCCAAAAGCCCAGTATACTGCACTTTTCAGTGCCACCATGGGAAGAGAAATGCTGCTGCCATATTCCCGCATACAAACAGTAAAAAACAATAACGGAAGTCCAAGCGTGAAAACCGGATATGTCAAAAAATCAAAATAGCTGGTGGCCATTCCAATAGGAAGGAAAAGTAACGGCGTAACAGGCTTGCGTTCCGGTGCCTGATATCTTTTTAAAATCAAGATCGAAAAGCCCAGCCCAATAATAAAAACCCATGTGTACTGCATGGACATCCCCACCGTATAAAATTCCATACATGCCATTGCCGCCGCAAAAGCAGGAACAATTTGCGTCTTTCCCATTTTTTCAAGCAAAATACATACACTAAGAAGTAAGGCAAGGCCTGTAAATTTTAAAATTCCTCTGATATCCCCATAATCAAAAAAAAGCAGCAGCGGCTTCAAAATAATCAAATATCCATGCCAGTATCTTGCATAGCTTGTCCTTACAAACCCTGCTTTTCCTTCCAGATATGCTGTTAAGCGTTCACAGGGTCCTGTCTTTTCTCCATCCACGTAATTATAGGAATACACGTTCATACATTTTTGCAAAGCAGACTCTTCCCCATCATATAAAGCATTTTGCATCATCCAGGCATCTGTATAATTGTCCAAAGTCGTTGAAGGATATCCATGAATGTTCTGTGCATAGGCGCCTTCTAATTTAAAAATATCCACAGATGCCCTTGCATTTTTTATAATGGGGTCTGTTGGAAGTAAATAAGCCAGGAACAGCAGAACAAAGCCCATTCCTCCTCCTCCAATTAAAATCAGCAAAGCCTTTTTTATTTCCCTGCCCATGTACTTCCACCTTTCTTTTATGAAATTCCACCTTATTATCCGCTAATCCATATCAGTATAAAACCCCTTATAGTTATAGTCAATACCCCTTGTAGTAAATTCTTTAATTAGAGTTATCTTTGTAAAATAAGCAAAAAGGGGGTAATTACATGGATTATAAAAAATTAGGCAAAAGAATCCGGGAAGAAAGGCTACGACTAAACCTTACGCAATCACAGCTTGCGGAAGATGTTGACATATCGGATACTTACATGGGAGCCATTGAACGTGGGGAACGAAGCCTCACTCTGGATACCCTTGTGCGGATCGTCAACAGATTGGGCGTAACTGTTGATTATCTGCTTTCCGATTCTGTATGCGGCAGTGACTTGGGCATCATGGAGCAGTTCAGGCAAATCACCGACCGACAGCCTTTGGAACGCAAGCAGTTAGCAATCAATGTATTACGTACTATTTTTTCTTACTTTGAAGCCGGAAACAAGTAGCCGGTTATTTTAGTTCAAATTTGCCAGCGCGAAAATTTCTCATAAGTTCAACATCATTAGTCAGTCCTGCCCCTTCTCCCCCACTCTTTCGATTTCTCCATAATAATTTTGCAGAAGCAATTAACAGAAAGGTATTCTTTTGGCTGCGGTACAAATAATCGTTGAGATAGGGAGGGATTTATAAGATGAATACACACTTGATTGTTTTCCAGATTTCCAGACTTTAAAAAAGTGCAGGGCTTACACAGAAGAAATTGGGAGAGGTAGCAGGAAACAAAGGGGCGGAAGAACCGCCCCCAAACACTCTAATCCACTTTTATCTTAAATACCACAGGCGCGTCACTTTCTATGCCGCTTTTTATATGCAGTCCCTTTTCTTCTCTGTGCCACCATGGTTTTTCGCTTTCTCCAAGGACTTCAATATCTTTAATTATCCCATGGAAATTCGCTTCCTTTGAAGCGTCCTGCTCACCCAGAGATGTAATAAAGTATTCTTTACTTTCACTGCATTTTAAGGCCGTGGCATATAAAAAGCCCTTTGCCGTTGTAAAACGGAAGTCGCTGGAGGTAAAGTTCTTTTTAATGCCATCTGAAAACTGGCCTTCCACAATCTTTGTAGGACCTTCCCCGTATTTCCGCCATACCTTTGTGCCATATACCGCTTCTCCGTTTATTTTCATCCATTTGCCAATGCGCCGCAGCACAGCGGTATCCTCCTGGGAAATCGTTCCATCCGCCTTAGGCCCAACATTCAGCAAAAGACATCCGTTTTTGCTTACAATATCCACCAGGTCACAAATAATATCCACAGCCGGCCTGAACTGATTGTTTTCCGTATAACACCAAGAATTTAACGCTATGGCGGTATCCGTCTGCCAGGAAAAGGGCTTCACATCCGCAAACTGCCCCCGTTCCACATCCGGCAGGGCGCTGCCAAACAAAAAGGCATCCTGTTTATAAGTAATTACTCCTCCCCATCCCCACTCACTTGCCCTGTTGTAATAATATGCCGCAAGCTTTTTTATATAAGGTTTGCAGGCGCTGTGCTGAATCCACCAGTCAAAATACAGGATTTTGGGTTGAAAACGATCTATAATCTCGCAGGTGCGCACCAGCCAGTCCTGTAAAAACTCCTCCGAAGGCTCCGGCTTACTAAACAAATCATAATGATCCGGCTCCGGCATGGCAGGCCAGTAAAAATCTCCCCGCTGCATTGGCTCCTTAATATCACTGTCAAACTCCTTTCCATGTCCCATGAAAAACCAGTGTTCCATCCGGTGGGAGGAAGCTCCCATTTCCATTCCCCGCCTTTCGACGCTTTCCTTTAATTCCCCAAGAATATCCCTTTTAGGCCCCATCTCCCAGGCATTCCAATGGGATATTTCACTGCGGTACATCTGAAAGCCGTCATGGTGCTCCGCCACAGGCACCACATATTTCGCTCCCGCTTCCTGGAAAAGCTCAGCCCACTTGTCCGCATTAAAATGCTTTGCCTCAAACAGAGGGATCAAATCCTTATATCCCGCCTCTGTATGCTTTCCATAGGTTTTAACGTGATGTTCATATTCTGCCGACCCTTTAATATACATATTCCGGGAATACCATTCGCTTCCAAAAGCAGGAACACTGTAAACGCCCCAATGTATAAAGATGCCAAACTTTGCCTTCTGGTACCATTCCGGCGCCTGCCAGGATGACAGGGATTCCCAGTTATCCTTATAAGGCCCCCGCCCAATAACCTCATCAATTGTTTTAAGATAGTTGGTCATATCATACATACATATTTCCTCCATAAGTTAATTATTTTTATTATAAACCAAAACCCAAAGAAATCAATTTTCAAATTTTTAGCCATAACGTGTTTGATTTTAGTTGACTAATAATATAATAAGCTTTATAATATACTTAGTTATACAAAGTATATGTGACGCAGCCATAAAATTTTTCACTTATCCCAGGCAGGAATGAAGATTTATATGAATGAAAAATATGAACGGCAGATGAAAAAAGGAGTTTTAGATATGCTGGTTTTAAAACTTCTGGAATCAGAGCCTAAGTATGGATACCAGATTATCCAGGAATTAAAGGAAAAAAGCGGAGAAACCTTTTTGCTGAAAGATGGAACTTTATATCCCATCCTGTACCGCTTAGAGGACGACCAGCTGGTAACTGCCCGCTGGAGCGAAGCAAAGGACCGGCAGGTACCAAGGAAGTACTATGAAATTACCAAAGCAGGACTTATGGCTTTGCATGAAATAGAAGCAGTATGGAAACATATGTCAGAAGGAATTTCCAAAATAATGGGAGGCAGTATATGACTACAGAAAACTATGTAAATGCTATTGTAAAGAAAATAAAATGCAGCAGGGAGCGAAAAGATGAAATTAAAAAACAATTACAGGCTGATATAAACGGACAGCTGCAGCAGGGCATAAGCCTTGAAAAAATTATGGTGCAAATGGGAACCGCCATAGAAATTGCAGAAGGATTTAATGAAACGATTCCCGAAGAAGAGAAAAAACGTTATACCCGAAACAAACTTCTGAAAATAATCCTTATCGTCCTTGTTATCCTGTCATTTATTATTTTCTTCGTCTATTGGACGCTGCCTAAGGGACAGGATATTAACAAAAGTAAACATTTTAATCAGGAACAGGTTACAGAAGCAATGAAGGAAACCATCCGACAACTCAATGCCTCCGATTATGAAGCATTACAGACCAGCGCTATCAGCCAGATGCAGCCGTTTCTGACAGAAGAACAGATTGCCGCCATAAAGAGCAGCGTTTCCGGTGATTGGGGCGAATTCGAAAACTTCGGTCCCTCTTATATCATGGAGCTGTCACAGCAGGGGCAGCATTTTGCAGTAGGGGAAATCACAGTAACCTATGAAAACATCAGCGTCACTTTCCGGCTTACTTATGATCAGGATATGAAACTGGCAGGTATGTATGTGCGATAAAAATCCAGAGCGTGTAAACGCTCTGTTTTTTATGTTTTATGCACAAAGGGATCTTAGCCTTCCCCACCGCCTAATGCCAGATAATCCCGAAGCACCGGAATATGTGTCTCAACAATATTGACTTGCTGCAATTCTTCCCTGGTAAAAAAATGCAGTTCCGTGGATTCATTGCCGCAATACAGTAAGGGTTTTTCACTTAATCTTACTTGGAAAACCGCCATAATAGACCTGTATATATTTCCGTCAGGATAACTGATAATAATAGACGGATCATCATACAGCTTAAACCCGGTCAGCATATCAGGGTGCAGGCATAAAGACGTCTCTTCCCTTACCTCACGGACAGCGCATTCTATTATAGACTCATCATTGTTAAGACTTCCGCCGATAATCGCCCACCGGTCGCTGTCTTTTCTATGCTCCAAAAGCAACCGGTCTTCAAACACAATACAAACGGTTGCACCTATCAAATTAGGTTTATTGGGTTTGGGAGCATTCTTATCACGATAATAAAACTTTGCGTCAGCCATATGGATGCCCCCCTAATTAACGTTTATAAATATAAATGCTTTATAAAAATTCGCATATCAGAGTGCTATACCGTGATTATACATTTTATAACCTCAAAGTGCAAGACCCTTTCCAGCCCAATCCTACGAACTTGCACTATTATAATGTTTTAATCCCTGCTTCCAAAAAACCCCGGTGATAGCAGAGAATATTACCACAATCCCCATTCCATAAGCCGCCATCTGAAAATCCATTTCACCTATTATCCTTTGCACAGGCAAAGTCGCCATAATTCCATAAGGCAGAATAAGATAAAAAATTACCTTATATCCTCCATAAAAAGCAATTCCGGGAAGCTTCATACACAAATCAATACATGCTTCCTCCATCTGCTCAAGGCGTGCCATTGAGACAATGTACAAGGAGACGGCGCGGATAATCACTGCCATCTCATAATATAATACTGTCATAATAAGCACCCAAAAGCCATAGCTGATGACCGCCGCAAACGACAACCGCATATGCCGAATATGAATGCCATAACCAATGATGCAAACACTCATAATAATTAAGGGTATGGAGCCTGGACTGATATTTTCAAAAGTCAGTCGCAGCAAGGGACTAACTGGCTTTGTCAGGTATAAGTCCAGCTCGCCGGACCGGACTTTATATGGTATACTGTTTATTCCAAAAAAATAAATGGTCATGTTGAGGGCATTGATCAGAGAAAAGGTACCAATGTATGCAATCATTTCTCCCCTCCCCCAGCTTCCGATGGCGTCCACATGGGAATACACCACTCCAAATGCCATTAATTGAATTAAAAACAGGCTTCCATCTATAAAAAAAGGGGCAATAAAATCCATCCGAAAAACCATTAATCCGTGCATTCTCAAAAAAAACATTTCCCTTATCACACGCATATTCTTCTTTACATTCCTTATCATATTCCCACCCCGTCATACTTTCTAAGATATTTTTTCCATGTGACACTGATAAAAACCTGTATTACCAGGCACCAGCAGACAATAACCGCAATTCCCGGAATCGCCTCCTCTTTACACTTCCCGGTAAATAGCATTGCCGGAAGATAGGTAACATAATAAAAAGGCAATAACCGCATTATCTTTATAATTACCTCCGGGAATAATGCAAGGGGGACAATGCTTCCTGTAACTAATGCAACAAGATTATTCTTAATCATCAGAAAGGTGCCTATTCCCTGATATTTTAATGTGAGAAGACCTAAAAAATAATTTAACTGCACCATAAATAGCATTCCAATTACCGACATAATCACCGCACACAAAATAACCCATCCATTAGAGGCAAACACAAAATCAATTTGAAATACAAAAATCCACACAATGGCCGCCATAAAGTCAAATGCCATATAAAACATTACCACTCCCAGCTCCATTGCCATAAAATACTTCTCTATTCCCACTGGGATAACCATATATTTTGAAAATGTACCATTACGTATTCTGTCATGAATTTCAGCGCTGATTCCCTGGGACATCTCCAGCTGGGATAAAAATGAACTGATAATATAATAAGACAACATCCCGTGAAATGTAAACTCCCCAATTAACTCCCTGTTTTTAAAAACCATCCCCCATAAGAGATAAGCAAAGAGAATTTTTGATATGGTAAAAATCATATTAAATACCGCATCCGCTCTCCATACAATCTGTGTTTTCATATATGTTTTGGAAACTTCAAAATACTTTCCCATGTCATTCCTCTCCTTTCCGGTAAATTCTTTCTACTATCACTCCTACCTCTTCCTCTTCCACCGCAATGTCATTGGGTTCATATTCCATAAGCTCTGATAACAGGTCTTTGGCAGAGTGTTTCGGTACTTCATACACTTTTTTATGGGGCGTATCTTCCGTCAAAAGGACATCCTGCGTTTTAAAGATAAGGTTCCCTGTAGGTTCGCCAAATGTAGCGATAATCTTTTTATTTTTTTGATATCTGTCAAATAATTCTTCTGTAGCTCCATCATAGATTTTCATTCCATGATTAATAACAACCGTCCTCTTACACAATACCTTAATATCGTCCATGTAATGAGATGTCAGAATAATTGTAGTGCCATTTTTCTCATTAATCTCTTTTAAAAACCTGCGTATCTGTCTGGCTGCCACTGCGTCCAGGCCAATTGTAGGCTCATCCAGAAATAATATTTTCGGATTATGAAGCAATGATACAATAAGCTCCATTTTCATCCTTTCTCCCAGTGACAGCGTTCTTACCTGGACATCCATCAGCTCTGCAACTCCGAAAAGCTCCACAAAATACTTTTTATTCTTTTGGAATTGTTCCTCAGAGATTTCATATATTTCCTTAAACAGGCGCAGTGTATCATTTACCGTCAGTTCAAAAAATAACTGGCTTTTCTGCCCCATCACAACAGCGTATTGTTTTTTAAACTCATTCTTTAAGTCATTGGGATAATAGGAGAGCACATCAATCTTTCCCTCTGTAGGCGCAATAATTCCGGTCAGCATTTTAATTAATGTGGTTTTTCCAGCTCCGTTGGGTCCAATCAGCCCAATAAACTCGCCCTGTTTTACGGATAAATCTATATGATTGACAGCCATTTTTTCTTCGTAGCTTCGATGCCACAAGCTGCCTATGCTTCCACGGATTCCCTCCGCTTTTTTATACCTTTTATATTTTTTTACCAGATTGTTTATTTGGATCACAGTATCATTCATTTTTTACTTCCTCTCTTTTCCATACACTTTTACCCTTCCAAGCCACACTCTTTACAGCACAAAGCCGCCCTGCTCCGCATTTAAAAAGCGTTTATACCTTACAGACAAAAAAAGACCATGGCTCCCCTGTAAATACTGGATACCATGGTCTTTCCATCTAAAGTAAACGGCAAAAAATATGACGTTTTCTATAAAAATGATAAATAATCTATTTTAAAAATCAAAAAACATGACCATACCGTCATGCTTAAATGATTTTTAATTATATACCATAATATTAAGCAATTGTAAGGCGAAAACGCTGACCTTCCATACAGTCAGCAAATGGGCGGACTTCCAGCCTAAAACTAAAAATCATCCCTGCAATATTTACTTTGCACTTTTCTCCATTACAACCACAATTGACATACAAAAAATCCTCCTAAATTTTTTTAATATTAACATGCTATCCGTTTTACTGTCAAGCAGGAAATATGCATAATCGCACAAATCAATGTTCAAAGAGTTACTATTCACGGCCTGGAAGCCGCTCATAGTAACAATTCGGAGCGATATTCCAAGTTTTGCTTCGCAAAAATCGCCCCTCACTCCTGCATCATGTTCTCACGGAATGCGCAACAAGTGCACATTCCTGACCCGTGAATAGTAACTTCAAGAACGCTATTGGACTTACCTCATTATTAAAATTCCTTTTCATGCTTTTTAAAAAAGTCATAATAGGCGCGGACATTCGTAAGGCGGCTCCAGGGTTTTACATCCACAATTTCTTCATCCATATCATATATTTTTGCACCCTTCATAGACAAAAGAAAGGGCGAATGGGTAGCCATAATAAACTGACATCCGAAAAAGCGCGCAGAATCTTCCAGAAACTTTAACAGCTCCTGTTGCTTTTCGGGCGACAGACTGTTTTCCGGCTCATCCAGCAGGTATAATCCGTCATCCCTAATCTTATCTGCAAAATAAAGGAATGCACTTTCCCCATTTGAATGCTCCCTTACATTGTTTTTTACATTTTTTCGCACGTATTTTGACTGTGTATTACTTCTTGCCGTAGTCACCTTTTTCAAATGCTCATAGTCATCCAGCGACTTCATCTGGAAATGGGAATATTTAACATCCAAATAGTCCAAAAGCAGTTCATCTCTCTTCAAATTAATTCCATCGTTGACGCTGCGGATGTTCAGCATAAAGTCAAAAACATCATCACTGGTGATAATCCTGCTGCCTTTCGGTATTTTCTGTTCTTCTTCAAACTGACACAGCTTCGTATAATCCTCAAAAAAATTAGAGCGGTTATACAGCGTATCCCGCTCAAGACCCAGTTTTTCCGCAATCACATTCAGCGCTGTGGTTTTCCCAGAGCCATTGCCTCCGTACAGTATAGTGACCGGCTCAAAATCCAGCCTTTCCAGATGATGCTTTGATAATATCTGAAAAGGATAATATGTATCATAACAGGTTCTTTTCTGTGCAAAAGTAAAATCATACTCTGCCTCCGCACAGGGAAATTTAAAAGATGACAAATAAACCATATCCGCTCCTAATTCTTGCTATTTATTGCCGCGCTTTTCTTTTCTCCAATTGCTGCAATTCCATTGTCTGACAAGATATCTGCTTTTCATTTATAATACCATTATCAGTGTTCCCGCTCCAATCAGTACACATCCAATAATTGATTTTACCGTAAATTCTTCGTGTAAAAAAACAAACGCCATCACCAGCGTGATAACTACGCTCAGCTTATCAATCGGAACCACCTTTGAGGCGTCCCCCATTTGAAGGGCCTTATAATAGCAAAGCCATGAAGCTCCCGTAGCTAATCCTGATAAAATTAAAAATATCCAGCTTTTTTTTCCAATCTCTGATATTCCCGTCTGCGCATGGGTCAGAAACACCATTGCCCAGGCCATTATGAGCACAACTACTGTTCTTATTGCTGTGGCAAGATTAGAATTTACACCCTCAATTCCAACCTTGGCAAGAATGGACGTTAAAGCCGCAAATACTGATGATAACACTGCAAATAAAAGCCACATGTTTTTCCTCCCATTTAAACCTTTACACTTTATAAACCTTTCTGTACTTTAATGGCGATACCCCATAAAATTTGCGGAAAGTCTCACAATAATAACTGACACCGCCAAACCCATATTCATATGCAATATCCGTAATGCCTTCCTCTGTGTCCAATAAAGCGGCTAGACTTTTCTGCAGGCGTAATTTCGTAGTATAAGTGATCGGCGTATCCCTGAGATATTTTTTAAAGAGCAGGGAACACCGGCTTTTGCAGCAGGCGCCTGCTGCCGCAATGCCTTCCAAAGTAATATGATCCATAAAATGTTCTTCTATATATGTAATCATGCTTCTAAGCAAAGCAAGCTCCGAAGACTCTTTTACCACAACCTGGCTTTCCGTCTTCAGATTCCCATAAAGCAGCTTCATAATAAAAACAAAATCTTCCATCAGCTCAAAATAGGATAAATCCTCCAAGGGCCTTTTCCCAAAAGAGCCATACAGCTTATCCAGCCGTTCCAAAACCGAAGCCTGCCACCCCTTGTTGCCCAGATACAAATACGGATATAAGCAGTTGGCAGTGATACGTTCTATCAGGTTCTGATAAAACCACCGATTTCCTTTAAGGAGCCCTGGTGAAAGCAGAATACAGATAAATTCGCAGTCATTATGTTCCGTGGAAAATCCATAATGCAGTTGTCTGCTGTTTACCATAATTCCGCATCCTTCATTAAGCTCTGTCAGCTTTCCATTTACATTATAGGTCATCTTTCCCTTTTTTACTATAATAAATTCCAAGTCCTCGTGCCAGTGGCTGACACCGGAATAATCCGGGTAAGTAGACAAAATCCCATAGCTGACACAAGCCGGAAATAAAGGATTATTATAATTGATTGTTTCTGAAAAATCCTGATTAAAAGCGCTGCTGCATCCTTCCACAACTACTTCCCCCAGAAAAGAATATTGTTATAAAATTATAAGTGATTACGAAAGAATTATAAAGAGAAATCTGGTATGGTTATAAAAGTTTTTATAAATGGAGGCATAAAAATGAGTGAAATGAGAGACAAAATACATACGGGAGCGCTTTATCTTCCTAACGATGAAACAATTGTAAAAGAACAGGCCGCTTATCAGGATATGCTTTGCGATTATAACATGACCAAGCCCTCCCAGACGGAAAAAAGGGCGGAAATGCTGAAAAAAATGCTGGGGGACTGTGGAGAGGGCGTATATATTGAAGCGCCGTTTTATGCAAACTGGGGCGGACATCATTGTCATTTCGGGAAAATGGTCTACGCAAATTACCACCTGACCTGCGTGGATGATACCCACATTTATATTGGCGAATACACTATGCTTGGCCCCAACGTGACAATCGCCACTGCCGGACATCCCATTCTTCCGGAGCTTCGTGAGCAGGTATATCAGTATAACATGCCTGTTCATATTGGACGGAACTGCTGGCTGGGCGCAGGCGTCATCGTTATGCCTGGCGTTACCATTGGGGACAATACCGTTATTGGCGCCGGAAGCATCGTAACCAAAGATATTCCCGCCAATGTTGTTGCCGTGGGAAATCCCTGCCGGGTTTTAAGGCCAATTGGTGAACGTGACCAAAAGTTTTATTTCAAAGACAGAGAAATTAAAAACTGTTAAGAAATAACTTTTAAATAGTGACGCTATTGTTCCTTACCCTGTAAAAACAGCAAAACAGCCACAAGACTTTAAGCAACGGCCGCAAGGCTTTAATTAAGGAGTGCTACAATGACAAATATTGAACGAAGAGACGCCGGATTAGCCTACATTTCAGATGACAGTATATTTGAAGAGCAGCTAATCTGCCGGAAAATTTTGCAAAAACTAAATTTTATGGACCGTTCCGACTTTGCCGGAATAAAGGAAACAGTCAGGGAACTTTTTGGGAAATCCGAAGACGCTTTTGTTAATCCTCCATTTTATTGCGATTATGGAAAGCATATTGAAGTAGGAAAGAACTTTTTTGCCAATTACAACTGTACCCTTCTGGATGTGGCCAAAATTAAAATTGGCGATAACTGCCAGATGGCTCCTAATGTGGCAGTCTATACCGCCGGACATCCCGTACATCCTGTAAGCCGTAATTCCGCTTACGAATACGGTAAGGAAGTAACCATTGGAGACAATGTATGGCTGGGCGGCAATACCGTAGTCTGCCCCGGCGTGCATATTGGAAACAATGTGGTAATCGGTGCAGGCAGTGTAGTGACCAAAGATATCCCGGACTGGTGCATCGCTGCCGGCAATCCCTGTAAAGTCATACGAAAAATTACAGATGCTGACAAAAAAAAGCTATTCCGCAATGAAGAAATTGATGACCAGGCATGGGCGGATATTGTGGAACGGATGACGTTTTGAAAACTTGTGAAACGACATCCGTCAAAACGGCGCAGTCTGCAGGCTGCGCCGTTTCCTGGAAAATTACTTCCAAATCAACTCACATAATTGTCAAAATAACCCTGAATGAGAATTACAGGCGTTCCCTTGTCCCCGGACCCGCTGGTCAGATCGCACAAAGAGCCAATCAAATCTGTCAGTCTTCTGGGGGTGGTTCCCTGTGACGCCATATCCCCCACCAGGTTATCCTTCTTTTCCCTAATCCGGTTAGAAATTGCCTCCCTGAGCGCTTCCCCGGATAAATCTTTAAAATCGTTATCAGCAAGATATTTCAGCTTAACCTCATTGGGCGTCCCTTCAAGTCCGGGTGTGCTCGCAGGTGATACGCAAGGGTCTGCAAGCTCCCAGATTTTCCCAACCGGATCCTTAAAGGCGCCGTCGCCATACACCATAACCTCTACATGCTTTCCTGTCCTGTCTAAAATCTCCTTCTGGATATCCATCACCAAACCTGTGCACTCTCTTGGAAACAGCTTAATGGTATCTTCCGTAGATTTATTGGATCCCAGCAGACCGTACTTCTCATTGCACCCACTTCCCTTAACGGGACTGCTTAAAATATCGTCCATCCCCATTACAATTTCTGCGCCTGCTGCCTTTAAAAGCCTCTTGGTCCGCACTCTCGTATGGATATCACAATTCAGCACTTTTTTCGTATAAGGAAGAATGCTGCGACAGTCATTGGCAAAAATAATTTCCACCTCCGCCCCTGCCTCTTTAATCAGCTCTCCATAATAAGCCACATAATCCACACCTGTAAAAGGATGTTTATTCTCTCCAAAAAGTTCACGATACCGTTCCAGCGTCAGCACATCGCTGTAAGGATTGATTCCCGCTTCGTCCAGCTGATCCAGGGAAACCAATTCATTACCTACTTCATCGCTGGGATAGCTGAGCATCAAAACAACCTTTTTAGCCCCCATTGCAATTCCCCGAAGGCAGATTGCAAAACGGTTTCTGGACAAAATAGGAAAAATAACCCCAATTGTCTCCCCGCCTAACTTAGCCCTCACATCCTCCGCAATGGCTTCCACAGACGCATAATTGCCCTGGGATCTTGCAACAACAGACTCTGTCACTGCAATAACATCCCTGTCACGGATTTCAAACCCTTCGCTTTGTGCTGCCTCCAATACACTGTCTGTCACAATTTTTACCAGATTATCGCCTTCCCTGATAATCGGGCAGCGGATTCCTCTTGATACAGTTCCTACTCTTCTCTCCATTTCCTTTTCTCCCTTGTTCACATTTCAGCTAACCACCAGCCTTGCGGCACTGGCGTTTCTTTTTTATTATAATATAAAAACCTGAAAAACAAAAGGAAATTTCTTTTAATGCCAAAAGGGATTGAAACTTAAACCAAAATATGGTATTACAATCAAAGGTCCCACTGCAGGCTTACAATATATTCCACTCAAATCCTGTTGCACCGTGCATTCCATCAAGCCCAGCAGGACAGAAGACAGTCGGGTAGCGTCCCTCCTGCCTTCTATGGTCTTGATTCCATGGTGCATAAGGCTTTTCGCAGAATATATTGTCAGAATATTCAGCAAGTTTACGAGTTTTGCAATTACCTATTACAATTAAAAAATAGCGAGGTTCCTACATGATAGATAAGTCAAGCGCAAAATTGAAAGCTCTGAAAGCCGCTTTTCCCTACACAATCCCTATATTTGCCGGATTCTGGTTTCTGGGAATTACTTACGGCATTTATATGAATGTTTCAGGTTTTTCTTTTATCTACCCTATGATCATGAGTCTCATTATTTTCGGAGGCTCCCTGGAATTTGTGGCGGTATCCATGCTTCTTGGCAGATTTGCGCCTCTGCAGACACTGGTCATGGTATTGATGATACAGGCAAGACATTTATTTTATGGTATTTCCATGCTGGATAAATTTAAAAATATGGGCTGGAAAAAGTTCTATCTGATTTTCGGAATGTGCGATGAAACTTTTTCTATCAACTACACTGCAGATATTCCGCCTGACGTGGACCGGGGCTGGTTTATGTTTTTTGTAACGCTGCTGAATCAGTTCTACTGGGTTTCCGGCGCCACGATAGGCGGAATTTTAGGCTCCCTTATCACCTTTAATACCGAAGGACTGGATTTTGTTATGACAGCCATGTTCGTAGTGATTTTTCTGGAACAATGGCTGAAGGAAGGGAAACATTTTACCGCATATATTGGCCTTGCAGCCTCCCTCCTGTGCCTGTTTTGGTTTGGTGCAGACTCTTTCCTGCTGCCTTCCATGGCCTGTATCATTGCCGGGCTGACATTTTTCCGCAAACCAATTGAAAAGGCAGGTGGTCTGGTATGAACATGACACTCCCACAACAGATAATTACCATTACCATCTGTGTCCTTGGCACCATGGCCACCCGTTTTCTGCCTTTTCTTATTTTTTCCTCCAAAAAACCGACTCCAAAATACATCCGCTATCTTGGAAAAGCGCTGCCCTCCGCTATCTTCGGCATGTTGGTAATTTACTGTCTGAAAAATGTGCATATACTTGAAGGAAGCCACGGCATACCTGAACTGATTTCTATCTGTACCGTTGTAACGCTCCACCTTTGGAAACGCCAGATGCTCCTTTCCATCGCCGGAGGAACCATCAGCTATATGCTTCTGGTTCAGCTGATCTTTTAAGAGGCGCATACGGAAACATGCTTTAAAGTATAAACATCAAAAATAAAATGACATATGCTTTTTTCAGATCCCTGTTCACCAAAAGATACACACCGCCCATTCCAAAACCAAGCGCGATTCCCATAAGTCCGGTCAGCAGATCTTTGGAAAAAATATGGGCAAGCCCCCAGGTTAGTCCGCAGATAATTCCTCCATAAGGAATAGCGGCCTTATTAAACCACACTTCACAGGCCTTTTGACCAAACACAATAATCAGCAAAAACAGCATGGTTTCAAAAGCATAATAAATATATTGGAAGGTAAAAAGCAGGGGCCCTCTTCTGACAAATTCCAGATAAATCTTAAATCCTCCCCAGCTGATATAATCTGCCACAAAGGATAGCGCCACAAGCAACAGGCAAATGCCCCATTGCCGGCGGGATACGGGACTTCCCTTTTCCAGCACCGGAAACTGGTATTTTTCCTGAGCCTTTTTGATCAGGACAGCCGCAAAAATCCCCCAGGTAGCGCATGTCACAATCCAGTGCATAATCGTCTGCACCGTCGTCCATTCCCCCATAGGCGCGCCATAAACCGCTGGTTCCAGCAGATAGGCATAAATCATTTCCATTCCCAGTCCCCCAAAGGCATCCACCCCTAACCAAAAGAAGTCGCCTCCTGTCACTTTGCCCCTTTCCCCCTTATTTTTCCGCCTGCCTCTGATTCTTTCCATAATGTTTCCCCCGTCAATCCCCTTCCATATACCTTCCTGCTTAAACTGCCCGTTTATCTGATTTCTCATTTTGATACCTCCGTATATCCTCTAAAGCATTATTCACACGTTTTACTTCATATAATAAAGAAATGTAATAGACAACCGCCCCTATCACATAAGGAATGGAAAAAGATAAAAACATATCCCTGTAACCATCCTTATGAAGCGGCTGAAAAAAGGAAGACAGCCAGGTAATTCCCATTACCAGCCCCACCAGCAGTATATACTGCCCCAAAATGACCACAAGCAACGGAAGATTTTGAAACCGGTAATGCTGGGAAAGCACAAAGGTTGCCATAACGGAAATTCCAAACATCAGCAGCAGGTTTCCCTGATAGTTCCCAAAAAGCCCCAAGAATACAGCTTCCAGCAATATTTTCCCAAGGGACAGCAGGGTGTAAATCACACAAACAGTAGGGAAAAAATTCTGTTTATTTATAATTTTCATCACATACCTCCTTTATTCTTTGCAATGCCTCCAAAAACGCCTTTTTATAACTCCTGTTCAAAATTAAAATTTCTCCGTTATCCATCACCAGACGGAGCCGCATATTGATATCGGCCTTTACTCTGCTGACCTTATAAATGTTTACCGCCATAGACTTTCCAATCTGGACAAACCCCTCCGCCCCAAAGCAGTCAAGGAATCGGCGCAAACTATAGTCAAGCTGATAAACCTCTTTTTCCTTATAGGCAAACAGTTTCCGGTCAACCACCTCCAGATAAAAAATGCTGGCAGGATGAATCTTTTGCATGCCATCCTCTTTTTTTCCAATAACGCTGTGAAAGGATAGAAAAAAATCCCTGATTACATCTATGGTTTCAGACTCCTTGCGGTAATGTACGTCCACATGGTCTTCTTTTATGGATGGTTCTTTTAAATAATTTACCTTCATCCTGTACCTCCCTGGAACCGCGTTCGCCTTATTTGACTTATCTGCAGATATTTCTTTTGGCCGCCCCTATGAAAATGATTATACTTCACCTGACAAAATCCGCAAGCCTGATACGCTTAACCTGCGTGTGGGGACGCGTATATTGCAATCGCTGTATTTACAAAAGAAAAATTATATTTATGTCCTTGGTAAACATGTAAGATTGGTTACTATTCACGGGTCAGGAATGTGCACTTGTTGCGCATTCCGTGAGAACATGATGCAGGAGTGAGGGGCGATTTTTGCGAAGCAAAACTTGGAATATCGCTCCGAATTGTTACTATGAGCGGCTCCCCGGCCGTGAATAGTAACTAATATTGGTCTGCTGTAAATTTTCATGTGAAATATATTGCGGGCTGCATACAATGGCAGTTATAATATGATTAATAGCTTAATTAAAGAAACTTGGCGCGTGCGAAATTCTTTAAAAGAATTTTAGAATGGAGAAACCCAATGAAAATTGCAGTACTGTCAGATATCCATGGTAATTACACTGCATTGGAAAAGTGCATCGAATATGCCGGGGAACAAAACATCAGCACTTTTCTGTTCCTTGGCGATTATCTGGGAGAGCTTCCCTATCCGCAGATAACAATGGGGATTCTTTATTCCATGATGAAAAAATATTCCTGCCATTTTGTAAAAGGGAATAAAGAAGATTACTGGACAGGATACAAGAACAGTGGGGAACAGGGCTGGCGGGAAACCGACTCTGCCACAGGTTCTCTTTTCTATACTTATCATAACCTGACCCCAAAGGACTTAGAATTTTTTGAAAAGCTTCCTCCTAGCAGGGAGCTTTGTTTTGAAGGGCTGCCTCCCCTTACCATCTGCCACGGCTCTCCAGAGAAAGTGAATGAAAAGTTACTGCCTGAATGCGAAAATACCTTTTCAATTATGGACGCCAGTCCCAACGCCTATATTTTATGCGGCCATACCCATATTCAGGGACTTATTGAACATAATGGAAAGTTTGTGCTAAATGCCGGCTCTGTAGGCATTCCCCTGCAAAGCCATGGGAAGTCTCAGTTTATGATATTAAAAGGCACAGACGGAATATGGGAACCGGAATTTGTCAGTCTGGATTATGATGTGGAAAAGGTAATTGGGGAGCTTTCTTCTTCCGGGTTAAATGAAAAAGCGCCTTCCTGGTCTAAAATATCAGCCCACCTGCTGCGTACCGGGGAAGTATCTCACGGCGATATCCTTCAAAGAGCCATGGAGCTGTGCACAGCAGCTACAGGGAAATGCATCTGGCCGGATATCCCGGAAGTCTGCTGGGAACAAGCCATAAATGAAATGATAGGAGACTGATATGCAGGAGAATAAAATGAACATTCATGTAAGAAAAATGACGGCAGCGGATACAGACGCAGTCCGCCTGCTTTATATTCATGGATGGCAGAACGCCTTTCGGGGCATTGTTCCCCAGGATTACCTTGACCATATGAATCTTGACCATTGGGCGCCGCCTTTAGAAGGCGCCTATGTGCTAACAGACGGAAAACAGCTTCTTGGAACATCCTCTCTTTCCGCCGCAAGGGATATGGCCTTCGCCGGATGGGGCGAAATTATATCTCTCTATGTCAGGCCGGAGCTTATTGGTCAGGGATATGGACACACCTTGTTTGAATTTGCCGTAAAAAGGCTTCAAAGCCTTGGTCACTCCCAAATATATCTTACTGTATTTGAAGAAAATATGCGTGCAAGAAGCTTTTATGAAAAACATGGATTTTCATGGAATGGTGAGAGGTTACCCTTAAATGTGGGAGGGAAAGATTTAATAGAATTACGGTATGTTCTTGGTGCCTAATATTGAATCGTCATCTGTAGGGACTTGCGGTATTTCTCCACAAGCCCCTGAACATGATTTCATAGTTTGCTACAGCTTTTGGATTTTGAGTACACTGCACCAATAATGAGTTTGGAAGTTTACTTCCAAACTTTTATACTGTCAAGCTGATCCTGCATTTTAGAAAACAGCTCCGCATATCTTATAGTATTAAATTCTATTTTATAGTGTGTCACATGAAGTATAAGAGGAATATCCTTGTCACCATACTTAAATGTTTCACCATTATGAGAAAGTATTTCATTTACTATTTTTTCTGCATAATCCATATCCCCGGAATTGGTAAGTGCAACAAATTCATCTCCTCCAATTCTAAACACTATGTCTTCATCACCCGATGCCGTTTCAAGTCGGTTCAATGCGGTAAGAATCGCAATATCTCCGGCTTCACGGGAAATTTCATTAATAGGGGTTAAACTTTTTATATCTACACCAACAAGATAGCAGTTACGTCTTTCTTTTATATAATCATATAATTCACTAATATCAACTTTCTTTTTACTTTTCATTTTTTCGTCCTCCATCAGTTCCGGCTCAAGATTAAGTGCCGGAAACAATTCAAAATTCATAGGATTTTTCCGAAACCTGGATGGTGTAACATGCCATACATTTTTAAACGCTCTCGTAAATGCTTCATTACTTCCATATCCATATTTAAATGCAAGCTCCAGAAATGAAACATCAGAAAATGTAACAATGTCCTTTGCCGCTCTGCTCATCCGCCTTCGGATAACATAGTCCCTGATACTCATATTCGTTACATATTTGAAAAGCTTTTCAATAGAAGATTTGGAACAATACAACTCTTTCGCTATATCAACTGTCTTTATGTCTTCTGTAAGGTTATTTTCTATAAGCTCTAAAGCTCTTGTGATAAGTAGCAGCTTTTCCATTGCCCGTTCTCCTTTTGTGCGATACCGTAATCTTACTATATCATTTAGTCTCTAACATTTCTTGATATTTTGAGCATTCATAACTTTAAATTCCTTGAATATATGTACGACTCTTTCGAAACATAACGGTTTAGATTGATACTGAAAGGAAAAAGCTTTCCCGGTGGGAAAGTTATTTGAAAAACCCTCCATTGTATTTTTTCTGGTATTCTTTATACTGTAACTATACCGGTATAAACCATCAGGTAATTGCAAAAATTGACTCGTCGTAGCGCCTTTGTCCAATCCGCATCGGATTATCCTTTTTACGCTTTAACGGCCAATTGATTATTTTGCAATTTCATAACATAAACCATAGCAAGAAGGAGGAATATCACATGTATATAGGAGAACAGATACGAGCTTTGCGCAGCAAAAAGAAAGTTACACAGGAAGTACTGGCAAAAGAGATGGGTGTTACCATAGGCGCCGTAAGTAAATGGGAAAGCGGCGCCACGCTGCCGGATGTGCAGATGCTTTGCAGCCTTGCAGATTATTTTGATGTTACCACAGATAAACTGCTGGGGCGTGCTTATAAAGGCAGCTTTGCGGTCTGTGATGATGCCGAATTCATTCGGGAAACGATCAAGGGAATTTTGGAAAAAGAGGGGTATACCTGCGTCGGCCTGGCGGAAAACGGCACACAGCTTCGTGAAATTTTAGGCAGAAACACCCCAAATATGCTGTTTCTGGATATACATCTTGGGAAGGAAAACGGGCTTGAACTTTTAAGAGAATTAAAAGAAAAATGCAGTGACACCAGAATCATTATAGTCACAGCGGACAATGCCCAAAAGACAATACAAACCGCAATTTCATACAAGGCGGATGCCTTTGTCACAAAACCTTTTTTACCCCAGCATATTATAACAGCGCTGACTTCATAAATAAGCAGCCTGTCAAAAAGCAGTCTGTACAACCAGGCTGCTTTTTGTATTAGGTAATTACGAAATCCAAAAACCTGCTGAAGACAAAATATTCCACTGTTTCACCTGTTCGTTCTTTTATTCTTATAAAAAGAACCCATCAGGATAATTCCTGCAACCGCCCCAAGAAAGATAAATGACTGGATAAAGGGCATAAAGTTATAGGAACCTCCCTGCCAGAAGTCAATAAAATCATTGCTCACATAGGTCATGGGAAGGGTTTTCGCCACTTTCTGCAAAACTTCCGGAAGCTGCTTTGTCTTGACTCCCATCATGCCTGTTAAAATCATAATAATAAAATAAATAAACATTGTAAGACCAAAAGTCAGGCTGAACTTCTGAAAAATATTGGCAACCGCATGGGCAATAATAAGAAAAATTACTCCCATCAGATACAGAGATACCAAAAGACACAGGAAGGAAGAAAACGCTGGTTTGGTAATTCCCATTACCGTAACCTGGAAAATTCCAAATACCACAAGGGCAAGTGTCATAAAAATCAGATGGGCAAGTATTTTGGCTGTTATTTCCGTCTTCCCTCCATATCCGAAAAGACCCATTCTTAAGGGAATTCCTTTTTCAACTTCATTGGAATATAAGGCTCCATATCCCAAAAACATAATGGAAAGGGGAATAACCAGCGTCATAGTCAGCATAATGGAGGTGGCCACCTCCCCCTGCATTTCCTCCGGTACCTGGCTTCCAATCGCTTTAACCAGCAGCAGACTCATAAGGTTCGGAAAAACAATTCCGAAAAAATGAGGCATAAAATTACCATTAATATTTCTCAGTTCATATATAATCAGTTTTAAACTGCACTTCTTTTTCATATTAGTTTTCCCCCTGTTCTTCGTGAAATTTATATCGGGCATTGATATACATGATTTCTATATCTGAATTGCTTCTCTTAAAATTCACATCATTTTCCATTAAAACTGTTGTTATTTTCCCTTCTTCATTTCTGTCCCTGCAGGATATGGCAATCAAATGGTCAGGAGACTTCAAAACCGGAAAGCCTGCCGATAACTTCCTGTTTCTTTCATTATTTTCCAATATAAAGACTACCCTTCCGCAATAAGTCCTGAAAAGCTCTTCCTTTTTTCCATAAGCCGCCACCTTTCCCTTATCCAGAATCAGAATTTTATCTGCCAGTTGCTCTAGTTCTTCATAATAATGGGATATTACCACCAGTGTATCTTCCTTATCCCGATACCAGTCCACAAGCTTTTCCATTAACTTCTGCCTGGTTTCAAAATCCAGCCCAGATGTAACCTCATCATAAAAGGTCAGTTCCGCCTTTTGAAGCATCACCATAATAATAGTAAACTTCTGCTTCTGTCCCCCTGAAAGAGCACTAAACTTTTTAGAAAGACACGGCTCAAAGTCAAAAAAAGCAATTAACTCCTGTAAATCCTTGTTATCCCTGATTCTGGTATTTAAAATGCTTTCCATAATATACCGGACAGGCATGGTAGTTACATACTCATTAAACTGCATATGTACCGCCATCTCTTCCGGTGACAGCCCGGTTATTACTCTGCCCTTATACGGCACCAGACCTAAAAGCGCTTTTACCAGTGTGGTTTTTCCTGCTCCATTGGAACCAATAATGCCAATGCGCT
>CANCXX010000028.1 GCA_947381965.1 uncultured bacterium
TGATAATTATATTATACCAAATATAGGCGGTGGTATCTACTTTTTCAGCGGCCTCCGTAAAACGGGTGGCTAGGGACGCGGGCTCTAAGCCCGCCCTGCTTGGCTGCGTCTCAAGATGCTGGCTTTCTCTTTAAGACCATGGGAAGCCTGCCCACGGCTCCGTTCAAGCCACATTGCTTTTGACTCGTTACTACCCCTAAAGGGGTGTTTGTACTACTCAGCCTTGACCCTTAAAAGGGTCTTCATATTCTTTTACACTCAGCTTGTCCTGCATGATATCTGCTTTCTCCTGCTCCTGAATATACTTTTTGATCGTGGCTTCATTTAATCCTACTATACTCACATAATAGCCTTCTGACCAAAAGTGACGGTTCCCAAACTTGTACTTCAGATTTGTATGCCTGTTAAACATCATCAGCGCACTTTTCCCTTTAAGATATCCCATGAACGAGGACACGCCTTATCTTTGGCGGTATGCTTACCAGCATATGCACGTGGTCGGGCATAAGATGCCCTTCTAAAATCTCCACACCCTTGTAACTACACAACTGCTTCAAAATATCCCGCAGATCTGTTTTATATTGATTATAGACAATCTTCCGTCTATACTTTGGGGTGAAGATGATGTGATATTTACACATCCACTTCGTGTGTGCGAGCGAATTCGTTTGCTTTGCCATAAAATCACCTTTCCTTTCTCTAATAGTGACCTGAACACCTCTATTATAATGGAAAGGTGATTTTTGTATAACAATCGTCGTGCATCCGCATAGCGGGTGGTTTAACGTTGAGTACATTTCCGTTTCTCTGCCCTGAAACTCCAATGCACTCAACAGGATCTATCCGACCCATAAAAAAAACCGCATTACTGCGGTATTTTTTAGTAGCGAGAGGGGGACTTGAACCCTCGACACTACGGGTATGAACCGTATGCTCTAGCCAGCTGAGCTATCTCGCCATATAATATTATCCTAATTTTTCAGGAGTGGGACCTATAGGGCTCGAACCTATGACCCTCTGCTTGTAAGGCAGATGCTCTCCCAGCTGAGCTAAGATCCCATTTCTTTCAGTCATTTCCTTGACTGCTCTGCTATTATACTATTTTTCTACTATAGTTGTCAATATTTTTTTTAAATTTTTTTATCTTTTTGTGCAAGCCACTGTTTTATAATAAATTGCCAATTCATCCCATCCTGCAAAATGCGGAGAATTGTTATCATAGCATTCTCTTCATCTATAATATAAAAAATCAGATACGCACGGTATGGCCTTATATAAATATCATACCCTTTATGCTCAAAGCCTGTCATTTCCTGGGCAGCAGGCTGCATCTTTATTCTGCCTGCTGCCTCTTTCATTTTACGCATAAAGTCCTCGCCCATTTCCCGGTACTTAAAATATTCCAGAATATCTTCTTTTATTTTTCTTATATCGTTTCTGCTGCTGTAAGTATACTCTATCTCATATTTCTTTTGCTGCATACGCCACCCACACTATATTGCATCAATTTCTTCCCACAGTTCTTCTTCAGATATCACCCTGCCGCTTCTTTGGTCTTCAATTGCACCATCTAACTCCCACATTAAAACTTCCATTGCATCTTCTAATACATAGGATGATTCCTGTCCTTCCAAACCATGCACCGCATCCATAAATAGTCGCCCTTTCTGAATGAATCCATTTTGTCTGCTATAGTATACCACTTTTTATGGTTGGATGCTATCATTTTATTTTCATCCAACCATCTCTTCTCTTTATTATTATTTGGGGCAATAATTAAAATTTTGCTACACTAAAACCGCTCGCCCTCACACCTAAATCATATTTTCACGGAACGCGCCGAAAGTGCACATTCCTGACCCATAGACAGCAACTACCCTTCTGTCTTCATAACATAAATCTGACAGGGATTTTTCTCTCCCCACAATGTGGGAAAAACCTCAAGCTCTCCAAACCCCAGGCTCTGATAAAACCTGTTAGTCTTGTCATATTCCTCATAACAGCCCATTTGTACGGTCTTAACCTGCAAGAATGAATATCCTTTCCGGGCCGCACACTTTTTCGCTGCCTGAAATAATTCCCTTCCAACCCCCTGATGATGATATTCCTTTAAAACTCCCATAACTGCAAGCTCGGCGGTTTCTTTTCCTGTCTTCTTCAGGCACAGAAAACCTATGGGGCGTTCTGCACAGAACGCAGCAAAAAACAACTGCTGTGTACTTTCTCCTATATACGCTTCCCTTGCTTCTGCAATCCCAAACCACTCCGTCAATGTTTCCAGTATTTCCCTTGCTATACTTGTTTTTTCCAAAGGGTCTGTTAACTGCTTTACCGACCATTTAGGTCTGGCCAATGCCTCATATTCCTTTTTTAAAATGGAATACCAGCACTCATCACATATACCCTGATTATTCACACCGCCCTCTCTCCATGTTCCTTCATAGGTCATCCCACATTTTCGCATAACTCTGCCTGAATTTGGATTCCGTGGATCGTGACAGGCATTCACACTGTTCATTCCCACTTCCTTAAAAAAGAAAATTATCACTGCCTGAAGCGCTTCTGTCATAATTCCCTGTCCCCACCAGCTTCGTCCAATACAATATCCAATGGTAGCCGACTGTGTGCCCGCATCTGTTTTCACTGCAGAAATGCTTCCAATCGGTTCACCAATCGCCTTCCATTCAATCGCCCACTGATAGTTTTCCGGATTTTTATTCTCCTCAATCCAGCTTTCCACTACCATCCTTGAAATTCCCGGATTTTCATGAGCCGGCCAGGTCAAAAATCTGGTTACTTCCGGATCTGATGCCCAATTATGAAACATCGGCTCCCCATCTTCCTTTTTAAAAGGCCGAAGAATCAGACGTTTTGTTTCAATAATTTTTGTGCCTATATGCTTCATATTATTTCTCTCATCTTTCTATAAATTTTCTTTCTGTTCAGAAAAATATTTCTGTTCTATACATGCTAATTACTTTGGCAATTTCCACTACAGTACTTTATGTCCAACTCTTCTTTCTGCCCTCTCATACATGGAAGTAAGTTTCTTTTTGTTATGTATAACTTTTCATTTAAGCTAATTAACAGCACACTTTCAATGGATACCAGTACAGCATTGCGCCAATTCTTGCGTAATCAGCACTCGCTGTTTACGCTATTGCCGCGTTGTCGTCAGTCAACAATGCCACCGCATTGCCTCCTTCCTCCACCTTGCATATGAAGCAATCATCTTGAGCCAATGTATCAGAAATTAAATATTCGATGTACTAAAATACTCTGGGAAGGTAAAGTTCCAACCAAGCTCTTATACATATATATATGATATAATGGAACGCCATGGTTAACCAATTTATAGGGCACCGGCGCCTTTTCCCATAATCGGAACTGTTTCGTTTAGTATAACATGGAAGAGTAAAATTCTCTATAGTAATGATAGATAACAAAGCAAACACAAAGGATATAACGTTACTATTCACGGGTCAGGAATGTGCACTTGTTGCGCATTCCGTGAGAACATGATGCAGGAGTGAGGGGCGATTTTTGCGAAGCAAAACTTGGAATATCGCTCCGAATTGTTACTATGAGCGGCTCCCAGGCCGTGAATAGTAACGATATAACTGTTAAAATAACAGGGAATACCAGATTTCCCGCTAATAAAAAATCACCAATATTTGCCTGTGTCAGTAAAACTAATAGAAGGGAAGTAATAATGGCTGCCATAGATGACTTCATTTTCAATCCTATAAACAGTGCGATAAAGCTTATGCTTACAGTCACTACAGATTTCAAAAAAGCTGTACATAAAAAGAAAAATTTCCCATATTAAAGTCAATCTGAATTAGCAGCCCGTAAAAACCAAGTACATTCTCTCTGCACAGCTCATTGATATTAACTTTTGTTATTTCAATAATATTCATATCCCCGGCTTCCAATTTTGCCAAAGTAAAAAACTGGTTTATCAGCTCCATACCCTGTCTGGCTTTTACCTCCACCTTTTGCAATGTTTCATTATCCTTATTTTCCATCCCCATTTTTTCCAGATAGTCAAGAATAACTGTAAATGGTGTTTTTATATCATGTGAAATATTTGCAAGCATTTTCTTGGCAGACAGTTCCTGTTTTCTGTAATCCGTTTTTACTTTCTGTCTGTCTAAAAGTATCCGGTTAATCTGTCCGCATAAGCTCATTAATACCTTATTATCCGTAAAAACCATTCCCTTTTCATCGCTGTCCTTTCTAAAATATCTGACAGCTTTTCACTGATTTTTTCAGCTTATCCTGAATGCCTCTTCCGAACACAATCTGCTGGTAACACACAACTGCAAGCAGCAGAATATTCATACATATCAGGAAAAAAATCGGCTTATCATTCATTTACACTTCTCCCAATTTATATTCAATCCCCAAACTGTAATGATATACCTGGGATTACAGGGATTGTCCTCTATTTTATTCCGCAGCCTGCTGATATGAACGTTCACTGCATTTTCATCTCCAACATAGGCATCCTTCACACAGCAGAATAAATCTGCTCTTTGGTATAAACCTTATAGGGATTTACCATAAACAGCTTTGGATTTTCAAACTCCTTTGCTGTCAGTTCTATCTTCCCACCATTTTTCACTACAGAATAATCATTTTTCCACCATCCCTAAAGTGTGTGAAATTTTAATTCTTCACTTTTCTTTCTGCCTTTAATTTTATACGTCCAAACATATCATATCAAGATGAATTTCATATAAATAATTTCATCTGTTTCCAGACATTTTAAATACCTTCTCTTTTTGCCCTGCCAAAAAAGGCACCTGTCATGATGACAAGTGCCTGTATATACATCCCGTTCTTATTTCACCTTGATTTATTTAGTATTTAACCAAAGCAGAAAAGGTTGAAAAGCTTCATAGTATCAGTTCTTTACTGAAAATCCACGCTCTTTACTTCGCCAATCAGATTGTCCAATGCAGACTCTGTAATCCTCCGTGAAGTATCTGTAATCAATCCCAAAAATGTCTGATCGTACCGTGAAAAACACATATTGACAATTTCTCCGTTCTCACCAATAACATTTACTGCAATCGTCGGATCGTTTCCGGAATACCCCTGACAATTGTACTCTACACGGTCCACCTGGCTATTAATCAGCTTACATTCCTCCATTTTCTTTTTGGCCAGCTCCGCATATATGCTATAATCTTTTTCCAGCGCCGCGTTATATTCAAGGGGGACATTTACATCCAGCTGTCTGCCATGACCGATGTTGAAAAGCTCACCTGTCACTGCATCTATCATATAGGTCCATCTTGTACTTTCAGGTGTTTGCTCTTTTTCAAACAGAACATCACCTGACCAGAAAGCACGTGGAAAGGTTTCAGTTCCCGGATAATACATCATATATACAAAAGCCCCCTCCAAATCCAGCCCGAAAATATTCTTCAGGTATTCTGCGCCTATCTTTGCAGCCTCTTCCATCGTTAAATCCATATCCGTAGGCGTTCCGGTATTGAGGCTGTCCATACTTACATGATAATTTACCTTTCTGCTGCTTTCTTCTTCAGGTTCTGGCAGTGCTGCCTCCAGACGGTCAGAAACCTGATAACTGGTGGGAACAGATTCCACCTGTCCAATTCTCGTCACCATGGCCGCTTCGGTTACAAGGTTGAAAAGGATAGTTCCTGCACCAATAATAACACATGTTACTGTTGTTAATGTTAAGATATTTTTTCGTTTCATAAATAAACTCCTTTCTAAATGTTTTGATAACTACACTATAAAGCCGTTCTTTATCAAAGAAATATCAAAACTGTTATGAACTTGTAAATTTTTGTCTTTCACACCTGCGGAAAAAGAAGCCTTACTATGGTTCCTTTTCCGCGTTCAGAAGTAAATGTCAGTTCTGCATGATGAAGCTGCACTATTCTCTCGCAGATAGATAGCCCAAGACCCGCACCACCCACAGCACGGCTGCGGGCCTTATCTACACGGTAAAAAGCTTCTTTTATATGAGAAATCTGGTCTGGTTCCATGCCAATCCCATGGTCTTCCATTTCCACTACAGTCCTGTTTTCCTTTAAATAAGCCGAAACACATATTTCCCCTTCCGGCGGGCTTGCTTTCATTGCGTTATCAATCAGATTGTTAAACAGGATAAGCAGCTGTTCCATATTACCTCTGATAATAAAATTTCCAGACATGGTATAGGACAGATTGATTCTTTTTTCCCCAGCCTTTACATACATCACCCTTCCGGACTGCTCAAAAAGCGTCGCCACAGAACAGTCTTCCTCTTCAATTTCGTCACTCCTTAACAGTGCCATATCAAGAAGCTGATAAGCCATATTTTGGAGTCTGGTACACTCTGACATGATAAACTGCGTACATTCATAACGTTCTTCCACTGATATATGTGCTTTTTGAATATACTCTGCATACCCGTAAATTGCTGTTAAAGGAATTCGTAACTCGTGGGAAAAATTGTCAATAAACTTCTGTTTTTGCTCCGCAATCTCCTGAAAATACATAATCTGCATCTCCACTTGCTCTGCCATAAGATTAAAGTTATGCGCCACGCTGGCAATTTCATCCTTTCCCTTAACCAAAAGCCTGCTTTCATAATTTCCATTTGCAATATTTGTTGAAGCGCTGGAAATCTGTCTTAATGGACGAAAGATAATATTCAGAAATTGAAAGAGAAAAAATGCCATAGCAAACATCATCACAGCCCCCATAAAAAAAAGGATGTTTTTCATATAACGCCATGATGAAATGATGTCGCTTAAGCTTCCAGTGTACATAAGTCCATATTCCTGCCACGGAGCCGGAAATCTGCCATAAATACAGAGAACCGGATTGGTTTCATTTTCCATATAAACAATCCTCTCCTGCCTGTAATCTGTATCCGGCGGAAAGTTTGTATTATTTTTTAACATATGTGCAGAGCTTTTATAAATCCATTCCCCGGAGAAAGACACTGCAAGTCCGCTTCCTTTTCCCTGCAGGTACCGGATATATGAGCCCATCAGCTGACCTATTTTTTCTTCCACATTATTTTCCCGCTGATCCAATGCCTGTATATCCCCAATCAAGGAGGAGGCAATAACATAGTGCTCTGCCAGACATCTGTCCCTGACAGTTGAGAGTTTATCGTTTAGAATGACAATAGAAACGATCACTATCATAGAATTAAGAAATATAAGAAACAAAGTCAGCATAACGAAAAAAGTCCGTTTTTTCATTCTTTTTCCCCCGCATATCACAAGCGCTGCTTGTGATACTGCGCCAATAAGCAGTATGGAAGTTTACTTCCATACTTTTACCCCTGCATATCACAGACAATGCCTGCAATACAACGCCAATATTGAATTTGGAAGTTTACCGCCACGCTTTAAACCTCCAGTCGGTATCCAAGTTTATACACTGTCCTGATATGATTTTCCAAATGCAGCTTATGGCGCAGTCTCTGTATATGAACGTCCACAGTACGGGTACCACCGTCAAAATCATATCCCCAAACCATATCCAGCAGCTTTTCCCTGGAAAGGGCTATATTCCGGTTACGAATCAACACCTCCAGCAGTTCATATTCTTTGGGTGTACATTCTACAACTGTACCCTCTAAGAAAATCTGATGTCTGTCAAAATCACATTTCAAATCTCCCAATGTAAATTCTACCTCAACCTTTTTGGTTCTCCGCAGCAGCGCTTCCACCCGCGCCGCCAGCTCCAGCATCTGAAAAGGCTTTGTCAGATAATCATCTGCCCCCATAGCCAGTCCTTTCAGCTTATCAGTCAGTTCACTTTTGGCTGTCAGAAAAATAGACGGAATTCCCGAAGCTCTTTCAAGCACCTGATATCCATCCAGTTCAGGCAGCATAATATCCAGAATAAGTAAATCAAATTGTCCCTTTTCCAACAGCTCAATTGCAGACAATCCGTCGAAAGCCTGGGTACAGTGATGCCCTGTAAGACTTAAATTCCTCCTTATCAATTCATTAATGGAAAGTTCGTCTTCCACAATTAATATTTCTGCCAACTTTTACACACTCCCTTTTTTAATAATAGAAAAGTATACCTCAAAAATGTTTCTAAATTGTAAATTGATATAATCAACTTTCTCCATTCGGTATTTTTCTCCCCAAAAGATTTCCATGTATTCCTCCGGATAGTCCAAGTTATCCTCTCTTTCTAAATATAACTTAGGTAATTGCAAAACTTGAAGTTATGGAAATATTCTGACAATATATTCCACTCAAATCCTGTTGCACCGTGCATTCCATTAAGCCCAGCAGGACAGAAGACAGTCGGGGAGCGTCCCTCCTGCCTTCTATGGTCTTGATTCCATGGTGCATAAGGCTTTTCGCAGAATAGATTGTCAGAATATTCAGCAAGTTTACGAGTTTCGCAATTTCCTATAAATATAACTGTATGAAAACAAATCAGCACTGCCATAAAGCACAGTATATCATTGATTCAGAAAGCAGAAAAGCGTTTATCGGTTCTTTTCCAATAAACACTTTCCCGCCTTAATGCCTAATCCATTTACGTTCCATTCTTTTATATCTCTCGTTTACTGTTTCCGTCCACTTACTCTACATAAATTTCCTTAGCTATGACAGCCCTGTCCGCCGCACTGCTGTTCATTCCCTCCTGCTCCATCTGTGCCCAGTCATCAAGGTTATCAAAAATAAAGATATGCAGGGTTTTTATCTCTTTTCCCTGAACTGCAAATCCTGCCCTGCCTGCCATTTCCGTATCCGGGTAAAGCATTTCCCCATCCTGATTAAAACAAATTGTCTGGCAGGGTGCATAAGACCACCCCAGAAGCTCAAACATCTCTGCATCTGTCATGTCCGGATCTTTTGAAAGCAGCTTTTCCCTCCTGTCATCTGTCAGTTCTCTCTGCTCTCCCGGTGTTGTCGCATGGACAATCACTTGATACGGAGATATCACTACATTATCAAATGTAATATTTCCCTTTTTCTCACCCACTTCAATCGTCTTAACATCTGTTCCATTTACTTCAAACGGAATAATAAGATTCCAGTTGCCATCTGTCCAGTGGGATGCAGATATTTCTTCACTATCAAGCATCCTGTCGTCATCATAACCAAGCCCGTCTACATTTAAATGAAGTTCCCCGGTGCCTGCAAGTTTCTCCGCAAGGTCTATCTTCAGCATACCCGCAAAGGTGTGACTGTCGATTACCTTACCCTCAAATGTGTTTTCGAGCTGCTCCGTTGAATTGCCATCAGCACTCCATGTTCCGCCTATATAAAATCCTGCGGCTGTTTTGTTATCTGCAACATTCATGCCTGTATAATGCTCCGGAATATGAGTAAAATCTGCATCTTCTGCTTCAATATTTACCGTAAGGAATATGGAATATCCATCACAGTAGACTTCTGATGCAGTCAATGTAATTCCTTTATCAGATACGGAATAATTCGACGTATCCAAATTTCCTGCATAATCTTCATTTGTCAAAACGATTCCCTTATCTGTGTAATCACCAGAGTATATAACGTCCTCCTCAACTTTTTCAAAAATTTTCCCAATCAGCGGTATCTTTGCTGCAAGCGCCGGATTAAAATACCCCAGTCCACCGATTCCAATAACCGCAGCTGCCACTGCTGCTGCAATAACTTTTCCTATTTCACCAAATTTTTTCATTTTATCCTTCCTCCTTCTATGTACCCGGATTTCTTTATCACTTATTTCAGGAGCAAGGGCCTGTTTTAAGATTTGATTCAATTTTTCATCTGTCATATCCTATTGCCTCCAATTTTTCCTTTAACTGCTTCTTTGCTTTCCGCATCCGGCTCTTAACGGTTCCTTCCGGCAGTCCAAGAATCTCCGACACCTCATTTATTTGCATATCCGCTGAATAATACAAATAGATTGGTATCCTGTACTTCTCAGGCAGGGAGGCAACTAATTCCTGAATCATGTCTATCTCATTTTGCTGCAATACAATGTGCTCCGGCGAAACCTCATTGTCATGATCGGAAACTTCATATCCCTCATCAGACATCTCGTCCATACTGTCAAACTGAACCAGCCTCATCCTGTTTGCATATTTTTTCTTCTTATTTTTCCAGAGATAAATTGAAGTGGATAAAGCGTAACTCTTTGTGTTCTGCGTAAAGTCCAGCCTTTTCTTTTTCTCCAGCAGCTTGAGCATAGTGTCCTGATACAGTTCGTCCCCATTTTCCGCATCTCCGGCTGTCATCCGGCAAAACCGCAGAATATCCTTTCCAAACTTCAGGACAAACCGCTCGAATTCTTCATTATTCATAGCAGCCATCCTCCTTCTTCTTTCAAGTCGACTTGCAAAGATTTGCCCTTGCATATATATATTGTCTCGACCCTGGAAAAAGTTTTCAAATGTCCGAAGAATTTTATAATTTTATAGCTAAATTAAGCACAAAGGCGAATGGGTACTGTTATGGCGGATACAGTAACTTCATTTTTTACCAGCATACCAATACTTGCATCTATAACCAAAATGATCCTTTGTCAAATTATTCATCGCTCTTTCATTTGAAAGCATTTATGTCATTAAAGTAATTCATTTATAGTTATCAAGGACTTTTTGCTACTATCGTTAAAAAGCAACGGGAAGCCCAATTTGTGAACCACCCATTGCTTTAAAAAAGTCTTTTTTCTATTTGTTGCACTTATGTTGTACTTTAGAATTTTTTAGTACTCAATTATGCCTTCTGCTGAATGAGTTTCCTTTTACAAATTTAATCAGCAATCATCTAAAAGATGCTTTTTGCGCTCAATCATTTCCCCGATTCTCTCAATATATTGGGAAACATCCTTCACATTCTCGCTTCTCTCGATCCGTCCCTCCGGGTACACCCGTTTGGAAATCGAACCGGCTCCGCAAGCCACGATAGTCTGTTTCTCCTCCATAATCAAAATATTATATATTCCATATTTTCCTTCTCTGGCATACCCTACATTTTCAAAATTACCAGACATATTTTTCTGACGGTAGAGATAATAGGGCGCCATTCCCATCTGCATTGCTCCTCTTGCCGTAATCTGCATCATCTCATCTGTATTATTCAGCGAAGAAATCCCATTTTCCTCTATCCACAAATTAAGCTTTGAGGCCCGTTTTACCGCAAGGGAATGAACCGTCAGGCTGTCGGGATTTAGTTTTTGAATTTCCTCCATTGTATGAAATACGTCTCTCTCCCTTTCCCCAGGCAGGCCAAGTATCAAATCCATGTTAATGTTTTCAAACCCTGCCTTCCTTGCCATTGCAAAGGCTTCCTTCACCTGCAAAACCGTATGCTTTCTTCCGATAAAGTCCAATGTCTCCTGTTTCATTGTCTGTGGATTCACCGAAATTCTTGTGACTCCGTATTGTTTAAGCACTGCCAGCTTCTCCGGCGTTATGCTGTCTGCCCGCCCTGCCTCCACTGTAAACTCTTTAAGATTGGAAAGATCAAGGGTATTTCTGATTTTTAAAATCAGTCTTTTCAGCTCTTCGGCTTCCAGTGTAGTAGGGGTTCCGCCGCCGATATAAATGGTATCCAGTACCTTATTTTCAAAGCTATGCGCCACAAACTCAATTTCTTTATCCAGTGCATCCAGGTATTCTCCAATTTTCTCTTTCCATGAAAAGACCGGAAACGAAGTAAAGGAGCAATACAGGCAGGTCGTTGGGCAAAAGGGAATACCGATATAAAGACTATAGCCATTTTCGCAATGTAATGGCGCAAGAATTTCTTTTTCCCTTTGGGCGATTTGGATTGCCAGCTCTCCTTTTTCCTTACTGATATAGTAAACATCTTCCATATACTTCATTATTTCTTTGCTGGATTTTCCTTCTTCAAGCATACTCATAGGAATTTTCGTGGGACGGATACCTGTCAGGGTTCCCCAGGGAAGCTTCCTGCCTGTATACTCTGAAAGCGTCTTGTATAAAACCTGCTTCAAACGGTTTTTTACCTCCGGCCTGGGCATGTCCGGGGAGATCTCTGCCTTTTTTTCAGCAAAAGAAGCCGTTCCCGGTTTCCCTCCCTTCAGGGAAATCAAAACAGCTTCCTTTGTAAAATCTATCATAAGCTCCGGCAGACTTAAGCCGGAGCTTTCCTTCCCCTCACAGGCGTTCCCATGATTCTGCGCCAGGGGCTCCTGTTCCTCTTTTATAAATACTTTCACATTGCAGGCAGGATAAAATGCTTTTACCAGAGAATGGATGTCGTATTCAAATCCTGCCTGATTTACCATAATTGCAACTAAATTATCATCTGTTATTTTTGTCATTGTTTTCCCTTTTCTTTTTCAGAATAAAAAATAATTTCCAGGCTTCCTCTCATACCCCTTTGTTAGCCTAAAGCTACAAAAACCCGGACTTTTCCCCCCTTGTTAAACCTATTCAACCGTAACCACCTTTGCAAGATTTCTTGGTTTATCCACATCCAGCCCTTTATCAAGAGATACATAGTATGCAATAAGCTGAAGTACAATGGAAGCCGGCATCACCATGAAGGGATCTTCCATCTGCGGAAGCCGGTAAATACAGCTCCATTTTTCCCCTTCATCCAGTGTTTCGTTTTCTTTAATCAAAAGCAACACTCTCGCACCTCTTGACTGTACCTCTCTGATATTGGAAAGCTCTTTGCTTTTTAGCTTTTCCTGTGTCACCACTGCAATCACCGGCGTATCTTCTGTGATCAGCGCAATCGTTCCATGCTTTAGTTCCCCGGAAGCGTATGCTTCAGAATGAATATAGGAAACCTCTTTCAATTTTAAGGAACCTTCCAATAAAATAGAATAATCCAATCCCCGGCCTATCATAAACACATCACGGGCATTTAATATTGTACCTGCCAGGCGGTGTATCTCATCCTTAGTATCCAGAATTTTTTTCATCACTTCCGGCACCCTAAGCAGCTCCTTTATAAAATTCCTGATCTTTTCACTGCCCCACAGCCCCCTTGCCACTGCCATTCTAGCTGTTACCAAGTAAAGAACTGCAAGCTGGGTAGTGTAAGCTTTGGTGCTTGCCACTGCAATCTCCGGTCCTGCGTTAGTATAAATCACATATTCGCTTTCACGGGCAATAGACGCCCCTTTTACATTTACAATGGAAATACTGGGAGAACCGCACTTTCTTGCAAATTTAAGGGCCTCTAAGGTATCAATCGTCTCTCCCGACTGTGAAATTGCAATTACCAGCGTATCTTTATCCACCACCGGATCATTATACATAAACTCGGAAGCCATCACCACATCTACATGAATGCCAATCATTGCCTGGATCAGGCTTTTCCCCACCAAACCTGCGTGCATGGCGGTGCCGCAGGCAATCACGCATATTCTCTGACAGGCAGAAAACACCTTGTCGGGGATTCCTTCCGATGAAAAATCCGGCATATTATCTTTTATTCTTGGCCGGATGGTTTCCTCTATTACCTGGGGCTGCTCCATAATTTCCTTTTCCATATAAAAGGGATAACCGCCCTTTCCGCTCCGGGTTACATCCCAATCCACCTTCAGCCATTCAATCTCTTCCCTGTCACCGGATAAGTCATACATTTCGATTCCGTCAGGCTTTAAACAGGCCACATGAAATTCGGGCAATACAAAATAAACTGCCGTATAGGGCACAATTGCCGCCACATCGGAAGATAAAATGGCGCCTCCAGGCGTAACCGCCGCCACAATAGGGCTTACGTTGCGGACAGCAAAAATTTTATCCGGCTGGTCATCAAACATAATTGCCAGTGCAAAGGTTCCTTTTAATTTTAGCACTGTTCTGCGGATTGCCGAATAGGGATCTCCGGTATAAAAATGCTCCAGCACAGCCGCTGCCACTTCGCTGTCCGTCTCCGATTTCAAGCGTCCTTCCAGTCCATACTTTTCCGTCAGTTCTCTGTAATTTTCTATGATTCCGTTATGTATCAGTGTAATATGGCCAAATCTGTGGGGATGGGCGTTTGCATCACATACGCCCCCATGCGTCGCCCATCTGGTATGGCCAATTCCACAGGTTCCTTCCGGCTTTTGGTCTGCGCACAGCTTCCGTAAGTCTCTAACCCGTCCCGTACCCTTAACAATCTGTGCACTGCCGCCTTTTAAAAGTGCAATTCCCGCACTGTCATAGCCCCTGTATTCCAAAAGCTCCAACGCATCCAGCATGATTTTTTCTGCCCTGCCTTTTCCTGTATATCCAATAATTCCACACATATTGTTTCCCTCATCTTTCCGATTTATTATTATGCCCTGGTGCGCCGTCCACACCAGGGACCTCTGTTTATATGCTATGAATCTTCTCTGCTTTTGACATAAAAGTAGGTAATTGCGAAACTCGTAAACTTGCTGAATATTCTGACAATATATTCTGCGAAAAGCCTTATGCACCATGGAATCAAGACCATAGAAGGCAGGAGGGACGCTCCCCGACTGTCTTCTGTCCTGCTGGGCTTGATGGAATGCCCGGTGCAACAGGATTTGAGTGGAATATATTGTCAGAATATTTTCACAACTTCAAGTTTCGCAATTACCTATTTGACATAAAAGCAAAGCATAATAATTCTTTTCCTCCGCTATACCGTATTTGTTTTGAAGTTACCTGCATATTTGCCGGTATATCTCGCACCGGAGGGGATACGAAAGAGCATCCGCCGAATTTTCGATAACTCTTTTCCTCGTCAGCCTTTCTAGTATCTGTTCCGTCAGTATAACATTCCTGGTAACATTTACATCTGTACTTACTTGTTTCAAAAGGCCATGGCGCTAGATAAGGGAAAACAATGACAGTTTCATTTACTTTATGCAATTATCAAGGTACAGGCAAAACTGCCCACAAGTATTATACATAAAACACCTGCAGTTGTAAACTACAGGTGTCTGCTAAATTTTGTTTCTTATACTTTGTTATTTATAATTCCTAAATTAATAAATGAGGTAATCTTCCGTGTCTGCTTTTATCACTTTGCTAAATTCTGACACGTCACTGGAAATCTTGTAATTTACTTCATTGTACAGCAATTCATGAAGCTTCACCACATTTTCTTCCAGTGAGGTAGGCACCACACAAGAACCGTTTGTTCCAATGGTTCCTCCATTTCTCATTCCCACAAAGGGGAACCCATCGCTTACCGTCACCTTGTAATCGCCTATCATGCCAAGCACAGGCAAAATGTCTTTTATATCCAGAGAAGTCCTGACATTGGGGAAAACTGCGTTTAATGCCTCTGTCAGGGTTCCAATTGAGGATGTCTTTCCTTTTTCCATCATGGCTACCAGCAAATCCCTTTGCCGCTGGGTACGCCTGAAATCATCCCCGCCGCCATAACGGATACGGCAGTAAGCCGTAGCCTGAAGACCGTTAAGTGTCTGTCTGCCTGCTTTGGTCACTGGCGTATATTCAATCCCCATCTCCGCCGCCATAGTGCTTTGATAGTTATTCAGATGGCTGATTTCCACTTCCGTAATCTCCATCTCAACGCCCCCAAGGGCATCTACGGCTTCCATCAGCCCTTCAAA
Source organism: uncultured bacterium (assembly GCA_947381965.1). GTDB lineage: Bacteria > Bacillota > Clostridia > Lachnospirales > Lachnospiraceae > Suilimivivens. The sequence goes on from CANCXX010000028.1 coordinate 15,511, forward strand.
TCCCACAGTAATATAATCCGTCACATATAAATCTGTGTTTCTATTAATCATCCCAATCGCCTGCTCCGGTCCTCCCAGTGCATAGGCCTTATTACATTTTCCATAGGCATCATTTCCCAGATTCAAATATGTGTCTCTGTATATGGAAACAAGGCGTATCTCATGGGTATCCATATTGATGGAACAAATCATGATCGTATCGCTCCGGTTTCCCTTGCCAAGACTGCCATCTCTGGCATCCACCCCAAAAAAAGCCACATTAAAAATGCCGGAATATTCACTTTCTGCCCCAGACTGAGCAATATCCTGTATTTTTTCTTTGACTTCCGGATTAACAATGATATCTTCCTTATCAATTACTACTTTTTCAGCCCCATTTTTACTGTCAGTAGCCCGGAGCGTAATGTATAAAATACAGGCGGCTGCCACTAGCACAACAATCTCTAAAATAAATAATGGAATATGTTTAACCCATTTCTTTTTATCCATTTTTACCTCCGCATATCCCAGATCTTATATGCAACACCGCGTAATCCACATTCCTTATGGGTATCATCTGCCTGTGATACTGCATCAATTGATGGTTTGAAAGTTCTGTACGCTTCCCGGTCTTTCTTTCTTTTAAGTTGTGTACAGACAAATCAAAATATATTTTACCACAAAAAGCTTTATTTGAACACAAAATTTTTAAATTTATTTATAAATCTGTCATAAAAGGTCTATGGCCTCCCTCACATTCTTTACACCAATTATTCGGATTCCCTTAATTTCTTTTACGCTGTCCATGCACACGGAAGGAATAACACAGAGGGTAAATCCCAGCTTTTTTGCCTCCTGCACCCTTGCCTGTACCATGCTGACTCCCCGAACTTCACCGCTTAATCCCACTTCTCCCACAACAATCATTTTGCTGTCTATCACTTTGTTTTTAAAGCTTGAAACAATAGCCATTGCAATCCCTAAATCAGTTGCCGGCTCCTGTATACGGATTCCTCCTGCGATATTTACATAGGCATCGCAGTTTCCAAGGGATAAACCCAGACGCTTTTCAAGTACCGCAATCAAAAGATTCACTCTGTTGAAATCGGTTCCTATAGTCTGGCGCCTTGGAATGCCAAAATTTGAATGACATACAAGCGCCTGTATTTCTATCAGCATGGGGCGTGTGCCTTCCAGCGAACAGACCACCACGGAACCGCTTGCCTCTTCCGGTTTTCCGCTTAGCATAAACTCAGAAGGGTTAAAGACTTCTTTAAGCCCGGAGGAGGCCATCTCAAACACGCCAATTTCATTGGTAGAGCCAAATCTGTTTTTTACCCCCCTAAGGATACGGTATGCCGCATATCTGTCTCCTTCAAAATAAAGCACAGTATCTACCATATGTTCCAGCACACGGGGCCCTGCCACCGTTCCCTCTTTGGTTACATGTCCCACAATAAAAATTGCGGTATTCAGTCCTTTGGCCAGCTGCAAAAATACGCTGGTGGCTTCCCGTACCTGTGAAACGCTTCCCGGTGCGGAGGAAATGCTTTCATGATACATGGTCTGAATGGAATCGATTACCACTACATCCGGTTTGGTATGCCGGATGGTTTCCTCTATTGTCTCAAGACTGGTTTCGCATAAAAGTTTCAGACAGGCGCCAAATTCTCCAATACGGTTGGCGCGGATTTTAATCTGCTTTAATGATTCCTCCCCTGACACATACAACACCTGCCGCTTATCCTCCGAAAGGTTTCTGCACACCTGCAGCAGCAATGTAGACTTTCCAATCCCCGGATCCCCACCTACAAGTGTAAGAGATCCTCTTACCAGCCCTCCCCCTAACACTCTGTCCAATTCCTGCATGTGCGTACTGATCCGGTCCTCTTCTTCCAGTGAAATCTCTGAAAGGGCAGCCGGCTTGTTCTTTTCACGGTCAGCTCCCCCATTGCTTTTTCCCTGGCTGCCGGCTGTTACTTTCTCTTCCACAAAAGTATTCCACTGCCGGCACCCAGGACACTGCCCCAGCCATTTAGGGGACTCATGCCCACAGTTCTGACAGAAAAACACTGTCGTATTTTTTCCTTTTGCCATTTTTATATCCATCCCCCGCATACCGTAAGCTGTGCTTACGGCGCTGCACCAATAAAAAGTTTGGAAGTAAACTTCCAAACTAATCTGTTATTCTTTTCTATGGAACAGGAAACTGCTGCAAATATTACTTTGCAGCAGCCCCATGTAATCCCCCTATTTGGTTATTCTGACACTAACTTCCTGAGTCTCTGCAAGCTCTACACTAATATTCAGCTTTCCCCCAAGATTTGTCTTCATTTTACCGATGCTCTTATCATCTACGAATACCTCGTATTCGGTATCCTCATTCAGCTCCAGTGTTATCTGTGCATCTTCACTGCCTGATACCCGGAAGCTGATTTCCTCAGCGGTTTCCTTAAAATGGGCAACGCTTGTTCCGGGCACTGACCCATAAACAAACATTCCGTTTTTGGATAACCGGGTCATGGTCTTGAAGGTTTTGACCTTATACAAGTCCCCACAGTGCTCAAAGTCTATTTTTTTTGCCTTTTCTTCAAGCACATGATTTCCAAAACTGATTGTACCGTCTGCTTCTGAACGAAGTAATTCCTCAACAACAGCCATTTCTTATGTCCTCCTGCTACCATTTTGTTACTCTGCTGGTTAATGATAGTATAATATATTTTGGCTCCGAAATCTATAGAAAATATAATAAGAAATTTATATTATTTCACCTCAAAGCAGACCTGTTCTTTACGGTATCCTGCCGTTACGGTATCTCCTGTTTTTACCTTTCCTTCCAGTATTTCTTCTGCCAAACGATCCTCCACCACATTCTGCAAAGCCCGTTTCAGCGGCCGGGCGCCCATCTTATCATCCGCATATTTGGTGACAATATGCTCCTTTAAGGCATTGCTTACTGACAGCTTAATCTGCATCTGCTCCCGGCATCTTTTCGATAGATTCTCACAAAGCAGATTAATGATATCGTGCATTTCCCTGGAGCCTAATTGCTGGAATACCATGATTTCATCAATACGGTTGATAAACTCCGGTTTAAACAGTTTCTTTACCTCTTCCATCACGCCTGCTTTCATCTTTTCATAATCCTGCTCCTTTGAGGTTTCCATGGAAAATCCCAGATTCTTTGGCGCCACAATCCTCTGGGCGCCGGCATTAGAGGTCATTATCAGTATGGTATTTTTAAAGCTCACTTTCCGCCCCTTGGAATCAGTAATATGACCGTCATCAAGCACCTGCAAAAGCACATTGAACACATCCGGATGGGCCTTTTCAATTTCATCAAAAAGAACCACCGAATAAGGATTCTTTCTGATTTTCTCACTTAACTGTCCCCCCTCTTCAAATCCTACATATCCGGGAGGTGAACCAATCATCTTGGATACAGAGTGACCCTCCATATATTCAGACATATCCACACGTATTAACGCGTTTTCCGTGCCAAACATAGCTTCCGCCAACGCTTTGCTAAGCTCTGTTTTTCCCACGCCGGTGGGACCAAGGAAAAGAAAGGAACCTATAGGCCTGTGGGGGTCCTGCAATCCCACCCGTCCTCTTCTTATGGCTTTTGACACAGCTGTGACAGCTGCTTCCTGTCCAATCACACGTTTATGCAGTATTTTCTCTAACTTTAACAGACGTTCACTTTCTTTTTCTGTAAGTTTCTTTACCGGCACCTTTGTCCAGGAGGCTACTACTTCCGCAATTTCATTTTCTCCCACAGTAAAACTGTTCTCTATCTGACTTTTACGGTTTTTCTCTCTTGCCCTGTCATATTTTTTAATTAATTTTTCCTGCTCACTTCTGATTTGCGCTGCCTGTTCCAAGTCCTGGCTTTTCAGGCATTCTTCCACTTCCTCATCCATCTTTGAAATCTGTTGCAGCATTTCCTTTAAATTTGCAGGTGTGTGCATGTTTTTCAGCCGCACCGCCGCCGCTGCCTCGTCAATTAAATCAATGGCTTTATCAGGCAGATTCCTGTCATTAATGTAGCGTTCCGACAACTGGACCGCTGCAGTAATCGCTTCCTGGGTGATTGTTACCTTATGATGCTCCTCATACTTGGCGGCAACGCCCTTCAGGATTTCCACCGCCTCCTCTATGGTAGGCTCCTCCACATAAACAGACTGGAAACGCCGTTCCAAGGCCGCATCCCTTTCCACATATTTGTGATATTCCGCCACAGTCGTCGCACCAATCAGCTGCAGTTCCCCTCTTGCAAGGGACGGCTTTAAAATATTGGAGGCGTCAATGGCTCCCTCTGCGCCCCCTGCACCAATAATGGTGTGCATTTCATCCAAAAAAAGAATTACGTTTCCGTCTTCCTGCACTTCCCGGATTACTTTTTTAATTCTCTCTTCAAACTCTCCACGATATTTGGAGCCTGCTACCATTCCTGATAAATCCAGCGTAAGAAGTCTTTTGTTCTGGACTGTAAAGGGTACTTCCCCTGACACAATCCGAAGAGCAAGACCTTCCACCACAGCGGTTTTCCCTACTCCGGGCTCCCCAATCAGACAGGGATTATTTTTGGTTCTGCGGCTTAATATTTCTATCACCCGCTTAATTTCATTTTCCCTGCCAATCACCGGGTCTAATCTGCCTGATGCTGCAAGGGCCGTTAAATCCCTGCTGTACTGCTCAAGCGCAGAAGTCTGTCTGCCTTTCCGGTTTTGCTTTTTACCCAAGTCTTCTTTATAAAGACTTCCATCCTCCCCCATGGCAATCAAAGTGTCCGCATAAATCCTTTGAACAGACATTCCAATGGTATTTAAAAGCCTTACAGCAACATTTTCACCCTCCTTTAGCAATGCAAGAAGAATGTGCTCTGTTCCGGTTGCCTCCGCGCCAAAGCGGTCTGCCTGTCTGTGAGCTTCATCCAGCACCTTTCGAGCCCTTGGGGAATATCCTTCTTTCTCCTTTACGGCAACTGCCGCCTCCGGCATAATCAGCTCCCGTATCATGTCCATGATTTTTTCTTCATCAGCGCCGTTTCCCTTAAGGACTTTAGCGGCCACTCCCGTATTTTCCTTTAGCAAACCTACAAGAATATGCTCTGTTCCCACATAACCTGTCCGCATTCTTGATGCTGTTTTCTCTGCAAGTGACAATGCTGTTTTTGCTTTGTCTGTAAAACCACCTGGCTGCATGTTAGGCTCCTCCAAATTCTTCATATATTTCATCAATCATTCTATGGGCTTCCTCGCGGGAAACCCCTTTACATATACCTTTTGCAAGAATGACTCTTAAGTCCCCATCCATCTCTTCCATTGCCCTTAGTTTATCCACATTCAGTGCAATTACCGCACCCTTTCTTCTGTCCACTTTTACAAAGCCTTCCTGTTTTAATACCGTGTAAGCTTTATTTACCGTGTGCATATTGATGCCAATGTCGTCCGCCAGCTGCCGCACAGAAGGAAGCGTGTCTCCTTCCTGAATTTTCGCAGTGGCAATACCAAGGATAATTTGATTGCGAAGCTGCTGGTAAAGCGCCTCCCCACTGTTAAAATCTATTTCAATAATCATGTGTGCATCCTTTCCTTCCACATAATTCAAACCAGCACAAAAGTTTATGACTTTACGAAAGTTCCTTAAAGCATGCTTGGAAAACACTTACGTACTCTTTACGAAAAGTATTTCTCAGACACGCCCCAGGAACTCTCAGGTTTACAAATCTTTATCATCCATATTTAAAAATTCAAACTCAAATTCATCATCTTCCACCAGGAAATTCTGTGGTTTTCTGGATGCCGTTTTTTTGACAGGTTCCTTTTTTTCCGCAGCATGAAGTTCTTTTTCTCCCTTGGGTCTGGACTGCGCGGATTTTTCCTGACTTCTTACAGGTCTTTCCTGTCCCTGGGCAGAAGCGCTCTTTTTCTTTTTCACCGCAACAGGCTCTTCCTCTTCTTCATCCTCTACCCGTCTTCTGGTCTTTTTCCTTACAGGCGCCGGTTCCTCCTCCTCATCTTCCTCTTCTTCATCCTCATAATCATCATAGTAAAGCTCTCTGATTTTAAATAAGAGAATGGTCAGAACAATAAACAATATAACAATCACCACAGCCAGCACAATAATGATAATCTTGCCTTTATCTATCTGGTCCTGAAGCTTCTGACTGTTCTCATTTGCCACATTCACCACATTGAGAAGTTCTCCAAGCTTCTGTCTGTTGCTGTTAATATTGTCATAAAGATAATATTCAAATTCCCCTGCTTCGTTTTGGGCATATACTATTTCATAGTCGTTATGCTCCTCTGCAGGCGCAGGCTGCTGTTCTCCGCCTTCCGGAGCGCCGCCTTCTCCTCCGCCTTCCGGATTTTCTCCGCCTTCCGGGTTCTCTCCTTCTCCCCCGCCTTCCGGATTCTCGCCGCCTTCCGGACTGGTATTTTCTCCGCCGCCTTCGCCTGTAGCAGCTCCAAGCACTACCAGGTCGGACCTTACGTACCCTTCCACTGTCTTATTATTATAGTTACAGGTTATCTGGTACCATTTGTTTCCGGAATTATCATTTGCCTCTCCAATTAAGGTAATTGCTGTTCCGCTGGGAAGAGATGCCACCGTATCATGTTTGGTGGAAGCCCCGGAGCGCACTCTTGCGTTATTGCCGGATTTAACAGTGGCCTGCTGCTCTCCTATGGCGGTAGGCACTGTATCTGCCGGTTTGCTTCCGCCGCCTCCGGACGAATTGTTAGAGGCTGTCTGCCCGGAGGTTTCACTTATAGGAATATTGGCGCTGGTTTCCACCAAATCTCCCCTGATATAGCCATAGCCTCCGCCAGATACGGCAACTTTATACCAGACGGTGCCTCCGCTGTCCTTAGCCGCCCCTAAAATATCAATTACTTTTCCCTTCACAGTGCTGCCTACCACCTCGCTGTCCGTGCTTGCCTGTGCACGGATTTTGGCAGTTTCAGCAATCACTTTTCCTTCTGCGGCAAAACAAGAGATTGCGGCCATGCAAAACACGCCGGCTGCCATCACCATGCCTGCCAGTCCCTTTTTCCAACTGCTAAACTTTTTCACAATGTTTTTCCTCATCTTTCTCTCTTATAACGTTTGCTTCCCTTATCTCCCATTTCAAGTTCATAACCGCTAAGACCCTGCTGTCTTTCTTTCCTGGCCTGTTCTTCTACCTTTCTGTGATATGCCTCCTCGCACTTATGGCACATACGTCCGCTCTTGATCTCTATTCCACAGCTTTCACAGCGGAGGAATCCTCCTCTGCTTTCAATCACTTCAAAACGGTTTTCCTTTATCATTTCCCGGATGGATTTATGCGAAACGTCCGTTGCACTGGATATCTCAGCAACATTGGCTCCCCTGTGATGTTCCAGATAGTTGCGCACTTTTCCGTAATCATCATATTCCACTCCGCCGCATTCCTCGCACTGGTATTCTCCAATCCCGCGATACACCAGAATCCCACTGCACTTCTGGCATATGGTCGGTCTTGCTAAATCCCTTGAGAACATATTCCGCATTTTCTCAGCCATGTCTAACACCACCTTTATATTTCGTCAATTGCTTTTCCAATATCATGGCGCATATACTTATTCTCAAAAGTCACCCATTCCGCCGCTTCATAGGCATGTTTTCTTGCTTCCTTTAAATCTTTTCCTTTGGCAGTGACTCCAAGAACTCTTCCGCCGTTTGTCACAATGCCCTTTTCCGTCATTTTCGTTCCGGCATGGAAACAAAAATAAGAGTCCTGTCCCTCAAACTTCTCAAGCCCGTTGATTACAAATCCCTTTTCGTATTTTACCGGATAACCTTTTGATGCTAACACCACGCATACGGCCGCATTGTCCTCAAACTGAAGGTCAATCTCATCAAGCCTTCCGTCTATACACGCTTCCATCACTTCAATGATATCATTTTTCATTCTCGGAAGTACCACCTGGGCTTCCGGGTCGCCAAATCTGGCATTATACTCAAGAACTCTTGGTCCCTTATCTGTGAGCATAAGTCCAAAGAAAATAATTCCTTTAAACTCCCTGCCCTCTGCTGCCATAGCATCTACCGTTGCCTGATAAATGTATTTCTTACAAAATTCATCCACTTCCTTCGTATAAAAGGGGCTGGGTGAAAATGTACCCATACCGCCTGTATTTAAACCCATATCCCCGTCTTCTGCCCGTTTATGGTCCTGTGCGGAAGTCATGGTCTTTATGGTTCTGCCATCCACATAAGATAAAACAGATACTTCCCTGCCAGTCAAAAACTCCTCAATTACAAGGCGGCTTCCGGCGTCGCCAAACTGCTTATCCTGCATAATGGTTTTAACCCCGTCTTTTGCCTCCTTAAGGTCCTCACAGATAAGTACGCCTTTTCCAAGGGCCAGTCCGTCCGCCTTAAGCACAATGGGAAACTCAACCCTTTCTAGATAATTTATAGCATCCTCCGCACAGTCAAAAGTCTCATAGCTGGCTGTGGGAATATGATATTTTTTCATAAGGTTCTTGGAAAAAGCCTTACTTCCTTCTAATATTGCCGCATTTTTTCTTGGCCCAAAGACACGCAGTCCTTCCTTTTCCAATTCATCCACAAGACCTCCCACCAGCGGATCATCCATTCCTACAATAGTAAGGTCTATTTCTTTTTCTTTCGCAAATGCCCTTATCTTATCAAACTCCATCGGGCCAATAGGCACACATTCCGCAATCTGCCCAATCCCCGCATTTCCGGGCGCGCAATAAATTTTGCTGACTTTTTTGCTTTTTGCAGCACTTGCGGCAATGGCATGTTCTCTGCCGCCGCTTCCAACAATCAGTATTTTCAATTTTCTTTCCCCTTTCCCGCTTTTCGCAGGGCAATCTCATTAATTGCCTTTGGCAGTATAATCCATTCCGCCTCTTCCATCACTCTGCGCTGGAGGCTTTCCGGTGTATCATCCCTTTGGACTTCCACCGCCTTCTGGCAGATTATTTCCCCTGTGTCTGTTCCTTCGTCCACAAAATGAACCGTGGCTCCGGTTATTTTAACGCCCCTTGCAAGGGCTTCTCTATGTACCTTAAGCCCATAGTACCCTTTCCCACAAAAAGAAGGAATCAGGGATGGATGAATGTTTATAATCCGTTTCCTGTATTTTTTTACCAAATCTTCCGGCAAAATCACAAGAAAGCCGGCAAGAACTATCAAATCAGGAGCAAGCTCGTCTATTTTCTCTAAAAAGGCCCGGTTAAACGCTTCCCGGCTTTCAAATTTCCTGGGTGAGATACAAAAAGCCGCAACACCAGCGCTTTCCGCCCGCTTTAGCGCATAAGCGCTCTCATTATTGCTGATAACACCTATTATTTGTGTGTTTTTGATGATTTGCTTTTCTATACCATCAATGATCGCCTGGAGATTGGTTCCCCCGCCGGAAACACATACTACAATGTTCAGCATATTTCCACTCCCTTTTCCCCAGCTTCCATTCTTCCTATTATAAACGCATTCTCTCCTGCCGCCTTTAAAGCTTCTATTGCCTTATCCCCATCGGAAGGCGCAAGGGCAAGGGTCATGCCAATGCCCATATTGTAGGTATTATACATCATCTTTTCGTCAAGATTTCCCTTTTCCTGCATCAGCCTGAAAACAGCAGGCAGCTGGTAGCTGCTTTTTTCCACCACTGCCCGGATTCCTTCTGGCAGCATTCTGGGGATATTTTCATAAAATCCGCCTCCGGTAATGTGACTGCAACCCTTAATTGTAACGCCCGCTTCCTTCACACTCTTTAACGCCTTTACATAGATTTTGGTAGGTGTAAGCAACGCTTCTCCCAGTGTGCATCCAAGGGCATCATAATAGGTCCCAAGACCTTCCTTGGTCATATCAAAAATCTTTCTTACAAGAGAAAACCCATTGCTGTGAACGCCAGAAGATCCGATCCCTAAAAGCACATCCCCGGATTTGATGTTTTCCCCCGTAATCAAATCCTTTTCATCTACCACCCCTACGGCAAAGCCTGCCAAATCGTATTCATCTTCCGGATAAAAGCCAGGCATCTCAGCAGTTTCCCCGCCAATCAGGGCAGCCCCTGCCTGACGGCATCCCTCTGCAACCCCCTTTACAATTGAAGCAATCTTGTCTGGATAATTTTTGCCGCAGGCAATATAGTCAAGGAAAAACAGCGGTTCTCCGCCTGCACAGGCAATGTCGTTGACGCACATGGCCACACAGTCAATTCCCACCGTATCATGCTTATCCATAAGGAATGCAAGCTTCAGCTTCGTTCCCACACCATCGGTTCCTGAAACCAGCGTGGGCTTTTCCATATTCTTTATTGCAGAAAGGGAAAAAGCTCCTGAAAAACCTCCAAGTCCTCCCAGCACTTCCGGCCGCGCAGTTTCCTTAACATATTTCTTAATCAGCTCCACACTGCGATAGCCTGCTTCAATGTCTACTCCGGCTTTCTTATAGTCCATTTTTCCACCCGTACCTTTCCCATTTTAAATAATCGGCCATAAATGTCTTCTGACTTTCTGCCTGATATTATGCTTTAATATTCCTTATATCCAACCCTGCCAAGCCTTTCATCCTTCTTCTGGACACTTGACTTTAAGCTCTGGCTATATGCTTTCAGCCTCTGTAAAAGCTCCGTATCGGAAGTCGCCAGGATTTTTGCTGCAAGAAGTCCCGCATTGGCGCCGCCATTAATGGCAACCGTTGCCACCGGAATCCCCTGTGGCATCTGTACAATAGAGTACAGGGAATCTCTTCCTCCAAGGGAAGCGGTGTGCATGGGAATACCAATTACAGGCATTGGAAAAATAGCCGCACACATCCCCGGAAGATGTGCAGCCATGCCCGCCCCCGCAATAATAACCTTAAACCCCTTTTCTTCCGCTGTCTTTGCATATTCAAAAAACACGTCCGGTTCTCTGTGTGCGGAGATAATATTCATTTCAAAAGAAACGCCCAGTTCTGTAAGGATATCCGCAGCCTTTGCCATAACCGGCATATCCGAATCACTGCCCATAACTATTCCAACCTGTGCCATCGCTCTGCCTCCCGTTTTCTGTTCCTGTTATTCTATAACATCATACTATAAAATGCTTCTCTTGTGCAACTATATTCTGCCATCTAGAGGAATGTTTAATTCCCCGCATCCTTCCAGCACAAATCTTCCTTCCTCAATAACCGGTATCACACCTTCGTCGTAGGTTACAACACTCACCTCTCCCAGCTCGTCATAAGGAATGGTTATATCCGTATGACAGTTAAAATAAGCGGAAGGATCCTTTTCCTTTCTTCTGATAGAATAAGTGTTATCCCTTGCGATAATTTCTTTTCCATCAGGATTATATACCGCCACATCTTCCGCATGGGAATAACAGGTATCTCCCACTGCAAAATGGGGGCCTGTCTTTTCCGCTATTAATATAGGAAGCTTATCTTCAATTCCATATTTTTTCGCTACCACAAAAGCAGTGGTGTTGGTGCCAATGGCAAACTCTCCCAAAGGCAGAGTGTCATGATGGACAAGCACGTTATCTTTGATATATTTACGGTTCTCTTCCTCGTTTTCAAAATTGCTGCAGGTATAGTCCGTTACCATTCCGTCCCCTATAACCAGCGTAAGGTCTTTATACTCCATTTCGTTCAAAAATACCCTGCTGACATGAAGAATCCCTTCTGTCCCTTCCAGCACCGGAGAGGTAAACACTTCTCCCACCGGAATATTAACATCCGCCACGCAGTTTTCAAAGTTCGTCTGCTTTTTCCCATCTTCCAGCGTATGAAGCATAACCTTTATATTGGTTTTGTTCCCCTTCATCCCCTTTACAAGCACATATTTCCCTTTATCCAGCGTGTCAATTATCTGCTGCTGCATCTTCTGGTAAAGCTTATAATCAAGGGTATTAATCCGTATCACTTCATCAAAAATTTCTTCATAATCTTTTCCTATTTCCGGCACAGGGAAGGCGATAATGGTAAAGCTTCTCTCTTCCCCTTTAATATACTGGTTTTGAAGCTCCCCTGCCGCCGACATATATTCCACCATTAGCTTTTGCTGGTTTTTTGACAAATGAAGGGATTCAGGCTTTTCCTTAAGCTCTGCCGGCTTTTCCCCAAAAACCTCCACCACGGCGGGGCCTCCAAATACTGCCGCCTCTTCTTTGTACTTTTCGTAGCTTTCTCTGTTGGCCTCCATACGCACCTGCACCAGTCGTTTGTCAAGCACAAGCGCCTGGTCATCCTTGTGGTCAAAATCATACTGCCTGTTGGGAATTGCGCCATAATATCCTATTCGGTTCATTCCCCTTCCCTGCAAAATACTGGATGCCGCACGGTAAATTACAGGTTTTAATCCTATCCTTTCAAAGTTTTCCACTGCCAGTTTTATCATTGGTTCAAAACCAAGACAATAACGGATATTAACTGTTTTCTTTTTTGTAATATCCTTACTGGTAACTTCAAATCCAATCCTGTAACCTTCTGTATAAGTATCTGCCATCCTGCACAGCGTTTCCTTTGGCAGGGAATGCAGATGCTTCCAGGTCTTTATCTCATTTTCAGTGACATATTCCCCATAATAATAAAGATATCTTGGATCAGACAAATCGCCCTCTATCATATCCATAGCAAAGCTTTCTTCTGGCAGCAGCGTCTCTCTTAACCTTTTTTCCGTCGCCTCTTTTGTATAGTCGCTTACATACCAGTAGACAATGTCTTTAAGCGTTTCCAGCCTGGGTGGTCTTCTGCTCTCTTCCATTTCGCCGCAAAAAGAACCGTAAATCTCCAAAAACAGTTCCATACGGATTACCAGATCCTCCAGCCGTCTCTCAAAGGCAAAAGGAATCATACTTCGCAGTTCCCCATACAAAAAGCACAAAAGCTGTCCGTAATTTTCTCCTAATCTTGCTGCGCTTACAGAAGGATTGGCATAGCTTTTGTCATAATTTTCAGGAAGAATGTCTTCATACAGCCTGTAATTTCTGTCTTTTAGTTCTGAAACAGGACACTTTTTTAATCCGTCTGACAGGATAAAATCATAATTTTCACAAACCATTCCAATAAACCGGGCCATGTCCACAAAATATTCCCAAAATTCCTGGTTTGTAACCTCCTCTTTTCCTTCTTTTCCGTCTGTGTGCACTGCCGTGTCAGATAACTGTCCCGGAATCCCTCCAAGGCTTATCTCCTGTATACGTTCTCTTGCCAGTGAAAATCTTTCTTCTACCATCATTCTACATACGCTCCTGCAAATAATATAAGACTAAGCATCCCAAAAGCCAGGATATTCAAAAAAATTCCCAGCACAATAAACAGTTTGAACTTTTCCTTTTCTGTTGTAGACCATACCCCTAAAACCAATCCCGCCGTCATGTATACCACTGCAAGAAGCGCTGCAGCCGTGTTCCGATCAGAGGGTGCGCCATCGCTCAGATAAGAAAAGTAAACTGCTGTTCCCAGCGTAATATTGGCCAGCATCCCAAGTATTGTGGACATAATTCCCTTTTTCGGATGCTCCTTATTTGTGAAAATATATCCTTTCTTTCTTAACATTCTGCCGTTCTCTTTCTGTTTCTGTTCATCAGAAAGAGGGCATTTCTCTTTTTGGAAAAATGCCCCTCTCTTTAAAATAAAATCTTTGATTTACCCGCTAACAGCTTTGAACCGCCTACAATCATCAGTATGCCGCAGACTACCCCTGTTACCAGTGTTACAACACCCACAGCGATACTCGTTGCACCTGCGCCGCCCATAATTTTATAAACTTTTTCTTCCATATTCATGCCCCTTTCCTGATTGATATGAAATAAGTATTACCTCCAGACGCCTGCACCATACTCCTCATAGTATGCGTCAATTGCTCCTTTAATCTTATCGTCAATATAAATCTGCCCCTGGTAAGGCCTGTTATATAAATATTCCGTCACTTCCTGCATATTGACAATCGCCTTGGCCTCAAAACCATATTTCTCTCTGATTTCCTCCAGGGCGCTTTTTTCTGTCTGCCCCTTTTCCATCCGGTTTAAAGAAACCATCAGTCCTTTTACCTCAACGTCTGCCTGGGCGCGGATAATGGGATATGTCTCTTCAATGGATTTGCCGGAGGTGGTTACATCCTCAATAATTACGACTCTGTCTCCATCTTTTAATTTACTTCCCAGCAAAATACCTGTATCCCCATGGTCTTTTGCTTCCTTCCGGTTGGAGCAGTAACGGACATCCTTGCCATATAATTCACTGACAGCCATGACCGTTGCCACGGAAAGAGGAATTCCTTTGTAAGCCGGTCCAAAAAGAACATCAAAATCAAGACCGTAATTATCATGAATTGCCTTTGCGTAATACTCTCCCAGCTTACGAAGCTGGGTTCCGGTCACATATCCGCCTGCATTCATAAAAAAGGGAGACTTTCTTCCGCTTTTCAATGTAAATTCGCCAAATTTTAAAACCTGACTGTCCACCATGAATTCAATAAATTCCTGTTTATACTGTTCCATCGTCGCCAAACCTCCCTGCCCGTGGGCATTTTTGCCTGCTGTTCACTATATATCTTTCACGATTTTACCACAATTTTCATTTTTATTCAACCATTTTGAATTTATTGCTATGGAAATGCCGCGGAAATCAATTTCCACTTTGAAGGGACAAAGTTGCTTTTAGACGGAAAATAATTCCTGCCATCACATTTCAATTCCGTACCACTTTATTTTCCATCCCTGCTCGGTTTTGATCATTTCCATATCCAGATAAACCTTTGACCCGGCTGCTTCCACATCCCCCTTATATTCATAAAATATCCGGCTGCACACCCCCACAGGGAGATTTCCCTCTGGCAGCCCTCCAATATAAGTTTCTTCAATCTGCCCGGCATTTTCGGGATATGGATAGAAGTCTATGCTTTCACTAAAATCTTCCGCAAGTAACATTTCCAGACTTTCCCTGTCCCCGTGAAAATAGGCAGATGCAAAATCCCTGGCCGTCTGCTCCATCGCCAGTGCATCTTCTGATTTTTCATTATTGTTTTCCCTCTCCATTCCATTTTCATCCGGGTCCAGACTAATGGCCTCCTGACCGTCAAAAAACATTCTGCCATTATATACGCCGCAGTGCCGATACCAGCCGCTTCCGTAGGTTTTCGTATTTTCTTCCAGCCAGTATACTTTTTGGGCCCCGCCTCCTGTCCTTGGCACACGCAGCAGGCAGCTTTCCTCTACCCGGTTATTTTCCCTGTCATATCCAATATCTCTTTTTTGCAGAATATATACATAATCCTTATCATAATTTGCCAGGGAAATCTCCGCCCACTCTCTTGACTGTCTTGCAAAAAACTTTTCAGATTGTCTGGTTTCAAAATCGATGTACCAGATTTCTCCCTCTGATGCAAAATAATACAAACCTGTCTCCGTAACCAACATTGGAAAGCCAACAGCGTCACACAAATGTTCATAGGCGCCATCTTCATTTTCAAAATATATGCCGGACATCAGTTCATCTTTATACCGTCTGACCACCTGTCTGCCCTGCAGCATTTTCTTACAGGCCGCCACATCCACAACAGCCTGATATTTGCTCTCCTGCTCCTCCACCAGACGCCAGTACTCATCCGTATCTACACCTGAGTTCAATTTAGCCAGCTCCAGCGCCATATAATCATTATATTCCTTATATAAAAAATCCTCCCCATCCTTGTCCAGTAAACCTGCAATTTCACCCTCCTGATTTAAGGCAAAGCCAATCCTCTGCTCATAGCCTTCCGCCACATATAAATTTCCTTCATAAATAGATATCCCATAGAGCGCTTCATATTTCTGACTAAATGCCGCAAGTAAATCCACTGTCTTGCGGGTATCCAGATTCATCCGGTAAATTGTGGCCGCATTTTCCTCTCCTCTTTGCACCGATCCACAAAAGTATAAAAAGTTCCGTTCTATTTCCATCCCTCTCCGGAGGCCATAGGTATTTTCAAAAAGAAGCTCTTCCTCCCCTTCTCCTCCTTCTATATAGTAAATGCCATTTTCCCTGGCCAGATAAATGTTATTCTGATAAACTCTGATTATCTCATTATATTCATGATTGTAGTTAAAGTTTTCCGTCTCTTCACCTTTTGCAGTATCTTTAAACACCTTATCTTCCGTTTGTCCGTTTTGCGGTTCTTTATTTGCCGCCGCCCCTTCCAAAGACTCTCTTTGATAAGAAGAATCCTTTTTATCCTCTTCCTTTCTCTCCCTATCCTCCTGCTTATATCCGCAGGAAACAGTAAATCCCATGATCAGAATCATGACGATTACCATTACAATGCTTCCTCTGCCCTTTTTTCTCTCCTTTGTATCAAACATAAAATCTATCCTTTCTTTTACCCATCTTTTTTTCTCCCCAAAGCCTGTAGAAAACGCACCTGTATCCTTTTTTCTCCCTGCAAAGGAAAGCATCAGTTTTGCATAGGCCTCCCGTTCCTTTTCATTTTTATTCTTAAGCACGCTTTCATCACAGGCAAGTTCCATATCATAAGCGAACTGCCTTTTTATTCTGTAGACTACCGGATTAAACCAATAAATGGCGTTTACCACCGCCATAAACAATTTCAGCCAAAGATCTTTTTTCTGATAGTGGCAAAATTCATGCGCCATTATCAAATCCAGCTCTCTTTCCTTCCATTTTTCTCTTCTTGCAGGAAGAATCAGTCTCTGCCGCATAACCCCGGTTAACATTGGACTGGATACAGCAGCGCTTTGGTATATGGGAACCTTCACCTTTCCGATATATTTTTTCTGCAGCGCACAGCTTTTCCGAATCAGGGAAGCATCCCCAACAGGCCGGAGCGTTTTCCTGCATCTGGTATAAAAAAACTGATAACTGCCTGCAAGAAAAAGCAGGCTTGCCGCTATTCCGATTAACCATATCTTAACCAAAATATCTGTGTAAAAAGAAGCTTCCCTGCTGCCCTCCGGATTATTTCTTCTGTCCGCTGATAGATTTCCTGCCGGATTTTCAGGCTGTTTTACAGACAAATATCTGCCATCATTCTTCTTATCAGGAGCTTCATCAAATGCGGTATGGTTCCATTCTCCTGGTTCCGTTTCCAGAAATTCCGGTTCCGTTTCTTTTCCGGCTGCGGTACTTTTATTGTTTCCCTCTACTTCCGGTTCCGTCTTCAGGCCGTTTTCTGCCTGTCCGTCAAAATCCGGATTTTCATCCGAAATGCCGCCCCGACTCCCCTGCCCAAAGCCTGCATAATTAAGAAACCGGATTTCAATAAAGGGGAAAGACACATTGTAGGGTATTAACAGCCGGACCGCCAGTAAAAGCCAGAGCAGTTTCATCCATCCCGCCCCATACCGGCTGCGCAGCTTCCCTGCCAAAAGACAAAACACCAGGCCAGTAACAGTTACAACAATGTTAACCTCAAGTATGTCAAAAAATATTTTTCTCATGACTTTCTGTTTTTCCTTTTCTCATTGATGTAATCCTCTAACTCCTTTAATTCACTGTCTGAAAGATTGTCTCCATCATATAACGCCGCAAGAAAATTCTTCGCCGAATTGTGAAAAAGACGTTTTAAGATATTCCGGCTCTCTGCCCGCATATAATCCTCTTTATCCACAAGGGCACTATAAACATTATTTTTCCCTGACTTGCTCACTTCAAGAAATCCCTTTTCCTGTAATCTGGACAAAAAGGAAAGCACCGTTGTGGGAGCTGGTTTCTTCCCCTCCCCCATTTGCTCTTCTATCTGGGCTCTTGTCACAGGCCTATTTAAATCCCATATAATCATCATAATTTCCAGTTCTGAATCTGGCAGTCGTTTCATCCCCATCTCTTACTCCTTTTTGTATCTGTTAAAAAGTAATTATCTGTATATTCGACAGTTGTAGAACATATTTTATTCTACAACTGCCGAATATATCTGTCAATACCATTTCTTTCTATCACCCCATATTAAAGTTTTTCCTACCTGCCGGAAGACATATTTTCTCTGTTACTATTCACGGCCTGAGAGCCGCTCATAGTAACAATTCGGAGCGATATTCCAAGTTTTGCTTCGCAAAAATCGCCCCTCACTCCTGCATCATGTTCTCACGGAATGCGCAACAAGTGCACATTCCTGACCCGTGAATAGTAACTTTCTCTCATCTTCCCGCGCTTTTTGTACTGTACTTTTTCTTGCATTTCCCATAATTCTTCCCTATAATGATATAGAAGCCGAACAAAAATTTCATAAAATTACAGAGGGAAATTATGGGAAGAGAAGATTACAGTAAAGCATATAAATTAGGAAAAAAAGATTATCAGGCCCGAATGCTCCGGGGTGAGCTGCCTACCTTACAGATTCTGGATGACATTATGCCGGAAAAGGGGGCTTATTCTGAAATGCCTCTTGGTCTGGTGCAGATTCCAATTGACCAGATTGCCGGAACCAAAACTGCCGGAAGGAGCAACTCTTTTGCGGGAAACTTTATGCCAATTTTACAGGAGGATACGGAATTTGCCTACAAATGGTCAGATCTGAGCAATCACCATGTAGAAGAAGGCATCCGTGACCCCATCAAAGCTTATGAGTACATGAATAAGTTCTATGTGCAGGAAGGAAACAAACGGGTAAGCGTTATGAAATATTTTGGGGTTGTCTCCATTCCCGGAAATGTTATACGAATTGTTCCCAAACGCACTGATGAGAAAGAAAATAGAATTTATTATGAATTTCTGGATTTTTATGATGTTGCCCCTATTAATTATATCTGGTTTTCCCAGGAAGGATGTTTTGCAAAGCTGCAGGAGGCTGTTGGCAAGGCGCCGGGGGAAACTTGGTCAGGAGAGGATTTACTGAAATTCAGTTTCATTTACACAAAATTTACCTCCGAGTATAAGGCAAGAGGCGGCAGCAGGCTGCGGATTACGCCGGGGGATGCTTTTCTGTCTTTTATCACCTTATATGGATATGATTCCATTGAGGAAAAGACCACCAGCGACCTGAAGGAACTGATTTTAAAAAGCTGGGAAGAATTTGAACTGCTTCAGGAAGACCAGGAAATCGACCTGAAAATGAAACCCAGTCAGGAAAAGAAAACGCTGCTTAGCAAGCTGCTGCCCCTTAGCTCCCCTAAGCTGAAGGCAGCATTCATTTATGAAAAAACACCGGGAACTTCTGCCTGGACATATTCCCATGAGTTGGGCAGGCTTTATCTGGAACAGACCTTCCCTGATGAGGTCAGCACCATAAGCTACGAAAATGGCACGCAGGAGAACGCAGACTCCCTGATAGAAGATGCGGTAAGCAAAGGATGTAACCTGATTTTTACCACCTCTCCTACTTTTGTACCTGCCAGCGTAAAAGCGGCTATTGCTTATCCGGACATCCGGGTTCTAAGCTGTTCCTTAAATACCTCTCACAGGTATATACGGACCTATTACTCCCGGCTTCATGAAGCCAAGTTCCTGATGGGGGCCATTGCCGGCGCCATGGCGGAAAACAGCCGTCTGACCTATATTGCAGATTATCCGATTTACGGCTCCATCGCCAACATTAACGCCTTTGCGCTGGGGGCCAAAATGATTAATCCACGGGCCAAGGTTTATTTGGAATGGTCCACCATGAAAGATGTGGATATTGAAAAAAAGATTACGGAATCCGGTTCTTCCTGTATTTCAGGAAAAGACATGGTTATCCCGGAAGAGGGCACCCGTTTCTTCGGCATTTACCATATGGAAGACGGCCACCCCAGAAATCTTGCTATGCCGCTGTGCCATTGGGGAAAGTTTTATGAACAGTTAATCCGTACAATTATGGACGGAACATGGAAATATGATGACAACCCCTCTTCCATGAAAGCTATTAATTACTGGTGGGGAATGTCTGCCGGTGTAATTGATGTGATCTGTTCCCAGCACCTGCCTATTGGAACCAAACGACTGGTGGAACTTTTAAAGAACACCATCACTTCCGGAGAATTTAATCCCTTTTCCGGTATACTGTATTCCCAGACGGGCGTTGTGGTAAATGAGCCTGACAGAAGTCTTTCACCGGAGGAAATCATGACCATGGACTGGCTGGCAGAAAATGTTATTGGCTCTATTCCCAAAAAAGAGGAACTGACGGAACAGGCCGCACCTGTAATTAAACAGCAGGGAGTAATAAAGAAAGAAGGTTAAGTTACATATGAAAATACTGGCAATTGCGGATGAAGAATCCAAATCTTTGTGGGATTTTTTTGATAAAAGCAAGCTGGAAGGAATTGATTTGATTATCTCCTGCGGCGATTTGAACCCACATTATCTTTCATTTCTGGTAACTCTTTCCACAGTGCCTGTATTATATGTACATGGAAATCATGATGGAAAATACGAACAGACACCGCCGGAAGGATGTATCTGTATCGATGACCAGATATATGTCCACGAAGGCGTTCGTATCTTAGGGCTGGGAGGCTCCATGCGATATAAACCCGGCCCCCATCAGTATACTGAACGGCAAATGAAACAACGGGTGGCCAGATTGTGGTTCCAGCTGTTCCGTAAACGTGGGTTTGATATCCTGGTAACTCACTCTCCCGCTTATGAATTAAATGATGGACGTGACCTGCCCCATCAGGGCTTTCAAATTTTTAAAACCCTAATGGAAAAGTACCGTCCAAAATACTTTCTCCACGGACATGTCCATATGTCCTATGGAAGAAACCATAAACGGTACGACAAATATATGGACACCCATGTAATCAACGCATATGAAAAATGTGTCATTGAATTTGAGGATGAAAACCCAAAAGAGCACATCTATTAGATACCTGCGCATCGGGTTCAGCTGGGTCTTACTCAGTTGAATCCGGCGCCTTATCCGATACTTTAGCAAGGGCTGCTTTTTTCTGCTCTTCCAGAGCTTCTTCTAATTGCTGACCAATTTCTTCCTCTGTGTCATCAAATTTTTCAAGAAATCTGTCCCACTCTTTTAGTGTAAAAGAACTTGCTCCAATCTGAAAGCTCTGTTGAGTCTCTCCTTTTAAGACCTTTTTATATATTTCATCCATCTTATCATGGATTGCCTGGCCTGCGTCCTTCTCTTCCTCTTTTGATGCTGCTGCCATATTTTCCAGAAAACTCTTGCTCCTGCCCGGTGCGCTTTCCATTGAAACGTCAGCTATCCCCTTTTCCCTTGTCCGGGCCTTCTGCCTGGTCCTGCCAAGGCACATCTCAGCCTGCCCTATCCCCGTAACTGCCATAAATGCTTCTCCCTTCTGATTATTATTGTATTAGATAATTGTATATGATTGAAAAGTGCAGGCCCTTTTCTGTCAGGAGTCTGCACTTTTCAATTATATGGCTATATTCTGGTATCTTCGGCCCGGATTACCACCGGAAATCAATATGCTGTCCTACCGCCTTTTCTTCTTCCGTCCATACTGAGTTACTCCGTGCATCATAAACAATATCATCAATCTTTTTAAGAAGCTCCTCTATGGAAGAAGCGGATACTGTAACTAAGTCTTCTTTGGCTTCCGCCCTTTCTTCCCGTTTTTCCGTCCACTTTTCTTCGGCCGCTTTCTTAGCTTCTTTTTTGGCTGCTGTCTTTTTCTGCTCTGCCTTCTTCTCCGCATTCTTTTCAATACGTTTCTTCTGAGCAGCTAAGGACTTATCCACTACTGCAAAAAATGATGCGGTCCCGCCATCGTTTACCTGCATGCCAAAGGCTTTCACGCTGGAAGCATTGCTGCCAAGGCTTGCCTTCATCTGAGGCAGCTTCGTTCCTGCACTGCTGATAATACTTTCGTACTGCTTTCGGAATTTTTCATCCGTGGCCATCCGTTCCAGCTTTTCCTCGTCAATCAACACTACCATTTTGTTAGGATTTGAATAGCTTCCGGCCCTGGATTTTGCAATTTCCTTCATATCATTGCTTACAAGGATAAAGTCCATATTGGAAAACTTTTTCTTTAATTCCTTATAATACTCCGCTGCCTTGTCACTAAGCTCCGGCTGTCCTATGGTTTTTCCATAGTTTCCCGGCTTTTTCTGTGTACTGGAAGTCTCGTTAACCTGATTTGCCTGTGCGCTGCTTTCAATTATTTCTGGTGATATCATATTTTTTCCTCCTTGATTTAATTCTTCGAAATCCATTTCGTTTTATAACATTAGAGCAAACGGCAAATTTATTTGTCGTTTATTATATATCGGCCGAAAACACGTTTTTTATAATATTTTTCCCAAAAATGTAACCAAATGGCAGAATATATGTCACGAAGTCAGAAATTGCGCAAAATCTTCTTTACAAATGTCAGTCATCTCCCAGCCTTCGCAGTTCCGTGTAAGCTAGTAAGAGCGGTCCTACTCCCTTGGCATCATCCTCCACAACAGGCTCCGACATATAATACCCAAAGCTTCCGTCCCGTCTTAAATTGTCGGCAGGGCCTAAACCGGCTACCAGACATATTCCTCCCAGACTCAGCCTTCCGTTTTTTTCCTTCAGATACCTGTCACAAATACCCTGAAAAGCCTTAAGGCCATATGTCCGGTAGCTTTCCGGCAGGAATTTAAGGCGCACGCCCTTTAACAGGGAATATGCCATAATTGCACTTCCGCTGGTTTCCAGATAATTCGGCTCTCTTTGGCCTAATGCCGGAAGCTGGTACCACATCCCTTCCCTGCTCTGAAATTTCAACATCGAATCAATCAGCTCCACAAATACCTGCTTTAAATATGTATATTCCTTCTGCCATTCTTCCCCTGGCTTACACTTGTTTAAAGTATCTAAAAGCGCCATAGCATACCATCCAATAGCTCTAAGCCAGAAGTTTTCCGAAAGCCCGGTTTCTTTATCACACCAAAACACTGACTTGGAAGCATCATACCCATGGTAATACAGTCCGGTTTCTTTATCCCGCATCCTTTTTACAACATTTTCAAACTGTCTGAAAATATCGCCATAATTCTCCCGGTTATGAAACTTAGTCTCATATTCCATATAAAAGGGCTGTCCCATATACATACCATCCAGCCACACCTGATTGGGATAGATCTTCTTATGCCAGAAATTTCCCTCTCCGGTTCTTGGCTGAGTCTGCACCTGACTGTAAATAAGGTCAATGGCCTTACGGTACTTCTCCTTTCCATTGATTTCGTACAATGAAAACAGGGTTTTTCCTGCATTGACATTGTCAATATTGTATTCCTCCACACAGTACCCGGCAATGCTTCCGTCTTCCCTTACCCTGTGGTCAATGAAAGCGTCGGCAAATTCATAATATTTCTTTTCACCTGTGGCCTGATAGATTTCAAGAAGCGCAAGGATCATGCAGCCGTCTATATAATTCCACCCAGCTGCCTTTCCTTCCCTTGCCTTTTCAATATTCCACGCCGGAACATCCAGCGTGCTCTTTTCAATCAGTTCATCAATATACTTTTCAAATATGGGCATTTTCATAATCGTCTGCACCCTCTCCTTTTACTTTTTACACGCTGTTACCGATTACTTTCCAAAATCTGCTGTGGTGCAGCTTTGGCCTTCAAAAACAACCTGCTTATCCGGCATACAAAACATGGCATATGTTTTTGTCAGTTTAAAGAACCGCTTTATTCTTTATGTCCGCATCCGCCGCAATGTCCGCAGTCACATCCGCACTGCAGGGATTTGCCGCTCTTTTTATCCCGCACCATTTTCCTTATAATCATTCCCACAACGCCGGCTAAAACCACTGCTGTAACTATTGTTCCCATAAAATGTCTCCTTTATAAACGATTATTTTGCGCGGACCATTCTTTTCAAATCTTCTTTCAGAGTTTTGCTTTCTTTATAAGGCCGCACCAACAGATAAAGAAAACCACTTATCAGAAGAACCGCTATTAATGTTCCCAGGCTCAGGAGCCCTTGGTCAAAGAATATCCCAAGCTGGTAAACACACAGGGAAACCACATAAGCAAGAGCCGTCTGATAACCAATGGCAAACCAGAACCACTTTATATTATTCATCTCCCGCTTAATTGCTCCCATAGCTGCAAAACAGGGGGCGCATAAAAGGTTAAATATCAGAAAGGAATATGCGGCAATTGCACTGATACTGCCCTGGAGCTGTCCCCAGATTTCCGCACCATCCTCCGCCACTTCCCCAAAGCCAAAAAGAATTCCAAAGGTCCCCACCACATTTTCCTTGGCAATCAGCCCTGTGATGGCTGCAACCGCCATTTTCCAGTCTCCCCATCCAAGAGGTGTAAATAAAGGAGCAAAGATACCTCCAAAAGCCGCCAGAATACTGTTTTCCAGCTGTTCCTCCTCCAACATGCCAAAGGAGCCGTCCACCCAGCCAAAGCACATCAGGAACCATAAAATAATGGTGGACAGGAGAATAATGGTGCCCGCCTTTTTGATAAAAGACCATCCTCTCTCCCACATGCTTCTTAGAATACTGCTTGCTGTAGGCATATGGTAGGCAGGAAGCTCCATAACAAAGGGAGCAGGGTTTCCGGCAAACATTCTTGTTTTCTTTAATAAAATGCCTGAACAGATTATTGCGGCAATTCCCACAAAGTAAGCGCTGGGAGCCACCCACCATGCCCCCTCAAACAATGCGCCTGCAATCAGGGCGATAATCGGCAGTTTGGCCCCGCAAGGCACAAATGTGGTGGTCATAATCGTCATTTTCCGGTCACTATCGTTTTCAATGGTTCTTGAAGCCATAATACCGGGGACACCACAGCCGCTTCCAATCAGCATAGGGATAAAAGATTTCCCTGAAAGCCCAAACTTTCTGAAAATCCTGTCCATAATAAAGGCCACTCTCGCCATATACCCACAGCCTTCCAGAAAAGCCAGAAAAATAAACAAAACCAGCATTTGTGGCACAAACCCCAGCACAGCCCCCACTCCGGCCACAATACCATCCAGTATCAGACCCTGTAACCAGTCCCCGCAGCCTATAACAGAAAGAACCCTTTCAAGCAATATCGGAATGCCCGGCACTTCCATCCCCAAAAGGCTCCAGCCATCTCCAAACACTCCATCATTTACCCAGTCAGTTGCCCAGCTTCCCACTGTGCTTACGGATACCCCATATACAATAACCATAATCACCGCAAAAACAGGAAGCGCCAGCCATCTATTGGTTACAATTTTATCAATCTTATCTGAAACCGTCAACTTTTCTTTACTTGCTTTTGTATAACATTCATCTATAATAGAAGAAATATATATATACCTTTCATTGGTAATAATGCTTTCTGTGTCGTCATCCATCTCCTTTTCAATCAGAGCAATTTCTGGGGACACATCAGGCACGCGCCCCATCTGCTGCCCAATTTTGTTATCCTTTTCCAGAAGCTTAATTGCAAAAAAACGCTTTTGTTCCTCCGGGATATCACTGCCCAATTTATCTTCCACCGCTTCCAGCACATTTTCCACTCTGATGGCAAACTTATGTATCCGGGAAGCTGTTTTCTTTTGACCTGCCAGTGCCGCTGCCTTCTCTGCCGCTTTATTAATTCCTGTTCCTCTAAGAGCAGAAATTTCCACCACATCACAGCCAAGCTTTTCACTAAGTCTGGACACATGAATTTTATCACCGCTCTTTTCCACCACATCCATCATATTGACAGCTATAATCATTGGAATACCAAGCTCTAAAAGCTGGGTGGACAGATAAAGGTTTCTTTCTATATTGGTGCCGTCTACAATATTAATAATGGCATCGGGCCTTTCCCCAATCAAATAATTTCTTGCCACCACTTCTTCCAGTGTGTAGGGAGAGAGAGAGTATATCCCCGGAAGATCCACAACCGTCACATCTCCGTGTCCTTTCAGCTTTCCCTCCTTCTTCTCCACCGTAACTCCCGGCCAGTTTCCAACAAACTGATTAGAGCCCGTCAAAGCATTAAATAGTGTGGTTTTCCCACAGTTTGGATTCCCTACAAGTGCAATTTTAACTGACATTTGATATTCACCTCTACTTATTATTAGTTTTATCTAACTCATTAATAAAAAAAACGGGAAACATATTTATAAAAGTCTTACAAAGCTGTTGCCATAATCCCATGTAGACTTACTCCGGAAAATTACTGAACCAGAATCATTTCCGCATCCGCCTTTCGCAGGGACAACTCATATCCTCTTACCGTGATTTCCACTGGATCCCCCAAAGGCGCTGTTTTTCTCACAAAAACATCTACCCCCCTGGTGATTCCCATATCCATAATCCGCCGTTTAACCGGTCCTTCTCCGGTTAGCTTTGTTACCTTTACGGTTTTACCGCATGGAATTTCTTTTAATGTCTTCATTGCTCCTCCTTATTTGCCAGAATATATCACAAAGCTTTACCATAACTTTCTAAGACATACTCTGGTTTACTAAAATTTTATTTGCCATATCCCTTCCAAGCGCAACTCTCGCATCTTTGACATTCACAATTAAGCTGCCGCCGTTCCAGGATATCACAGTCACAACACCGCCGGTTACAAATCCAAGATTTTCAAGAAATCTTCTGGTTTCTTCCTTACCTGCAACTTTGTGTATGATTCCGGCTTCACCTTCTCTTACCATTGATAGTGGCATTTCCACACCTTCTTTCCATAGCGCTCTTATCCGCATCACTGTTTCAATATAAGACTATAAGCTATAGCATCTAGTAACTATCTTTAGTTAGTATATTCTATCTAATATTAGTTGTCAATAATTTCTTTATATTTTTTTAAGTTTTTTTTATATCCATTTTGTGGTACAATGAATAATTATCAAAGAGAAAACAATGATCAGGGGAAAGTAACATGCATGTAAACGAGTCGGCGGAAAACTATCTGGAAACTATATTAGTCTTAAGTAAACGCAAGCCCGTTGTGCGCTCGGTGGATATTGCGGAGGAACTGAACTTCAAAAAATCAAGTGTCAGTGTTGCAATGAAGAATCTGCGTGAAAAAAAACATATTACTGTTACCAGGGAAGGATTTATTTATCTTACGCCTTCTGGCAGGGAGATTGCAGAAATGATTTATGAACGCCACGAGCTCCTTACCTTATGGCTGACAAGGCTGGGGGTGGACGAGCACATTGCGGCGCAGGATGCCTGCAAAATTGAGCATGTTATCAGTAAAGAAAGTTTTGAAGCAATCAAAAAACATATCAAATAAGCGCCAAAAAACAGCTGGCGCATTTTCCCTTCCCATAGATATTATACCTGATAAGCAGTTCCAGGATTTTATGGAAAGGAAAGCGGTTCCCTATTTATCCTCAATCCGTAAAACAGGATATATAAACAGGGAAATGAGCGGCAGGCTTTATTATGAAGCTTACCGTCCTGCCTGGGCTATAGGCGCGGTTGTTATCAGTCATGGCTTTAGCGAGTCTGCGGAAAAATATAAAGAGGTTATTTATTATTTTACCAAAGCCGGCTATCAGGTTTATCTTGCGGAGCACAGAGGACATGGCCGGTCCTTGCGGGAAACCTCCCACCCTAACATGATTCACGTCAACCGCTTTAGCGATTATGTAAGGGACCTTCATATATTTATCAAAAAGGTGGTAAAGCCTGCTTCCTTGGGCCTGCCCCTTTATTTGTTTGCCCACTCCATGGGCGGCGCCATTGGCGCTTTTTATCTGGAGGCTTATCCCAATACCTTTAAAAAAGCGATTCTGACCGCTCCCATGCTTAGCATAAATTTAGGCACGCTTCCTTCTCCTTTTGCCAGAGCATTTGGACGTATTATGATACGCCGGGGACGCGGCGGGGTTTATGCCCCCGGACAGCATCCATATGACGACAGCCGGGAGCGGTTTGAAAGCAGCTGTTCCTCCTGCCCGGAAAGATTTTTTTATTACCAGAAAAAGAAAAAATCCACTCCTCTCTATCAGACCTGCGGTTCCAGCTATAGCTGGGCATATCAGTCCTTAAATGCCTGCCAGTCCATCACCCGCAAGAAAAACTGCCGGAAAATCACAATTCCGGTTCTGGTATTCCGCTCCTTCAGCGATCGTATGGTTCGGGCAAAAGGCATTTATCTGTTTGTAAAAAACACACCTTCCGCCCAGCTTATTGGAATTGCCGGAAGCCGACACGAAATTTATAACAGCTCTGCATGGGTACTGGAAGCGTATTACCGGAAGATTTTTGAATTTCTTAAATCTTAAAATATGTTATTAGCAAACAATAAATATACAATTTACGTTTATAACTATTTTCTCGAAGCGGCAGGAGGCTGGCAGATTCAACTGCCAGCCTCCTGTTACTGAAAAATACTTTTTCTGCTATAGGCTTAAGCTTCCATTTTTATGCAATATCATATACGCAGCGACAGGATAATTCCTCCGCATCTCCTCTAAGAATATCTACCGTATATTCTCCTGCCTCCATATCAAAGAAATTATCCGACAGCCACAAATCCCCGTCTATGCCTGTAATCTCTACATTCTTGGCATAGGCGCTGGCATAAATCGTTATCCGGCTGCCTTTCTTTTCCCACCGGAGATTTGGATTCATAAAGTTGTAATGTTTGGGCGGTGTAAAGAGACAGGTATTTTGGGAAACAATCTGACCATTTACCGCAAAGCTGTAGGATAAATGGATTTCTCTCTCTTCATATTCGCTAAAGTCCATCTTTTCAAGCCACAGGCCGTCCAGTGCAGGCACTGTCACCTTTTGGGTTCCACTTAAAATCACACTGCTGTCAGGCCGGTGCAGATGCCAGGAAACAATGCCTTCCACCGGCTCTTTCGTTTCATTTGCAATATGCAGCCTTGCGCTTTTTTCAATTGGGGCAGGCTCGGCAATACAGTAGGGCCTCTCACTCATCTCCCCCTTTTCCTCGCAGGAAATCATCACTGGCGCAAACATCTTTCTTTCTGCATAGTGCAGGGCTTTCCATCTTCCATAATAGTCAATGCCCGCCCAGGACGCCACAGGCCAGATATCATTGAGCTGCCAAACCACTGTTCCCATGCACCTTCCTCTATACCGGCGGAAATGTTCCACACCATAGCGAATGGCATCTGCCTGCAAAAGCTGGGACGCATATAAAAGATGATCAAAGTCCTTTGGGTACAAATAGGTTGCTGATAAATAATTTAATATTTTACCGTTTGCAGCACAGTTCCGCTGGTGCATTTCCATCACCCTGGAAAAAATATTCCGGTCAGAAGGGACTGTAAAGGTTTCCACCGTTTTCAGGGAAGGAAAAGACTGGAACCCAAATTCCGACACATACCGGAACCGGTACTTCCGGTACTCGGTAAAGGGCCTGTCTCCATGCCATACCCCCCAATAATGGGCATCCCCACGGTTTTCATCCCAGGGATTATCAAAATTTCCGCCCGATGAAGGTGATGAGGGCCAGTAAAATGCTGCCGGGTCCTCTTCTTTCAGGATTTTAGGGATAATATATTCATATAGTTTAATATAATCATACCTCTGTTTGGCAGAAGGCTTCCATGCGCCGTCCAATGTCTGGGTTTCCATCTCATTATTACCGCACCATAGTCCCAAACAGGCATGGTGGCGTATTCTCCGCACATTGTCTATGGTTTCCTGAACGATATTAGCCTCAAAAGCGTCATCCAGTTCATAGGAGGCACAGGCATACATAAAGTCCTGCCACACAATCAGCCCCAGTTCATCGCAAATATCAAAAAAGTAATCTTCCGGGTAATAACCGCCGCCCCAGACCCGGATGCAGTTATGATTTGCCCACGCCGCATCCTCCAATAGCTTTTTGGTCCGCTCCCTGCCTGTCCTTCCAAGCAGATTATCCTCTGGGATATAATCTGCTCCCATGGCAAATATTTTAACGCCATTCACCTCATGGGCAAAACAGTTGCCCCATTGGTCTTTATCAGTATTTACCGTCATAGTTCGGAGCCCAATTTTTTGCTCCCACACGTCCAATACCTCTTCCTGCCCATCGTAAAGTACCACCTTTACCTGATAAAGCGGCTGCGCCCCGTATCCCTTTGGCCACCAAAGCATTGGATTTTCCAACACAATTTTGTAATCCTGATTTTCCGGCAAAACACCTGTCTTATCCTCCACCGATACCTGAGCCCCATCCGGATCTGTAACTGTGATCCTTACTTTTTCTTCCTGCTCTTCCGTTCCGTTTCCAGCGCATTTTTCCTTTCCTTCAAACAGCTCAAGGGCAATGTCAAAATCAAGGGTTACTTTTCCCTCTTCATGAATCTGTGTTATGTAAACAGAATCCAATCTGCTCTTTCTCACTCCAAGCAAAGATACCTGCCTGAAAATTCCAGCATCAGGAAGCCTTGGACCCCAGTCCCAGCCAAACATGCAGTGGGCCTTTCTTATATGAGGAAACCCGGCCATGGCGTCCAGTGAACCGCCGGTATAAACCTTTTCATTTTCTTCCTTAATATACTTTGTAGGTGAATGAAGCGTCACCTTCAGCTGATTGATTCCTTCCCTGACACATCCTAAATCCAACAGGTCAAATTCCCATACTCTGTGCATGTTGTAAGCAGATCCTGCCTGTTCTCCATTTACATAAATATCTGCCAGCGTATCTATCCCATCAAACCGAAGCAATAGTCCGTCACAGGAAAGCATCTCTTTACTTACCACAAATTCCGTGGAATAGCAGAAATCATTATCCATCAAGGGCAAAACCTTTAACTCATTGTCCCTGTAATAAGGGTCCGGTATCAGCTTTTCTAAAAGCAGTGCGCCATAAACCGTTCCCGGTACCGCTGCCTTAATGCCCCCTTCCGGCAAAAGAGCGGCATCCTTCCCCAGAATTTCTAAATTCCAGGTTCCATTTAAACTTTCTTTTAACATTTTTTTAGCCTTTCTTTAGGTAATATAATAACAATTATAACATAATCCTAAGTAAAGCCAAAGTATTATTTGGGGGAATTTAAAATATCGGAATCCGGAAAGGATGTTTCTGTGCAGGATGGACAGAGAGCCGTCAGAACGAAAAACGATTTATTATATGGGTTTACCCGGCAACAAAGCACAAAACATCATACAAAGTCGAATGGCATTCAGAACATGATACAGTCTGATTTTTAAGGTCATAGAATGTTTTTCTGGGTAACATATTCCATTTAAGTTAAATTTCAAATAAATCCCTACTCTCTTTATTTCCCATTATCCCTGTCAAGAATTTTTATTATAAACCATACACTTTGTATGATATTTCTATCCTTCCACGACACTCATAATCTTTATATAATCTTCTGTTCTGTCTCTCATTATATGAAGTCCTTTCTTAAGCTCATCTAGGGCAAATTTATGGGTAATCAGCGCCCCAGGAGCTATCCTTTTCCGCTCTGCCCTCTCTAACGCATAACGCCAGTCGTCCCCTGCCTCTTTGGTAAAAGAGGAATTCCAGGTTCCGATTATTTCAAGCTGATTGCGGAGAATTTTCCAGTACACCTGTTTTTCCAGCTCCATATCCGAACATGGATTCCCTACCAGTACTACTTTTCCTCCGGGGGAAGCCCCGCAAACCGCCTGTACCAATGTCTCGTTTTTTCCCACACACTCAAAAAACAGGTTCACACCTGTACCATCTGTTTTGTCCAGAAGCCACTTCCCCACATCCTCTTTCTTACTGTCACAATAACAGTCTTCCGAAATTCCCATGCGAAGGACTGTCTGTTTCTGGAACTCTTTGTTTCCAATTACCAAAATCCTTCCGGTGTTTTGGGATTTTTCTTTTTTCTTTTCCAGAAGAAACATAAGAATCAAAAGGCCAATGGTTCCCAATCCGCAAATAGCAATGGTATCATCTGCCATTGGCCTGGCCCTTCTTATGGCATGGACAGCAACCGCCATTGGCTCTAACATGGCTGCCTCTTCAAAGCTTACTCCATCAGGCAGCTTTATCAGGTTTTGAACTGGTACTGCCGCATACTCTGCAAATCCTCCATTCTGGCGGGAGCCGAGATAGCCGTAATTTCTACACATCTCATACTGCCCCCTTTGACAGGGCAGACACAAATGACAGGGGATTAGTGGAAATATCCCCACCCGCTGTCCCTGCCATTCTATGTCCACGTTATCCCCCGTTTTTGCCACAACACCGGAAAACTCGTGTCCCGGTATCAATGGATAGGAATAGGTTCCTGTGCGGAAAATTCTGGGTATATCTGAACCGCAGATCCCTGCCGCTTTCACAGATACCAAAACCTCACCGGAGGCTGGCTTTGGCTTTTCCACTGTTTCCATTCTTAAATCATTTATTCCATGTAAAACCCATGCTTTCATCTGTGCATCTCCCTCCCGGATACTGCCTTTATAATCATAGTCCCGCTACAAGCAGGGTATTTGCTCTTTTGTATACCAGTACTCCATCCGGCCTGAAATTAGAATTGTAAACCGCTTGTCTCGCACCATTGCGTCGTAAAATTTCTAGACAATGCCACCGCATCGCCGTCGGAATTTTGTCTGACACTAGAGCATGTTTACCTTTCCAGAATATTTCCTACAGAGGTCATTAAACCAGGAAGGTTTACGTTCATTCTTTCCAGCGATTCAATCACTATGATATCCGCATTTTGGATTGCTTCCACCGCAACCGCCTCTTCCATATTAAAAGAGTTGAGCAGCATACATCTGCCAAAATCCTTGGAAAGGAACTGCCCCATACTGATTCTGAAGGAATCGCCTACCACAACAATACTGCTTTGGTTTTCCGCAGTGGAAACGGTACTGCATATATCAGAAGAAAAATGTTCTCCTTCTTCAAAGGTAACATCCACATACAACTTATAATAAATCATATACGAGATATCTCCCTCATAGTCTTTTCCATTCAGGTTTCCCACACGCACCAAATCCCCGCTTTCAAATGCCCTTTCTTCTGCTGTAAGCTCCGATAGATCAGTAACCGGCACCTCCATCAGAGCATATAATGCCTGGGTTCCAATAAACGCACCAGCATCATTCCAATGGGTATCCGTCTTAAAGTAAAGCTGCCACTTTTCCTTTGCAGCCTTTAATTCCTCTATAGGATAAATAATCTTAATATCCGAATTTGCATGTACATAATCCACCAGCCGCTGGACCCTTTTATAAGTGTCAGCAGTCTTATATGTGGGCATAAACTCTGCATATACCTGTTCCTTGTTTGGCGGCAGAAAGAAATATAGCTTTTTTCCCTTTTCCTGACATATCCTTTCCAGTTCTTCCATACCGTCCAAATAAGTTTTAAGTTCTTCCTCACTTAAAATATTATTTCCAAGATAATCTTCCAGACTGTTTTCCAATGCAAAAAACAACCATTTTTCCCGTCCTTCTATTGTAGATTTATTATGCACCTTTGGCGGAAAATAACCCTCCAAAGGTTCGTTAACTTCCTCACTTCCATCCCTGTACTTGTCCTCATCATATTCATTAGAGCCGGTAGTTTGTCCACCTTTTGACAAACCGGAGGAAGGGTCTGTCCGTATGGAACTTTCCTCATTTGGGGTATCTGCCTTTTTGCCAGACTCCGGTCTTCCGAAATCATCATAAAATAACTTTACCAGGCAAGGGCCTATCAGATCGTCATATGGCTTTTCCATCCACAAAGTCAGGTTTCTCTGTGCCAGTATCATTGCTGAGCGAAAAGGCAGTCTGTCGTTATAATACGCTTCCAGCTCCTCTCCGTACGCCGGTCCAAAGGTTTCCGGAAAAGGGGCCATGTTCCGGTTTTCATCCATCTGAAAATTCACCCCTTCCCTTCCTTTTGGCCATATCATTCCCATTACCAGCCATACAGCAGTTGGCAGTACCAGCACTGTCATAAAAACTACAATGGAAAATATGGCAAATCCCCTGTTTCCTTTCCATTCCCCTTCTTTCTTTTTTATCTCCTGCATAAAGATATGTCTCCTTTAAAATTGGAAATAAATAAACGGATTATAGGTTCCGCTTACCATCATCAGGATGGATAACACCAGCGCTGCCACCTGTATGCACAGGTCACAGGCCATAACTGGCAGCTGCATCCTTATCTTTTCATATATTCCTCCGGCCAGCCTCTGCACAAACCCTGCACACAGTATTCCGGCAACAAGGGCAAGCACCACCTTCATTGACAGAAAAGATACCACTGTATAATTTCCCGCTTTTCCTCCGAACATCTGCCCCAGATACCCGGCCGCCTGGTACACTGTGTCAGAACGGAAAAACACCCATCCTGTCATTACACACAGGGTACAGTACACCCAGTTTATTATTTTTACAGGATTTTTTTCCAGTATCTTTCCAAGAAACACTCTCTCAGTTATCAGAAGCACGCCATAAAACAGCCCCCAGAGCAGAAATGTAAAGTTGGCCCCGTGCCAGATTCCTGTAAGCAGAAACACAAGAAACAGGTTCCGGCAGGTCTTTCCGCTCCCGCCTCTGCTTCCTCCCAGAGGAATATACACATATTCCTTAAACCAGCCTGACAAAGATATATGCCACCTGCGCCAGAACTCCTGCACGGAAAGAGAGGTATAAGGGTAATTAAAATTCTCCCGGAACCGGAACCCCAGCATCCGTCCAATTCCTATGGCCATATCGGAATAACCCGAAAAGTCAAAATAAATCTGAAGGGTATAGGCCGCAATTCCCAGCCATGCAACACCACACCCTATCCCTGATACATTCAGTGCCCAAATACTGTCTGCTGTCTCCGCAAAGGTATTGGCAAGCAGAACCTTTTTTCCAAGTCCATAGCAGAAACGCTTCTGCCCACTGACAAACAGGGAAACTGTTTCTTTCCGTTCCTGCAGCTGCCTGTCTATATCACTGTACTTCACAATCGGCCCTGCTACCAGCTGGGGGAAGAAAGACACATATAGGGCAAAATCATACAGATTTTTCTGAACGGCCGTTTTTTTCATATAAACATCTATCACATAGGACATTGCCTGGAAGGTAAAGAAGGATATCCCTATAGGAAGAACAATCTGCGGAATTCCCAGCCTTCCGGTTCCTTCCATGGAAAGCACATGATGAAGCAGGGAAACCGCGTCTTCTCCTGTATCCATGATGGCTTCCACCACAGTGACAATCATGTTAAAATACTTAAATACAACCAAAATGCCAAGATTTATGGCAATAACAGCTGTCAGTTTTATTTTTCTGTTCCTGCTCCGCTCTTCTCTTCCAATGGCAAGATCTCCAAAATAGTTCACTAAAATGGAAGACAGCATAATAAACAGACAGTATCCCCCCTCCCCAGGCATAAAAACATAGACTGGAAATCAGTAAAAAAATATTTTTAGCTTTTATTCTGCTCCCTTCCTCCCGGAAGGAAATTATGGACAGCAAAAAATTGACAATTATCACTATGGGCAGGAATACCCAGATAAAAATCATGGAACTAAACAACATTTTTTAATTTACCCTTTCTAAACGTAATTTTATCCTGTCCTCACTGCTCTGGCACTACTGCAAAAAATATCAAATCTTCCCCGCCATTATTCATCATTGAGTGGCTGTGCCCCTTGGGACAATAATGACACCCGCCTGCAGTCATTTCTTCTGTTTCCTCATCATAAAGGAAATCAGCCTTGCCGCTTAAGATATAAATAATTTCACTG
Source organism: uncultured bacterium (assembly GCA_947381965.1). Classification (GTDB taxonomy): domain Bacteria; phylum Bacillota; class Clostridia; order Lachnospirales; family Lachnospiraceae; genus Suilimivivens. The sequence goes on from CANCXX010000028.1 coordinate 50,978, forward strand.
CTTGTCTCATGCTTGTGAAATCCAATAGATGCTCCCGGCTTCAGGCTGCCATACATAATCTTCCCCAAATCATCGGAGTGCATACGTACTGCAAACTCTCCTATGCCGCCTTTAAAACCGGAAGTTCTTGTTTCTTCTATTCCATTAAAATTTATAATCATTTTCTGCCTCCATATATCTCAGGCAACGCCTTGGCTACCGCACCAATTAAGACTGGAAGTTTAATTCCACGCTTCCAGTCTTATATTGCCTTATTATTTACAATTTCCTATATTTCCCTGAAAAATAGAAATAATTGTTTCCTGCATACTGCCCCGCTCCATCTGTAAAAGCCTTTCCAGATTATAGATAAATGCCTCTATCTTTTTTAGCTTTTCCTCTCCACTACACCCCATAAGGTCGTCAAATACCGTATTAACATATAAAAACGTCATCTCCGCCACTTCTTCCGGATAGTCCGTCTGGCATATTCCCTCATCTGTGCCTTCCCGGATTAATACAGCAATATACGGCGTGATTCCATCCAACAGACTTTTCTGCATTTTCTGGTGCATAAGCGCATTCTGCGGCTTATGCACCTGCTCCAAAATTTCATGACTGAAATTGCCGCCGTCTGCATTAAGTGCAAGCATCATCATTGTAAGCCTCTGTAATACCGGTATTTCCTTTTGAGCTACAATCTCTTCCAATATCCGGTCCATCCGTCCAATCATACGTTCAATCATCGCGTCCAGAATATCTTCTTTTGATTTAAAATGATAATATAAGGTTCCCCTTGCAATTCCTATTTCATTTAAAATATCATTTGTACTGGTATTATCAAATCCTTTTGCGCCAAACAATCGCTCTGCCACATCCAATATCTCATTTTTTCGTTCTTCTGCTTCTTTTACAATCCGCATCCGTTTTGCATCTCCTGCTATGCCCACTTATCGGCCAATTACCAGTTTCGGTTTATTTCCTTATTTTTCAGCCGGAATTTCGCTACCAGCTCTCTAAGTGCAGCCGCCTGTCCAGACAACTCTTCACTGGCAGCAGCACTGGATTCCGCCGTATTTACATTATTTTGGACAACAATAGAAATCTGATCAATTCCATGACTGATTTCTTCCGCTGTAACAGCCTGCTGTTTTGTATAATCCGCAATTCCCACTATCAGACTATCCATTTCTTCTGCCAGTTCTGCCGCTTTTAGCATAGATTTGGCTGTATCATCAGCCGCATTAACGCCTTCTTCCATGGACTCTATGGTTTCTCCAAGAAGCTCTGTAGTCTCCCTGGCTGCATCGGCGGACTTGCCTGCCAAAGTCCGAACCTCTTCGGCTACAACTGCGAAACCTTTTCCTGCCTCTCCTGCTCTTGCCGCCTCTACTGCCGCATTCAGCGCAAGAATATTCGTCTGAAATGCAATGTCATCAATTGTCTTCACAATCTTATTGATTGCATTGGATTTCTCGCTTATCTTCCGGATTACGCCAGTCATATTCTGCATCTTATCGTTGCTCTCTAATAGCCCTTCTCTGACTTCTCTGGAAATACCACTGGCTTTCTGTGCGCTTTGGGCAATTTTTTGTACACTGTCGGAGGCTTTTCCAATATGTCCCGCCAAAGCGTCCACTTCCGCCGCCTGTTCCGTGGAGCCCTGGGACAGACTTACTGCACTGTCAGAAATCTGTGCCGCACCAGCAGCAACATCTCTTGAAGATGTCCGCATCTGCCCAATGGCAATATTAAGCTCAACAGCAATTTCATCCAAAGATTCCTTGATTTTCACAAATTCACCGGTATATTCATTTTTTAGTTCAAATGCCAGATTTCCCCTAGCAATTTCCCGCAAGGTATCTGATATCTCATTTATATATTTTACGTAATCGCGAAGTCTTATTGTAACCTGGTTGAAATCATCTGCAAGTATACCCAGCTCGTCTCTGGATTTGTACTGAATGGTCTGGTTTAGCTCTCCTTCTGCAATCCGGGTAGCCACCTGGCTTAACTCTTTTACCGGCCTGCCAATAATCCGCCTAATCTGAATGGTAACAAGAATCGTCAGTAAAAGCACCGCTATCACTGACACCTTTGTCATGATATTTGTAAGGTCGTAAAGCTCCGCCAATACTTCTGCCCTGGATACATAGGCCACAGCCACCCAGCTGCTTCCTGCAATCTGCGCTATCTCAATATATGTATCTTCATAAAGGCCAAGCCCCAAATTTCCTGCCTGAATCTGTTCCTCCGCATAGGCATACATACCCGAAGCCTCACCCAGCTTTTTTCCCACTACTGCATTGTCCCTGTGTCCAATAATCGTATCCGTACGTGTGTCTACCAAAAAAATGCCGCCTGTATCCTCAATCTGGATGCCGCTGACAATATCTGAAATAGAATTCAAATAAACATCTGCTGCCGCAACGCCGCGCACTGCACCTGCGCCATCCTTGAGCGCCCCGGATGCTCCCACTACGTATGACTGACTGTCCTCATCAAAGTACACATCCCCTAATATAAAGTCTTCTGAATCCAGCCCATCCAGATACCAGCTTTTTTTTAGGGCATTAAACTCTGGCCCCGGAACAAAGGACGCATGGTACAGGGAACCATCCGTCAAAGCCACATATAATCCGGCCGGATAAGCATCATTCTGCCCCACCGTATGCTTAATATACTCTTTCATTTCAGAGATATTCATATTTTCGTATTCTATGGTATCTCTCTGTGTTTCCAGCATAGCAAGGGTCTGATTCATCCACGCCCTGGTTTCCTGAAGCGTCTTGTCCGTAGTCGTATGTAATATTTCCTCGCTTTTCTCAAGCAATGTCTGGGACATTCTGTCATATACCACTGCCAGCAAAACTGACATTGCAATAACAGCGCTGGCAACAATAGCCGCCACCAGTTTCACTGTAACTCCTATTCCCCGCCGCTTTAAGACTCTGGGGCCATGCTGTGTTTCTTTTGTTTGGTTCATCTCCAATCCCCTCTCTCCTTTATTTTTGATAGGTAATTGCGAAACTCGAAAACTTGCTGAATATTCTGACAATATATTCTGCGAAAAGCCTTATGCACCATGGAATCAAGACCATAGAAGGCAGGAGGGATGCTACCCGACTGTCTTCTGTCCTGCTGGGCTTGATGGAATGCACGGTGCAACAGGATTTGAGTGGAATTTATTGTCAGAATATTTCCATAACTTCAAGTTTCGCAATTACCTATTATTTTTGAGCAACTGCATAATTTATAAACCGGGTGAATCTATTGGCAGAATGTTCCCCCAATTAAAATTTCGCAGTTACTTATATCCTTCTTTTCCATAAATACCATACTTTTCCTGCATCGTTTACAGGCAAACAAGCCAGCAAAGACATACTAATTTAAATTATATTCATTCAATCATTTATACTTGTAAATTTTGATAGTATAGAATTTTTTATGGCTATTTTAGCAAATTAAAGACATCCATTTTATATCTTGTAATCAACCCACTACTTGCTATGACAAAATAATAACCAATTATTTTATTATTATATGGTAGTGTTAAAATTGTGTCAATCAGTTTATCTTATCAGAATCCCTCCATACGCATCCGCAAACATTCTGATAAACAGATTTGTTTCCCTACACAAAATTTCCAAAAGCTGCATAGCTTCATCAGCGTTATGGCAAATTAGTGTCAAGTATAAAAACATGCTATAATGAACTGTTTGCCTGTATTAAAAAATGACTGTATAAAAGCGCCTCACCAAGAGATACTTCTATACAGTCGTTCTATCTGTCTGACACTTGGGATAACTATAGTAAATATCAGATGCCCCATACAAATTGCTATATCAGCTGATTTGTTTTCTATATACTGTTCCTACTTATAAATTAATGCGTAAGCATAAAACTTATTTGTTTTTATTGTAATTGTTTCAGGGTTATTGTCTGAATCGTTATAAATAATCGGCTGCCCACCCTTTGTTACACAGATCATCTTATACTCTCTGTTTTCTTTGTAAATGTCTGACGGAATTTTTATAGTAACCTCTATTTCTTTATCCATACTGTATGTGTTATCAGATTGCGAGTAAATGTTATAAGTCCTTCCAATCGTATAATCCCCAAGAACCGCCTCAAAAGACTTAAAACACATTGGTCCCTGCATTGCATTCTCTATAACAACCTGATAGGCGTTATCTTTTGATGGTGTGTACCAGACGGCTTCTCTCCCCACACAGGCATACCGTTTTCTCTCGTCAGGAGTTGTAGGTTTCCATGTTTCCACAACCGCTTTTATGCCTGAATTAATAATGGATGATGCTCCTTGGTTGCCCTCAGCGCTGTCGCTGTCAGTTTCCATATTACTGCTGACATTGTCACTTGAACTGCTGTCCGTAGGATTTCCACCGGATGTATTTCCAGCGTTATCCCCAGATTGATCCCCGCCGGGATTATTTCCGGTGTTATTATCGCCATCAGGATTGGGGGTTGGACGCGGAACAGGAATATAGTTATAATGTACCGTTGCAGTTGATGCCGTATCATCTATTTTATTTATGCTGTTCCACTGCCCTTCGGTACCGGTAAAATATATATCTTTCACAAAACAATTTGAAAATGCGCCTGCCCCTATTGTCGTTACGCTGTCCGGGATTATAACAGTCGTCAGTCCAGGACAGGAAGCAAAAGCTGTTGCGCCAATGCTTTCCGCACCTTGTGGAATTTCCACTTCAGTTAACAGTTTACAATTTACAAACATCCCCTCACCAATACAGTTTATATTTTGAGGCAGTGTTACACTCGTCAGCTCATAACATCGCGCAAATATACTGTTTCCCATCTTTACCTGTATGCCGCCTGAGGCAAACTCCGCACTTTTCATCTTCGTACATTCAAAAAAAGCCGCATCTCCCACCTCTCCAATACTGGCAGGCAGGGATATAGAAGTAAGATTTGTGCAGGCGCGGAAAACATTTTGTCCAATCGTTTCCACTCCTTCGCAGACAGCCACCGAACTAAGATTTTGACAGCCCTGAAACGCACTGTCACCAATGGTTTTCACACTGGATGGAATCTCTGCACTAATAACCGGGCAATTCATAAAAGCGTTGTCTCCAATACTGGTAACGCCTTCTTCAATAACAACCTTCCGGACTTTACTGCCGCAAGCGCTCCATGGCTGATTTTCGGCACTGCCAAAATCCGGCATAGCCCCCTGACCGGAAATGGTCAGTGTACCCACATTCGTCAGGTTCCAGACAAGCCCTCCCTCAAGAGAGCCGTTTGCAAATGATTCATTTGCCCCTGGGTCATCCGGCGGAACATAGCCTTCCGGATAACGGGTAATATAATGGCTTGTTATGTTCATTACTTCATCCTTAGATATTACCCTCCCCCAGTGAACCTTCCCCTGGTGATCTCCCGTGCTGATGTTTCCTTCAGCAACGACCACATACGCATCGCTTACTTCAAGTACTATTACGGTATGAGCGTCATTGTTTACCCGCAGAATATCTCCGACTTTTATATCTTCAAATGAAAACCCGTCTGCTGCATACATCCTGGCTTCTGAAGTACCAAATGCCGCATCACTAAGTTCAAATGCAAAAGCTACACAGCCAACAGCAGCAATGTTCACGCCGTCAAGAGGTCCGCCTTTCCAACGATAATATCCCTTTAAGTCTGAATAAGGCTCTTCATTGGTCCAGGTCGCTCCTTCTCTATACTTATCTTGCTCCTTCAAAGCGATCATTGCCTCATACACTTCCGTTGGGTCCGAAAATGTACCATCACGTGTGACCCGTCCACCCTGAAGCGCTTGGGGCAGTACCTCCTTGGGCCGGGAAGGGGTTTTCTGCGGCGTTGGACTCACATTCACACTGGGAAGTACCTTAACAGGACTTTCTTGGGGCTGGGCTTCCTCCGGCTGCAACGGCGTTCCCTGGGGCAACGGACTTATGCTGTCATCTGACTCCTCCCCTACAGGGCTTTCTTTGGGCAATGCTTCCTCCGGCTGCAACGGCGTTTTTTGAAATGCGTATGCCGCTGAATGGGAAGAAATACATAAGCAAAACGCTAAAATAATTGGAAAAACTCGTTGTTTCAAATTTATTACCTCCTTTATCGTTTGGGAAAACTTTTGATTTACAATACTCTCCCATATGAATATATAATGTCAGGTTCAAAAAAGTTGGTAAAATAACTGTATAATAGATTTTTAAATTATACAAGTTATTTTCAAATTTATGACTACATTCCTATCCGTTTCCTCCTTTCCCGCTACTTTGCCTTAGGTAATTGCAAAACGCGTAAACTTACTGAATATTCTGCGAAAAGCCTTATGCACCATGGAATCAAGATCATAATAGAAGACAGAAGGGAGGCTGCCTGACCGACTTCTGTCCTGACGGGCTTGATGAAATGCCCGGTGCAGCAAGATTTGAGTGGAATATATTGTCACAATTCTTCTCCGGGAATTAATATTACCTTTTTGATACCTTTCAGCTCTTTCATCGGGCAAACCACACTGGCTGCCACATCCCGGATATACATCTGCAGGGTCTGCGTCCCATTACGATTCCAACACTTTTTATCCGCACCTTTGCATTAATGGGCTTATTTTCTGTCACCACATCTTCACTTAAATTGGCAGATGATAACTCAAAGTCCGTGTAACTAAGTCCATAACCAAAGGGGTAAAGCAGTTTATTTGGTATATCTATGTACCGCCACCGGGATCTGTCCTTTATCCCGTCCAATGCCGGGCGTCCTAAAATAATTTATTTTTCCAAATGAATTAATAAGTCATCCAACATTGCGCCCAAAAAAGCCTCTGTAGGCTGCTCATTCCGTTCTTTTATTTCCATCAACTCTAAAATATCCCTGTCGGATAAACAGAGAATCAACTTCCCGCTTTCTCGAAGACTTCCACGTACAGCGGCAAGGGCATTTTCATCTGCTCCCTTCCTGGAAATTATAATCGCCACTCTCCGCAATGCCTTTTCATATAAATATTTTTCCGTTGTATATATTTCTTTTTGCGTGATTTTCTCGCTGTGGTTTTTAAATTCAAAAACGATATATTTCGTATTAAAATATTGTTGGACCGTATCGAAAAAATCCTGATTTGTCCCAGCCTTGATTTTACAGCATAAATCAAATCTATACATTCCATTGTCTGTATTTTCCTGCGCATACCACAGGGTCAGATAATCTCCCAAAACATACTTTAATATTTCAATACAAACCTTTTCATATTGCTGCCACTGCTCTGTTCCGGGTTTAATCTTCAATAATTTTTCTTTCAGGCTCTCATCTTCCGTCCTTCTCTCTATTTCGTCAAAGATATATGGTTCAGGTTTTTGCGGTTCGATTACTTCTGTTGAATAGTTCAAAAAGGCAACAAACTCATTTTCAATTCTTGTAAATTCTCTGAACAACCAAAGAAGATTTCCTGCATCCCATATATTAATTCCATACTCAGATTTACATAATTCTTTTACTTCCTCAGATACTATATTTGCTACCACAAGAACGATACAGTCACCTTCTTTTTTTCCTTTTGATAATCTCTCACTTGCTTTACACAAATTCTCTCTCATTGAAAAATTACTGCTATAAAATTTCAAAGCAAAATACACTGTGGAATCTTTATATGTATAAACAATATCCAATTCCATATCCTGTTCCGTGGAATTCTTTATTTCTCCGCCTTTTTGCTGCAGATAACTGCTAAATATCTGTTCAAACTCCCTATAGTCTGCTATCTGTTGTTTACGCAGAGGCGTTTGTGTAAGATGATCTGCAGTATACTTTACGACCTGCACATTCGGTGCATATACCAGCATCCTGTACAACCATGCCCTATTCGCTCTATTCATGTCATAATTTTTCGGAAATCCTTTCAATACTGCCATTTCTTTGTGTGATAGCCTATGAATAATTCCATCGACTCGAACCAACGGAATTTTTATTAAATTCCACCCCACATATGGCTGTTCTATATATTTGTCTTTCCTCCAACAAAGAAAACTATCCTCTTTGCTCTCTTCTGAAATTTCATCCCTGTTAATCCTATAGTACCATCCGTCTTCTTCCATGTCGGAAATGAACTTACAAACTGGAATCGTTATTCCCAAATCCCTATATCCCGGAAATTCATACTGATAATCTGGTATTATGCTTCCAATCGCATAGAGGTGCTCCTCTCTCACCGGGAATCCGGTAATCTCCCTACTGCTCAGAACCCTCCAGGTAATATTATAACCTGTCTGACATATTTCATCGCAAAATCCTGACCACATCGGGTTTTTATACATTCCTTTTTGCATAACCAGAAAAAACATGTGCGGTCTTTTCCACTTTATAATCTCCGCAGTCTTTTTCAAAGGTGTTTCATTAAACCCATGCGGTTCAAATTCACTTTTTCCACTGTTTTTAGATGTAAACGCCTGCATCAAATCAATTGCTATTACATCTACATCTGAAATTTCTTCCGGCATAAGTTCCATCAAACCTCTTTCGCATATTTTTCCTCCAATATTCTTCCTGTGAATTTCTATCGCTTTCCTGTCTTTTACAAAAATCTCTTTTATCTGAAAACCGGCTTCCACAAATCCCAAAGACATTGCTCCAATTCCTGCCTCTATAATCGCGACCGTATTGTTCAAAATCATTCACCTCCTGATCCACACATTTTTTCCATAATCTGTTACCGTTCAAACCAATTTTCCATTTATCCTATACAAAAAAGCCGGTCAATACAGTTTTTTACTGTATTGAACAGCTCTTCTTTTCCAGTCTACATACAATAAGTCTCTACTAATTCCACAATCTCCTGATTAGTCGGTATTCTGTTATCATCCTTTTTATAATAAATCGTAAGCAGATACACTTCCGCATCATCCCTGACTGCATAATAAATAATCCGATACCCGTTGGACTGCCCTGCCTTGGTATCTGTATTTGCTGACCTGACTTTGAAAGTATGCCCATCTGTCGGAATCCTTAATCCCGGAATTTCCGTTCCTATCAGGTTTCCTTTTTTCTAATTCATCAGTTATTGCTTTAATATCCGCACCTATATGCGTGAATCCTTTTTTCTTGATGTAATATTACACATCTTTTTCGAACTGTTCAGTAGGTATAACTGTTACATTTATCTTTCTTCCTCTTTGCTCCATTTTTCAATATTCGCAAATAAATCATTTAAGGAATGCTTGGGAGTTTTGCCTTCACGCATATTCTTTACTTCCTTGCATGACTGCATAATAGATTCTGAAATTGTACAAGGTCTTTCCAAATTTGCATCTACGCTCATTACTTGTTCCACTTCCACTACTTTATTTTTTCCTGCTTTCTTACACATATCATACCACCTTTTAATAATTCTGTATAGTTAGTATGATACTCTCCAAGCAAAAATATCTAAAAGCACAATAAATCTTGTATTTAACGCTAATGTGCCGAAAAAACTCATTAATCCAAAATCCATCCTTATTTCTACCCCGGCAGACTATCCCGCCTCAAGTCGGAAGACTTGAGGCCACACACAACGCCCCATACCCCGCGTATGTCAAGTTAATGTCACAAACTTTTTTCACTTTTTTTGAGCGAAA
>CANCXX010000029.1 GCA_947381965.1 uncultured bacterium
ATAAAATCAAGGCCTCTGAGACTTTTTTGTTGTTTTTAGTGTCAAACTCAGGATTTTTAATTCTACTGTATTGTAGCACTCCAGCACCAGAATTGCAATAGTTTTGGGAAAATTTTCACGCAAATCAGTTTTTTTTCATCTGTTCTTCTTTGTAGAGCTGATAAAGAAGAAATGCTGCTGTAAAAATAAAACCGATGCCGCCGATAAGCCCTGTCGCAGCTGGTCCCAAAAAAACATTATAGGGATTTTCCAGTGAAGTAAAATAAATACCTACCGATGCAAAGCCATTCATCATACCATGTCCCAAAATAGCCGGAATACAGCTTTTGGTTTTAATTGTCACATAGGAAAGAATAGTTCCCAGCGTTATACAAAAAATACACATTGCAAATATCCCAAGAACCGGGTATCCCCTGTATCCCACTCCATAATTATGTCCCATTACCGTCAGGGGCGCATGCCACAGCCCCCAGATAATGCCGCTTATCAATATGGCAGGCACCACCTTAAACTGCTTTAACATTTTGGGAAGAAGAAATCCTCTCCATCCCCACTCTTCCCCAAGACAATTCATAATATTCAGAAAGGGGGATAAAAATATACCCATAATAATCTGCTGCATCATTACCTGTTTCATCTGTTCAGGCGTAATAACCTGTCCTGTATTCTGTGCCTGGGCTTCCAGCAGGACATTCACATATCCCATATTCCCATCATAATGTTCCGGGAAAATCAGAAAATACAAAGCAGCGCCCAAAATAATCAAAAACGCAAAGCCAAACCATACAAGCCCATAATACTTCATATTCCCCTTTAAGTTTAACCCCAGCATCAGGTTGCTTCCTATCAGCCTGTCTTTTGTAATAAACCGGGTGATAAGGGCAGAAATGGCCGGAATAAACATGATACTTGCTATCAGTGACTGAGCCGCGTAAGCTTCATTCACATCTGTGCTTCCCACCATAGGCATTATCAGAAAAATTTCCGTGCCATAAGTTAAAACAAATGTTATCAGCAGATAAATTACTATTTGCCGGATATTTTGATTTTTTTCTTCCTTCTTTTCCACCACTTCTGTGTTATTTTCTGCCATAAATTTTCTCCCATTTTGTCCGTTTTTATCTATCCGGATATTATTATATTCCAATTTAATATTTCTTACAAGCCTAGAATCCGTTTAGATTATCCGGACAGGGAAACGCATATTTTTTCTTATCCTGTACGCTTATATCCCTGCCAGATTGTATTTCAATAATTTTAAGTTCACTGTCCGCTATCACTGTATGCCGGCTCCCGGCCTTCATTTGTACAATATCCCCGGCCTTTATTCTTTGCATCATACCATCAATAATGCTCCTTCCCTCGCCGGAAATCACATTCCACACCTCGTCCCTTCTCTCATGGCTGTGATAGTTCATTTTATTTCCCGGCCGCAGAGTAACTTTAATTGTAAGACTTTCATCTGTGGCATCCAGAACCCGAAAGCTTCCCCAGGACTTTTCCGCGAACATAATCTGCTGGTCTATTTTATCCACAAAGGGTTTAATATAACTGGACTGTTCTTTATCTGATACCAGAATTCCCTCCGGGCTTGCAGAAACAACTATATCCCTAAGGCCCATACAAAGCACAGGCACATCCAGTTCGTTTACTACATGGACGTTCTCACACTTTTCATTTAATATCGCTTCCCCAATGCAGTTTTCTTCCATGGCTTCCGTCAGAGTATTCCATGTGCCCAAGTCCTTCCACTGCCCCTTAAAGCGCATAACTTTTATGTTTTTTTCCTTTTCCGCCACTGCATAGTCAAAGCTGATTTTGTTTAAGGTATCATACCGGGCGGACAAATCCTGATAGCCTGTAAAGTCAATTAAGTCATGGGCTTTTTCAAGCACATACTCCAGCCTGCAGGCAAACACACCGCCATTCCACAAGGCCCCCTGCCGGATATATTCTTCTGCCTGCTCTACGTCCGGCTTTTCCCTAAAGTGCATCACCTGGCTGACCATCTTTGTATTTTCAGGAATCACATAACCATATTTTTCGCTGGGATAGGTTGGCTCAATTCCCATCAGCACCAGTCTGGCATCTCCTTCCTTCGCAAGCTTCCCCATTTCTTTTAAGGCTTCAAAGTAGTCCTTTTCAACAAAAGGATCTACCGGACATACAACCACCGCCTCTTTTTCCGGAATCTTCATAACATCATGCAGATATGAAGCAGCTAAAGCTATTGCCGGAAAAGTGTCTCTCCTGCAGGGCTCCACGCAGATGGAGACGCCATCGCCCAGCTGATTATGTATGGAAGATACCTGTGCTTTAGAAGTTGCAATCGTAATAGTTGCTTCTTTATCCACCGCCTGAATCTGGTGATACATGCGCTGTACCATAGACTCGTATTCCCCATCTGCTGTTTTGAAAATCTTAATGAACTGCTTTGAGCGGATATCATTGGAAAGCGGCCATAAACGTTTTCCTGAACCGCCGGACAATAAAATAATATTCATTGAATTAATTTCTCCTTTTTAATCTGTCTGCTGAATCATTCGTTTTTCAGTGCTAATTATAAGTGTTTCTATTTTTAAGAGAAAAATTCGCTTTCCCAAACTTCTTTTCTTCTGACTTCATTGTACTTGATGCCTCCTGCAAAGTCAATGCAGCCCATGCCCATTCCTGACTTGTGAATAGTTACAATCTTCCTTCCCAATTACCTGAATATAAAAGGACCTTCAAAACAGCAACTTTCATCACTGCATGAAGATCCTTTTAAAGACTACCCTTGTCATTTTTATACCTCCGCATTCCACAGAACATATTCTACAAAATATTCCGCATTACTGCCCAAATCCGCAGCCTGAATGCTTCGTTTAAATGGGAAAACCTTCAGACTACCCTTCTACAATCAGATATCTTCCGTCCCCAATGTCAAAAACTTCATCTGCTTCGAGAATTTCTTCTCCTCTTGCCCCATCAACATCAATCCCCTCTTCCTCAAAAAAGTCCCAGATTTCTTCAATGGAGTTTACCACCACTGCAAGGCATTCCTCAAGAAAAGCCTCGGCTTCTTCCAAATTAGATGCAACATCTTCCTCCGGAAACAGTTTCCCCTGATTGTCTAAAAAACACTGTAATACCGCATCATCAAATTCATGCATATTCTATACCTCCCGTTTAAAATTCTGCTGCCGCCCTTCCAGCACCAACAGCGGAAATGGATACTGTACGGTGCAGCCGCTTTTTAATTTGCTATGGATATTTGACAATTTCTTACTGGTAATATTATTATGCTTTAATGCACCTTTTCAGTCAATACCTCTGCATAAAATTTTTGCATCAATTATCTGGAAAACACCTTTTTCAGCCCACCCCGGACATACGTTTCCTGCGGCTTCCTTTACCTTATCCACTGCCGTATCAACAGCATAGCTGGTTCCGGCTTCCAGCATCATTCCTATATCATTGTCATTATCGCCAAATGCCATAGTTTCTTCCCTGGAAATGCCAAGGTGGTTTTCCAGAATCCTGAGGCCCTTACCCTTATCCACCGATCTGTCCATAAAATCCACCCATTCTTCCCCTGCCATACATACCTTCACCTTATCTTCCCATGCGGGAATAAAAATTCCTTCTCCAAGCGTACGAATGCTTTCTTTCCTGTAGATGGCAATTTTAATTATTTCCTCTCCCTGTGCAAGCACATCATCTACCTGCCGGAAAGAATTGTGATAACCATAAGTAATCAGGTCAATAAATTCCTGGTTTTTGCTTTCCACCAGACTGCCATTTGCCGTTGAAACAACAGTCTCGCATTCCCCATAATAAGGACGCAGCATAGCCATAATGCCTTCCACATACTCCCGTTTCATAGGAGTAACAGAAATATTTTTATGCTGGTAACGGATATGTGCACCGTTTTCCGCAATGTAAGCAATGTCCCCTGCAACCTCCCTGAAAACATTTTTAAGACTCTCATATTGTCTGCCGCTTGCGGCACAAAAAATGATCCCCATTTTATTTAACTGCCTGATTGCTTCCGCCATTTCCGGATATAAATCCGGCGTCGAGTCTTTAATTAATGTTCCATCCACATCAGATGCGACTAATCGTATCATTTTATTTATTCTCCTGTTTTTTGTTATTAAACCTGCATAATAAACTTTTCATGTTCTGCCTGGAGCAGCTTCTTCATCTCCTGGTACACCCTTCCAACGGGAAGTCCTACCACATTATTATAGTCTCCATGGATTTCTTTAATAAAAGCGGCACATTTTCCCTGAATGCCATAGGCCCCTGCTTTATCCATAGGCTCTCCTGTATTCACATATTCCCTGATTTCCTCTCCGCTCATTGGAAACATAGTCACATCCGTTTTTTCATAAAAAGATACTTCTACAGGAGCTTCTATCTGCTTTTGGCAAATCAGGGTAACGCCTGTATAAACCTGATGGGTTCCCCCTTGCAGTAAAGAGAGCATTTCCGCTGCTTTCTTTTCATTTTCCGGTTTTCCCATCACAAGTCCATTACAGACCACCAGTGTATCAGCGCCTATTACCAGATAGTCTTCCATTCCCAGGGTTCTTTCTTTTGACAGTGTGCCAAAAATCTCTGCTGCCTTTCCTCTGGATAGTTCCATCACCAGCCGGGATGGTTCCCTGCCTGCCGCCGCCTCATCTCCAGAAGCAGGCATAACCTCAAATGCAAGGCCAATCTGTGCAAGCAGTTCTCTCCGTCTGGGAGAAGCGGAGGCAAGTATTATTCTGATTCTATTCATGATGTATTTCCGGGATAAACACTCTGTTATTTACAAGCTGTTCCTGTTTTCTTGCAGCTTCCGCCGCCATATGGCAAAATTCCAGCTGGGAATTCACAGTGTCTTCCTCCCTCCTGTCCGCTTTTTCATAGACCCCCTCTGCCGTCAGGACATGAGCCTTTACATTATCCTTAAGCTGCATATCAAGAATTGTCATCAGTTTTTTCTGCAAATCAGGGCGGTCCACAGGAAACATAATTTCCACCCGTCGTTCCAGATTTCTCGGCATCCAATCCGCACTGGCACAATAGTATTCCGGCTTTCCATTGTTTTCGAAGTAAAAGATACGGCTATGTTCCAGAAAATTTCCCACAATAGAACGGACCGTAATATTTTCGCCAATCCCCAAAAGTCCTGTTTTCAGGCAGCAGATTCCTCTTATAATCAATTCAATTTTCACTCCCGCCGCTCCTGCTTCATACAAGGCTTTAATTATATCCTTATCACACAGACTGTTTACCTTTGCAATCAGATGGCCTCCTCTGCCTGCCTGGGCGTTTTCCCTTTCCCGGTTGATAAGAAAAAGGAATCTGTCTTTAAGCCATAAAGGAGCCAGGGAAAGCTTATTCCAGCTTAAAGGCTCTGAATAACCGGAAAGCATATTAAACACAGCAGTGGCATCCTCTCCAACAGAGGGGGAACAGGTCAGCAGCCCCACATCGGTGTAAAGCTTGGCAGTAGCGTCATTATAGTTGCCGGTTCCCAGATGCACATACCTTCTGATGCCCTCTTCCTCTTTTCTCACTACCAAAGTTATCTTGCTGTGGGTTTTTAGCCCTACCAGTCCATAAATCACATGGCATCCTGCTTTTTCAAGCATTTTTGCCCACACAATATTGTTCTCTTCATCAAACCTTGCCTTTAATTCCACCAACACAGATACCTGTTTGCCATTTTCCGCAGCCTGGGCAAGAGCGGCGATAATGGGAGAATTACCGCTGACACGGTAAAGAGTTTGCTTTATAGCCAGCACATCCTTATCTTTTGCTGCCTGTCTGATAAACTCCACCACAGGAGTAAAAGTTTCATAAGGATGAAAAAGCAAAATATCCTTTTTTCTTATCTTTTCAAAAATATCACATTCCGGAGGAAATTCGGGTACCGCCTGAGGCCCTGCGTAATTTTTCTCCTTTAGCTGGTCAAATCCGGGAAGACCATACATTTTCATTAGAAAAGTCAGATCCAAAGGACCATTGATTCTATATATTTCCTCTTCGGATACATGTAGTTCGTCCTCAATAATTGCAAGAAGCCTCTGGTCAATCCCCTCTTCCACCTCAAGGCGGATGGCCTGCCCCCACTGCCTTCTTTTTAACTGCTTTTCAATTTCCTTAAGCAAATCCTCCGCTTCATCCTCTTCAATTGTAAGGTCTGCATTTCTCATAATGCGGAAGGGAAACGAACATACAATGTCATAATTTAAAAACAGCTTGTGAATATTTCTCTCTATCACTTCCTCTAAAAGGATAATCACTTTTTCTTCTTTGCTGTCGGAAGGTATCTGTACAATTCTGGTAAGCACGCTGGGCACCTGCACTGTGGCAAATTCCAGCTCTTCATCTCCCTCCTTTTTTCTCACAAGGGCCCCCAGATTAAGGGATTTATTTCTAATTAGCGGAAAAGGGCGGGAAGAATCCACTGCCATAGGAGTCAGCACAGGATATACATTTTCCTCAAAATATTTATCCACATATGCTCCCTCTTTTTCTGTCAGTTTTTCATGTCGTCCCACCACACGCAGTCCATTTGCCTGCAATTGGGGAAGAATGGAACTATTATAAACCAGATACTGCTGGTCTACCAGTGCGTGCGTTTCCCTTCCCAGCGCCGCTAACTGCTCTTTGGGCGTCATTCCTGCAATATCCGGTTTGGTATACCCTGCATTTACCATATCCATCAGGGATGCTACCCTTACCATAAAAAATTCGTCAAGATTGGATGCTGAAATACTTAAAAATTTCAACCGTTCAAACAGCGGATTATTTTCATCTTCCGCCTCGCTTAATACCCTTTTATCAAACAAAATCCAGCTTAGCTCTCTGTTGCTGTAACAGCCTGGATCATCAAATTGGGAAATATTCATAACACTTATTCCTCCGCCTATGTTTAAAACGATACGTCATCGTCCTTTAAATATGTTTTCTTTTTATTTCCGGTTTAATGTTAAATACCTCTTCAAAGAAGTCTGCCCTGGCCCCAAAAAGCCCCTTTTCCAGAGTAATATCTTCCTCTGTGCTTACCGTAATGACCATTTTTTCCTCCTTCAGGGATACTTTTACGTTTTTAAATTTCTGCTTATGGCTTCTGTCAAGCCCATTTGCCACCCGGAGAATTGCTGTAAGCTTTGCAATCTTTAAGTAAGACTCCTTATCCATGGCGCTTAAACTGCCTCTGGTTTCATAATAATCAAAATCCAGATGATTATATTTCACCACATTTGCCACAATTTCTCTTTCTAATTGGGACAATCCGATAATCTCCGTCGCCATTATAATGCTATAAGAGCATTCCCCTAAATTGACCATACTGATATATTTTCCGCAATCATGCAAAATCGTGGAAAGTTGCAAAAGAAGCCGCTCTCTTTTTCCCAATCCATGCACCTGCTCCATGCTGTCAAAAATAGTGAGCGCAATCCGCTCTAAGGTTTCCCCTCTCTTTTTGCTTCCCCGGTAACGTTTGCTGACATTTTTGGCACATGCGATAATATCCTTTTCAAAGTCATGGGTGGAGGTTATAATCTTATTTTTTTCTGCATATTCATAGGCAATTCCATCACTCAAAGTAACCCCTGGCGCCCAAATCTGTTCCGCCCCCATATTCTCCATAATGGTGCGGAGCAATATCATAGAAATCAAAAGAAGCAGAATATTCTCTTCCGGCATATCCAGTATTTTTGAAAGCTCCGACTGGCGTTTTGTCCGGACAAGCTCTACAAAATGTTCCATGGTCTTCCGGTCCGCAAAACCTCCTGTGCCCTTTCGCTCCGCCTTGCGCGTTACCAGCGCCGAAATATAGTCATCCACCACAATAATACTCTTAATTTCCCTGTCTTTCAGATAAAGCTTTTTGTAAATATTCATCTGGGATTCTACAATTTCTCTTATCAAAGTCTCATACTGGCTGAAACCAATATCCATATGATACAGCCTTTCCCGAAGCCGTAAAACTCCCAGACGCATATTTTGGGTGGAAACTAGTGTGTCATTGTCAAAAAGGGAAATCTGTATGCTTCCCCCTCCAATATCCACAATTGCTGTGCCATTTTCTATAATCTTCTGAAATCCTTCCCCCTGAAAAGCAATGGATTTATAATCCATAAAACGCTGTTCCGAATTATTAAGCACGTCAATATGGATACCTGTACGCTGTTCAATCTGGTCAACCAGAATAGATCTGTTTCTGGACTCCCTGATGGCGCTGGTTCCGTATGCCTTATAATCTTCCACCTGATAAGACTTCATAATATCTGAAAACTCGCAAAGCACTCGGCAAAGTTCATCCACCCTTTCGTGGGAAAGCTTGCCGGTGCCATAGGTCTCCGTACCCATATCAATGCTATGCCGGATATGATCAATCTCCCGCATTCCCTTTGCATCCGATACCTCAAAAATTTTCATTGCAAGCTCATAAGAGCCTACATCAATTGCGGCAAATGTTTTTACTGCCATACATTCCTCCTAATTCCAGTTCCGTTCCCGCCCCTCCAGCGCCACTTTCCTCAGAGCAATTTCTTCCCACAGCACTGGTCAGCAATTACTCTGGGCGCTCTTCTGGGCGTCCACTGTTTCCGGTTCCGTTCCCGCTGTCACTTTTTTATGCTTCCCAGATAGTCAATGAACTGCTGGGCACACCTGCCGGAAAGCCCTCCGTGGGCCAGTTCCCATTTATTTGCTTCAAAAATGAGTTCCTCCTCCGGCATAAAAATATGATGACGCTTTGCCAATACTTTCACAATATTCTGAAATTCCTTTTTGTCTGGCGCGGAAAAAAAGATTGTAACGCCAAACCGTGCCACCAGAGAAAGCTTTTCCTGTACCGTATCTGATGCGTGGAGGTCGTCTCTTCGCTCCTCCTTATCTGAAAACTTTTCCCGTACCAGATGCCGACGGTTGGATGTGGCATAAATCAGCACATTGTCAGGCTTCCTCTCCAGTCCTCCTTCTATCACAGCTTTCAAGTATTTATATTCAATTTCAAAATCTTCAAAACTTAAATCATCCATATAGATAATAAATTTATAGTTTCTGTTTTTTATCTGGGTAATCACCTCGTTTAAATCCTGAAACTGGTGTTTATATATCTCTATAATGCGAAGCCCCTTATCATAATAAGCATTCGCAATTCCTTTAATACTGGAAGATTTACCCGTGCCCGCATCCCCAAAAAGAAGGCAGTTGTTTGCCCTTCTTCCCTCCACAAAAGCTTCCGTGTTTTCAATTAACTTTCGCTTGGGAATTTCATATCCCACCAAATCCTCCAAATAAACATGGGCGATATTTCTTATAGGAATAATTTTTACCTGATTTTCCTCATGCACCACCCGGAAAGCTTTGTTAAGGCCAAATTTTCCTACACCGTAATCCTTATAAAATCCGGTAAGCGTTGCTTTCATTTCTTCCGGCGTATGATTTTTAGTAAATTTAACTGCAAGGGCGCAAATCCGTTCTCTAATACGGCTGTTATAAACCTTGCTTTCCTCATCGCTACCCACAAAATGGGTAATCAGATCAAATCCTTCCACAGAAAGAGTCCTTACCATATCCCCAAAATCATAATCGAAAAACTCTTTAAAAATAACAATGTCATGAAGAACTGCCCGGTTAATCGTTCCCTGTACCCTTCCCCTTATCTCACAGGCTTTGCTGTAGCTATTTTCATTATTTACCAGAAGATTTGACAGGTAACAATGCCAGAGATTTCCATAAAACCCATGATTGCCTGCCATCTCAAGGAGACGATGGATACAGTCATACATAAGACATGCCATCTCTTCCTTATTGCCATCCCCGTCTTTGTAATGCTCCATCAGCCATGCCATATCCTGCAGAAGGCTTCCCTCTTCCTTTCCAAAGTCCTTATATACAATCAGTTCCCGCTCTCTCATTACCCATCTCCTAGTAGTTTCCAAGAATTCTCATATTCCTTGCCTCTTCCCGCAGTCCCCGCAGAGCATTTTTTACCGCACTGTCAGAAAGATTTCCATCAAAATCAATAAAAAAACGGTATTCCCAATCCCGTCCTTCCACAGGACGGCTTTCAATCCGGTTCATATTCAGATTATTATAAATAAAATGGGAAAGCATATGATAAAGAGAACCGCTTTCATGGGCAACCTCAAAACAAATGCTGACTTTTCCTGCTTCCTTTAAAAATATTTTCTGGTTGGTGACAATGATAAAGCGTGTGGAATTGGTGCTGGACTGGTTGACCCCCT
Organism: uncultured bacterium; assembly: GCA_947381965.1. Lineage (GTDB taxonomy): Bacteria > Bacillota > Clostridia > Lachnospirales > Lachnospiraceae > Suilimivivens. The sequence goes on from CANCXX010000029.1 coordinate 10,245, forward strand.
TAAGCAGCACCTCAAGGTCATACCGCTTTGCCGCATATTCACTTGCAATTGCCGCCTGGGTCTTATCCTTATCCTCCGCCACCTTCAAAGCCGCAAACGCGTTGTTCTGCATACTAATCTGCCGCCAGCTGTGTTCGTTTAAAAACCGGGCTGACTGCATCAGAGACTGTGGGTGGGAATAAACGGTTTTTATATCTTCCATCCGGGTCCCAGGTGTCGCCATCAGACAATGTTCTATTTTAATAATCTGTTCTCCCACAATATAATTCTCAAATTCCACCAGAAGGTCATAAATTTCACTGACAATCCCTGCGGTGGAATTCTCTATGGGAAGCACCGCAAAGTCAGCGCTGCCCTCATCAATAGCGGCCATGGCATCCCGGAACGTATCTACATGAAAGCTATTTACCTTATCTCCAAAATACTGCATCATTGCCGCCTGGGAATAGGCGCCCTCCGCTCCCTGGAAAACCACTCTTGCCTTTTCTTTTTCCAGGGCATCCACCCCAATAAAAGGCAGCCTGCCGCTGCTTCCATGCTCCGTTAAAAGGCGGTACTGAAGCTTCCGGCTCATAGACATAATCTGCTCAAAGAGCTCTTCAATCCCCTGACTGTTAAATTCATTACAGGTAAGAGATTTTACTTTCCGTATTTTTTCTTCCTCCCTTGCCTTGTCAAAAACCTTTTTTCCTGTTTCTATCTTATACTCTGCCACCTGACGGGAAATATCCATCCGTTTTTCATATAATTCCACAATTTGGGCATCAATCTCATCAATCTGCTTCCGTAAATCCATCAAATCCATTTTTATCCCCCATTTTATAAAATGCTTTTGCAGCTTTCCGCTCACACTTATGCTCTTAACGATACTATTTTATAATAAAAAAATATTGTATTCAAGCCATTTTTCCTGATACCTTCCGAAATCGATTGTTACTATTCACGGCCTAGGAGCCGCTCATAGCAACAATTCGGAGCGATATTCCAAGTTTTGCTTCGCAAAAATCGCCCCTCACTCCTGCATCATGTTCTCACGGAATGCGCCACAAGTGCGCATTCCTGACCCGTGAATAGTAACAATCGATTTTCAGCAAATCAATTTTCATATAAGATACTATTGCGGAACCTATTTTCTCTTATTATAATAAAAGTAACGTATTTCAATCACCAAAAGTAAGATGAAGGGAGTTTCTCTCATGAAGAAAAATTGGAAAGCATTTTTATTTACAGGCATTGTCCTTTTGGCATTAGTCGGGGCCGGAGCCGTTTCTTATTTATCCGGGCGCATTCCATCCAATGATATTTCCGTTACGGGAAATACGGCGGGAAACTTAAATAACGGCGGACTCTTTGCGGAATCCAACGGAAAGGTATATTTTTCAAATGCCTATGACGGCGGATGTCTTTATTCCATGAACGCAGATGAAACTGACTATAAAAAATTATCCACCACTTCCTCAAGCTCCATCAATGTAGGCGGCAATTATCTATATTACTACATGGACAGCACGGAAAGTGGTACTGGCATGGGGTATGTTGTCAGAACCTTTGGAATTTACCGCTGTAAATTAGATGGAAAAGACAGCGCCTGTCTGGATCGCAGCGCTTCTGTTACCATGCAGCTTTGCGGTGATTACCTATACTATCAGCACTATAACAACAAAGAATTTACCAAACTTTATAAAATCAAAACCGACAAATCCGGCCAGCAGGTAGTATCTGACAGCATTATCAATCCAGCTGCCTGCCATAACGGTATCATTTATTTTAACGGTACGGAAAAGGATCACTATCTCTACGCCCTTGATACAAGAACAGATACCATTTCCACTGTTTTTGAGGGAAATCTCTGGTATCCGGTTTACAAGGACAATTATATTTACTACATGGATGTTTCTTCAAATTACCGGCTGTGCCGTTATTCTCTCTATAACAATACAGTGGAAATCCTTACAAATGACAGAGTGGATACCTTTAATGTAGGCGACTATTATATCTACTACCAGAAAAATTCCTCCACAGACCCTGCTCTCATGCGGATGGGACTGGACGGAAGTTCCCCGGAAGTGGTAATGCCAGGCAATTTTCAAAATATTAATCTTACTTCCAACTATGTTTACTTTAACGCTTTTGGAGCCAGCACTCCCGTATACCATACTCCTGTAAACGGCTCAGTGAATATAAGCACATTTACTCCGGAAGTACTAAAATAGGCGGCATCTTCAAATGAAAAAAAACAAACCACTGATAATCCTGTTATTATCACTTTTGCTTGTATTATGTTCCTGCATGGGGCTTTTGTTCGGAAGCGTTTCCCTGGATCCTGCACAAATAATAAAAGCCCTGTTTTCCCAAGATAAAAACTCCACCGTTTACACGTTAGTACAAACCGTACGCATTCCCAGAGTCCTTGGCGGAATGCTGGCTGGAATTGGGCTTGCCTGTGCGGGTGTAATCTTACAGAGCGTTATGAATAATTCCCTGGCAAGTCCCAATACCATTGGCGTCAATTCCGGGGCCGGTTTTGCGGTAATGCTATCCATGCTCTTTTTTCCTGCTAACACAGATCTTATACCGTTTTTTGCCTTCTGCGGCGCTTTGCTCACCACTCTTTTTGTTTTTTTCTTAGCTTGTTTTGCAGACAGTTCAAGAACAACCATTGTACTGGCAGGCATTACCATATCCAGTTTTTTTAACGCTGGTATCAATACCATTAAAATCCTTGATACAGAGCTTTCCATCAACCTGACTTCCTTTATGGTAGGCTCTCTGTCAGGACTCACCATAAAAAAGCTGGTTTTGCCCGGAATTTGTATTTTGGCCGCCTTTGCCCTGTCGCTGATTTTGGCAAAAGCGCTAAACATTTTAGCTTTGGGGGATGACATTGCCCACTCTCTGGGGATGCGGGTATTTTTTACAAGATTTCTACTCCTTACACTTGCCAGCATTCTGGCAGGATGTGTAGTCAGTTATGGAGGACTGTTAAGCTTTATTGGTCTGATTGTTCCCCATATCTGCAGACAGATTTTCGGAGGAGACGCCCGTTTTCTTCTTCCCTGCTCAGCGCTTTTAGGGGGTAGTTTTGTTCTTTTATGCGACCTCGCCGGGCGCGTTTTGTTCGCGCCTTTCGAACTGCCTGCAGGAATCCTGATGTCCTTTATTGGAGGGCCTTTTTTCCTGTACCTTTTGCTGAAAAAGAAAGGAGGCCGCAGAATCAATGCTTAAATATAGCCATGTTTTTATTTCCTGTCAGCGCGTGCCAATTCTTGCCGATATATCGCTGTCTTTTCCCAAGGGAAAAATTACAACACTTATTGGACCCAACGGCTGCGGCAAAACTACCCTGCTGCAGTGTCTAAACGGCGTATCCCATGTAACTGAAGGAAATATCTGCTTAGACGGACAAGATTATTTAAAACTTCCTCCCAGGGAAAGAGCCCGAAAGCTTTCCTTTCTCCCGCAGATACGCACCATCATTCCCACACTTCCTGTTAAGACACTTGTGGAACACGGGCGCTTTCCTTATCTGGGTTTTTCCAGAAAAAAAACAGCAGAAGATATTTCCATTGTACAAAAGGCCATGGAATTCACACATATCAGCCAGTATGCCGACCAGTATGTTGACACCCTCTCAGGCGGCATTCGTCAGCGTGTATTTTTCGCAATGACTTTGGCCCAGGACTGTGACACAATTGTGTTAGATGAACCAGTCACTTATCTTGACCTACAGGGTCAAAAAGATTTCTTTGACATGCTTTTTCTCCTGCGCAGACAGAAAAAAACCATTATTTTAACTCTGCATGATTTAAGTCATGCGATACGCATTTCAGATCAACTTATTGTTATGGAAAAATCGGGAAAAGAAAATTCGGACATGCCTTATGCCGGAAAAATAGCCGCTTGGGGCACCCCTGTGGAATGCCTTCCGGCTATTGAAAAAATATTTTGTACAAAACATAAGAAATTTGAGGACAAAGAGGGAACTTATTACTTTTTTGGATAATCAGAAATTCTCTCAAAATGATACGGTTTCCTATAAATCCATTTCCGCTGTTTTACCTACAACAATTACTGCCGGAGGTTTCATCCCTGATACCTCCACCTTTTGGGCTATCTCTGAAAGACAGCCCCTGATGGCGGATATGCTGCCATCAAAATTTCCCCTTACCACCGCAGCCGGTGTATCCGGTTCTTTTCCGTATGCCATCAGCTTTCCGGCTATCTCTTTTAAATGACCAAGCCCCATCAAAAACACAAGTGTTCCCTGTAACCTGGCGAGAAATTCAAACTGTTCCGGCATCCCATCTTCTGTATCAGCCGTATGGCCTGTAATCACATGAAAGCTTCTGCTCATCCCCCTGTGTGTAACCGGAATGCCTGCTGCTGCCAAAACCCCAAGAACAGAAGTGATTCCCGGTATCTGCCCGGTCTCAATCCCCTCTCTTTTTAAAGCCAGAATTTCCTCACCGCCTCTTCCAAATACAAAGGGGTCGCCCCCCTTAAGCCTTACCACCCGTTTCCCCTGTTTTGCCTTTTCAATTAAAAGACTGTTAATTGCTTCCTGGGTCATACTATGTTTTCCGCTTCTTTTTCCCACATAAATTTTTTCACAGCTTTCCGGTATGTGGGCAAGAAGCCTCTCATCCAGCAGATCATCATACACCAGCGCCTGAGCCTTTCGCAGGGCGTTTAATCCTCTTACGGTAATCAGATCAAAAGGACCACATCCGGCTCCTGTCAGCACAACACTGCCCGCCTTCCCCATCTCTTTCAGGAAACAGCTGCATAAAGTATTTATCTCTTCCTTTGACAAAGCCCTGTTTTTTTCCATACAAAGTAATGCTGCCTCTTTTAAAAAACCGGAACGTGCATCAGGATCTATAATATTTTCTCCTGCATACTGCCTTAGCTCCATCAGACAATCCAGAATTTCTTCCATCTGCACTGGCAGAGCTGCCGCTATCTGGCTTCGCAGAAATGCCGCTGTCTGGGGGCTTGCCCCTTCTGTGGAAATTCCCACTGTCAGTTTTCCTTCCTTCACCAGCGCCGGAAATAAGAACTGACATGCCATTTTGTCATCTATCACATTCACCAAAATGTTCCTCTGCCTGCATAGATTTGCCACATGCTGGTTTACTTCCCGGTTGTCAGAGGCAGCAATGACAAACATCTTTCCATCTACATCTGTGTCCATAAATTCCCGTTCCTGGCATATCAGCTGTTTATTTTCCAAAAGCGCTCCCTGAATATCAGGAGCAACTACCATAAGCACAGGTTCAAAAGGCAGCAATTTTTCCACCTTGTGAGCGGCAAGCCTTCCTCCTCCCACAATTAACCCCATTTTTCCCTTTATATCCATAAAAAACGGAAAATATCCCATTCCTCAGGCCTCCTATTCCTGTTTAGCTGCAATTGAATTTATTCCGGATACAAAATATCGGCAAGCTGCTTGTAAGCTTCTCCCCACTTTGCGTTTGGCTTTAAATTAAACAGACGTTTATCCAACACATAATAATTTCCCTTTTGCACTGCAGACAATGAAGCCCAGGCGGGATGGGAAGTAAGCAGCTCTTCTATCTGTTTCATAGCCGCCTCCTTGCTGTTTCCCTGTGTGGTAATAAAAATATATTCCGGGTCAGCGGTAATGATTGCTTCCATACTAAGCTCTTCCAAAAGACTCTCGTCCTGATCTGCTATGTTAATACAGCCCAGCGCATCCAGCATTTCTCCACAGACATTTCCGTTGCTTCCCTTTGCCCTGACACTTGTGGAAGAAGCACGCAGAAATAATACCACTGGCTTGCTGCCATCCGCCCTTTTTAAAGTTTCCGTTATCTGTTCCTGCACCTTCAGACCATTTTGTTCATACAAATCTCTCCGTCCTGTAATCTGTGTACAGATATCAAGCATATGGAGATAATCTTCAAAACTGGAAACTCCAAAATAAGCAACCGGTATCTCCGCCTGCTCCAGCAAATCCTTAAGTCCAACATCTGCGTCCGTATTTACACTTGCAAGCACAAAATCCGGCTGGGCAGCTATCAGCTGTTCCACATCCGGTTCCTGGATACTGCCAAGATTAACCACTGATTCCCCCAAATCAAGAGACAGACTGTCCCAGGAATCATTGGCCGCCGCCACAAGCTCTCCTCCGGAAAGCAGCCAGATATCCGCAAAACTGCCAATTAACGCAGCTGTCCTCTTAGGATTATTTACTGTCACTTTCCTCCCCAAATCGTCCGTAAACGTAAACTGTTCCTGCTCCTCTTTTTGCTGTATTCCATCTGCCGCATGTTTAGGTTCATCTGACTGCTTCCCACAGGCGCTAATCCCCAAAATAAGGCCACATATCACTGCCGTCAATGCTTTTCTCTTCATAATTTATCCGTTTCCTCTCCTGCCATTGCTTCCCGTATCAGCAAAAGACTTCCTTTTCTGACAGATACCCTGCTTTCCAGGCCAATAAACTCATTGCTTACCCCTACTGGATTTTCCTTTGTAAGCACCGCATTATCCAGTCCATATTTCAGTCCCTGTTCACAGACCCCTACCGCCTGATCCCCAAGACAAAACACGGAAAGGTACCCTGTTTCTTCCTTTCCCAAATAAATCTCCTCATTATGAATCACACGGTACCAGGTTTCATTTCCCACCAAAATCCCATGACCGCCTTTAACAGCAATATCTGCAAGCAGGGAGATATTGGCAATGGTGTGGGAAACTCTTCCTCCCGTTCCTCCGTAAAATACAAATTCCCGGTACCCTCTTTTCCACCCTTCCATCGCGGCCCATCCCATGTCCGTTTCGTCCTTTTCCGGATTAAGCTTTATTACTGCAGGATGTATAGGCTGATACCCCAAAGAATCAAAATCGCCCACTACCAAATCCACTTTGACCCCTCTTTTCCTGCAATGTTCATAACCTCCGTCACTGGCAATCACCAAATCCCTATCTAAGGGTGTCAGCCTCCCATCGCCAAAATTTCCGGCGCCAATAATATAACAGGTTTTCACTTCCGCTCTCCCTTGTATGCACTTATCTTTCCACAATCAATTTTATTACTTTTTATATTCAATTTCTTCTGTCACAGTTTCTTAAGTATCATACCCCATTATCCAAATGACAGCAATACTATATAAATATTATTTCATAAAACTTCCATTTATTAGTACTTCACTTTTCAGACATGGCGTTAATCTTATACAATCAAAGTATTGCCTTTTTCGGATTTTCTGTGTATAATAAACATATTCGGACGAAGATCAATCTGTTCCCGTTTATCAGCAAAATCTGTCATTTACTCGGTGTGAACATTTTATCCTCACCATTTGCGGTGAGGATTTTTTAGAAAAATACTAATATTTTTTGAAAGGCCGAAGGCTTTTTCACAGGAGGGTGGATTTATGAGTAATGAAAAAATGCAGCAAAGGGCATCAGGAAAAAAAGGACAAGCCGCGTTGCTCCGGCAATTGGTATATCAGGCATTAGCTGCGGTAGGAATAGGCGCCATCTTATTAATTGGCTTTATTGCGTTTAATATTGGATTGACAAATGTACATACCGCCCAGCTTAACACCACAGTTGCGCTTAACCAGTACCGCACCGGTTCAAAAACACTGACCCATGAAGTACAGTCTTATGCCGTTACAGGCCTAGAAAAGTATCAGGAAGCATATATGAAGGAGCTTAACGAAGACCAAAACAGAGAACATGCCATTGAAACTTTGAAAACCTGCGGCATTACTGACGAAGAATGGAACAGTTTAAATCATATCGCTTCTTTATCAGAAAACCTTGTTCCCCTGGAAGTATCAGCCATTGAATTTGTGGAAAATGGCGATCTTGTTTCCGCCCAAGCCTGCGTGTTCAGTAATGAATATGAAGAAACAGTTGAACAGATCAGCAAATTAACCGATGAAACCATAAATGATATCCTTGCCCGTAAAGACGAAAATCAAAAATTTTTAAAAATGCTACAAATTATCTTTGAAATACTGTTTGCACTTTCTTTTATCTATGTAGTTATGCAGTTTGTAAAAACCATTAAATTTGCTGACAAAGAATTGCTTAAACCAATAGAAAAAGTTTCTGGACAAATGTCTGTACTGGCAAAAGGAGATTTTCATACCAGTCTTGATCTTCAAATGGACGACAGTGAAGTAGGTACAATGGTTTCCGCCATTGCGTTTATGAAGCAGAATATCCTTTCCATGGTAAAAGAAATAACAGAAGTCCTTGAACAAATGGGAAATGGAAATTACAATATAAAAATTACGCAGGAATATGTAGGCGAGTTCGTGGCTATTAAGGAATCTTTCCTGAAAATAGGCGAAAAAATGCGTGAAACCCTGCTTACCATCCGTAATGTTTCCAGCCAGATTGACAGTGGTTCCGAGCAGCTGGCATGTGCGGCCCAGGACCTGGCAGAAGGATGTACTTCTCAGGCCACACAGGTAACAGAATTGATGAACCTGTTTGAAGGAACGATTAAAAGCATGGAACAAAATACACAGGAAGCAGAAGAATCCGCTAAAATTGCTTCCAAAGCAGGCATGACACTGGAAAAGGGAAACCGGAAAATGCAGGAGTTAAAAGCATCCATTGAAGAAATTGGTAAATGCTCCGAACAAATTGGTACAATTATTGAAACCATTGAAGACATTGCTTCCCAGACCAATCTTTTGTCTTTAAATGCTGCTATTGAAGCGGCAAGAGCCGGAGAAGCCGGTAAAGGGTTTGCAGTTGTTGCCGATCAGGTTAAAAGCCTGGCTGATGAATCTGCGAAGGCTGCCGGAAAAACCACAGAGCTTATTGAAACTACCGTTACAGTAATGGATAAAAGTATTACAATTGCAGATGAAACTGCAGAAAATATGAAAGAAGTAATGGAAGATGCCAAAATAGCTACTGAAAAAATTGACTTGATCGCCCAGATGCTTGAGCAAAATGTTTCACATATGCGCAATGTAAACGATGGCATTATGCAGGTTTCCGCAGTGGTTGACAATAACTCTGCAACCTCCCAGGAGACAGCTGCTGTCAGTGAAGAGCAAAAAGCTCAAGTGGAAACCATGGTACAGCTTATGGATCAATTTGAAATATAAGTCCTTTGAACATACTTTATCCAGTCAGAACTTAAGGTGTAAAGTCCTTGATTTATTAAGGGCTTTACACCTTTTTAAAGGAATTTTTTATTTTTATCGCTGCAAAGATACCAGTTCTTTCACCCATTGTACCAGTTCCTCTGTGTTGTCAAACAAATTTTCGCAAGGCTTCATCTGCCTGCCATTTCTATTTTGGATATAAGTAATCCCCTGCTCACTTAAGGTTTCTATCAATGTAGCCCCCACAAGGTTCTCTTCTCCTTCCCGGTTTGAATAGGTAAAAAGAAAAAGGGGAATGTCAAGTAATTCTTTTAATTTTATAAGCGGAAGCCAGGTATAGTAATCTCCTCCCCCGCTTGTAAAGTAGTCTGCGGGATCATATTGCCGGATAGATTTTTTGTTAGTAAAACGATTTTCAATAACAGAAAAAATATTCACCTCTTCTGCTAAATCTCCTTCTGCAGATACCATAAATCCATCCACATTTCCGCCCCATTTCAATCCTCTTGACTCCAGAAGATCGTCAAAATAACTTAATTGAATACGATCTTTAAGCTCTACCCGGTATTCCTTTTTTTGAACAGTGCGTTTATGACTGCCCCACCAATCTATAAACTCCTCCTCACTTAATACTTCTTCTGCAACAGACTGAACTGATTTCAGTTTATGGTCCGGTTTGATTTCATAGAGATAAATTCTTTTTCTCCCTTCTCTGTGTATAAACAGGAAAAAAGGAACATTCACTCTTTCAGCAAAACAACTCTTAATATAAAATTCTCTTTCGCTAAAAGTGTTTCCCATTACCCTGTCAATCTTCTCATCTGCTTTCATTTCAAAGGCCTCTACTGCAGCCGTAAATTTACCCTTTTCATTCATAAGCAGTCCCTGCATGTCATTAATATTACATGCCCTTCCAACCTGCAGACAAAAGTTATGTTGTCCTTCTGTATTTCTCCTAATCATAGTCATCCCCCTCTACTCCATAACAGGAATTGTATTTTCTATTGCCATTATCTCCTTTTCGGTAAGTTTATATTTCTCATACAGCCTCTTATCTGTCCAGCATTCTCCAAAATCCTGCATGGGAACAAACTCGTATGCCTTTGGGGGCATATCTTGTGTAGAAGTTTTGATAGCAACCAAATATCTTACAAAACGTGTTTTCAAATAAACCAACACATTCTCTGCTTCCTTTTGCGACAGCCCTTCACCTACAGGAAATACTACAACATATGTGTTTGAGCTGCAGGAACCCGGCTCACTGATTTTAGGCTTTCCAAGAATACTGCCTCCCGGATTGCCTGATCTTGGTATTATAACTTTATACTTTTCTGCTGCCCCCCTATTCCTTGGAATATCCATAAAAGAAACCCAACATTCCCCTCCATGAATATATATTTTTATATTTTTTTCTTCTGTTTTTTGAAAAGCCACCGGAACTGTAGATTTGCCGTCTGCTGTCTGAATACTTCCTTCCATACTGTTATATCGTTCAACCTTTGTATGAAATCCATAAAACCTTCCTGCATGAAGCATCTGGGAAAAGCTTTTTTCATTTTCCAAATTAATCTTGCGCAAAACTGCAATCTGGGACTCATTTCTAATAAATGCGTCCATTCCCGCTTCAAGCAATGGCCTTTGGGATATCTCCGTTATGCCGTTACTATGAGCATGAACCGCGCATAGACCTCTTTCTTCCCTCTTCCATAGGAAGTAGCATACGCCTCCTTTTATTTCAACTCCCGGAAAGCATTCCGAGGCGTTTGGGAAATCATGTATTATTCTGATACGATCGTCGCTAAGCATATGATTTCTAAAGCTGTTCAGCCCTCTGCCTCCCATAAACCATCTGGCAGGTGTAATCATGGACAATAAGTCTGGTGCAAGTTTTTGTGCCTGCTCCACAAATTTCTGATAAACCGGCAATGCGCTTGCCCCATTTCCGCCATCCGATACATGATAGGGCGGATTACCCACAACAGCCTCAAATTTCATCTCTTTATCCTCCAATTACAGTATATCGTCTATTTTAACAGTCTGTCAATTTGAATCATTCCCCATCCCTGCTTATTCCATGGTTCATTTAAGTCCCTGGAGGTATAAAGCAGTTTCTGCTTTGCCTGGCTATTGGTGTAAAAGGGATATTTTTGAAGCAAAAGCGCAAGCCCCCCTGAAACAATAGGAGTTGCCATAGAGGTGCCGCTTTTGGCAATGTAAGGATTTTTGTAATAACGTCCTCTTCTCGCTATTCCCGCATTGCAGGAAAAAATATCGGTTCCCGGCGCTACAACATCAGGCTTTTTCATATCATACGGAGTAGGTCCACGGCTGGAGTAATTCTCACAAAGATTATCCACATTTCCAAAATATCCGCCTTCATGACATCCTACCGTAATCACCTGTTTTCTCGCGCCAAGAGGTGAAATTGACATAGGTTTAGGCCCCATATTCCCGGCGGCACACACTACAATCATTCCCCTCTCCCAAGCCTCGTCCACCAATCCTACCAATCGCTTCAAGCGTTCTTTATCCGTATTTTCATCCATACCAATAGATATATTTAAGATACGGATATTATATTCCCGCTGTTTGTCTAACACCCATTCCATCCCTTCCGCCATACTTTCCACATGACCGTCTCCCCGGTAATCTAAAACCTTTCCCACTACTAATGTACTATATGGCGCAATTCCTTTATATTTTCCTCCTGATACTTTTCCACTTCCACATAAACAGCCCGCTACATGGGTTCCATGCCCACTGTCATCATACAATCCTCTTTTTTCATTTACAAAATCCTTAAATGCAATAATCCTATTATCAAAATCAGGGTGGAAAGCCACCCCTGTATCAAGCATTGCTATGGTTACACCCTTTTTCCCGCAGGAATTAATCAGCTCGTCGCTGCATCCAACCTGTTGTCTTACCCGAAGCATAAAAAAACTCCCGGCTTTTTTACTATCATATGCCGGAAGTTTTTGAACAGTTCTAATTTAAATTCTTTTCTTTGATTTTCCTTTATATAGGAACAGGGCAACTGCTCCTGCAAACAGTCCCAGAGCCATAAACCACTTAGGATGAATAAAGTCATCTCCGGTATCCGGCGTGTTATCCTTATTGCCAGATAAACTGGTAAATACCGCCTGACCATCCGTCACTACTGCCTGGACATTCATACCAGAATAACTATAAATGCCAAAAGGTGAAAAATGACTTGTAGTAAACTGAACATATTCACCATCTTCCAGCTGAAGTATCCTGTGTTCTACAGCTTCCAGCTGCCCATCCTGGTCTAAAGTAACCACATGCAGATTATCTGCCATAGTAATACCTTCTGGTATCTTAAATTGCACATCCAGATATTGTCTGCCTAGCCTGGTGATTGGTACTGTGCCTGACGCGTCAAACAGGGTAATGTCGTAAGCAGTAAGACCTACAGGTGTTCTTCCTCCATACAGTTCTCCATATGCAGATGCAATAAGGCTTTTTGCTTCTTCCGAATCTGTCACCTTCAAAATATAGGTACCTTCATTTCCAGGAATAGACGCCATCCCATTACTGCCCTCCGGAATTGCCTGACTGTTGATGCTTAACATCACACCGCCAGCCTGTGAAACAGATACACCAGACCGGTTATCTGCCATCTGTATCCCGGATTCACCGGAAATAACACCGTCAAAACCATAAGTGCCTGCTTCTAAGACAGTTCCGCCAAAACCATTTATGTTGTCAGGAACAATTGCATTTCTGATATTGCTAAAAGCATACGTCCGATATTCCTGATTGGCTATCCGTTTTGCACTTTGACCAGTAGTTAAAACAGGCAGCTCGGTTCCCATAAATACCACTGTATCCGTTCCATTTCCCAACGCATATGCGCCAAGCCCCACTTCCTTCATAGACGCAGGTATTGTAACCGTAGATAAAGGACAATTCATAAAAGCACGGTCCTTTACCTTTACCAGATATTTTCCGCCATTAACTGTTTTCAAATTTCGGCAGTTCATAAAGGCTTCTTCCCCAATTATTTCAACTGAATCAGGAATATTAACCGCCGTAATTCCCATATGATCTTTAAATACATTGGGCCCAATCTGTTTCACATTTCCCGGAATATTTACAACACTATCACTTCCTGCATAAGCAATCAGTATCCCATCACCAACTATCGTAAAGGGATAATCCGTTGTCTGTTTTTGTATCCAGGGCGTTTTTTCAAAAGCATAAGGTTCGATTTCTGTAACAGTAACAGGAATAATCACATCATTTAAGCTGTCACAATGATAAAAGGCGCCATAGCCAATCTTTGTTACCCCTTCCGGAATCGTAACAGAGGTAAGTCCGGATCTTGCAAAGGCAAATTCACCTATTTCAGTAATACTGTTATCAATTTCATATGCTGACAGCTCTGCATCCTGATAAAATGCCTGAGATGCAATTTTTACGCCATCTATAACTGTATATTTAGGGAAATCCTTCCCCTTCTGCGCATTATCTGCAAGAAGGTTTTGTATGCCTTCTCCTTCACCAGTTCCTCCTTCAGTTCCATATTCCATATTGGACAAATCAATTCCCGAAGGTACACTGCCGTCAATCACTCTGGGCTGGCTGTTATCAATAAAAATTACCGCCCGACCTGACACAATGCTGGATTCTCCCAACAATGTCTTATTATTTATGGTATCCGAAAGGGAAATTCTGTCTGATGCAGGAGACTGTGTCTGTCCTCCAATGTTTTCATGTGCATCCGGCGGTACAGTGGGCGTTTCCCCCTCTTCCTCTCCCGATTCGGTATCACTTATATCTTCCGGATCTATAACCTGTCCGTCCTTCACATCCTCATATTCCACTTTTTCAACTTCTGATTTTTTGAAGGACTGGGCAAAATCCCCGCTGTAGGTTCCCGGTGTTGCAGTAAACTCCACATTGGGGCAGCCGTCGAAAGCAGAAGAACTTATCTGAGCCATAGAATCCGGCAATGAAACCTTTGTCAGGTTTACACAATCCTCAAATGCTTTCGCGCCAATTCCCCTTACTGCCAAAGGGATCTCCACTTCCTTTAAATTCATACAATTGGAGAAAGCATAAGCAGGAACCTCTCTTAAACCGCTTCCCAGAGAAATTTTTTCCAGATATGGATTTCCCCAAAAAGCGTATCCTGTTATTTCTGTAACCGTACTTGGAAGAGTATAAGCTCCTTTTTCATAGGCAGGCATCAGCGCATACACTTTTGTCTCTTCACTGTCATACAAAATACCGTTTGAGAAATGAAGATACTGGTTTTCCTCAGAAATTGTAAGGTCCTCCAGTTGCCCGCTGCCCGCAAAAACACCAGTACCCAGCTTTTTAACCCCAGCGCCTAAGGTTACATTTTTTAATTCCTTATTATTGCTGAAAGCTGCTGTTTCAATCTCTTCCACCCCATCTCCCACATATATGGTCCGCAGATTATCGCAGCCTGCAAAAGCACGGTAACCGATAGACTCCACCTCACCGCTAACAGTGACTTTAACCAGATTATCATTTCCGGCAAAAGCTTCCTCACCAACAGTTTTAACACCTTCGGGTATAGTCACTACCTGTTCCCTGCCTGAATATTTTAATAATTTTGTTCCATCCATTTCAAAATCAGATGCGACGGCAACTGCCTCCACATCTGACACAGGAACCTGAGTGACTACTATTGCCGTAAGCAATAGCAGCACACCCAGCGTCTTTGCAATTCTTCTATCCATAGAAGCTCCTATGCCATCCCTGGCAGCAAAGTCATATTGTCAACTAAGCTGCTTTGGACTTAACTACTACTTTGTCGCGTTTAAAGAACAGCACCAGTGACAAACATGCCATTCCAAGAGCCAAAAACCACTTAGGATGAATGGGATCACCTGTCTTAGGTGTCACATCTATTGTACCTTCTGTCAGATTTGCCGTATCTACATATATCACATAAGGTGAGAAGTGAGTTGCTGTAAAGTTAATACAAGGCACACCACCTACTGTCGTAAACCTGACATTTAAATCTTCCAAAGCGCCATTTGATACGGCTGCCGCTTTGTTGTTACCTGCATACTGCACTAAATCATCTGGCAGCGGCAGAGTTATGCTGACACTGATTCCTGATGTGTCTGCTATCTTCGTCCGTCCGGTAGAGTCATATAAACTAATATCCATAGGCAAATATCTGATTCTGCTGATATCACCATATCTTGCCTGTAATGCGGCAACCACTGCATCCGTAGCAGCCTGGTCTTCTGTAACCTTAACTACAAAGTTGTCGGTTGCACCGCTTACAGTAGCGCCTGCAACATTGGTGTTGGAAATACCCGGTTTGGTAACTTCCACAGTTGTTCCATTATTAGAAGCCGTTCCGGTAGATCCACCGCCGCCTCCTCCGCCTGTGCCAGTGTTAACAGCTGATGAACCATTTCCGGTCTTGTAAGTTGCCGTAATTGATACATTTGCTGCCGGCATAGTAAAGGTTGTAGATGAAGCTTCCGGGTTTGCAAACCCTACACCTGCTGTGGAAGAGGTCCATCTGTCAAATACCTGACCTTCTCCCATAAAATAAGCATTGACTGCAACAATCTCACCTGCTGCATAGCTGCCGCTTCCGCTTCCTCCTGAAACAGACACGGTATATTTTACAACATTACCGTTAGGATCCGGTGTTGCTGTCGGTGTTGCAGACGGATCAGGCGACGTGGACGGATTGCTTCCGTTATTACCATTATTGCCATTTCCTCCATTATTTCCACCGTTATTCCCATTTCCACCGGAAGGTCCGGGCGTACCAGTGCCTCCCCATCCTTCTGGCAGATAAGTTGCAACTACTGCCATATCCTGCTCAATGTTTGTCAGGTCAGAAGGCATCCAGCCTGCAAATACATATCCTGCCTTTGTAGGCGCTTTCGGCTCTATTACAGAACCGCCCTTTTCACAATACTGGACATACAGGACTGTTGTTCTGTCATCATCATAAAATGTTACTTTTACTCTGTTAAGATCACCTGTGCCATCTCTGTATATGGCTGTAATAATCGTATCTTCTGTTATGTTATAATATTCTTTGTTCCATCCTGAAAATACATATCCCTCATGTTTGGGCAGATCTTCTTCTGCAGGAGGCGTAGCGCTCCGTCCATGTTTGACAGTTTCTGTCTTAAGAGTCTCACCGTCAAAGCCATCCACAAACCGTACTTCATACTCTGGCGAATCATAAATGGGAACTACATCTGTATCTTTCTGTATATTCTTATATTCTGTCCACCTGATAAAAGAAAGGTCAGGATTATTACATTTCGGATTTTCTGCCGGAGGCACAGCTGCTTCCCCAGCCCGTACTGTCTGTTTATCCAACATAACCCACGTATTGGGGTCTGTGTTAGGATATTCAGGCTGATTATAAAAGATTACTGTAAACTCCTGGAATACTTCTTTATCGCTTGATGTAATATAAGGGTATTTTTTATCCATCGCATAATAATCTGCATTGGAACCTTTCTGGCACTGGAAGATTACCTCCTGGGTCGCCGGATCTTTGGGTTCAAAGGCATCCTCTACGATGGCCATTGGATCCCCTTTATAATATACTACAAACCTTTTAACATCATTATCAACAAATGCTTCCGCTTCAATTCGTTTCAAGGTGCTTGGCAGTATAATACTGTTTAATTCCATCTCCTTGAAAGCGCCTTCCGGTATGATGGATATTGTCGTTTTTGACAAATCAATCTGAGCAACATCCTCACAGTTTGCAAAAGCTTCTGGTTTAATAGATGAAACTCCGGATAATTCATCCGGTCCTACATTATAAGAGCCAACCCCATTGGTTTTTCCTCTGTTTTCCAGACATTCAACAATCTCTTTTCCACTATCTGTACTGCGATATAAAATTCCTCCATCATCATCACAGCTGAATTTAGATCCTTCAAGACACTCTATGTCATTTAAGTCCGTACATCCTTTGAACGGCCGCTTTCCTGTGTCTTCAAGATTGGTTCCCAGGGTTACTTTTCTTAATTTTATACAGTCTTCAAAAGCATAATCATCAATAAATTCACTGCCAATAACATCTATTGCCTCTAATGCTACACAATCCTTAAATGCAAAAGCGTCAATCTGCTTCACACCATTAAACAGCACAGACTTAATGTCTTCATCTGCATGAGTTGCCTTACCGGTTGTGGTATCAACTCCATGTACAACTTTGTTCCCGTTTGAATCCAGCACAAAATTTCCGTCTGAATCCTTTTCATAGTATACACCGGAAAACAATCCTGGCTTAATGCTGACAACACTGGCGGGAATCGCAATATTTAGTGCCGCATTTTTAAATGCCTGCCCGTCTGGTGTAACTGGTGCAGCAGTAAGCGCATCCTGTACTATCGCGGTATACTTTGCCTCTTCCTCCGGAGTTGTCACATAAGGAAGCTTACTTACCCATGCACTTGTATTCTTTAATTCAGAAAGTCTTGGATAACTTACAAGCTGTGCTTCTCCTGTCTGTGTTTTAGGATCATAATTATATTCCACTTCCAAGTTAGTAGGATCTCCACTGTGACAGCTAATCCAGATATTCTCCGTACTGTTATTATTTATTTTGCTGGTGCCGTTCATGGCATATTTAAATGTCTCTGTATCCTTCCCTTCGTCATTCAGCATCCTTCCCACAAAACGAAGTTTTGGTTTCGAATTTACTGTGTCACCAGGCCCTGACCAGATATCACCTTTATGGTCAAAATTACTTCCATCACCTATATCGCAGGTTACTTCCTGTGTTCTAAAAGCGTCAGTCCCAATCGACTGTATTGTTGTTGCATCAGTAAAAATGATAGTTTCAAGCTTATGACACCCTTTAAAGGCATTATCACCAATTTGGGTAACAGAAGCCGGAATTGTCACTCTCTTCAAATCATTACACAATTTAGGATTATCATTAAAACTTCCCTGTGCAATCTTTGTAATGCCAAAAGCGCCAATTTTTTCAGGAATAGTAATAACATCCGGTCTTGCATTGCTTAAGACATCAAACTTTACCAAATCGCCGGTATTGTTCACCTGATAGATTACTTTTGCGCTCTTTTGGCCTGCTCCATCACCATCGCTGTGCTCATACACTACTTTTTCATATAATTCCTTGCCCGGATACTTATAAGTAATGGAATTATCATGTGATGTATCATGAATTTCTGATTTTTCAGGACCTTCAAAATAGAAAGACTCCGGTACTGTCTCTCTGAATTCCTCCCAAGCGTCCCCCTCATTATCGGAACAATTGGGATAATCCGTTTTGTTACCAAAATGGCTGTCTACAAAATTAACAACCTCTCCCGACGGGGTATTAGGAAGTTTTACAAATTGTAAGGATGTACATCCCTTAAATATATCTATATCCAGATTATCTTCTGAATAACCATCAGGAAATTCCAGGCTGGCCAATGCTGTACAGCCTCTGAATAAATGGTTCCCAAGTCTTTTTAATGAAACCGGTCTTTCGCTTCCAAGCAGATTCACGCTCTGCAGTGCGGTACAGCCTTCAAATGCACAGTCTCCAAACGCCTCAAGCGTATCTGGAGCCACAAAGTCTTTTAATGCCCGGCAATTGTAAAAAGCATCCTTTCCAATTGCCTGAAGAGACGCATTTCGAGGAATAGTAACGCTTTGCAGCTGTATACATTCTGCAAATGCACCATTACCTATTGTTTCAATGCTCTGTGTAAAATCAACGCTGCTTAGAGTTGTACAGCCATAAAAAGCATAATCGCTTACTCCACGCATTCCGCCTTCAAATACAATGTTGGTAATTTCCCGGTGCCCTGCAAAAACTCCGTCATTCGGGCCTCTTCTGAGGCCTTTAACGATTCCCTGTGCAGGATCATCCTTATCCGAAACCTTCCATCCTGTATTGTTTTCCTCAATATACTCTGCTCCAATATAGGCAATCTCTGCATTTACTTTCCAATGCTTGCTTTCACTTCCTGCAAGCTGCCAGTTTCCATAATCATCCCCTATTACTTTATTATTCGCATCCAGCTCCTTCTCTGTATAATACAACTGTTCATTTGGAATGTCCTTCCACTCTTCTATGGTAGTATAATAACAGGGATATTTCTTCTCCTTCATCACAGGTTCTACCTGGCAGCGCACGGTTCTGGTAAGCTCATGCAATACACCGCTTGAATCTCTTTCTTCATATTTCTGGCTGTAGTCATGATATCCCTTTCCGTCTATCCAGAGTACCTCGCTTTGGGTAAGTTCTATATTAACTACGTTTGTTGTTGCTGTAGAAGTCATATCAGGCACTCGGTTTATTGTTTTGTACAGAAGTTCTTTGGTTACCTCGTCCCTGTCCTGTTCATACTTCGAATATCCCAGAAGTTCATCATTCAGACTTACCAGACAATACCCATCATTTGAATTGTTAGGCGCATATTTTCTGTATGCCAGGGTAGAATGTGGAATTGTAATAGCACTTTCATTACGCACATTATTAAAATTAAGGATTACCGCGCCTCTCCGGGTGGTATCTATGTAATCAAACGCAAACTGAAACATACCATCCCCTGACGTATATACAACCTGATCCCCTACCCGCTTGTCACGTGTATATGGTATTGTACTTTTATACCCATATTGTGGGTTTATCGCCGACAGGCCAGAAACATTTTGCTGCTCCTTCGTCTGAATCTCACCATAATTGCTGGTAACGGCAACCTTAATCTTTTCCGGTTTAGGATCTGTACTGCCTGGTGAGAACGGATACGCACTGACATCCTGCACCGGAATCGCCGCAACCGCAATTGCGGAAACCATTAATAATGCGCCAACTGTCTTTCTGATCTGCCGCATTAACTTCCTGTTTTTTTTCTTTTTTACACCCTTAACCATTATAACACTCCTTCTTGGCTACTTAATTCTTTTGGCTACCACTACAAATCTCCCGTCTGTCTGGGAATTGTCACAAGTTGAAAGTGTTAGAAGCGTATCTCCGTAACTTGCTGTTACTCCCGTATCATAAAGGCTCATAGCTGCCATTTCATTCATGTAAGAATTAAACTCCTCTTCTGAATTTGCATCAATAAACTGGTAATATTTGAATACAAAATCATCTTCGTTATATACCTGCGAACGGAACACATACATTACCTGATAGGTCGCCTTCTCATATATACTATCAAACTGGATAATGGAATGTTCCTTTCCATAAGACTCTTTCGCATATCGCTGGAGCTGTCCGAACATCTTGCCTGACTTCATATGATGTCCATACACAATCAGATTAGTGGAACGGGGATATGCCGTACATTCAGCGTCCAGAAAAATGCTTCCGTTCTTGTCATACTCCTGATTAAAATTATGGTCCAGATAATATTCGTTGTTCGTAGTCTGCATCACAGGGTAATCTATTATTGTATCGTCAATTTTCAGCCATCCAATTAGCTTTTTATTTTTTTCATATAAAGTTTTATATTCATCAAGCACATCCGGAAGCCTTACCGCCTGTTTATGTAGAGAAAATTCATTCTTTGTTTTGCTCTCGGCAAGGACCTCGCTGCCCTTTAACTCCGCTAATCCTTCATAGCTCATGCTTGTTCTTGCACTGAAATAATAATAAATCCCAAAATAGGCAAAGCAGACAACCGCTGTCAGGGAAGCAGCCGTCATTATCAGTTTCCGCCTCTTTTCCTGCTTTTTCAGTTCTTCCAGAATCTGTTTCTGCATTTCCTTGTCATAATCTTCCAACCGGGTCTTTTGGGATAGTTTTTTGCCATCTTTATTGTGTTTCGGTGCTTTAGCTGCTTTTATGTCAGTCTTCGCCGCTTTCTTTTCCTTTCCCTTTTTCCCTTTTAGAATCTTACCTGCATTTTCCGCCGTAATTCCCTGTTTTTTTAACGCCTCCACTCTTTCATATATTTCATCATCAAAATCGGTGCCCAGCGCTGTCTCAAATTGATATGTACCGCTTTGCAGCTGTTCAAGCAGCTCATACACCTGCTTTGGACTGTCAAAATTGACCTTTGCTTTAATTTGTTTTATCTTCTTCTGGTCCCTTAAAGCAGCCTCATAATCTGACCGATTTCTAAATCTTCTCCCCTCAACCGTCAAATCACCTGCTGTCATAGCATTTTTCTCCTTTTGACATATATAATTTATTTTACTACATATTGAGATTAATTCAAGTATTTTGCACCATATATCGAAGAAAATTTATATCTTTTTACTCTAAGTCATCGATTTCCCAATGAATCCTACATTATTTTCAAACAAAAATGCCTTTAAAAGGCTTTTGGAATAACCTCCAAAAGCCTTATTAAAATTCTGATTTTCGTATTCTGATTTCACCTGACCGGCAAATTTACAGGCTATCCGCAAATCTCAATAAATCCAGCCGAACCTCCCGGCACTGTTATTTTGTCTTCTGAAATTTTTATTCCGTCGCCCTGTGTGTAAATAATCGTTCCAGCCTTTCCGCTCCATTCGAAGCTTTCCTCCCGTTCTGACGGATTAAGCACTACCAGTATTTTTTCTTCCTCAAAGTCTCTCATATATGCCATCGGATAGGCATTTTCTTTTGCATAGACAAAGGCAATTCCGCCATTGCTCTGCAGAGCCTTATGGGTCTGCCGCAGAGCTGTCAGTTTTTGGACTTCGTGGTAAAGAGAATCTTTTTCTTCCATCTGTTTCTGAACTGTAGGACGGTCAGCGCTTTCATCCTGTCTGATGTACAGCTTGTGTTTCGGCGCTGCACTAAATCCGGCATTGACTCCTCCATCCCACTGCATAGGGGAACGGGAACCGGTTCTGTTAAAACCTCCTTCCACAGATACCAGATTTTCCACATATCGCATTCCTATTTCATCCCCGTAGTAGATAAAAGGCGCGCCTGGCATGGAAAGCAAAAAAGCAAATGCCATCTTCATTTCTTCCTGTGACAATGTTCTGGCCATTCTGTCTGTATCATGATTGCCTGAGGGAATACAAATCAGCCCTTTTCCTCCGGTTTTTTCATAACTTTTCATATAATTTTCCGCAAACTGCGAAATGTCTCCCTGTCCCTTTCTGGAAAAATAAGGATTTTTCCCCCGGAACAGTTCTGCATAATGTATAGGGCCAAAGGGCAGAAGGAAATCCATATGAAAACCTCCAAGTAATGATTTATCCGGTTCTCCCCACTCGGATACCATTGCCGCTTCCGGAAATTCTTCATCAAGGAAACGGCGTACCTTTTTCCAAAGCTCAATGGTTCCTTTTCCATCCTCATCATTTTTTACCATATATCCTGCCATATCCACCCGAAAACCATCACATCCCATTGTAAGCCAGAAGCGCATAACATTTTTCATTTCTTCAAGTGTTGCCACTGGTCCCGGCGCATCTACCGGCTGCTGCCATGGTTTGTCAATTTTGTAGAAACCATAATTCAAGGAAGGCTGCATGGAAAAGAAGTTTACCGCACAGGAACCGTCTCTTTCCGCTATTCCTCTTAAATATGCCATATTCTCCGGTGTATCCCACACATTATTTGTCCAGATATATCTGTCCGTAAATTCATTTTTTTCCGCTTTCATGGATTCCTTAAACCACTTATGCTCCACTGATGTATGCCCCGGAACCAAATCCAGGAGAACGTGCATTCCCCGTTTGTGCGCTTCCTTAAACAGCCGTTCCGCATCCGCATTGGTTCCATATCTGGGCGCTATGGTATAATAATCTGCCACATCATATCCTGCATCCCCAAAAGGCGAAACAAAACAGGGATTAATCCACAAGGCATTACATCCCAGCTCTTTGATATAATCCAGACGAGATATTATTCCCTGCAGGTCCCCGATTCCATCCCCATTTGTATCCTGGAAAGACTGGGGATAGATTTCATAAAATATTGCATTGTCAAGCCACTTTGCCATCGTTTGCTGCCTCCTTGCCTCTTTTGGTTATTATGTTTCATTTTATCAAATAATCCCTGCTTTATCAATCAGGTGGGGCACAATTTTTTGCTTACAAAATTTCCTGCTATGCACATATATTTTACCGTTTGGCCAAAATTTTATCTATAATTCCAAACTCCATTGCTTCATGTGCTGATAAATAATTATCTCTCTCAGTTGCGGCCTCAATCTCTTCTATTGACCGCCCGGTATTTTCAGCCAGTATTTGATTCAGTCTCTTTTTGCTCTGCTGGATATGGTCGGATATAATTTGAATATCTGTTGCCTGCCCGGAAATTCCATTGCCATGTATGGCCGGCTGATGTATCATAATCTCAGCATTTGGAAGCGCCATGCGCTTTCCTTTTGTTCCACCTGCCAAAAGAAAAGCCCCAAAGCTGGCTGCCATTCCAAGACATATTGTAGAAACGTCACATTTAATATACTGCATAGTATCGTAGAGGGCAAACCCTGCTGATATGGAACCTCCCGGACTGTTTATATAAAGCTGAATATCCTTTTCCGGGTCCTGTGCCTCCAGAAACAGCATTTGTGCAATGGCCACGCCTGCGGAGTTATCATTCACTTCTTCTCCCAGGAAAATAATTCTGTCTGAAAGAAGTCTGGAATAAATATCATAGCTTCTTTCTCCTGTGCTTGTCTGTTCAACTACATAAGGCAATAAACTCATGCCGCCATGCCGCCTCCCATCCATCTGCAAAAGCTGTCCCTTTCAGGCCATATATGCTTCGTCTGCTTTTTCGCCAAACAAAGCTTTCCCCTTTCCCTGTATTCCTGGGGAGTACACAGATACCTCCGTCGGAAGGCTGTTGTAAATGCCTGCTGGGACCCATATCCCGCTTCCAAAGCAATTTCAACAATAGGCTGTCCGGTTCCGGCAAGCTTCCCGGCCGCCTCACTAAGCCGCCTGCCCTGAATGTACTTATATATTGTAGTTTCTGTATTCTCTTTAAATATTCTCGCCATATAAAATCTTGAATAATTCAAATCCTTTGCTATTTTCTCAAGGGTAAGCTCCTTATCTAAATTGTCTTCAATATAAGAGAGCAGTCTTTTGGTTATTTCCGTATCACTCATGCCAGATGGCTCCTTTCTTTTTTCAGCATTATAGCACACTGCATTCTGACCCGTCTTAATAAAAATTGCCCTCTTTTCCTTCAAATGCCTGTTCTCTCTGTTTTCTTACATGTTTTTCAAATTACTCTTTCATGGAAAATCCCTCATAGGCCTGCTTCAACACCTCCTCCACTTCTTTATCACTCATTCCTGCAAGGCTTTTTACATCCATCCATTTGAAAAACGCTGTCTTTTTCGTCATACCCATATTCTCGTAATAAGTATCCGCAAAGGCATTATACTCTTCTTCCGTCAGCACATTTCCATTACAGTCTTCACTGGTAATCCGGGCAGAATAATTCTCCCCCTCATATACCACCCTCTGAATAGCCAATGGCGTTTCCAATACAAAATCATCCGAAATATTTAAAGAACTGATGCGATATACATACACATCCGGCGATTCCTTCAGTTCATCTCCCACAATAAAATGATTTTTAATTCCCTCTTTTGAAAAGCTGCTGTACACTGCCATACTCTCTTCAATTATGTCTGGCTGGGAATCCCCTTCCTTAAAAGATGTCTCCAGTCTTTGCAGTTCTCCGTTCTTATCAATTTTATAAAATTCATTGTAAGTATACATCCCTGTACCGCCCTGATTGGATACGATTAAAACAGGCCGCCCGTCATTGGTAAGTCCAGCCAGCGTAAAACAATATCTGTTATCTGCATATTCTATATCTTTTGCCCATATCTGCCTGTTTTGGGCAAACAATTTTATCTGCTGCCCCACACTCAAAATCCCCAAGGTGCCATCTGCATACTCCATATAATCCTTCCAGCTCTCCAAAAGATCGGCTACGCTGTTGGTCAGCTTTTGTGTCTTTAGATATTCTTCCAGAAAAGTATCCCTGTAAAAGGACGGCCCGCCCTCTGCCTTTTCTTCTATCTGATAACGTTCCAGGTCAGGATGGTCAATGTAAAACATGTTATCGGAATTTTCCTGCAAAAAAATACTTGCTTCGTTCCACTCCTGCTTTCCGTCACTGTAAGTTACAAGTGCAATCGCATCCTGTTTTCCGTCCTGATTGTAGTCCCTGAATGCCACCGCGCTTACTTCGGCAAATTCTATGTCTGTACTCTTTTCCATCTTTGGGAAGGTATAAACGATATCTTCGTTTTTTACCAGCGCAAACATTGGCTCCCCTTTGTTATCTGCAGGTGCGATGGAGGCAAAAAACACCTGGCCCCAGTCATCCAGCTTCGTCTCAAAGCTTTGTTCTTTGATGATTCCTTTTATAGATGGTATTTCCATTTCTGTTGCGTTTACGTCGGTTCCTTCTGCATCTCCAAGGTCTGCCGCATTCTCTTTATCTGTACTCTCAGACTTGGATTCAACCCCTGTCTCCACATGAAGCGGTTCCTTATATGGTTCCTGTATAATACCTTTCTCATTCTTTCCGCATCCGTCAATACAAAAGACTAAAAAAGCAGTTAATAAAATGATTTTTCTATTTTTCATATTGTTCTCCCATTGACGCTAATCTCTTTTACCAAAGATTTCACAGACTGTCTTAAAATTTGCAGACACAAAAAAGTGAAAACGCGATATTTACCTGCGTTTCCACTTTTTACAAGAGCGCGAGACGGGACTCGAACCCGCGGCCTCGACCTTGGCAAGGTCGCGCTCCACCAACTGAGCCACTCGCGCATTTACTTGTCCATGTCCTTTGGACAAGTATTACTATACTATACCCCTTCATATTTGTCAACAACTATTTTAAAATTTTTTGGAAATTTTTTGAAGTTCCTATTTACTCCACCTTATCCTTACATTTTACCCTGAATATTCTGCGCAGGGATTCGTCAATCCGTTCTTCAGACAGTGTTCCATTATTCACTGCATCCAGCACGCCATTATAAGCCGCCTCAAAATCTTCCGGCATCAGAATCATATCCACACCTGCCTGAAGCGCTTTTACTGCTGCCTCCTGCGATGTATAATATTCTGTAATGGCACCCATATTCATAGCATCGGTAATAATAATTCCCTGAAATCCAAGCTGCCCTCTTAGAATTTCCGTAATCATTTTTTCTGAAAGAGATGCAGGCGTGTTATCTCCCGTAACGTTCTCAAGGGAAATATGTCCGACCATTATAAAATCGGTTCCTGCCCCAATGCCCGCCTGATAAACCGGAAAGTCTGTTGCAGATAAGTCATCAAGGGTCTTTGCTGAATTTGCCATACCTGAATGGGTATCATCAGAAGTATCCCCCAGCCCCGGAAAATGTTTCATGCAGGCGCTGACGCCGTTGCTCTGCAGACCTTCTACCACCGCCGATGCCATAGATGCCACCATCCCTGGGTCTGTGCCAAAGGAACGGCTTCCTATTACTGTATTTCCTTCCACTATTACATCCGCAACCGGAGCAAAGTCCATGTTAAATCCAAAACCTGAAAGATAGCTTCCAATCGCCGCCCCTGCCTCTCTTGCTGCCGCCGAATCCCCAGAAGACGCAATATCAGCCATATTTCCCACATTATCCGCAAGACCGTTCTCTGCAACTCTGCTTACTGTCCCGCCTTCTTCGTCCACGCCAAGAAAAATAGGAAACTTGCTCCAGTCCCTGGTATTTTGAAGCATCTCTGTCAGCTGTTCGGCACTCTGGATATTCTTGGAAAAGTAAATCAGCCCGCCTACCGGGTGCTCTCCCAACTTTTCTTTGGTAGTATCCCCTGCTTTAATAACCGTATCCGTACCAGTTAGGGCTTCCGGCGTAATCATAAAAAGTCCGGCCACCTTTTCCTCCCGTGTCATTCCCGAAATCCAGGAGTTAACCACTTCCTCCGTATAGTCAGTTTCCTCTACAGGTTCTGTCATTTCCTCCGGTGCCTCCACCGTTGGCGTTTCTTCTTCCATTTCTGAAAGCTCTTCAAGTTGTTTCTGAAGCTCTTCCGCATGTTTTTTGTCATTTACCATTGACAAAAGTTTTTTCACTCCCATCACCACTCCCAAAACCAGTCCGGCAAGAAAAATAACAAGAACCAGATAGGATATAATCTGATTTCTTAATCTGCGCTTCCTTCTGAATTCTCTTCTGTCCATCTCTTCAACAATTGATTCATCATTTGCCATATTACTCTTACCTCCGTACACTCTATAATAACTTATTTGCCATCTGATTTCCACAAGAAATTATACAGAATGACATCACAGATTAACAAAACATTTTTATACCACAGATATCAGGTACCAGCAGTCCTGTCATCTCTGACAGGAAATAATAAAAGCGGGTACCAATCACTCTCGACTAATACCCGCTTCTAAACTATGCTATCCAATGGTTTTTACCTCTCTTTCCTTTTTATTGATAACACCCTATTCAGTTTTTCTTTTTCTCTTTCGTATCTCTCTCCTTTTTCTTTTGTACTGGTGTACTGTAACGTTTCTGTTTTTCCTTTGTAAATCGTTACCTTTTCTTTTGTACCTGATACGAATTTGAAATTCGCTCTCTTTAGTACTTTGCTCTTTTGTACCTTAAAAGCTTAACTTTTTCACATTTTACTATTTTTTAATAGCTTATCTTATGTTTTTGGTGGTCCGTACCTTCCTTTCTTTAAGATTTTATCTATGTGAATTTGTTTTTGTAAGTTTATTATAACCGCCACTTTTTAATTTGTCAACACAATTTTTCATTTTTTTCTTTATTTTTTCATTATTTGATATTATCCGCATCTGCCAGTTGGATATTTAACAAATAAATACCTATAAATATTTGATATTCTTTGAAATTCCTGGTTGGGAACCAGACAATAATTTCCCATTTATTATACAAAACTTACAAATCACTGACTGTAATTTTCATAATTTCCAGAAAAATAACAGTCAAAAAGTCAAATTTTTATTGTATTCGCTAAAAAATAGCGATACAATAAAAAGAAAAACCTAAAAGCACAGGGGGGATACGCATGGGAGCGCCTGAACGAAAAACAAATGCAAGAAAAAAAATAGCTGATGAAATTCTCTACCAGATTGGAGGAAGCGCCATTTTGGTTCTTCTGCTTATAGCAGCTGCCGCTATTTGTATGGTTGGTTGGCTGATTATTACATCAAAAGAAACAGAACTAACGCAGGAGTCCAATGCTGCTGCAAGCCAGATCACAGGATTTCTGGAACAATATACCAAAAGTGTGGAACAGCTGGCTGTCAATCCCGAAATAAAGCATGTTCTGAAGGAAACTAAACCTGGAGATGATTTCAGCAGCGCAGAAAAAATGGACACGGTAATGGACAATCTCATTGGGATTGCAAATACTGATACCGATAATGTTATGGCTGTGTGGGTTTCTGATCTGGATACAAGCTCGTTAAAACAGTCTGACGGCTTTACAAGCGAAGACGGCTGGGATATTACAGGACGTGGATGGTATGGATGTATTGAAACAAAGGAGCTTATACTTACAGAACCATACATTGATTCATCCACCGGCAAAATGATTTTAAGCGCCGCAGCCCCTGTAATAGACGACTCCACAGGAACTGTTCTCGGTGCAGTGGGTATGGACATCGCACTGGATCACATGACAGAAATTATGAGCAGATACAAAATCGGCCAAAACGGATATATCCTGCTTTTATCTGAAAGCGGCACTTTCCTCTATCATCCGCAGAATGAAATCATCCAAAAGAATATTAAGGATGTGAACATATCCCAAAATGTTATAGATGCAGTCAACTCAAAAAGAGATGAATTTTTAAAATACAAAACTGATGGTCACACAAAATACGGCTCCTTGCAGCAGGCCGGAAATACCGGATATATTGTGCTTAGCAGTATGCCTGCCTCAGAATATTATGCAATGATGACTGCGATGATTATTGCACTGGTTATTCTCTTTGCCGCCGGCATTTTCCTAATCGCAGTAAGTATCCAAAAAAGCGCAAAAAAACTTACAAAGCCAATTCTGGAACTGAATCATACAGCCCAACAGCTTGCTGACGGAAATCTGGATGTAAACCTTCATATAACAAGCGAAGATGAAATCGGTGAGCTGGGTGAATCATTCCAAAAGACAGTTAACCGGCTGAAAGAATATATTACATACATAGATGAAACGTCAGATGTACTTGCCCGGATTGCTGATGGAAAGCTCAGCGTCCAGCTGAAAAATGAATATGTGGGAGAATTCCAAAAGATAAAGACTGCCCTGCTGAATATTTCAGATTCCATGAACCAGGTTATGATTGGAATTAATGAAAGTGCAGAACGTGTATCTGTTGGAGCATCAGAGCTTGCCACTGCATCCCAGGCTTTGGCGGAAGGCGCCCAAACCCAGGCCGCATCTATTGAAGAGCTTGCAGCAACAACAAACACTCTTGCAGACCAGGTGGAAAGCAGCCGCAAGGAAGCTGAGGCTTCTGCCAAAGCAACTGCACAGGCTGCAACAATGATTGACCAGAATCAGGAAAAAATGAAACTGATGATGGATGCCATGAACGAAATTCACCAAACCTCCCAGAAGGTGGTAGGGATCATTCAGACCATCGAGGATATTGCATCAGAAACAAATCTTCTGTCCTTAAACGCTTCTATAGAAGCCGCCCGTGCCGGTGAAGCCGGAAGAGGCTTTGCTGTAGTCGCCGATGAAATCGGAAAACTGGCATTAGAAAGTTCCAAGGCAGCAAGCACCACAAGAGAACTGATTGAAATCTCAATGGAAGAAATCAACAAGGGAAACACTATTGCTTCCGGCGCCATGGATTCGCTGAAAGAATCCGTAAGCGTTGTCAACCATGTAAACGAAATGATTCAGGGAACAGCCGAGACCGCCGCTGTACAAGCTGAAAATATGAGACAGCTCCGCCTGGGAATTGAAGAAATTACTCATGGAATACATGATAACTCTGCCGCTTCCCAAGAAACCTCCGCAACCTCTGAAGAATTGGCATCTCAGGCTGAATTACTAAATAAAATGGTGCAAAAATTTGAAATCTGCCAGTAAGTCAATGCCGCTGCAGACACAGCGCCTGACTCATTACTTGCGAAAATAAATAAAAGCACATTGCTCTCTTCATTTAAAACATGCTATAAGGAGCAATGTGCTTTTTACTATTTTATTGTATCACTGTGATTTAACACAAGGGTGCTGTATAAAAACAACACATCACAAGATTCAAAATCTATAAACTGATCCAGGTAGTCCGGGTGAATATAACGGATATCAACCAAAGTAATCTTTGAATATCCGCTTATTAGCAATGGGGCAATACTTGAGCCAAAAGAATCCCTGAACATTATAAGTTTTTTATCCGTCCGGGCGCCTGGGTTCTCTATTGTAAGAAGCGAAAGGGAGCCTGACAGAAACATTTCGTACGGGTCCGGCCCTGCTGCTTTTTCCATTTCATATACCGGCATTTCCTTTTTCTCCTGCCAGTTATATGTTTTACAGTTATTTATATCCTGTCCGGTTACATACAACAGTTTATCCGGCGGAAGAGGCAATGCCGCCTGTCCGTGGTACACACCGTAAAAATCCTGTTCCAATGTATGAATTTCATAATCCTGGGAAATCCCTGTTCCCATTGCCTGCGCCAGCCGCTGCGCCACATCCGTAATTTTTTCCTGCCGCCAGTGGGTATCTGTTTTATAATAATCATCTCTTTCCAACAAATCAGATATTTGAATATATTCTGCAAAATTCGCTTTATCCGCCATTTGTTTTTCAAAATCCGCGTAATCCATAGACGGACGTCCACTTTGTCTGGCTAAAAAGCAATTTTTATCCGGGATTACAGAGAGATAAACTTTGTTTTCATCTGTCAGATATTTTTCACATATATAACGAAACCGTTCTTCCGCTCTTGCAAGCGAAGCTTCGTTCAGGGGGTATTCCAAAGAGGCCAAAAATCCTTCTGTCAGATAAACCCCATTATTATCCTGCCTTCGGAAAACTTTTAACGCAGTCAACGCTTTTATACTCCGGAATGACTCACGAAAAGGGAAGGCGTCCACTGTATGAGCTTCAAAATCTGTCATAAAACGCCCGCTCCACACACCTTCTGCCGACAGTTCCGGCATAGGGTTAAGCATACGCCGCTCACTAAACAAATACTGCTCTTTGGGCACAAACAGACATAACAGGAAGCCTCCGGCTAACAACACTGCAAACATAGTGCACAAAATAAAATCTTTCTTTTTTGTGTTCATAAGCCATCCTCCTAAAATCGGAAATAGAGAAAAGGATTAAAAGAGCCGTCCACCAGATAAGCTGTCATGACCAGCATAAGCAGTGCAAGTCCAATCGGTTCCACCAGATTTAAAATTTTGCCGCCAACAGTATTTTCCGAAAGCCTTTTTATAAAGTCATGAACTGCCGGTGTTGCCCCAACTCCTCCTGCAAGCAGAACTATCCCAAAGCTTTTGAGGCAATATACTGCCTCCGCTGAGATAAACGGAATTCCACCGCCTCCAAAAAGACCTGTTATATCAGAAAATGCCTGCCCCATATTTTCCGCATTAAAAACCACAAAACTTAACAGCACAAAAAACAAGGTATAGACATGGGCCAGTAGCCGATTCCTTTTCAGTATATTTAGCAGCCACAGTTTTTCTAATGTCAAAAGTACAGCAAAAAACAGGCCCCATAAAATAAAATTCCATGCCGCTCCATGCCAGAAGCCGGTGAGCATCCATACCACTAAAATATTTAAAAGCTGCCGCCTTTTCCCTTTCCGGTTTCCTCCCAATGGTATATATACATAATCCCTAAACCAGGTACCCAGGGAAATATGCCATCTGCGCCAAAATTCAGTTATGCTGGAGGAAATATATGGATAATTGAAGTTTTCCAGAAAACGGAATCCAAACACTTTCCCAAGTCCAATGGCCATATCGCTATATCCTGAAAAGTCAAAATAAATATGCAGCGCAAAAGCTACGGCATACAGCCAATAGAATAATACTGACTTTTCTTCTGACGCACGGAATACACTGCACAGCTCTCCCAACTGGTTGGCAAGCAGAATTTTCTTTGCCAGTCCAATTACAAAACGGCGTATTCCTAAAGCCACCTTATGCCAGGAATGTTCCCTGCAGGCCAGCTGCCCCGCAATGTCACAGTACCGTACAATAGGTCCGGCAATCAATTGCGGAAACATGGCTATATAGGCAGCCAGATGGATAATATTCTTTTGTGCAGTCTCGCCCCGGTACACATCTAACGTATAGCTTATAATCTGAAAGGTGTAAAAGCTAATGCCAATTGGCAGTGCAAGACGCAAAAGCGAAAGATTCATCCCTGTCACAGCATTAAAATTTCCGATAAAAAAATCTGCATACTTAAAGCATATCAAAAACAACAGGCTTACACAGACGGAAAGAATACAAAATATTTTTCCGGCTGTTTTCCCCCTGTATTTTTCCACCATCAGTCCAAAACCATATCCTGCTAAAATAGAAAAAACCATCAATATAACATATTTGGGTTCTCCCCATCCATAAAACAAAAGGCTGGAAAGGAGAAGAACTATATTTTTACATTTCTTTGGCACCGCAAAATATATAGCTGTCGTCAGCGGCAAAAAATAATATAAAAAAGAAATACTTGAAAACAGCATAGTGATATTTTCTCCACTAGTTGGCTTTAAGAAGCCGCTTGATTTGTTGCCGACGGAAATAAACGGCATGAGACCGGTTGCTTATAAAGCCCGCTTCACGCCGTTTTAATTCCTGATTTCATACAGTTTAGAGTCTGTTTCATGCAATAGGCGCTTCTGTGATCACTTGTGCCCCCTCAACCGCAGACAACGTGTTATTTTTGAAAACTTCTATAATTTCCGCAGCGCCGTAAGCAGTTATTACATATCTGCCATCCACATTTATAATAATCAGCGTGTCCGGCTGCCCACATATCCATTGTTTAGCAAGAATACAGGATTTTACTGAATCTGCAAAGTCATTCATATCCACGCCTTCCTTCAGACGATATGCGGCGCCGGTAAATGTATTTGCATTCATCATATGCACCATAGATGCCGCATCTTCAATATTGGAAAATTGCTCTTCGGGCAGTCCCAGCGTATAATCCAGCTCTTCTGTTTTACTAATGTCAAATTTACCCGGTGCATCCATCACCGCATTCTCCTGATTGCCGCCGTACATTGCAAACAACTCATCCTCTTTATAGACCTTAACTATGTCGCTTAACACTTCAAGAGATTCCGTATATTTGGATTCCCCGCTAACCTGATCCGTACTGGTATCATTCTGTTTCCCGCCGCAGCCGGACAAGGTAAAAATCATCATTGCCGCCAATAGTATCGTTGCCGCCTTTTTCATAATTTACTCTCCTTTTAGCTTAAAATGTTTTTCAAGGATATCCCATATCCAATTACTGGATATATTATACACGAAATTCCTAAATTTATCAATTTATCATTTGATTCAGTCAAACATAAGCTCGTCAACCGTTACAAATTCATACCCTCTGCTTTCAAGCTCATCCACTATTTTTAGAGCCGCAGTTATTGTGGATTTATACTGATCGTGCATCAGTATAATATCATTTTCCTCCACTTTGGCGCAAACATTTTTTACAATACAGGCAGCATCACTGCTGCACCAGTCAAGAGGATCAACAGTCCAAAGCACCGGAAACATGTTTAATTCTTTCTCAAATTCTTTATTCCAGCTGCCGTAAGGCGGGCGAACATAAATAGTATCTTCTCCCGTCACCTCTTTAATTATTTCATTCGTCCGGATAATTTCCTGTTTAAAATTCTCCTGGTTTCTGCTTGTAAGCTGGGTATGATTGTAAGTATGGTTTCCTATCAGATGGCCTGCTTGTGTTCCAGTAATGACCATACGATCCAAAAAACTTTTATAGTCTTTCCGCTGCAATATGCTCTATGTATTCTTTCAGACAGTCCGTCAGGGTCAGATCCGTATCCGCAAAGCTGAGTTTGACAACGTAATCCCCCTGTTTATAAACATAGGGATTTTTAATCTGCCGGATAAATTCCCGTTTTTTTTCCTCCGCACTTAAATTACTGTCTATTGATACTTCCCGGATATCCATAAGCTCTTCCCTGCTTACGCTGCGGATATCCATATCTTTCATTTTTTCCCGCTCTTTTGGGGTTATATGGGTATTCTGTTCCAAAACTTGTACTCCAGTTTTTTTAATAATATATTCCGAAAGTACAATCTTTATACGTAACAGACCAGGCAGGGAAGTACGCCTCCCCTGTCTGGCGCATATTATTTTCAGCGGGCGCTGCCGCCATATTATCTTCTTCCTCCGACTGCATTATGGCTGCCATCCTGCATCAATGTATCAGCTATTAAAATCGGATGTGTGAAAACCATCAATCCTTATCATGAATTTCTCCGTGCAGTTCCTGCAAAGATTTTACTTCGCTGCTTTCATGGGTCTTTAGATAATGTATTCCCTCCGCCGCCACTCTCGCCGCCGCAACAGTGGTTATATATGGCGCCTTTGCCTTAATTGCCGCTTTTCTAAGGTAGCTGTCATCATAAATGCTGTCTTTGCCCACCGGAGAATTAATCACAAGATCAAAGTCCCCATTTGTAATCATGTCTCCTACATTGGGACGGCCTTCAAACAGCTTTTTGGCCTTTACTGCCGGAATTCCCGCAGAGTTAATTAAATCACAGGTTCCGCTGGTTGCTACAATTTTAAAACCGTCGCCTGCCAGACTTCTGGCAACCTCCACCACTTCATCCTTATCTTTTTTGTTAACAGAAATCAATACCGTTCCCTCCACAGGAAGCTTTGACTGTACCGCCTCCTGAGCCTTGAAATACGCTTCCCCATAAGAACGGGACAGTCCGAGCACCTCACCTGTAGAGCGCATTTCCGGTCCAAGGATCGGGTCAACTTCCGGGAACATATTAAAGGGGAAAACCGCCTCCTTAACTCCATAATTGGGAATCTCCTGCTCCTTTAAGCATGAAATGGGAGAAGGACGTCCTGTAATTTCTGAGGTAATTATATCCGTGGCAAGAGGCACCATACGGATGTTGCAGACTTTCGACACAAGCGGCACAGTACGTGAGGCTCTTGGGTTGGCTTCCAGCACAAAAACCTTTCCATTCTCAATAGCGTACTGCATGTTCATCAGTCCCTTCACGTGCATTTCCTCTGCAATTTTTCTTGTATATTCTTTAATGGTTTCCAAATTTTCTGCCGGAATATGCACAGATGGAATAATACATGCCGAGTCACCAGAATGAATGCCTGCCAGTTCAATATGCTCCATTACTGCCGGGACAAAGGCATGTTCCCCGTCACTGATGGCGTCTGCTTCGCACTCCATAGCATGATTTAAAAACCGGTCAATTAGAATGGGACGATCCGGCGTAACTCCTACCGCTGCATTCATATATTCCGTCATGCTTTCATCATCATAAACCACTTCCATTCCTCTTCCGCCAAGCACATAGGAAGGGCGCACCATCACCGGATAGCCAATCTTTTTTGCAATGGCAAGAGCTTCCTCCACTGTCGTTGCCATTCCTGACTCCGGCATGGGAATATCCAGTTTTTCCATCATTTCACGGAACTGGTCACGATCTTCCGCCAGGTCGATAACGGAGGGAGAGGTGCCCAGAATCCTGACTCCGTTTTCTTCCAGCTCAGAGGCTAAATTCAAAGGAGTCTGTCCGCCAAACTGGGCAATCACTCCAAGGGGTTTTTCCTTTTTGTAAATACTTAAAACATCCTCCAGCGTAAGTGGCTCAAAATACAGTTTGTCAGAAGTGTCGTAATCTGTTGACACTGTTTCCGGATTACAGTTTACTATAATTGTTTCAAATCCCAGCTTCTTAAGGGCCATAGCCGCATGTACGCAGCAGTAATCAAACTCTATTCCCTGGCCAATCCGGTTAGGACCTCCACCCAAAATCATAATCTTTGGTTTGTCTGTGTTCACCAGGTTTTTATCCGGCGCGTTGTAAGTGGAATAATAATAGGCACTGTTTTCAGTTCCGCTTACATGCACTCCTTCCCATGCCTCCTCCACGCCAAGAGATAAACGGCGGCTGCGGACTTCCTCCTCTTTAATTTCCAAAAGCTGACTTATATATTTATCAGAAAAGCCATCTTTTTTGGCAGCAATAAGCATTTCATCTGTTGGAAGACCTCCTTTGTATTTTAGAAGCGCCTCTTCTTCTTCCACCAGCTCTTTCATCTGTTCAATAAAATATGTCTTTACTTTGGTAATCTCTGTAATTTCCTCTACAGAAGCGCCTTTGCGGAGCGCTTCATACATCAGAAAATGACGTTCGCTTGAAGGTGTTATCAGGCGGTGAAGCAGTTCTTCCTTTGAAAGCGTATCAAAATCCCTGGCATGTCCCAGGCCGTAGCGCCCGGTTTCCAGAGAACGGATGGCTTTCTGGAAAGCTTCTTTATAAGTCTTTCCAATGCTCATGACCTCTCCCACTGCACGCATCTGAGTTCCCAGCTTATCTTCCACCCCTTTGAATTTTTCAAAGGCCCACCGTGCAAACTTAATCACTACGTAATCTCCGTCCGGCACATATTTGTCCAAAGTGCCATACTTCCCACAGGGTATATCCTTTAAGGTAAGGCCTGCTGCCAGCATAGCAGAAACCAACGCAATAGGAAATCCTGTGGCCTTGGATGCAAGCGCGGAGGAGCGGGATGTACGGGGATTAATTTCAATAACAATAATACGGTCTGTCACAGGATCATGAGCAAACTGCACATTGGTTCCTCCGATTACCTGTACGGACTCCACAATTTTATATGCCTGTTCCTGCAGCCTTGCCTGACATTCCTTGGAAATCGTAAGCATGGGCGCCGAACAGAAGGAGTCTCCTGTATGCACGCCCAAAGGATCAATATTCTCAATAAAACATACGGTGATGATATTGTTTTCGGCGTCTCTTACTACTTCCAGCTCCAGTTCTTCCCATCCCAAAATCGATTCTTCTACCAGAACCTGTCCCACCAGACTTGCCTGCAGCCCCCTTGCGCAGACCGTTTTTAACTCTTCTTTATTATATACCAGACCGCCTCCTGCACCACCCATGGTATAGGCTGGCCGGAGCACTACCGGATAGCCAAGCTTTTCCGCAATGGCAAGAGCTTCCTCCACAGAATAAGCCACCTCACTGCGGGCCATTTCAATGCCCAGGCTGTTCATGGTCTTTTTAAATTCAATGCGGTCTTCCCCACGTTCTATGGCGTCCACCTGCACACCGATAACCTTTACATTATACTTTTCCAAAACTCCCGCCTTGTGTAATTCCGCACACAAATTAAGCCCTGACTGACCTCCCAGATTAGGGAGCAGGGCATCCGGACGCTCCTTTGCAATAATCTGCGTCAGCCGGTCCACATTCAAAGGCTCAATATAGGTCACATCGGCTGTCTCCGGGTCTGTCATGATAGTTGCCGGATTGGAATTTACCAGTACAATCTGATATCCCAGCTTCCGCAACGCTTTACAGGCCTGTGTTCCCGAATAATCAAACTCACAGGCCTGACCAATGATAATAGGTCCCGAACCAATAATCAACACTTTATTTATATCTGTCCTTTTAGGCATAAAAAGTCCTCCTGACTTCTACAAAATTTATCTTTCTTTGCATCATTCTATCATTACATTAGGAAAAGTGTCAATTCGGTTCCTGTGATTTCCGCATATGTTTCCATAAACGGTTATTGTTCCTGCAGCTTTCTTTTTCCCGCGCTTACCGCCCGAATATATTTTATGGTAAGGTTCCATAACCCTTTTCCTGCCAGAAACAGCAGGATTCCAGTTATAACAGACATTAAAAACGCTGGCAGCGGATGAAGTACATAATTTCCAAGCTGGAAGCTGACCCAGGGGACTTCTATCCCTGTAAGAAAACCAGCCAGTTTAATCATTCCTGCTACAGGCGCCACCACCCCACTGAACATAAGCGCCACTCCAAGAACACTGATAAAGGGCAGCACAAATAAACTTCCCACGCCAGCCAAACTATAAAATGCAATAACCGCCATCAGTTTCTTCATACTAAAAGCGCTGCTTTGGGCAATTGCCTCACCAAGGTAAGCGCCTGCCAACTCTTTAGGGTCCCCCAGCCTTTTTATTACCTCAGCTGGTGAAACACCGCCTAGTTCTACCAGCTCTGTCATCTCGCTTTTAATCTCATTAATAATATCCACCCGGTCAGTTACCGGCACTTTTTTTAAATACTTGTCAATTTTCTCAAGATATTCATTTAAAATTCTATCCATACTGTTTCATCCTTCCTTTTCCTTAAAGCCCCTTTGCGGTAATATAGAAATTTTTTAAAACGTTTTACTGCTAACTGCTTCAATTGCTTCCAGCAGGTTTCCCCATTCCAAAGTCATCTCTTTCAGATATTCCCTGCCCTTATCCGTAATCATATAATATTTCCTTGGCGGAAGGCCTTCTGCTGATTCCTGCCAGAAGGAGGTTAAAAATTCCTCCTTTAAAAGCCTGCGGAGCAAAGGATAAATCGTACTTTCCTTTGCCGATAGGATTGGCCATTTTTCCAGCTTGCTGATAATCTCATAGCCATAGTATTGTTTTTGGTTTATCATCAACAGAATACCAAATTCCAATGTTCCCCGTTTGATTTGGGACTTCCACTCGTCAATGTTCATATACTGTTCCTCCTTATATACATCGTACTACATAGTATATCAAATGTCAATAATATATCAGCAAAACTGTTTCACTATTTATATGCGGGACATTCACGTCATTGTAATATCAATCTGGTGTATATTTCTGTAAAGCGACCTTTCATTTATACCATGCTCGACTTTTCCAATGCTTCATGGTAGAATAGGACCGTACATTTTTAACAGCACCTGCCCTGACGCTGTCCAAGCAATTTACCGACATACGCTGTCTGTGCTTTAACGCCTTTACTGACAGGAAAAAGGGCAGATGCAGGATTTTATTTAGGAGGAAAGCTTTATGAGGCTTGAATTGAAAAACATACACAAAAGCTTCGGAGAAAAACAAGTGTTAACCGGCATTTCTTTTTCTGCCCAAAGCGGCAGGGCCTTTGGTCTGCTTGGCAGAAACGGAGCTGGCAAAACTACCACAATTCGCATTTTAATGAATGTATTTCCGGCAGATCAGGGGGAAATTTTAATAGATGGCCACCCTGTAGATTATACCCAGACAGGTGTTGGATATCTGCCTGAAGAAAGAGGTCTTTATCCCAAAAAGAAAATTACGGACCAGCTGATCTACTTTGCCCAGCTAAAAGGAATGAAATATTCCGATGCAACGGCAGCCATTAACTACTATCTGGAGCGGCTGAACATGACAGAGTACCGTAATAAACGTCTTGATACCCTCTCAAAAGGAAATCAGCAAAAAATCCAGTTAATCACTGCTCTTGCCCACAATCCCGATATTGTAATTCTTGACGAACCCTTTTCCGGCCTTGACCCTGTCAATGCAATACTTTTAAAAGATGTGGTAAAGGAAGAAATTGCAAAAGGCAAAATTGTTCTCTTTTCCAGCCATCAGATGAATTATATTGAAGAATTCTGCGATAGTGTTGCAATTTTAAACCAGGGAAAAATCGTTCTTAATGGCGACTTGCACGATATCAAGAGAAATTATACAAGAGATAAACTTCTTGTCCGCTCCGGAGATATGGACGCTATTTTAAAAGCATCTATACCAGGCACAATGGAAAAAACGCCCAACGGGGATGCACTTCTTATCCGTCTTCCTTCCCCGGATATGAAACAGCAAACAATGAATCTGTTGACCGGGCAGTTTGATATTGATGAAATCAGGGTTTTTGAGCCCTCACTGAATGATATCTTTGTTGAGTATGCAGGCGAATCAAATGGAACTTTTACTATGAGGAGTTGAAAATGAAACAATTTAAAACAATATTAAAATTTGAATTACTAGGGTATTTTAAAAATAAAATTTTTGTAGGCGTTACCATCTTTCTTGTAGCGCTTATTGCCTTAATTATGTTTTTTCCCAGAATCACCCCACTTTTTTCCAACGGAAAAAATAACACATCCGATCGCGCTGTTATGTTGATTTCTCTAGACACGGGACTTATTACAGACAGCGCCGGAGCACATACGGTAGAATCGGCCCAAAATATGACGGATGTTTTTGCACCAGCCTTTTCTGACTACGATGTCCGTATGACAAAAGGCGGACTTGAAGACATTAAAAACGAAATTTCCTCCGGGAAAGCCAAATGCGCTTTCGTCCTCCACAGTCTTACCTCTTATACCTACTATGTGGAAAATCTTTCTATGTCTGATAACAACACTTCCATTGCTGACAATGTTCTGCAAAGCGTTTATCAGATAAATGCAATGACACAAAGCGGTTTATCTCTTGCAGAGGCAGAAAAAATTCTTCAAATACCAATTGAACATACCACAGAAAGCCTTGGTAAAGACCAGATACAAAATTTCTTCTACACTTATATTATGATATTTGCCCTGTATATGGTAATTCTTCTCTATGGACAGATGGTGGCAACCAATGTTGCCTCTGAAAAAAGCTCAAGGGCAATGGAACTTTTAATTACCAGCGCAAAGCCTGCCTCCATGATGTTTGGCAAGGTAATTGCCTCCTGTATAGCCGGCCTGCTACAGCTTGTGTGCGTTTTCGGATCAGCATTTTTGTTTTTTAATTTAAACAAGGGGGAATGGGGAGACAATCAAATAATCAACTCCATCTTTAATATGCCTTTTGACCTTTTAATTTATATGCTTTTGTTTTTTGTGCTTGGCTTTTTTATGTATGCGTTTATGTTTGGCGCCATTGGATCCACGGCTTCCAAGCTGGAAGATATCAATACTTCGGTTATGCCCGTTACTCTTCTTTTCATTGCCGGCTTTATGGTTGTAATTATGTCCATGGCTGAAGGCAATGTGGACAGCGCCCTGATGAAGATATGCTCCTACCTTCCTTTCACCTCCCCCATGGCTATGTTTACCCGTATTGCAATGAGCACAGTACCTTTTTATCAGATTGCAATATCCGTAGCCATTCTGTTGGGATCTGTGATCGGCGTAGGCATTCTTTCAGCTAAAATTTACCGGGTAGGCGTTCTTCTCTATGGTACCACTCCCAAAATAGGCGCAATACTAAAATCGGTCTGGAAAGCGTAAAAACAGGGCATTTTATGAAAAATATATTAATTGTTGATGATGATGTCAGTATAGGAAATATGCTGGAAGAAATTCTTACCAAAGAGGGCTATCTGGTTTCCCGTGCTTATTCGGGAACGGAAGCCCTGCTTTTTCTGTCAACTCAAAGCCCTGACCTGATTTTACTGGATCTGATGCTGCCAGGGCTTGACGGTAAAGCGCTGCTTCCCAAAACCCAGGGGATTCCTGTGATTGTTGTCAGCGCAAAGACGGATGTAAAGGACAAAACGGATCTGCTTTTGGAAGGCGCACAGGATTATATCACCAAGCCTTTTGATGTAAGGGAGCTATTGGCAAGAATCACTGTACAGCTCCGCAGCATCTCCCGTCCTGAAACCGCTTCTCTGCTGACTTTTGAGGATATTGCCATGAATACCCTTACCCATACTGTCACCGCTGCAGGCAGTATGGTCCGGCTCACCCGGACAGAATATGCTATCTTAAAGCTTTTGATACAGAACCCTTCCCAGGTAATAACCAAAACCCTTTTACTTGAGAGAATCATGGAGGACTCACCTGATTGTGTGGAAAGTTCTCTGCGGGTTCATATCAGCAATCTTAGAAAAAAGCTACGGGAGGCTGGCAACAGAGACTATATTGAGTCTGTTTGGGGCATCGGCTTTAAAATGCGTGAAAACTGATGCTATACAAAATATAAATACAAAAATATTTACAGTTTCTTAACTTTTTCCTTAACAGCTTTCTTAACAGATATCAGGTAAGATAACTGAAAAGTGCAGAAAGATATGTAAGTATGAATGCACTGGCAAAAAAGGAGGCTTTATTTATGGATTACGTATTAACTACCAATGCCCTAAGCAAAAATTACCGGCATTTCAAGGCGTTGAACAGCCTTTCCATGCACATTCCCAAAGGAGCAATTTATGGATTTGTAGGAAAAAACGGAGCAGGAAAAACCACCCTGATACGGTTAATCTGCGGCTTACAGCCACCTACCTGCGGAGAGTATGTTTTGTATGGAATCAAAAACACTGACAGGGAAATTATAAAAGCGCAAAGACGAATCGGGGCTGTTGTGGAAACCCCTTCTATTTACCTTCAAATGAACGCGGAAGATAATTTAAAAATTCAATACCATATTTTAGGACTCCCCTCTTTTGAAGGCATTCCGGAGCTTTTAAAGCTGGTGGGGCTTGGGGATACAGGAAAAAAGAAGGCGAAAAACTTTTCTCTTGGAATGCGCCAGCGGCTTGGAATTGCCATTGCCCTATGCGGCGATCCTGATTTTCTGGTACTGGATGAACCTGTCAATGGCCTTGACCCTCAGGGCATTGTGGAAGTGCGGGAGCTGATTTTAAAGTTAAACAGAGAACGAAACATTACTGTACTTATTTCCAGCCATATTTTGGATGAGCTTTCTCGTCTTGCCACCTGTTATGGTTTTATTGATAATGGGCGTATGGTAAAGGAAATCAGCGCCCAGGAACTGGAAGCTGCCTGCCGGAAGTGCATTTGTATGGAAGTATCCGACATAAAGGTTTTTGTACAGGTAATGGAAAAGCTGGACCTGGAATACCATATCACCTCTGACACCAAAGCAGAAGTTTACGCAAAAATAACTGCCACAAAGCTCGTCCTGTCTCTTGCCAAAGAAGGATGCGAAGTGATTTCTTTTAGCGAACGCGAAGAAGGGCTGGAAAGCTATTATATCAATCTGGTAGGAGGTGGCATATAATGAATAAACTTTTATCCGCTAATTTTGCACGTCTGAAAAAAGACATCCCTTTCCGCATTGGCATGGCTTTTATGTTGGTTGTGGGAATTGCACGCCCCATCAGCACTTATTAT
This sequence comes from uncultured bacterium, assembly GCA_947381965.1. Classification (GTDB taxonomy): domain Bacteria; phylum Bacillota; class Clostridia; order Lachnospirales; family Lachnospiraceae; genus Suilimivivens. The sequence continues at coordinate 53,375 of CANCXX010000029.1, forward strand.
GATAGAATCCGGTGGAATTATATGTTTACCTTTGAAAGCAGTTTTTTTGTCTATGTAATTTTTATGGCCACCCTCTCTTCTGTTTTCTGCAGCCTTTTTATCGGAACAGAATACAGCAATGGAACCATCCGCAATAAGCTTATTGTAGGGCATAAAAGATGTGACGTTTATTTATCCAACTTAATTCTATGCCTTGCAGCCAGTTTTTTTATGTGCGCCGCATACCTGATACCTAACTTCTGCATAGGTTTTCCGCTGCTGGGTACATTTACCATCCCCTTCCATTTAGCGCTTGGTAAAATGGGATGTATCTTTATACTTTCAATTGCCCTTGCCTCTATATTTACTGTGGTTTCCATGCTTAGCCAAAGTAAATCCACCTCCGCCGTCATCTGTATTTTAGGTGTGTTTTTGCTTATGTTTACAGGAATCATCCTAAGCAGCAGACTATCGGAGCCGGAATTTTACAGCAATGCCTTTTTTATGACAGATGAAGGCATTATTCTAAATGACACGGCGTCACAAAATCCCGCTTATGTGGAGGGTTTTAAACGTGATGTCTATGAATTTCTTTTAGACTTTCTTCCGGGAGGCCAGATTATACAGCTGTCATCAGATACAGACAAAAATTTACCACTGGGAAAAATGTCCCTGTATTCTATCCTCATTGCTATAACCGCCGGGGGATTGGGGATACGTTTTTTCCATAAAAAAGATATAAAATAAAAGGACTGATTTGTGGGAGATTTGTGCCAAATGAAGGGCGCATAGCGGGCTATGCAACCTGAATTTGGCGCAAATATCGCGCAAAGTGGGGCGTGCAGATGTTGGAAATGATTTTCAAACACGCTCTAGAACATAATTTAGGTAATTGCGAAACTCGTAAACTTGCTGAATATTCTGACAATCTATTCTG
>CANCXX010000030.1 GCA_947381965.1 uncultured bacterium
AGACCCTGATCAGTTCACCCTCTTCGTCAGCGGACTGGGCAAACCATTGCCGTATGGTCCAGTTCCCTTCTGAATAAAAAGCACAGCCTATCAAATAGATTGTGGAACCTGAAGAGAGAAAACCAGTGGTTTCTATATCCAAAAATAAAATTTGGTTTAAAGGAGCTAAGCGCTCCAACGGATATTTTAACTGAAAATTACCGAGAATGATTTCTTCTGTTTTCATAAAAACCCCCCATTCTTGCCAGCACATGTGCGCCTGGGTACAGGCATAGATTTACTAAAGACCTTTGCTGGAAAAATTTTGTCTGTCCAAAGTGTACACTCTAGTTTAGCATATTTTTTGAAAATACAGTAGTGTTTTCGACAAAAAATAGCTGTCTAAATTAAAATACTGTACTTTGAGCCAGATCTATCCAATACAAAAAATCTTTTTAAGTTCGGTTGTAAATCCGACAAAAAAATAGTATATTTAAAAGGATGGAATATATTCAGTCAGAGAACTGATAAATATAGAAGGAAAGAAGGGAATTGAGTGGCAAAATTAACATTTGCAGGAGGAATCCATCCTTATGACGGCAAGGATTTGTCTAAGGACAAACCCATCAGGGAGGTGCTGCCCAAAGGAGATTTGGTGTACCCCTTATCCCAGCATATTGGGGCGCCAGCCCAACCCATTGTCAAAAAGGGCGACAGGGTGCTGGCAGGACAGGTAATTGCGAAAGAAGGAGGTTTTGTATCTGCGCATATCTATGCAACTGTTTCGGGAACGGTTAAGGCAATTGAACCCAGGAGAGTAGTTACTGGCGACAACGTGATGAGTATTGTTGTGGAAAACGATGGCCTGTATGAAGAAGTAAGATGGCGGAAAATGATTCCTTTTGAAGAGCTTACCAGGGAAGACAAGATAGCAATTATAAGAGAGGCGGGTATTGTAGGTATGGGGGGAGCAGGGTTCCCGACAGCTGTTAAGCTTTCACCCAAAGAACCTGACAATATTGAGTATGTAATCGTTAACTGTGCGGAATGTGAGCCATATCTTACTTCTGATTACCGGAAGATGCTTGAGGAGCCTGAAAAGTTGATAGGGGGTCTTAAGGTTTCTTTAAGTCTGTTTGAAAACGCAAGAGGGATATTGGCAGTGGAGGATAACAAACCGGATTGTATTGCCCTGCTGAAAAAACTTGTCCGTGATGAAGACAAAATAACAGTAAAGGCTCTGAAAACAAAATATCCTCAAGGGTCAGAGCGGCAGCTTATTTATGCAGCTACGGGCCGTGCGATTCATGCTGCCATGCTTCCGGCAGACGCAGGGTGCGTGGTTAACAATGTGGATACAGTAATTTCTATATATAATGCAGTAATAGGCGGAAGGCCTTTAATGTATCGGATAGTGACAGTTACAGGAGATGCCATTGCAGACCCTGCAAATTTTAAAGTGAGAATTGGAACTAATTACCATGAACTGGTAGAAGCAGCGGGGGGCTTTAAACAACAGCCTGTTAAGATTATATCCGGAGGGCCGATGATGGGATTTGGCATTTTTGATCTGGATGTGCCGACTACCAAGACTTCTTCAGCGCTTCTTTGCCTTACCAAGGATGAAGTGTCTGCCATGGAACCAAGCGCTTGTATTAATTGTGGAAAATGTGTGGAAGTATGTCCGGGCAGAGTAGTGCCACGGAAACTGGCTGATTATGCAGAGCATTATGACGAGGAGGCATTTCTCAAAAATAATGGTATGGAGTGTTGTGAATGCGGGTGCTGCAGTTACATATGTCCGGCAAAGAGGCCGCTTACTCAGGTAATAAAGTCCATGCGGAAAATGCAGCTGGCAAAGAAGAAAAAGTAATCTGATGGAACACAAAAACAGCGGAACTATAAAGAGAGGAAGGAAAGAGATGAGCGATTTGATGAAGGTTTCATCCAATCCCCATGTCAGATCTAAGGTCACTACCAGTAATATTATGCTTTCTGTGGTGATTGCCCTGCTGCCAGCAGCAGGCTTTGGCATTTATAATTTTGGATTGGATGCGCTTATTTTAATAATAATAACGGTGGCAACCTGTGTGCTTGCAGAGTACATTTATGAAAAGGCAATGCACAAAAAAGTAACTGTGGGTGATTTTTCAGCAGTGGTGACAGGGCTTTTGCTTGCACTGAACCTGCCCTCATCAGCACCCTGGTGGATTGGCGTGATTGGCGGGCTTTTTGCTATATTAGTAGTGAAAATGCTTTTTGGAGGGCTTGGACAGAATTTTATGAATCCGGCGCTGGGAGCAAGATGCTTTCTGCTGATTTCATACACTTCCATTATGTGCAACTTTGAATGTGACGCATATACGGGACCTACACCGCTTGCCAGTTTAAAAGCGGGAGAGAGCGTAAACATTCTGAATATGGTGATTGGAAAGACGGGAGGGACCATAGGGGAAACTTCTATGGTAGCCATTGTGATTGGGGCATGTATCCTGATTCTTCTGGGAATTATCGATTTAAAGATTTCAGGAACTTACATAGTTACATTTGTTATTTTTCTTGTATTGTTTGGCGGTCATGGCGTTGATCCGGCTTTTATCAGCGCACATCTGGCAGGAGGCGGTCTGATGCTGGGAGCTTTCTTTATGGCTACGGATTATGTGACAAGACCTGTAACCAAAAAAGGTCAGTATCTATATGGGGTGGTATTAGGACTGCTGACAGGAATATTTCGTATCTTTGGCCCTTCTGCAGAAGGTGTTTCCTATGCGATTATTTTAGGCAATCTGCTGGTACCTTTGATTGAAAAGATTACCATGCCGAAAGCCTTCGGAAAAGGAGGGGAAAGAGCATGAGAAGTATGTTAAAAGATGCGGGCATCCTTTTGCTGATTACCTTGTGTTCAGGTTTGATTCTTGGTTTTGTGTATCAGATTACCAAGGAACCGATTGCCCAGGCGGAGGAAGCGGCTGCTAAGGCGGCGTATAATGAAGTATTTAATGCTGCGCATGATTTTGAAGAGCTGGATATGCCGGCGCTGGAAGATGATAGCTGGAAGGCATCCTGGGAAGAAGCCGGTTTTGGCGGAACAGACATTGACAAGGTGCTGGCAGCGAAGGATAAAGATGGAAGTCTGCTGGGATATGTACTTACTGTAACAAGCCATGAAGGATATGGCGGCGATATCACTTTTACCATGGGGATTTGGAATGATGGAAAGTTAAATGGAATTTCTATATTGGATATCTCAGAAACTGCCGGCCTTGGGATGAAGGCGGAGGATGTTTTAAAACCCCAGTTTGCAGATAAGAATGTTACCAGCTTTGCTTACACAAAAACAGGGGCTGTATCGGAGGATCAGATTGACGCCATCAGTGGCGCAACGATTACGACAAATGCTGTTACAACAGCGGTAAATGGTGGTCTTTATTATTTCCAGACCCAGTTAGGAGGCAGCGGCAATGAAACAGAATAAGATAACGGAACGGCTGTTTAACGGGCTGATTAAGGAAAATCCAACTTTTGTGCTTATGCTGGGCATGTGTCCGACGCTTGCCGTAACGACATCGGCAATAAACGGCCTGGGGATGGGACTTACCACTATGGTGGTGCTAGCTTTAAGCAATATGTTTATATCCATGTTAAGGAAAGTAATACCTGACAAGGTAAGGATTCCTGCATTTATTGTAATTATTGCTTCCTTTGTAACGGTGGTTGAGCTTTTGCTGAAGGCTTTTATTCCTTTTTTATACGACGCATTGGGTCTTTATATTCCGCTGATTGTTGTAAACTGTATTATTTTAGGGCGTGCAGAAGCATATGCGTCCAAAAATGGTGTGATACCTTCTCTTTTTGACGGAATTGGAATGGGGCTTGGCTTTACCTTTGCCTTAACCATTATCGGGGCAGTCAGGGAGCTGCTTGGAGCAGGGGAAATGTTTGGTGTTGCCATTATGCCGGAAAGTTATGTGCCATGCAGTATTTTTGTTCTGGCGCCAGGAGCATTTTTTGTTTTGGCGGCGCTTACCGCTATCCAGAATAAAATTAAAATTGCAGGAGAAAGAAAAGGCAGGGATATGTCTAAAATACAGTCCGGCTGTAATTCAGACTGCATGAATTGCCAGGATATGGGCTGCAGCAGGCGTTTTTATGGCGGTGCCCAGGAAGAACAGACAGCAGAGAAAAAGGAGGTGTAGGCAATGATAAAGGATTTGCTGATAATTTTAATTTCATCCTCACTGGTAAGCAATGTTGTATTAAGCCAGTTTTTAGGTTTATGCCCCTTTCTCGGCGTATCCAAAAAGACAGATACAGCAGCAGGAATGGGGACAGCAGTAATTTTTGTGATTACCCTTGCGTCTGCGGTTGCCGGTGTGATTTACCAATATATATTAAAACCTTTTGACCTTACCTATCTGCAGACCATTGTGTTTATCCTGGTTATTGCGGCGCTGGTACAGTTTGTGGAAATGTTTCTCAAGAAATTTATGAAGCCTTTGTATCAGGCATTGGGTGTCTATCTGCCGTTAATTACAACGAACTGTGCGGTGCTTGGAGTTGCGCTGACGAACGTACAGAAAAAATATGGGATACTTACCGGAATTGTAAATGGATTTGCAACGGCTGTTGGTTTTACCATAGCGATTGTAATTCTTGCAGGCATCAGGGAGAAAATGGAGTATAACGATATTCCAGAGTCTTTTAAGGGGATGCCGATTGTACTTGTAACTGCAGGGTTAATGGCAATTGCTTTCTGTGGGTTTTCAGGGCTGCTGTAGTATAGTCAGAAGATATCAAAAGCAAATCAAAGAAGCTGCCTTGGCATGGCAGGACAGATTTGGTACTGGAATAGGAGGTGCAAGATGGATATAACAGGTATATTGCTGGCTGTGGTAGTGGTAGGCGGGGTTGGACTGTTTATCGGCCTGTTTCTTGGAGCGGCAGCCATTAAGTTTAAAGTGGAAGTGGATGAAAGGGAGGAAGCGGTTTTGGCGGCGTTACCCGGAAACAACTGCGGCGGCTGTGGATTTCCAGGTTGCAGCGGACTGGCGGCAGCGATTGCAAAAGGAGAAGCGGCTGTGAACGCCTGTCCTGTTGGCGGAGAACCGGTAGGAAAAGTAATTGCGGGAATCATGGGAGTGGAAGCTGGAGAAAGTACCAGAATGACCGCTTTTGTACAGTGTCAGGGGGATTGTGACAAAACCACGCTTGATTATGAATATCATGGAATCAAAGATTGTCGGATGCTGTCTTTTGTGCCAAATGGCGGTGCAAAGAGCTGCAATTATGGGTGCCTTGGATTTGGAAGCTGTGTAAAAGCCTGCCCTTTTGATGCAATCCATGTGATAAACGGTGTGGCGGTGGTTGATAAAGAGCGGTGTAAGGCTTGTGGAAAATGTGTGGAAGTATGTCCAAAGAATCTGATTACACTGATCCCTTATGATGCAAAATATGTGGTTGCATGCAGTTCAAAAGACAAAGGACCAGTTACAATGAAGGACTGTACAGTGGGGTGTATTGGCTGTCAGCTTTGTAAGCGAAATTGTTCTTCAAAGGCAGTGGATGTAACGGATTTTAATGCAACTATTGACTATGAAAAGTGCACAGGATGCGGTGCTTGTGCAGAAAAATGTCCAAGAAAGTCAATTGTCACACATTAAACAATCTAAAAATCAGAATTGTAAAAAAAGATTTTAAATGGAGATAAAGGATGAATAGTGAAGGCGTGCAGGTAAAACTTGGCAGTACCGGTATTGTTGTGAATAAAAATGGTTTTGGCGCTTTGCCAATCCAGAGAATCAGTGATGAGGCAGCGGTGTATCTTTTAAAGAAAGCCTATGAAGGAGGCATCCGTTTTTTTGATACAGCAAGAGCCTACAGTGACAGTGAACATAAGCTGGGGATTGCCTTTGAAAAAATCAGAGAAAATCTTGTGATTGCAACCAAGTCAGGGGCGCAGACGGGAGAGAGCATGAAAAAGGATCTGGAAACAAGCCTTTCAATGCTTCGCACAGATTATGTTGATATTTACCAGTTCCATAATCCTGGGTTTTGCCCGAAACCGGGGGATGGGAGCGGCTTGTATGAAGCAGCGCTGGAAGCAAAAGCAGAAGGAAAAATCCGTCATATCGGAATTACAAACCACAGGCTGGGTGTGGCAAAGGAGGCCATTGAAAGCGGCCTTTATGAGACATTGCAGTTTCCCTTCTGTTATCTTGCTACAGAGAAAGAAGAAGCCCTTGTGAAGGGATGTCTAAAGGCAGATATGGGGTTTATTGCCATGAAAGCTCTGTCCGGTGGCCTTATTACCAACTCTGCCGCAGCTTACGCCCATGCGTCGCTGTTTGAAAATGTATTGCCTATTTGGGGCGTACAGAGGGAAACGGAACTTGACGAATTTTTGTCTTACATCACGGACCCTCCGGCTATGACAGAAGAGATGCAAAAGGTGATAGAAGCTGACAGGAAAGAATTGTCAGGTGGATTTTGTCGGGGATGCGGATACTGTATGCCCTGTCCGGCCGGAATTGAGATTAACAATTGTGCCAGAATGTCTCTGCTTCTTAGACGCTCACCCTCAGCGGGATGGCTGACAAAAGAAGTACAGGAAAAAATGAATAAAATTGAGAACTGTCTTCATTGCGGACATTGTAAAAGCAAATGTCCTTATGGACTGGACACTCCTTCTCTTCTTGAAAAAAATCTGGAGGATTACAGGAATGTGTTGGAGGGAAAAACCTGCGTATAAATTAGTGGGAACAGAAAGAGTGCAGATTATCTGCCATGGTTTTACAAAAGTTTCCTGCAGGCATTTCCTATAGAAGGAAGGTCAGTTAAAATTTACATATTGGATATTGCCGTCTTCTGTGACAAAAACAGCCTGGACATCTGGGAAGTTTTCAAGCACAGAGACGGCTTTTTCATATCCTAAGATATAACAAAGTGTAGAAAGGGCATCTGCGTCCGTGGAAGAAGAACTGATAATAGTGGTTTGGACCAGACCGCCCTCAGCGGGATAGCCGGTTTTAGGGGAAAGAATATGATGATAGCGTTTTCCGTCTTTAATAAAAAAACGCTCATAATTTCCAGAAGAAACCACACTTTTGTCAGATAAATCAAGAACAAGGGCAGGAGTGCCGTTGCCTTTAAAGGGGTCGCGGATTCCAATCTGGAAGGGGGAACCATCTGGTTTACTGCCCACAGCGACCACATTGCCGCCTAAATTGATTAGGGCGGAGGAAACATTTTGGGACAGCAGAAATTCTTTCATTTTATCCCCAATAAATCCCTTGGCGATAAAACCAAGATCTATCTGTGCGCCAGGGTCTGTTAGCGTTACCAGACTGCCGTTTATTAGCACTGATTGGTAATCCACATGAGAAACAGCCTCTTCAATCTGTTCTTTGTCGGGAATGATTTCTTCATTGTCAGAGCCAAAATTCCAAAGCATTGATAAAGCGCCGATGGTAGGGTCTGTAAGGCCCTCTGACAGTTGTGCGTATAACAGGGCATTCTCCAGCAAAGAAAGGGTATCGGCGTCTACCCTTACAGGGCTGCCGTTGCTGTGATTAATATTCCATATATCACTGCCTGGTATATTAGGGCTTAAGAGATTTTCATAGTGACTGGCCAGTTCCATACATTGGTCAAGTAAGGTTTTCTTTGACTCATCATATAGAGTGACGGTAATAACAGTGTCAAAATAAAATCCGGTGGCATGGATGGGGGAAGAGGAGGCGTAATGGCATCCTGAAAAAAGAAAAAGGCACAGAATGAAAAGGAGCACGGAAGTTTTTGACATATATTGGTAAGTAAAAAAATGCTTCATAACAGTTACCTCGTAATGAATTTGGGTTGTAAAAAATGAAAGTTTCATGTATAGTAGTAAGAAACTGTGAGCCAGCCGGATGCTTCATAATTGGATAATCTGACATGGCGCATAATTATTATATATTTTTATCTATAATTTGAAAAGGGAAAGTGGTGGAGTGATATGCGTTTACCAGGTGATGACGATGACAGGGGCATAGGAGCGCCGGTCATGTATACGATTGTTGGGGTATCTGTTTTTATATTAGTGGTGCTTGCGGTAGTTTTTATGAGCAATGGAAGACAAAGGAGCAGTTATGCGGCTCAAAACAGGCTTAAACAAGCAAGTCCGACGCCTTTGGCAGAAGAAAAAATGGAATTTGCCGAAGGTCAGGAGGGGATAGAGGAATTATATAGAGAACATAAGCTGCGGGCGGAAGATTTGGATTTCTGGAATATGTATCAGGATGACAGTTTGGTGGTTACTAGTCCCACGCCAAGCCCGGAGCCAACGCCGTCCCATGAACCGACTGATGAGGAGCTTGCAGCAGATGGAAAGCATGTAAAAGTGACTCTGCATGACGGTACAGAAAAATGGATGGAAATTTCCAAGAGAATTCCGCTTTATACCTATGACTTTACAAACTTAAAGATAACTGCCGGAAAAATGGAATATTATTTGGATGGGGAAAAAAGCTCCACCCTTGGGGTGGAAATATCAAAAGACAGCGGAGAGGTGGATTTCCAGGCGCTTAAGGAATCTGGTGTTGATTTTGTGATGCTTAAACTGGGAAGCAGAGGATATGAAAGCGGCGTTATTTCTTTGGATGATAAATTTGTAACCAATATAACCAATGCCCAGAATGCAGGGCTTGAAGTGGGCGTTATTTTCTTTTCCCAGGCAGTGAGTAAAGAAGAAGCGCAGGAAGAAGCGGAATTTGTTGTGGGCGCCCTGTCTCCTTATAAGATTAGCTATCCGGTGGCCTTTGATATGGAGTATATCGTAAATGATGAATCCAGAATTGAGGACCTAAGTAAAAAGCAAAAGACCCAGGCGGCGGAAACATTTTTGTCATATATGGATCATGCAGGATATCAGCCGATTCTTTATGGAAATAAAAACTGGCTTTTAGGGGAACTGGAGCCGGAAAAGCTGCTTGGCCAGTATGATATCTGGTTAAATGACCAGTCTCCGGTGCCTGATTATCCCTATCAGTTCCGGATGTGGAAATATGCAGCCAAAGAGCAGGTGCCAGGAGTGGAAAAGGAAGCGCCCTACATTATAAGCTTTGTGGATTACACCCGCAGGTAACTGGTTATTTTTTTGGAAATATGCACTTTGGTGTAAATGTCGGCATAAGTGGAAGGAGACAAGTTTTCCAGATAGTTAGGAGAAAAGTTCTTGCTTATGCCGGCTTTTTTTAAAATATCAACGGCTTTGTTGTAAGCAATGGCGGCTTCTGTTTCGCTTGCATAGGAGCCAATGGTATAGTTGCCGTTAATATGGATTTTTGCTACATACCGGATGCCGTTTTTGGTATCCTTTCGGGTTACTCCGTGATAGGTGTTTAGTATCTCAATGTTTTCATACCGGAAATCTGTATTGTCTTCATTTACAAAACGGAAATCCCGGCCTTCCACCGCATAATTTTTTATACCATACCGGCTCATAATATTGATTTGCATTCCATAGTCCGCAACAAAAAAGTGCCTGCCTCTGCGCATTATTTTGTGGGAAGAGTAGTAGAACAAATCATCAATATCAAATTTCAGTTTTTCTTCCGGCGAAAAATAATAGTCAAAATATTTTTTGCGGACATAGATAGGGGTGGAAAAATAAATTTGATTGTCCCTGAAATTAATAAGACATACCCATTTTTCAAAGGGCAGGCAGTTATCATCAGAATAATCATTAATTGATAGTGAATAATCAGAGATAAGGCGTGTTCCCTCCAGATAAGCGGTATGACCCAGGAGAGCAGAAGGATAGCTGCCAAGACTGATATGCTTTTGCCTGTAAGTGATAGAGGAACGGTAGTAAACCGTTCCGTCTTTTTTTTGTGCGGTCATAACGCCGGGAAAATCCTGTTTCATATATCCGTTCCTTTTCCAAATTGATTTCTGGTTTCCTAGAGCATGTTTGAAACACGCTCTAGTTATTGCAAATATTATAAGTATTTTCTTAATGACCTTTATTATTATTTTACCATAGAAAATCACAATTTTGAAATAAATTGGCCTCAAATGCAAATTTTAGAAATATTTTTGGCAGTAACTGTATAAAATATTAAAGAACTATTACAAATGTGAAAAAAATTTTATGTGAAATATTGCGGAGTAAAGAAAGGACGCGTATAGGGCATGTATAAAAAATTTGTAATGCAGTTGTTTTTATGTAATATGGTAATGCTGTCAGGATGGTTTTGTTTAAAAGGGGTGCAGATGAACAAGCTTGCCGCAGCCCAGGCTTTCAGAGTCAGGGTGATGGCAGACTATCCGGAGTCAAAGATGGACAGGTTTTATGGTATGCCAAAGAGGGCCGCATCTGGACAGAGAGTGGTAGATTATACTGTGATGGAAAAAGAGTACAAGTATGACTTGTCACAGGCAGATTACGAAGCATTGCTGAAAATTGTACAGGCAGAAGCGGGAAGTGAAGACGAAGAGGGAAGAATGTTGGTGGCAGGTGTGGTTATGAACCGGGTAAACAGCAGTAAATTTCCTGATACGGTGACAGAAGTGGTAATGCAGAAAGAAAATGGCGTTTATCAGTTTTCGCCGGTAGGCAATGGAACTTACCAGAAAATAAAAGTTACCCAGACGACTATAAATGCAGTGGAGCGGGTATTGAAAGGGGAAGACATTACAGAGGGCGCCCTTTATTTTGCAGCCCGTAAAAGCGCGGACCCAAATAAAATGAGATGGTTCGACGGCGCATTGGTCAGACTGTTTGCCCATGGCGGTCATGAGTTTTTCACAAACGGATAAAAGAATTGGTATGCGTGCTTTTTTCATTGTAAAGGAATTTATTTTATGATAAAATAGGGAACGGATTATCAGTGCAGCTTCGCAGGCTATGCCTGCGGTACGTGGGAGGAACAAAAATGGAAATTTTATATAGCAGTACAAGAGCAAAGGAAAATCCGGTTAAGGCATCAGAAGCGATTTTGAAAGGGCTTTCCGAAGATGGAGGACTGTTTGTGCCTGACAGAATACCAGCTTTAGATAAGAGTCTTGCCGAATTTTCACAGATGACGTACAAACAGACAGCTTATGAGGTAATGAAGCTGTACTTTACGGATTTTACGGAACAGGAGCTGAAAGACTGTATTGCCAAGGCTTATGATGAAAAATTTGATACAGAAGAAATTGCACCTTTGACAGAAGCGGACGGGGCTTTTTACCTGGAATTATTTCATGGTGCAACAATAGCCTTTAAAGATATGGCTTTGTCTATATTGCCGCATCTTTTAACAACTGCTGCTGCGAAAAATCATGTAAGAAATGAAATTGTAATTTTGACAGCAACCTCCGGCGATACCGGAAAGGCGGCGTTGGCTGGATTTGCAGATGTGGAAGGCACACGTATTATTGTATTTTATCCCAAAAGTGGCGTAAGCCCCATACAGGAGAAGCAGATGATAACCCAGAAGGGAAAAAATACATATGTTGTGGGAATTCAGGGCAATTTTGATGATGCACAGACAGGCGTAAAGCAGATTTTTGGGGACAGGCAGCTTGCAGAATATATGGACGGAAAAGGATTTCAATTTTCTTCTGCCAATTCTATTAATATTGGGCGCCTTATCCCTCAGATTGTTTATTATGTCTATGCTTATGGAAGACTTTTAAGAGAAGGACATATAAAAGAGGGTGAAAAGATAAATGTGACTGTGCCAACAGGCAATTTTGGCAATATTCTGGCGGCTTATTATGCAAAACAGATGGGACTGCCCATTAACAGACTGGTTTGTGCATCCAACGAAAACAAAGTGCTTTTTGACTTTTTCCGGTCAGGCATTTATGACAAAAACAGGGAATTTGTGCTTACAACTTCTCCGTCTATGGATATACTGATTTCCAGCAATTTAGAGAGATTGATTTACCAGATTGCAGGAAATAACCCGGACAAGAACAGAGAACTTATGAAGGCGCTTGCAGAAGGCGGTCTATATCATATCACAGAAGAGATGCGGAAGAAGCTTTCTGACTTTTATGGAAATTATGCCAGTGAAGATGAAACGGCAAAGACCATACATGATTTGTATAAAAAGACAGGTTATGTGATTGATACACATACAGCAGTGGCAGCCTGCGTTTATGGAAAATATAGGGAGGAAACCCAGGACGATACGCTGACAGTAATTGCCTCCACAGCAAGTCCTTATAAGTTTACCAGAAGTGTTGTGAATGCCGTCAGTCAGGAGTCTTATGACGAAATGGAGGATTTTGAACTGGTGGATAAGCTCTGTGAGATTTCCGGGGTGCATGTGCCAAAGGCGATTGAAGAAATCAGGACAGCGCCTGTGCTGCATCAGCGTATTTGTGAAAAAGATGAAATGAAACAGACAGTGATGGAGATTCTTGGAATATAGTGTATTGATAACAAACTTAAAAGGGGAATAAAAAGCAGAGGACAAACCACTGATAAAAGTGATATGTTCTCTGTTTTTATTTCTGCAGGCTTATTTTCCGCGTCTGTCTGCAATATCTATGTAACTGCGATCCGGACAAATTGGCTTGTAAGCCGGACGGATAATCTTACCATTGTTTGCCAGTTCCTCCATGCGGTGGGCGCTCCAGCCGCAGATACGGGCCATGGCAAAAATGGGAGTGTAAAGCTCCATAGGAAGCCCAAGCATATGATATACAAAACCGGAATAAAAGTCCACATTAATGCTGACGCCTTTATACATTTGACGTTCCCCTGCAATAATTTGCGGAGCTAAACGTTCTACCAGAGAGTAAAGTGCAAATTCCTTTTCCAGTCCTTTTTCAAGGGAAAGCTTTTCAACAAAGGATTTAAAAATAACGGCACGGGGGTCAGACTTTGAGTAAATGGCATGCCCCACGCCATAAATGAGACCGGCGCGGTCAAAGGCTTCTTTGTTAAGAAGGCGGCGCAGGTAACCTCCTACTTCCTCTTCGTCAGCCCAGTCCTTCACTTCCTGTTTCATTTCTTCAAACATCTGTACCACTTTGATATTGGCGCCGCCATGACGGGGACCTTTCAATGAGCCGATAGCGGCTGCAATGACCGAATAAGTATCTGTCAGGGAGGAGGTGACCACATGGGTGGTAAAGGAGGAGTTATTACCACCGCCATGCTCCATGTGCAGCACGAGAGCCACATCTAAAAGTCTGGCCTCTAAAGGTGTGTAGGAGCTGTCCGGGCGCAGGATACGCAGAATATTTTCCGCAGCTGAAAGTTCCGGGTCTGGCTGGTGGATAAACAGACTTTTGCCGTCATGATAATGACAGTAGGCCTGATATCCGTAAATCGACAGCATTGGAAACAGACTGATAAGCTGTAAACACTGACGAAGAACATTGGGAAGAGAAACATCATCCGCCCGGTCGTCATAGGAATAAAGGGTAAGAACGCTGCGGGCTAAAGTGTTCATCATGTCGCTGCTGGGAGCCTTCATAATAATGTCCCTTACAAAGCTGGTGGGAAGGGAGCGGTATTTGGATAAAAGAAGCCGAAAATTTGCAAGCTCCTTATCATCCGGCAGCTGGTCAAACAAAAGGAGATAGGTAATCTCTTCAAAACCAAAACGGTCATCCTTTGTAAAGCCGGTTACCAGGTCTTTGACATCGTAACCACGATAAAAAAGACGTCCATGGGCAGGAACTTCCACGCCGTCCACAATTTCCTTGGCACGTACATCAGATATATTGGTAAGGCCGGCAAGAACGCCCTTACCGTTTAAGTCACGAAGACCTCTCTTTACATCATATTTGGTAAAAAGTTCCGTATCAATGATATCAGCCTGTTCGCCCATTTTAGCAAGTCGGACGATATCGGGTGTAATTTCAGAAAAAATATTATGGTCCATAACTAAACTCTCCTTTCTGCTATCAATATTTAACTATTTAACTTAAGTCTGGTATTTGCCCAAAGAACAATAACGCAAGGCAATCACAAGAAATGAAAGAGCATTTCAGAATAAAGTTAACATAATTATATTATCATGGGGGATAGCTTAAAACAAGCAAAAAATAATCTGTTTACAAAATGTTTATAAATTGGAAATAATTCACATGAATAATTTGGAAAAATGAAGTCTATTAATATTGACTTTTAAAAGCATGTTTGAGATAATAAATTAGATGTGCCGGAAGAGTGCATTTGATGTAAAAAAACCACAATTCTGCGCCTGAAAGGGGCAGCTTTGGGGTGGAAAGTATACAATTATTTAAGGAGGACGAATAATATGTCAACAAAAGCGTATTATCCAATTTCCGAAATCGGCAAAGGTAAGGTTGGTTTTTCCAAAACCCGTTCTATTATCGAAGCTGCTTTTTACGGAAACAACGTAGTTAAGGTTAACACCTTGAAGGAAGCTTATGCGTTAGCTAAGAATTCACCTGGAACTATCGTTACAGATATGCCGGTTAAGGATGGGGAAACATTTGGTCTTGAGAAAGATGCAAAGGTTCTTCTGTTCAATGATGGTGCAGTAACTGGCCGTTATGCAGCAGCACGCCGTATTAAAGGCGAGCCGGGTGTAGATGAAGTTAAGCTTGACAAAGTTGTTATGGATGCTGTTTACGAAACCCGCTGGAAAACCATGTACCATGCAGAATGTTTCGTAGGCCTTGATCCTGAATTTATGGTAAAGGCACACCTTCTGATTCCGGAAGGCGAAGAGAATCTTCTTTACAACTGGATGATTAACTTCCAGTATATGTCTGACGAATATGTTAAGATGTACAAGAAATCCCAGCCTGTTGGTGGCGGAAAAGAGCCTGATATTTATATCTTCTCCGATCCTCAGTGGGCGCCTCATGACGCACCGGATGTTGACTTTAGCTGCTTAAGCGATCCTCTTACACTTTGCTACTTTGATACCAATGAGAACTGCGCGGCAATTCTTGGTATGAGATATTTTGGTGAGCACAAGAAGGGAACTCTTACCATGGCGTGGGCGCTTGCAAACAGAAATGGATATGCAGCATGCCACGGCGGACAGAAAGAGTACACACTGCCTGATGGCTCCAAGTTCGTTGCATCTGTTTATGGTCTGTCAGGATCAGGAAAGTCTACTCTGACCCATGCAAAACATGGCGGCAAGTATCCTATCACTGTACTTCATGATGATGCGTTTATCATCAACACTGATACCTGTGCTTCTGTAGCGTTAGAGCCTACTTATTTTGATAAGACAGCTGACTATCCTACAGGATGTGCTGACAATGAATATCTGTTATCTGCCCAGAACTGTTCTGCAACTCTTGACGAGAATGGCAAGATTCAGCTGGTAACTGAGGATATCAGAAATGGAAATGGACGTGCAATCAAATCTAAGTTATGGTCCCCTAATCGTGTGGATAAGATTGATGCACCTGTTAATGCAATCTTCTGGATTATGAAAGACCCTACCATTCCTCCCGTTGTGAAGCTTAAAGGCGCTGCACTTGCATCTGTTATGGGTGCGACCCTTGCTACCAAGACTTCCACAGCAGAGCGTGTGGCAGCAGGTACTGACTTAAATGCACTTCGTATTGTGCCTTATGCAAACCCGTTCAGAACTTATCCTCTGGTTCATGACTATGAGAAGTTCAAAAAACTGGTAGAAGAGAAGAACGTAGACTGCTATATTGTTAATACTGGCGATTTCATGGGAACCAAGGTTAAACCTGCTGATACATTAGGCATTTTGGAAACAATCGTTGAAGGAAAGGCTGTATTTGAAAAGTGGGGCAGCTTTGATGATATTGAAATTATGAATGACTGGTCCGGCAAGACAGCAGATTTTACACCTGATCTTGGCAATGCAGAATATGCAGGAGCATTAAAGAAAGCTATGGAAGACCGTGTGAAGGCTGTTAAGGGATTTGCTGAGAAGAAGGAAGGCTATGATAAACTTCCTGACGAAGCGCTTGAAGCAGTTCAGAAACTGGTGGATGCTCTTAGCTAAGACATAGCATGATTGAGGTAATTTATAAAACGGATATACCGTCAGGTATATCCGTTTTTGAGCGTAAACTTTTGTATAGATATATACTGTTAAAGCATTAAATTTTGTAATAAATAAAGATTTTTACAAGACGCCATTTAAAAAATGTACAAATAGGGCGAAAAATTGATAATTTCCGGTTGTATTTTGTACAGACATTGGATATAATAGGATTAACCTGAAATGTGCGATAACTCCTGTCAGTTTTGAACCTACAGATACTTTAAACGGGATTCCTATATCATCTGGCGGCTGTCAAGCCCTCACTCGTTAGAGGATTGGAAGGGAAGGCAAAAGCGCAGGTTGCGGTCACCCACCTAGCTCGGCTAGGAGTCAAAAGGCAGGAACCGGCATTTTGGGGATAACAGAAGAAAAAGCAGCCTGACGCAGGCTGCTTTTTCTACGGTTAAATTTGAAGGTGTTGACATTTGTAAAGGGGATGTTGATGGAAGCAAGGGTAAGAATTTTTATTAAGATGATTCTGGCAGCGGCACTGGCATTTTTGCTTATATGGCTGATCTATACAGATGAGAAAGTACTTAAAGTGACACAGCCTGAAGGGGAACTGGTGACGCTGCAGGATGTAAAGATTCTGCTGAAAGAACTGGAAGAAGCGGAAGGCATTGATAAAAAATCACTGGAGGGGTTATTAAATAATTTTTTTACTTATGAAGGGGAACAGCTTAATTATGAAGGATATCTGAAGATACTGGACTGTCTTTTGCCAGAAGAAGAGAATCTGGGAGAAAGCAGCAGGATAAAGGATAAAATTACATATAAGAATAAATATAAAGATGATCTTTTTGTTTTAAAAAAAGACTGGTATGAAAGTTTTGAACAGCTGATAAAATACTTTGGACTGGAAGAGAGCTTTAAAAAAGAAAAAATAGAAATTATTTGTGGCGGAAAAAATCTGGCAGGAAAAGAAGAAATAGGGGAAGGCTGTCTGATTACGGCGGGAGGAAAAATATATACCTATTTGTCTCAAGATTTTGCAGAACTTAAGTTCACTTCTGTAGACGCTTATGTCAGGGAGAACCGTCTGTTGACTTTGCTGGATATTTTGCCGGATAAAACTTTGCTTAAAAATGTGTGGATTATGGAGGCAAAGGAAGAGAATATCCAATTTTTTTACGAGGGATTTGAGATTTTGGCAGATACCAGAGCAGCATCGGAAAACCCTGCTTTTTTCAGGGAGCAGGTGGGAGATGTCAGCTTTACAGCAGGAAATATTTCCGGCATTTCCGTAAAAAAAGACAGGATCAGCGGAAAACTGCTTAGTGTTTCGGATAAGGAGCTGGAAGTGGAAGGTTATGGAAATCTTCTATTTAAAGAAAGTTGTGTGGGATATAAGCTTTACGAAGAGCTGAGAATGGCAGATAAATCAGAACTGTTCATAGGTTATGATTTTGCAGATTTTGTGCTGGAGGATGGAGAAGTATGTGCTTTTTTAAATACGAGAAAGGAAAAAATGGAGAAAATACGTGTTGCTGTTAGAAGCAATGGGTTTGAAAGTCTTTATCATGACAGTATTAAACTGATATGTGAAGATGATATGTCAGTATACTATGGACCTTACAATGACCGGAAACAGGAAATAATTGAAGCAGGGAAGGAACTTTTGATTGAGGCTGGTGGAAAGTATATGGAAGGAAACCGGGTGGAAGTAGTTCCTTTTGTGAATACAGGAAAAATTCAGGTATCCTCTTTAAAACGCAGCCAGGGGGTGCCGGCTTACAGGGGGAAAATGGAGATTGCATGTACAGATCAGGGACTTTTACTGATTAATGAAGTGTTGCTGGAGGAATATTTATATTCCGTAGTGCCCAGTGAGATGCCCGCCTCTTATCCCATTGAATCCTTAAAGGCGCAGGCTGTCTGTGCAAGAACTTACGGATATCGTTATCTTGAGCATCCAGGCTACGGAAGCCTTGGGGCGCATGTGGATGACAGCGTGGGATTTCAGGTATACAATAATATAGCGGAGAATGTGAATTCCACAAAAGCGGTAAAGGAAACTGCAGGTACTTTGCTTTTATATAATGGGGAACCAGTCAGCACATATTATTATTCCACTTCCTGTGGCTTTGGAGCTGACGCAGGCGTATGGAATGAAAATCAGAAGGAAGAGCTGCCCTATTTAAAAAGTACATATATTTCCAGGGAGAATGATAGAGGTAATTTTGCCATGCAGGATCTTTGTGAGGAAGAAAATTTCCGGGCCTATATTACACAGACAGATGAAAATGCTTATGAGAAGGAGGAAGCCTGGTTCCGTTGGAACTATCAGGTGGAGAAACTAGATACAGATCTGCTGGCAAAAAGACTGAAGGATCGGTATGGGGCTGGCAAGGTATTTACCTTTACAGGAAAAGAAAGGCCGGAAGAAGAACCAGAGGCCTTTGAATTAAAGGAACCGGAGTCTTTCAAAAAGGTGTATGATATCCGGTGCCTGAAACGGAAAGAAGGAGGTGTTATAGATGAACTGCTGATAGAGACAGACAAGGGGACTTATAAAGTAGTTTCAGAATATAACATCAGATATGTTTTAAATCAGGGGGGAGAAGTTACCAGACAGGATGGATCCGGCTCTGCCAGTGCTTCGCTGCTTCCCAGCGCTTATTTTATAATTGACACTGTTAAATCGAAAGAAAATGTGGTAGGATATACTATTGCCGGGGGCGGATACGGCCATGGCGTTGGAATGTCCCAAAATGGGGCGAAAGCCATGGGAAAGGAAGGAAAAAACTGTGAGTCAATTCTTTCTTTTTATTTCCAGGGCTGTCAGACGGGCAAAATATACTAAAGCATTTTTTCAAACACGTTCAGAACGCTGCAGGCCTTACTGGTATAAGAACAGGGAAAGCCTGTAATATGCAGGGGGATAAATATGTTCAGAAGACTGTTATTTATAGGATATGATTTTGGAAAGCATATGAACAGACGAAATATAGGAGCATTTGCTGCAAGCACGGCATTTTTCCTGTTTTTATCATTGATTCCGGCTTTGATGCTTTTATGTGCCATTATTCCCTATACCCCAATCACAGAAGCAAATCTAATGAGCATAGCCCGAAGAATAGCGCCTGATGCTGTTGAGGCCCTTGTAATAGGAATCATTTCAGATGTTTATAATAAGTCAATTGGTATCGTTTCACTTACTGCCATTGGAACACTCTGGTCAGCTGGAAAAGGGGTTCTTGCGCTGATGCAGGGATTGAATGCAATCAATGATGTGGAAGAAGAAAGAAATTATATGCTTCTGCGGTTGGTGGCCAGTCTGTATCTGGTGCTTATGCTGGTTGCGGTTCTCTTATCCCTTCTTATTATGGTATTTGGGAAATCGTTAATTGGGCTGATAGAGGGTATGATTCCCCAGACTTCTTATCTGTTTGATTTGTTATTACATTTCAGGACGCTTTTTGTGTGGGCTGTGCTTACCATTGTAATTGCTCTTATGTATGCCTATGTACCGGGAACCCGAAATGGTTTTATGCTGCAGCTTCCGGGAGCGGTTTTTGCTGCTGTGGGGTGGAGCGTTATGACTTGGGTATTTTCCGTTTATGTGGATGAATTCAATGGATTTAGTACTTATGGAAGCCTGACCACTATTATAATTTTAATGTTGTGGCTTTATGCCATTGCCTATATTATTCTGGCCGGGGCTTTTATCAATCGGTATTTTAAACCTGCATTTCAATTTTTTATTGGAAAAAAACATATTGACAAGAGGAAAAAGAATGACTAAAATAGTAGGCAGTTATATAGCAAACGACAAATAATATAAGAAAAGGCTAAGAAGGTGAGGGGAACGATAGAAAGTTCCCAAGTAGCAGATTATTTTCTATCAGAGAGAGGGAGTCACCGGCTGTAAGCTTCCTTAAGTTCAAATAATCAGGCGGAGTATTCTATTGGTAAAGAGACATCTGCCAGCGAATTTCCCACCAGAGCTTTTAAACCCAACACAGATTTACTTTGCATATAGGGAGATTTGTAAGTAAGTTTAAACGTAACGCGCGTTAAGCGAATAAAGAGTCTGCCGGATGGCAGGAATTTGGGTGGTACCGCGGAAAGTTCGTCCCTTGTGTGTTTAATTAGTGCGCAAGGGATTTTTTGTGCATAAAGAGAAATGCTGGAAGCGAAGCGGCCAGGATTTTCTCTGTCGGAAAAGGTGCTTGTAAGGGCAGAAGCGGAACTAATAATAGAAAGGAAGAGAGCAATGAAGGAAAAACTGGAGCAGATTAAGGCGGAAGCCTTAAAGCAGATTCAAAACAGCAATGCGCTGGATAAGCTGAATGAAATCCGGGTAAGTTATCTTGGCAAAAAAGGTGAACTTACCGCTGTTCTTAAGGGGATGAAGGATGTGGCGGCAGAAGACCGTCCGAAGATTGGACAGCTGGTAAATGATACAAGACAGGAAATTGAAGCAGTTCTGGAAGAGACAAAGGCGAAAATGGAAAGAGCCGTGCTGGAAGCAAAGATGAAAAGCGAAGCAATTGACGTAACACTTCCAGCTGAAAAGAATTTTATTGGACACAGGCATCCGGACACCATTGTGCAGGAAGAGGTAGAGAGAATTTTTATAGGAATGGGTTATGAGGTAGTGGAAGGACCGGAAGTGGAGACAGATTATTATAATTTTGAAGCTCTTAATATTCCGGCGGATCATCCTGCAAAGGATGAACAGGATACCTTCTTTATTAATGGAGATTTTCTGCTTCGTACCCAGACCTCAGGGACCCAGGTTCACGAGATGGAAAAGGGAAAGCTTCCCATCCGTATGATTGCTCCAGGCAGGGTATTCCGTTCAGACGAGGTGGATGCTACTCATTCCCCTTCTTTTCATCAGATAGAGGGACTTGTGATTGACAGACACATTACTTTTGCAGATTTAAAAGGTACCCTTGCAGAATTTGCACGGGAACTGTTTGGGGAAAATACTAAGGTGAAGTTCCGTCCTCATCATTTTAATTTTACAGAACCAAGCGCAGAAATGGATGTTTCCTGCTTTAAGTGTGGAGGAAAGGGATGCCGTTTTTGTAAAGGTTCCGGCTGGATTGAAATTTTAGGCTGCGGGATGGTTCATCCCAATGTACTTACCATGAGTGGAATTAATCCACTGGAGTATTCAGGCTTTGCTTTTGGAATGGGACTTGAGAGAGTTACTCTTTTAAAATATGAAATTGATGATATGCGTCTGCTTTATGAGAATGATATCCGTTTCTTAAAGCAGTTTTAGTAATTGGTATTTTGCAGCTGGCAGAGAGAAGAAAGGAAGGAAATATGAATACAGCATTGTCATGGATTAAAGCCTATGTGCCGGAATTAGAATGTTCTGACCAGGAATATTGTGATGCGATGACATTTACCGGGACA
This sequence comes from uncultured bacterium, assembly GCA_947381965.1. Lineage (GTDB taxonomy): Bacteria > Bacillota > Clostridia > Lachnospirales > Lachnospiraceae > Suilimivivens. Next base: position 21,348 of record CANCXX010000030.1, read on the forward strand.
AAGGTGGAAAATTTTGAGAGGTTGGATAAAAACCTTGAAAAAATAGTTGTCGGACAGATTGAAAAGATAGAAAAACATCCAGATGCAGATAAACTGATTGTATGTCAGGTTAATATCGGCGGGGAAATGATTCAGATTGTCACTGGCGCTCCAAATGTCAGGGAAGGGGATAAAATACCGGTGGTTCTTGACGGCGGAAAAGTAGCGGGGGGACATGATGGAGGGCCGATGCCGGAAGATGGGATTAAAATCAAGGCCGGAAAGCTGCGGGGAGTTCCTTCAAATGGAATGATGTGTTCTATTGAAGAACTTGGGTCCAGCAAAAATATGTATCCTGATGCGCCGGATATGGGAATTTATATTTTACCGGAGGATACTGTAGTTGGTGCAGATGCTGTTGAAGTGCTTGGTATGCGTGATACGGTATTTGAGTATGAGATAACTTCCAACCGGGTGGATTGTTACAGTGTGCTTGGCATAGCAAGAGAGGCGGCGGCAACATTCCGGAAAACCTTTGTTCCTCCTGTGGTGGAAGTGAAGGAAAATGGAGAAAACGTAAAAGATTATATTTCTGTGGAGGTGAAAGACCCTGATTTGTGCAGCAGGTATTGTGCACGAGTCTGCACTAACATTAAAATTGGCCCTTCACCGGAATGGATGCAAAGAAGACTTAGGGCCAGTGGGATTCGTCCCATTAATAATCTGGTAGATATAACAAACTATGTGATGGAAGAATATGGACAGCCTATGCACGCTTTTGACTGGAATACCATATCCGGGCATAAGATCATTGTACGCCGTGCAAAAGAGGGGGATGAATTTCAGACATTAGACGAACAGATAAGAAAACTGGACAAAGATATACTGATGATCTGTGATGGGGAAAAAGAAATAGGCATTGCGGGCATTATGGGCGGCGAGAACAGTAAAATTACAGATGATGTTAAAACAGTTGTCTTTGAGTCAGCAACATTTAATGGTCCCAATATCCGTAAATCAGCAAAAAGGCTTGGGCTTCGGACAGATGCTTCCGGTAAGTTTGAAAAGGGGCTTGATCCTCACAATGCGGAGGCGGCGATTAACCGTGCCTGCCAGCTGATTTGGGAACTTGGCTGCGGAGAAGTGGTTGGAGGTATGGTGGATGTCTGCCAGCCCATGAAGGAAGAAGTCCGTATTAAGTTTGAACCAGACAGGATTAACAATCTTCTTGGCACAGATGTTTCAACGGAAGAAATGCTTTCAATTTTCCAGATGCTTGAGATTAAGTATGATGAAAATACAAAGGAGCTGATTGCCCCCACCTACAGGCAGGATTTGGAATGCTGTGCTGATATTGCAGAAGAGGTGGCCAGATTCTTTGGATATGACAAGATTCCAACCACGCTTCCTACGGGAGAAGCAACTGCAGGCAAGCTTTCCTATAAACTAAGAATAGAGCAAAAAGCGAGAGATATTGCTGAATACTGCGGATTTTCACAGGGTATGACCTATTCGTTTGAAAGCCCAAAGGTGTTTGATAAGCTGCTTTTTCCAAAAGACGCTCCTATTCGCAAGGCGATTGTGATTGCGAATCCTTTGGGAGAGGATTTTTCCATAATGAGAACCATATCCCTAAATGGAATGCTTACGTCTTTGGCAGCCAATTATAATAGAAGGAACAAGGACGTAAGGCTATATGAGCTTGGGAACATTTATCTGCCCCATCAGCTACCCCTTACAGAGCTTCCTGATGAGAGAATGCAGCTTACTTTTGGAATGTATGGCAAAGGAGATTTCTTTACCATGAAGGGCGTGGTGGAAGAACTGTTTGACGCACTGGGGATGAACAAGAAAACCCTTTATCAGCCGGAGGCGGAAAAGCCTTTCCTGCATCCGGGGCGCCAGGCCAATATTGAATATGCTGGTGAAATTGTAGGGTATCTGGGAGAGGTTCATCCTTTGGTATGCAAAAACTATGATATCGGTACAAGGGCCTATATTGCGGTGCTGGATATGCCTCATATTGTTGAAAAGGCAACCTTTGACAGAAAATATGAAGGCATTGCCAAGTATCCTGCCGTGACAAGGGATATCAGTATGGTGGTGCCTAAAGCGGTAATGGCAGGGCAGATTGAAGCCATGATAGAACAAAGAGGCGGAAAGCTTCTGGAAAGCTGCCAGTTGTTTGATATTTATGAAGGGGAGCAGATTAAAGAAGGATATAAGTCAATCGCATATTCTATCACTTTCCGGGCAAAAGACCGGACACTGGAAGAAGGAGATGTGTCCGGGGCAATGAAGAAAATATTAAATGGACTTGAGAGCATGGGAATTGAACTAAGACAATAGAAAGGAAAAGAAGAAAATGAAAAATACATGGGAAACCTATAATGAAAAGCAGTTAAAGGAAGTGGATGCCTTTGCAGATGAATACAGAAACTTTCTGGATGAGGGAAAGACAGAGCGTGAATGTGTGGATTATATTGTAAATTCAGCTCAGGCACAAGGGTATCGCGAGATACAGGAAGTGATAAAATGCGGCGGAAGACTGGTGCCGGGAGATAAGGTATACGGCGTATGTATGAATAAGTCTGTAGCCATGTTCCGTATTGGCAAAAAGCCAATGGCGGAAGGAATGAACATTTTGGGCGCCCATATTGATTCCCCAAGGCTTGATGTAAAGCAAAATCCTTTATATGAGGAGGGCGGTTTTGCTTATCTTGATACTCATTATTATGGAGGCGTAAAAAAATACCAGTGGGTGACGATTCCGCTTTCTATTCATGGTGTTGTCGTTAAGAAGGATGGAACAATAGTGGAAATTAACATTGGGGAGAGTGAAGATGATCCTGTATTCTTTATCTCTGACCTTTTGATTCATTTATCACAGGAGCAGCTTGAGAAAAAAGCATCCAAAGTCATTGAAGGGGAGGCCCTTGACCTTATTATAGGAAATCAACCCTTTATCTTCAGTAAGGAAAAAGCGGCGGAAAAAGAAGAGCAGGACACAGACAGGGAAGATGAAAAATCCAGAAAGAAGGATAAAAAGGGAAAGAAAGAAAAGCGGAAAGCAAGAGAAGCTGTCAAAAAGGGAATTTTGGAAATTCTGAAAAAACAGTATGATGTGGAGGAAGAAGATTTTATTTCTGCAGAGCTTGAAATAGTACCTGCTGGAAAAGCAAGGGAAGCCGGATTTGACAGAAGCATGATTTTAGCTTATGGACAGGATGACCGCGTATGTGCGTTCTCTTCCTTAAAAGCAATGCTTGAGGTGGAGGAAACAGACAGAACTGCCTGCTGTATTCTGGTAGATAAAGAGGAAATTGGAAGTGTGGGCGCTACCGGTATGCAGTCCCGTTTCTTTGAAAACATGGTTGCAGAAGTGATGAACCTGACGGGAGAATATTCGGAGCTGAATGTAAGAAGATGTCTTGCTTCTTCCTGTATGCTTTCTTCAGATGTAAGCAGTGCGTTTGATCCTGCTTTTGCAGCAAGCTTTGACAAGAAAAATGTTGCCTATCTGGGAGGCGGCATGGTGTTTAACAAGTTTACAGGTTCCCGTGGCAAGTCAGGGTCTAATGATGCCAATGCAGAATATCTGGCACATATCCGCCGGATTTTTGAGGAGGAAAAGGTGAATTTCCAAACTGCAGAACTTGGAAAGGTTGACTTGGGAGGGGGAGGCACCATTGCCTATATCCTTGCCCTTTATGGGATGAACGTAATTGACAGCGGAGTTGCCGTTTTAAATATGCACGCTCCATGGGAAGCTACCAGTAAAGCGGATGTATATGAAGCAAAGAGAGGCTATGTGGCATTTTTAAAGGGAGCAGACCTGTAATGGATCTTCGGACTTCAGATTTTTATTTTGACCTGCCGCAGGAGCTGATTGCCCAAGACCCTTTAAAGGACCGCAGCGCATCCAGACTGTTAATTGTTGATAAATATACAGGTCAGTTAAAACATGAAATATTTAAAAATATTATTCACTATTTAAATCCTGGGGATACTCTGGTGCTTAACAACACCAGAGTTCTTCCCGCAAGGCTCTTGGGCTCAAGAGAGGGAACGGGAGGCGCAGTGGAAGTGCTTCTCTTAAAGCGGCGGGAAGGAGATGTGTGGGAAACCCTGGTAAGGCCCGGAAAAAAGCTAAAACCAGGAGTGCGGCTTTGCTTTGGAAATGGGATATTGCGGGCAGAGGTTCTATCTGTTGTGGAGGAGGGAAACCGCCTGATCCGTTTTTTTTATGACGGCATTTTTGAGGAAACCCTTGACCGTTTGGGAGAAATGCCTCTGCCACCCTATATTACCCACAAGCTTGAGGACAAAAACCGTTACCAGACGGTATACGCCAGATATGACGGGTCTGCAGCGGCGCCTACGGCGGGACTGCATTTTACGCAGGAGCTTTTAGACCAGATTGAAGAAAAGGGAATAAAGCTTGCTTTTGTGACGCTTCATGTAGGGCTTGGCACTTTCCGTCCAGTAAAAACGGAAAATATTCTGGAACACCATATGCACTCTGAATATTACCAGATTTCGGAACAGGCGGCGCAGACAATCAATGAGACAAAGAAAAATGGCGGCCGGGTTATCTGTGTGGGAACCACAAGCTGCCGGACAGTTGAAAGCGCTGCAGATGAAAATGGAATACTTAAGGAATGCTGTGGCGATACGGAGATATTTATTTATCCGGGATACCGTTTTAAAGTGACAGATTGCCTGATTACAAATTTTCACTTGCCGGAATCCACACTGGTGATGCTGGTAAGTGCCCTGGCCGGAAGAGAAAATGTATTGGCGGCTTATGAGGAAGCCATAAAAGAGAGGTATCGCTTCTTCTCTTTTGGCGATTGTATGTTCATTCAATAAGTGTCAGATTATATTTGGCAGTAGTTAAAGGATTAGGAAAATACTTGAAAACCAAAAAAATTTATACAATAATAGCGATAATTCTACTGGTATTATTATATGTTGTAATTTTCTGTTTTTCAGCTGAAGATGCGCAGAAGTCGTCGTCAGTCAGCGTCAGGGTAACAGAAATACTGTTAAACATTTATTATAAAATCACAGGCGGCAGTACAGGCGGCGCAGGCATAGGCGGGGAGGAGGCTGCAGATGCAATTCCAATTCTTGAAGGGTTTGTGAGAAAACTTGCGCATTTTACAGAGTATATGTGTATGGGATTTTTGTCATACAGTATTGTGGTTTTATGGTATCGGCCTTTGTGGAAGGGATGGCTGTTTGTGCTTGTTCAGGTATTTTTATCAGCGGGAATAGACGAAATCCATCAGTATTTCATACCTGGAAGATATGCTTCTTTTAAGGATGTAATGATTGACACAGCAGGCGGAATTGCCGGAATGATGTTTTTACTTGTATGCTGGGGAACCGGAAAGCTATTAATAAAAAGAAAATAAATTAGAGCTTGTCTGTGCATACAGAAAGCTCTAATTTATTATTTGCAGGGGTAAATGCTGTATCCCTTGGAGCGGAGGATGGAGGCTGCTTCTTCAATACTTTTTTCCTGATAAAATTCAACTTTTAAAACACCGCCCTCCTGTTCGCGATTATGAACAATTCCGATATTTTTGATGTTTATCTGATGCAGGGCAAGAATGGTGGCAATGGCGGCCAGGGCGCCAGGCTCGTCTGCAATATCAATGCTCAGGGAGAAAGATTTTTTGATAGGTCCGCTGGAAGCATCAATAAAAGAGTCACGGTAGTTTCTTGCACCATCAAAAAACTGATACAGTGCGTCAGAACCGGCAAGGTCAATCTGGCTTTTTATTTGTATTAAGGAGTTGATGTAACTGCTAAGCAGTGTGGAGATATTTTCCCTGTTTGTCAGACAAATCTGCTGCCACATAAAAGGAGAAGAAGAGGCAATTCTTGTGATATCTTTAAACCCGCCTGCGGCAATCATTTTCATAATGCCTTCTTCCGAATCGGAATCCTTAATCAGATTGACCAGGGAAGAGGCGACTATATGGGGAAGATGGCTTATAGCAGCAGTCACATAATCATGCTGGTTACAGGAAAGAACTAAGGGAAGGGCGCCTAATGAGGCAATCAGTTCCCGGAATTCCCGGACTGTTTCAGCCAGAACCTCCTTACATGGGGTTAAAATATAGTAGGCGTTTTCAAGAAGCAGGGCCTTGGAATTAATATATCCGCATCTTTCGCTGCCTGCCATGGGATGTCCGCCGATAAACTGACCGGATAAGCCGGTCTTTTCAATGTGTCTGTGAATATCTGTCTTTACGCTTCCAACATCTGTCAGAAGCGTGTTGGGAGAGATATATTTTTTTATTTCCCAAAGGCTGTTGCCGTTTTCTGAAACAGGAGCGCACAAAAAGAGATAGGTGCATTTACAGATGCTGTTGTCTATGGAAGACAGGGGAGTATTAATAATGCCGTCGTCTGTTGCCTGTTGTAAGGCTTCCTGATTCAAATCATATGCCATCAGACGGCTTTTGGGGTAATGCAGGCGAATGGCTTTTGCGATGGAGCCGCCGATAAGTCCAAGACCGATAAAGCCGCAGGTAAAATCATTTTTCATGAAAGTCCTTTCTTTTTAACGTTTTCCAGCTGTCATGACATGGCAGTTTTATTTTTCTTCTGCCATAAAACTTCTGCCCATCAATTGACAGAAAGGGGCAAGTTCCTCTGTAAGACGGGTAAATTTTTCAAAGGTCAGCGACTGGGGGCCGTCTGACAGGGCATGTGCCGGATCGTTATGTACTTCTATCATCAGGCCATCTGCATCGCAGGCGATGGCGGCCTTAGCCATGGGCGCCACATACTTGTAGGACCCGGTGGAGTGGGAAGGGTCAACAATAATAGGAAGATGGGTTCTTTGGCGCAGTACAGGAACAGCGCTTAAATCCAGGGTGTTTCTGGTAGCTGTTTCAAAGGTACGGATGCCTCTTTCACACAATACAACATTAGGATTGCCCTCCGCAATAATATATTCGGCGGCGTTCAGCCATTCGTCAATGGTAGCGCAGAGTCCTCTCTTTAGGAGAACAGGAAGCCCGGACTGGCCTGCTTCTTTTAACAGGATAAAATTCTGCATATTGCGGGCGCCAATCTGAATCATGTCCACATATTTTACGGCAGCTTCTATGGCCTCTAAGCTGACTACTTCGCAGATAGTGGAAAGTCCGGTTGCAGCTTTTGCTTCCTGCATGTATTTAAGCCCTTCTGTTTCCAGTCCCTGGAAAGAGTAGGGGGAGGTGCGGGGCTTATATGCGCCGCCCCGGAGAATGGTGGCGCCTGCTTTTTTGACATTTTCAGCAATACACATAAGCTGGTCCCTTGTTTCCACCGCACAGGGACCTGCCATAATGGTAAGTCTGCCAGGGCCGATGCTGGTGTTTCCTGCCTTTACCGTAGTAGGCTCCGGGTGGAATTTTTTATTGGCAAGCTTATAGCTTTCCGTTACAGGAACAATGCGATCCACATCCTTGAAAAAAATCAGGTTATCTGTGGAGAGTTTGGTTTTATCCCCCACAATTCCTATAATAGTAACTTCTTCTCCTTTGGAAAGATGTACCTGAAGCCCATTGTCTTTAATGTATCCTGTAACAGTACGGATGCTCTGCTCCGATGCCTGTGGTTTCATTATAATAATCATTTTGTCTGCTCCTTTCGCAGAATTTGTTTTTCTTTGCCCACAACAATATATCACTTCAACGTGTGAAAGTCAACAGGAACAGTTGATGGAGAAAAAGAAAATTGTTGTGTATAAAATGTATGATTTCACTTGTATAAATACAGAAAATTTAGTAAAATATTCATATGGGAGTTTAAATGCCGGAATGGACTAGGTGCTAATGTATGGCGTAATGCCCAAAAATGCGGAAAATGGAGGAACTTATATGAATATTTACACAACTGACAAGATTAGAAACGTAGCTTTGCTGGGGCATGGAGGATGTGGAAAGACCTCTTTGACAGAAGCTATGGCATATTTATCGGGTATTACATCAAGAATGGGGAAAGTTGATGATGGAAATACTGTCAGTGATTTCGGCAAGGAAGAACAGAAGAGGAGAATATCTATTAGTACTTCCGTTGTTCCGGTAGAATGGGAAGGATATAAGGTTAACATACTGGATGCACCAGGATTTTTTGATTTTGCAGGTGAGATGGAAGAAGCAATCAGCGCCGCAGGCGCAGCCATTATTGTAGTAAATGGCAAAGCCGGCGTGGAAGTGGGGACCCAGAAAGCATGGGAGTTATGTGAGAAATACAAGCTGCCCAGAATGATATATGTCAGCAATATGGATGTGGACAACGCTTCATTCAGGCAGGTAGTAGAAGATATGACACAGATGTTTGGCAAGAAAATGGCGCCTTTCCATCTGCCCATCCGCGAAAATGAGAAGTTTGTGGGGTATATAAACGTAATTACCGAAACCGGTAACAGATGGCAGGGCAAGGAAGTTGTGGAATGCGAAGTGCCTGAATATAATAAGGCAAATCTTCAGATCTGCCGGGATACGCTTATGGAAGCTGTGGCTGAAACCAGTGAAGAGATGATGGAACGGTATTTTGGCGGTGAAACTTTTTCAGAAGCAGAAATCAGGGCGGCTCTTCGGACCAATGTATGTGATGGAAGCATTGTGCCTATGACTATGGGCTCCAATGTGCTCTGTCAGGGCGTGTATACGCTTCTTGATGATATCATTAAATATTTCCCAAGCCCCGAAAACCGGGAAGTTGCGGGTATCAACATGAAAACCAATGATATTTATCATGCGGATTATGATTTTGCAAAGGCAAAGTCAGCGTATATATGGAAAACCATTGTGGACCCTTTTATTGGAAAGTATTCCCTGATTAAAGTAAATTCCGGCGTACTTAAAACGGATGATTTGATTTATAATATTGATAAGGATATTGAAGAAAAGATCGGCAAACTGTATGTAATGCAGGGAAATAAGCCGGTAGAAGTAAAAGAGCTTCATGCAGGAGATATCGGAGCTCTTGCCAAGCTTACAGGAGCAAGAACAGGCAACAGCCTTTCCACTAAAGCAACCACAATTAAATTTGGTAAATGGGATATGCCGAAACCTTATACATACAAAAGATATAATCCAAAGAATAAAGGGGATGTTGATAAAATTTCTCAGGCTCTTCAAAAGATTTCCCATGAAGATTTGACTATGAAATATGTCAATGACTCTGAAAACAGGCAGATGCTTCTTTACGGAATGGGCGATTTACATCTGGATGTAATTGCCAGCAAGCTTTTGAATGAATATAAGGTGGAAATAGAACTGACAGAACCCAAAGTGGCATTCAGGGAAACCATCAAAAAGACATCGGATGTGGAATACAAGTATAAAAAACAGTCTGGCGGTCATGGACAATATGGCCATGTTAAGATGAAATTTGAACCTTCAGGAAATCTGGAAGAGTCTTATGTATTTGAACAGATAGTGGTAGGCGGGGCAGTACCGAAGAACTACTTCCCGGCAGTGGAGAAGGGGATTCAGGAATCCGTATTAAAAGGACCTCTTGCTTCCTATCCGGTGGTAGGGGTGAAGGCGGTTCTCTATGATGGTTCATACCATCCTGTGGATTCGTCAGAAATGGCATTTAAGATGGCAACCATCCAGGCGTTTAAAAAGGGATTTATGGAAGCTCATCCGGTATTGCTTGAGCCGATTGTCTCCTTAAAGGTGACAGTGCCTGATTCCTATACCGGTGATGTTATGGGTGATCTTAATAAGAGAAGAGGAAGAGTGTTGGGAATGAATCCGGCGCCAGGCGGAAAACAGGTGATTGAAGCGGATGTTCCCATGATGGGATTGTTTGGATATTGTACCGACCTTCGTTCCATGACAGGAGGGCGGGGTGAATACGAGTATGAATTTTCACGCTATGAGCAGGCGCCAAGCGATGTACAGGAAAAAGAGGTAGCGGCAAAGGCTTCTGAAGGTTCAGATGATTAAGAAAATCAGATAAAGTTCTTTTTAGATGAAGGTAACAGGATGCTGTATATGGGGGTATGCAGCATCCTGTTGTATAATGGCCAAAAGTGTCAGACAAAAAGAGAGGTAAATTTTAATGAACAAAAAAGGTATTTTTAGAAATATTATCATTGCGGCAGCGGCAGTTATAGCGCTTTGTGTCTATTATTATGTAACGATTCCGGCAGTCAATATTCACTCTGCAGGTACCTGGGGAGTAATCCTTTTGCTGGTGGCGGCTCTGATGCTGCTGTCTGTGGCAAAGCAGTTTAAGAGCAACAGACAGTCAGGAGTGGATGGAATAAACATTTTCCGTTTCAGTATCAGGGAAAGTAATCTGGTATTTAAATTATTAGGAATCTTGTTTATAGCACTGCTTGTTTTTTATGTGGTTGGTTCCCTGTTGTCCTCTCCCTTTTTTAACGCGGCAAAGTACCAAAAACTTTTAACAATTGAGGAAAGGGAATTTACAGACGATATTAAGGAAGTTGATTATAAGACAATCCCCTTATTAGACAAGGACTCGGCATCCCTTTTGGGAAACCGTAAAATGGGAAGTATGGTGGATATGGTTTCGCAGTTTGAGGTATCCGGAGACTATTCCCAGATAAATTATCGGGGAAAACCGGTGCGCGTGACGCCGCTGACCTATGCCAGTCCCATTAAATGGCTTACCAACCAAAAAAACGGGATTCCGGCATATATTTTGATCGATATGACCACTCAGAATACAGAGTGCGTGAAACTGGATAAAGGTATACGTTATTCAAAAGGTGAGTATTTGAACAGAAACATTTACAGGCATTTGAGATTTAAGTTCCCAACCTATATTTTTGACGAACAGATTTTTTTTGAAATTGATGAGGAGGGTACGCCCTTTTGGGTATGCCCGGTCAAAAAATTTAATATAGGGCTGTTTGGAGGACAGACAATCGGCCGTGTGGTCCTGTGCAATGCCCAAACAGGAGAATGCGTTGATTATGCAGTGGAGGATGTTCCTTCATGGGTGGATAAGGTCTATTCGGCGGACTTGTTGATTAATTTGTATGATTATTCAGGGATTTTAAAACATGGATTCTGGAACTCCCTGTTGGGACAAAAGGACTGTTTACAGTCTACCAATGGTTACAATTATATCGCATTGGAAGATGATGTGTGGGTGTATACAGGTATTACCAGTGTAAGCGGAGATCAGTCAAATGTGGGATTTGTGTTAATGAATCAGCGGACCATGGAAACCCGCTCTTATAAAGTAGAGGGAGCCATAGAGGATTCTGCAATGTCTTCTGCGGAAGGCCAGGTGCAGAATTTAGGATACCGCGCTACCTTTCCTCTGCTGTTAAATATTGCGGATGAACCAACTTACTTTATGGCTTTAAAGGATGGTGCCGGGCTGGTGAAAAAGTATGCTATGGTAAATGTCCAGAAATATCAGTGGGTGGCAATCGGGGATACGGTACAGGAATGTGAGAAAAATTACACTGCACTCCTTAGTACGAATGGGATTGTAAGCGCATCTCCAAATGCGGGAAAGAGTGTTACCGGGAAAATAGAGAGCATTTCGCCTGTTGTACTGGAAGGAAATACTCATTACTATATTTGTCTGGAAAGACAGGAAGATATTTTCGATGTGGATATGTCTATGGAATCCCTGATACGGATTATCAAATTTAAAGAAGGGGATACGATTACCTTTTCCTATACGGAAGGATATGGCCTAAATGAGGTTATTGACATTTTACCATAATATAGGTAAAATATTTTAACGTATGGAATATATGGATTTACAGCACAGAAGTTAAGGAGCCACAGGCTTTTGAGAATGGAGGAAATAATGGCAATACCATATAATCACAGAGAAGTGGAAACTAAGTGGCAGGGGATATGGGATGCGGAAAAGGCATTTAAAACCTCTGACGATTATACGAAACCGAAATATTACGCATTAGTGGAATTCCCTTATCCTTCGGGACAGGGGCTGCATGTAGGACATCCAAGGCCATATACGGCGCTGGACATTGTTGCAAGAAAGAGAAGAATGCAGGGGTATAACGTTCTTTATCCCATGGGATGGGATGCGTTTGGCCTTCCTACGGAAAATTATGCAATTAAAAATCATATCCATCCAAAGATTGTTACAAAGAATAATGTAGAACATTTTAAGGGACAGCTCCATGCGCTTGGATATTCTTTTGACTGGGACCGGGAGATTAATACCACAGATCCCAATTATTATAAATGGACACAATGGATATTCTTAAAGCTTTTCCATGCAGGTCTTGCTTACAAGGCGGAAATGCCGATTAACTGGTGTACTTCCTGTAAAGTCGGACTTGCCAATGAGGAAGTGGTAAACGGTGTCTGTGAGCGCTGTGGCAGTGAGGTAGTCCGCAGGGTAAAGAGCCAGTGGATGTTAAAAATTACTGAGTATGCGGACAAGCTTTTAGAAGGACTTGACACAGTAGATTATGTGGAGCGTGTGAAGGTATCCCAGAAAAACTGGATTGGTAAGTCTACTGGTGCGGAAGTGGACTTTATCTTAAAGGGAAAAGAAGATAAAATGACAGTCTATACTACCAGGCCGGATACACTTTTTGGTGTTACTTATATGGTAATGAGTCCTGAGCATCCTTTTATTGATAAGTATAAGGATGATATTGAAAATTGGGAGGAAGTGGCATCGTATAGGGAAATGGCTGCCAGAAAGTCGGATTTTGAACGGACAGAGCTGGCAAAAGAGAAAACAGGTGTTATGCTTAATGGACTGTCTGCTGTTAATCCTGTAAATGGAAAAGAAATTCCTGTGTGGATTTCCGATTATGTACTCATGTCCTATGGAACCGGAGCAATTATGGCAGTTCCGGCCCACGACGAGCGTGACTGGGAATTTGCAAAAAAGTTCCAGATGCCCATTATTGAGGTAGTGGCTGGCAGCCCGGTAGACGTAAACGAGGCAGTATTTACAGATGTGGCTACGGGAACTCTTGTAAATTCTGAATTTTTAAATGGACTTTCTGTGTCAGATGCAAAGAAAAAAATAATAGAGTTTTTGACAGAAAAAGGAATTGGACATCCCAAGACAAACTTTAAGTTAAGGGACTGGGTGTTTTCCAGGCAGCGTTACTGGGGAGAACCGATTCCCATTGTAAAATGTGAAAAGTGTGGGTATGTGCCGCTGCCGGAAAGTGAACTACCTTTGGAGCTGCCGGAAGTGGAAAGTTATATGCCGACGGATACAGGAGAGTCGCCTCTTGCCCATATGACAGATTGGGTAAATACCACCTGCCCCAGCTGTGGGGGTCCGGCTCTTAGGGAGACAGATACCATGCCGCAGTGGGCGGGGTCATCCTGGTATTTTCTGCGCTATACAGACCCGGAGAATGAGAATGCACTGGCAAGTAAGGAAGCGCTGGATTATTGGATGCCTGTTGACTGGTATAATGGCGGAATGGAGCATACTACCCTCCATCTTCTTTACTCCCGGTTCTGGCACAGGTTTTTATATGATAAAAAGGCGGTTCCCTGTCCGGAGCCTTATTTAAAGAGAACTTCCCATGGGATGATATTAGGTTCTAATGGGGAAAAAATGAGTAAGTCACGGGGCAATATAGTAAATCCTGATGATATTGTAAGAGACTATGGTGCAGACACCCTGCGTACCTACGAGATGTTCATTGGCGCCTTTGAGCTAAGCGCTTCCTGGTCTGAGGATGGTGTTAAAGGCTGCCGGAGATTTTTGGAGAGAGTATGGAAATTACAGGATATTCTGACAGATGAAGATGGCTATTCCAAAGATATGGAAGTAAAGATGCACCAGACAATAAAGAAAGTCAGCAGTGATTTTGAGAACCTGAAGTATAATACGGCAATTGCGGCAATGATGGCTCTTATAAATGAATTTTACAAGAAAAATGCAGTCACCAGAGGGGAATTTAAAACGCTCCTTGCACTGCTTAACCCAGTGGCGCCTCATATTACAGAGGAAATCTGGCAGATGGAAGGATTTGAGGGACGCATTTACCAGACCGCATGGCCTGTTTTTGAGGAAGAGAAGACAAAAGAAGCTACCATTGAAATTGCAGTCCAGATTAATGGAAGGACCAAGGCTACTTTGGATATTGCAAGGGAAGAAGAAAAAGAAGCTGTTATTGCAAAGGCAAAAGAAGTGATAGCGGATAAACTTACGGGAAACATTGTAAAAGAAATTTATGTTCCGGGAAGAATTGTGAATATCGTCATGAAATAAAGGAAAACCGGAGCGTGTCTGAAAAATATTTTTGCAGATATGCTCCGGTTTGAACCTTACCGGCGGGTGCGCATGGCCATTATTTTTTCGATTTTTGCGGTTTCATCTGGTGTGGCATGTTTCCGCAGTACTTCCACAATTGCGTTTATTTCATCATCTGAAAAGGATACTTTCTTTTCCTGTCCCCGCTTTGCAACTGCCATCAGGAAAGGAAGCATCTGCTCCTTTTTCAGATTGCTGCTTTCAAATACAAGAGCCTGAAGAAATTCAAGCTTGTAAGGGTCTATATTTTTCAGGGATTCATCTTTCATCCAATCATTCTGCATGATGGTCACCTCCAAACATTTCATACATTTGTTTTTGCTCCGGTGTGAGCATATTCATAAGCATATTCATCATATTAAAGCCTCCCGGACCGCCTTCAGGAGAAGGATTGCCATCTTCCTTTGAACCAGGGGTACTATTTTCGTCAAAAAAAGAAGAGGATTCTCCATTTTCAGAAAAGTTATCCATAAAGGAAGCCATATCCGGCATAATATCCTTCATCATATCCATGGTTTTGGACATTTCCTTATACATTTCCATGCTTTGGAAAACTCCCCGGATTTGTTCAATTTGTTTCCGTTCGCTTTCCGTACAGTAAGGAAGCAGTTCCGAGCACATTTTTAAAAAGTCAGGGGAAGCTTCCCGCTCCATACATCCGCAAACAGAATAGGGATGTCTTTTGAAATATTCAATTGTATAATTCAGTTCAAGAAATTTAATATAGACAGCCATGGATTTTTGTGTCTGACTATCCATATAGGGGAGTATGACCTTTAACATTTGTATATGATTGGTGCAAAAGAGAGTATCAAATGCAATTACTTTGCTGCGCTCATCCGAATCCATAACTGCTCCTTTCCACCTTTTTTCCATATTCTATGTTTTTAAATTTGCTGGTATGCAGAAAAGTAGGCTCTCTTTGGAGCCTACTTTTCAGACATGATGAAAAGATTTGGAAAATTAATTAGCAGCAGCCGCAGCCATTGTTGCCGAAGAAGCTTCCGTTGCCACAGCAGGACAGTAAAATCAGAATCCAAAGAATTTCACATCCACATCCGTTGTCGGAATTGCAATTGCCGCCTCCAAAGAAGCTGCCAAAGCCGTTTCCGTTGCCACAGCAGGACAATAAAATCAGAATCCAGATAATGGAACTGCATCCGCATCCATTATTTACATTACTTGTTCCGCATCCACATCCAGTAGCTGTTAAATCACTCATATATTGCCTCCAAAAGGTTTTTTGTTTTATGGTTTATCATATGAGGTATGGCTTGTATGTGTTTCTGCGAAAATAAAAAAATTTTTAAATATATTCCTTACAGTGCAAAACCGAAATATCTGACAGCATTATAATAGGAAATATCCTTTACAATTTCCGATAAAATATCCATATCAGCCGGAAATTCTCCGTTTTCTACCAGCTCACCAATTAAATCACACATAATCCGGCGGAAATATTCATGTCTGGTATAGGATAAGAAGCTTCTGGAATCGGTAAGCATTCCCACAAACCCAGAGAGATTGCCTAAGTTTGCGAGAGAAAGCATTTGATCTCTCATGCCGGTTTTATGATCGTTAAACCACCATGCACTTCCCTGCTGGATTTTGCCGGCAGTGGAGGCGTCCTGGAAACAGCCAAGAATTGTTCCAATTGCTTCGTTATCATTAGGATTTAAGCTGTAAATAATTGTTTTGGGAAGGGAATCAGTGGAAATCAGGGCATTAAAAAAGTCAGCCATCTGAGCGGAAGGTGCATAGTTGTTGATGCAGTCATAACCGGTGTCCGGTCCTAATTTGTCATACATCTGCCTGTTATTGTCCCGTTTGCATCCATAATGAAGCTGCATTACCCAGTTGCGCTTATGGTATTCGCTTCCTACAAAAAGCATAAAAGCAGTTTTAAATTTCAATTCATCTTCACGGCTTATGCTGGAGGAGGAAAGACGGTTTTTAAAGATGGTTTCCAACTCTTCGTCAGATGCAGGAGCATACATTACATACTCAAGGGCATGGTCAGAAACGCTGCATCCTTTGGAGGCGAAGAAATCCATCCGGTTTTGGAGGGCAGCTTTCAAGTCTGCAAATGTGTGGATGGCAATGCCGCTTGCCTCGGAAAGAGCTTCCAGGTAATCAGCATATTCAGGCTTTTCAATATTCATCGCCTTGTCAGGACGCCATGCAGGGAGCACCTGTACTTCAAAACTGTCATCCTTTGCAATAGCGGTATGCCATTCTAAGGAATCTACAGGATCGTCTGTGGTGCATATTAAAGTTACATTTGACTGGCGGATAAGATTGCGCACGCTCATGGAAGGCTCCTGTAGCTTTGTATTACACAGGTTCCAGACCTCTTCCGCGGTATTTTTGTTCAGTGCTCCAGTATAACCAAAGTATTTCCGGAGTTCCAGGTGGCTCCAATGATAGAGTGGATTGCCGATAGCCTTTCCAAGGACTTCTGCCCATTTAAAAAATTTTTCTTTGTCAGAAGCATCTCCGGTAATAAAATGTTCATCAACACCGCAGGAGCGCATTAGACGCCATTTATAATGGTCGCCGCCTAACCATACCTGGGTGATATTATCAAATTTGCGGTCTGTTGCAATCTCCATGGGATTGATATGGCAGTGGTAATCCAGAATTGGTGTTTTTTCCGCATACTCATGATACAGAGTCTGTGCGGTAGGCGTAGATAATAGAAAATCCTTATCCATAAATGCTTTCATAAAAATAAATCCTCCTTTTTTATTTGATTGAATTGATATTGAAATCGGTGCTGGCGCGCTCGATTAGTTCACCGGAAAAAATGGTTTTTTGGGGCATTTCTTCATGATTCAAAATGCCGATACAGGTTTTGACAAGCTGGGAACAGAGCGTTTCCAGGTGGTTGTCCACAGAAGAAATTTCAGGTTCAGAGCAGGTGGTAAGTAAAGAGTTATTGTAGCCGATTACTGACAAATCGCCAGGAACTGACAGTCCGTTTAACTTGGCATACTTTATGGCGCCTGCCGCCAGCATATCCTCTGCGGCCAGAACGCCGTGGAATTCCAGCCCTTTTTTCCGAAGGTCTGAAAGAAAACGGCAGACACCGTCAATGTCCTCCCGGGAACCGGAAAAAAACTGCTGGTATTGCTTGTTTATGGGCAGATCTTTCATAATGCAGGCGGACAGATAGCCGTTTAGCTTTTTCATGCCGCTGTAGGAAGTGGAATTGTAAAGGTATAAAATATCGGTAATTCCGTTTTTTATCATGGCAAGAGCAGCTTCCTGCATAGCCTTGAAGTCGTCACACATGGTACAGTATACATTGTTGCAGTCTAAGTCTGCATTAAGAAGCATAATGGGGACCTGTTTTGCAGCATCAAAAATATACTGATTATCTCCGGCATCTGCCTCAACAAAGTTGGAGCCTACCATTATTACGGCATCTACACGCTGGTTAAGTAAAAGGGCAAGAGCGGTTTTTTTATCTTCAAGTATATAGCCAGTGCAGCACAAAATAGAATGATAACCGCCAAAACGAAGGTTTCTTTCTATAAAATATACAGCTTTTGCCAAATATAAGTCTGAGGAATCGGCGCATAAAATGCCAACGGTGTTCATAGAGTCCAGCCCAAGGCCCCTTGCGAAAGCATTGGGTGTATAACCGCATTGTTCAATAACATCCATTACCTTTTTTCTTGTTTTTGGTTTTACGTTTGTGCTTCCATTAAGAACACGGGATACTGTGGCGATGGAAACGCCTGCTTGTCTGGATATATCATATATAGTCAAATGTTCGTGCTCCTTCCAGTCAAAATATTATGTAACCATTTACACAAAAACTATTTAAATTATACAATAGCAAAAAAAAAAATACAAGTCTATCTTGAAAGCACTTGTATAAATAGCATAAAAACTCATTGACTTATATGTGGAATGGTTGTAAAATGTACAATGTAAGCACTTTCATAAAAAGTGAAAAAATTTAGACAATAAAATGAAAAAATGTAAGCGGGAGGAGAAAAGAATGGAACTATTGTCAAAAAGCATAGCAGGGAAAAAGGAAAGGCCAATTAAGGTGCTTCAGTTTGGTGAAGGAAATTTCCTCCGCGGATTTGTGGATTACATGATTGATATTGCCAATGAAAAGGGAGAGTTTGACGGTGATATCGTTTTGGTTAAACCCATTGAATTCGGGACACTGGACCGTTTTTGCGCACAGGAATGCCAGTATACCGTTTCGCTCCGGGGACTGGTGGATGGAAAACCGTCGGTTCTTAACCGGATTGTTACCAGTGTGGCGGATGTGGTAGCGGCCCATGAAGAATATGAAAAGTACAGCAGTTTTGCGAAGCTGGACACTTTGCGGTATATTGTTTCCAATACCACTGAGGCAGGAATTGTGTACGATGAAAGCGACAGATTGGAAATGACGCCGCCTAAGAGTTTTCCGGCGAAGCTTGCAAAGTTTCTGTATGAAAGATATCAGCATTTTAACGGCGCTATGGATAAGGGGCTGGTGATGCTTCCTGTGGAGCTTATTGATGATAATGGCATTCATTTAAAAGAATGTGTGTTAAAGCAGGCGGATAACTGGAAGCTGGAGGACGGTTTTAAAAGATGGATCAATGAGGCATGTATTTTCTGCTCCACGCTGGTGGATCGGATTATCACGGGATATCCTAAAGAAGAGGATGCAAAGCTTTGGGAAGAATGGGGATACCGTGACGAGCTGATAGTTACCGGAGAACCCTTTGCTTTATGGGTAATTGAAAGCGAAAAAGATATCAGGGAAGAATTTCCTCTTGACAGGGCGGGGCTTCCGGTAATTTTTACAGATAATCAGAAACCCTATAAACAGAGAAAGGTTCGTATCTTAAACGGGGCACATACCTCCTTTGTATTGGCATCGTTCCTTGCAGGAAACGATATTGTGCTTGAATCCATGGAAGATGACCTGGTATATAATTTTATGTATCATACGATTTTTGACGAGGTTATCCCCACTTTGACACTTCCCAAAGAAGAATTGACAGAGTTTGCAGAAGCAGTGATTACAAGATTTAAAAATCCGTATGTAAAGCATGCCCTGCTTTCGATTTCTTTAAATTCTGTTTCTAAATGGAGAGCCAGATGTATGCCCAGCTTCCTTGGCAGAATTGAACAGACCGGACAGCTGCCACCGCATCTTACTTTTTCCCTGGCAGCTCTGATTGCATTTTATAAAGGCACCGAAATACGGGATAAGGCATTGATTGGACACAGAAACGGACAGGAATACCGTATTATGGATGATGCTGCCGTGCTTGAATTTTTTGCAGCAAACAGCACAAAGCCGTCCAAAGAACTGACGGAAAATTTCCTTTGCAGCCTGGAATTCTGGGGACAGGATCTTACGCAAATTGACGGACTTGTGGATGTGGTTGCCGGATATCTGGATGAAATCAACGAAAAGGGTATGAGAAAGACCATGGAGGATAATTTCAAATAATGATGATTTTAAAAATTCATGAAAATGACAATGTGGCAGTAGCCATTGAGACTATTCCGGCAGGTCTGGAAGTGGAGGCGGATGGGGAGAAAATAAAGGCACTGGAGGAAATTCCTGCAGGCCATAAAATAGCTCTGTGTGATATCCGGGAAGGAGAGCAGGTTATCAAGTATGGCTGTCCCATAGGAAATGCGAAGGAAGATATCAGGAAGGGCGGATGGATACATACCCATAATGTGAAAACAGGGCTGGGGGATTTACTTACCTACACTTATAATCCTGTGAGCGTAAAGGAACCGGAAGCAAAAGAAGTGTTTTTCCAGGGATTTATGAGGAAGGACGGGAAGGCTGGCATCCGCAACGAAATATGGGTGATTCCCACGGTGGGCTGTGTCAATAATGTGGCAGGCGCCATTGCAAAGGCAGCAAACGCATACATAAAGGGAAGTGTGGAGGAAGTGATTGCCTTTCCCCATCCCTATGGCTGTTCCCAGATGGGAGAGGACCAGGAACATACCAGACAGATTCTGGCTGATCTGATTAACCATCCCAATGCAGGGGGTGTGCTGGTGTTGGGACTTGGCTGTGAGAATAGTAATATAGATGTATTAAAACCTTATATTGGCGATTATGACGAAAACAGGGTCAAGTTTCTGGTTTGTCAGGAGGCGGAAGATGAGATTGCCCAGGGAGTGGAGCTTGTCAAAGAACTGATTGACTACGCATCGCCCATGAAGAGGGAAAAAATCAGCGCATCCCATCTGATTGTGGGATTAAAATGCGGCGGAAGCGATGGATTTTCCGGTATTACGGCTAATCCCCTTGTGGGGAAATTTTCAGACCTGCTGATTGGTGCAGGGGGGACTACAATTCTGACGGAAGTACCGGAGATGTTCGGTGCGGAAATCCTGCTTATGAATCGGTGTGAAAATGAGGAACTTTTTGATAAGACAGTGACACTGATTAATGATTTTAAGACTTATTTCAAAAATCATAACCAAACTATCTATGAAAACCCCTCTCCCGGCAACAAAAAGGGAGGAATTTCAACCCTTGAAGACAAATCCCTGGGCTGTACCCAGAAATCTGGCAGTGCGGCTGTAAAGGGTGTGCTCCATTATGGGGAAACGGTAAAAACACCAGGTTTGAATTTACTCAGCGCACCGGGCAATGACCTGGTGGCGGCAACGGCACTGGCGGCAAGCGGTGCACATATTGTACTTTTTACTACGGGAAGGGGGACGCCTTTTGCTTCTCCGGTTCCAACTATGAAAATTTCCAGCAATTCAAGGCTGGCAAATGCAAAATCCAACTGGATCGATTTTAACGCAGGGGTTCTGGTAGAGGGTGAGTCTATGGAAAAGGCAGCAGAGCGGCTTTTCCGGCTGGTAATTGAGATTGCTTCCGGCAAAAAGGTCTGCAGTGAGGAAGCAGGATTTCATGACATGGCCATTTTTAAACAGGGGGTAACGCTGTAATAACAGAAAGGAATACGCGGACAAAGAATGAAAGCAGAAAAGTTTATTGACCAGTATTTGAAAAATTATCAAAATTACAAAGATTACTGGAATTATGAGGATGGCTGTGTGTTGCTGGGGGCGAAACAGCTTTATGAGGCCACAGGAGAGGAAAAGTATTTTTCCTTTATAGAAAACTATGTAAAAAACTATGTTGAAGAAGATGGGACCATCAACAATTACCAGACAGGGAAGTTTTCGATTGACAGTATCAACTGCAGCAAAATCCTTTTCTTTTTATACGATAAGACAGGAGAGGAGAAATACCGGAGAGCAATAAACTTTACCATGAACCAGCTCCGTGCCCATCCCAGATGTAAGTGTGGAAACTTTATCCATAAACAGCTTTACCCTGGTCAAATCTGGCTGGATGGGCTTTACATGGCGCAGCCTTTTTATATGGAATACGAAACAAAGTATGGGAAAAAAGAACACTATAATGATATCATCAGCCAGTTTGAAAATGTGCAAAAATTTATGTTCAATGATAAGAAGGGGCTTTGTTACCATGCCTTTGATGAGGAAAAAACGCAGTTCTGGGCAGATAAGGAGACAGGCTGTTCTTCTAATTTCTGGCTGCGGAGTATGGGCTGGTACCTGATGGCGCTGGTGGATGTGATGGATAACATGAGCATTGAGATTTATGAACAGTACCGGAAACTTCAGGATATTTTTAAGGCTGTGTTAAAGGGCCTTTTACAGTATCAGGATAAGGAGAGCAGATTGTTTTATCAGGTAATTGACAGAAGCGATGCAAAAGGCAATTATCTGGAAACCTCTGGAAGCGCTATGGCAGCCTATGCTGTATTGAAGGCCTGCCGTATGGGAATTTTGTTAAAGGAAAAGTATGTGCCTGCAGGCATGGAAATTGTGGAGAGCCTTATAAACAATAAGCTGAAGGAGGAAGAGGGCGTCCTTCATCTTACAGGTATCTGCCATGTGGCAGGTTTAGGGCCGGAAACAAATCCGGCAAGAGATGGAAGCGTTGCTTACTATTTATCCGAAAAGGTGGTCAGCGATGACGCCAAAGGTGTTGGGCCATTTATGATGGCTTATGGGCAGTATCTGCTGATGAAAAAAGAAATGTAGTATAAAATTGGGAAAGGACCTCTAAAACGTGTTTGAAAATACTTTCTGCCAGAGTTCTGTGACGGTTTAAGGAAATTTTCAAACACGTTTTCTGTCATATAGGAAAGCGGTAAACCAGAAACAGGGAAGGAGAAACAGGGGATGGATATCAGACTGATTATGAGGACAGCCAGGAGCGCTGTGATTGAAATTGCGGATGGAGGCGTTTATTATACAAAAGAGAAATATCAGATTTACTTAAATGACATATTTGTTAAGAAAACAGAAACAGTAGTTACCTCACTTTTTGATTTAAAACCGGAAACTGATTACCAGGTGGAAATTATAAAAGAAAATGGGGATAAGGCAGGCAGCCTTGCCTTTACGACAAAATATGAATTCGTTACCCTGAATGTAAAAGACTTTGGGGCAAGGGGAGACGGTCAAACAGATGACACCAGGTTTATCCAGGCTGCAATATTAGCCTGCCCTGAAAAGAGCAGGGTTTTGATTCCAAAGGGGCGCTATCTTATCACATCACTCTTTTTAAAAAGTGATGTGAATATTGAAGTTGCCAGGGAAGCTGTTTTATCTGCCAGTACAGAAAGGTCCAGCTATCCCAAATTCCCTGCACTAATTGAAAGTTATGATGAGAAAGAGGAATATAATCTGGGAACCTGGGAAGGCAATCCGCTGCCTATGTTTGCAGGAATTATTACCGGTATTTCCGTAAAAAATGTGACTGTTTACGGGGAAGGGATAATTAATGGGAATGGGGCAAGGGATAACTGGTGGCATAATCCCAAGGTAATGAATGAAGCCTTCCGTCCAAGAATGTTTTTTATTAATCACTGTAAGAATATAACGCTTCAGGGGGTAAAATTCTGTAATAGCCCTTCCTGGACGATACACCCTTATTTTAGCAATGAACTTAAGTTTTATAACCTGATTATTGAAAATCCGGAGGATTCCCCCAATACAGACGGGCTTGACCCGGAATCCTGCAAGGATGTGGAGATAGCAGGTGTCCGTTTTTCTTTGGGGGACGACTGTATTGCTGTTAAGTCAGGAAAGATTTATATGGGGAAAAAATATAAAACGCCTTCTGAAAACATTCATATCAGGCAATGTCTGATGGAAAACGGGCATGGCGCAGTAACGGTTGGAAGTGAAATGGCAGGTGGCGTTAAAAGCCTTCTGGTGGAGGAATGTCTCTTTTCCCATACGGACAGGGGGCTTCGGGTGAAAACCAGAAGAGGCAGAGGAGAGGATGCTGTTCTTGATAAGATAACCTTCAGAGAGATAAAGATGGAACATGTGATGACGCCATTTGTAGTAAACAGCTTTTATTTTTGTGATCCTGATGGAAAAACAGAATATGTTCAAAGCAGGAAATGGATGCCTGCAGATGAGAGGACGCCTTCTATAAAACGCCTTGCTTTTGAGGATATTGACGCGAAAAACTGTCATGTGGCGGCTGCTTATTTTGATGGTCTGCCTGAACAGAAAATAGAAGAAATCATTATGAAGAATATTATAGTAACCTATGCCCAAAATCCAAAATGCGATGTGCCTGCCATGTCTGCAGGTGTAGAGCCATGTAGTCTTAAGGGAATTTTTGCCCGTAATATAAAGAAGCTGAAACTTGAGAATGTGGTTATTTCCGGGCAGGAAGGAGAAGCAGTTATAACAGACGGCGTAGATGATATATATGAGTATGTACAAAATTCTGAAAACATGGAATGAAAGGAGCTGTTGCCATGCAGATAGGGATACGTTTTCATGATGTAAAGAAGCTTCCTTTTGAGGAGCGCTTAAAAGAAGTAAAAAAACAGGGATTTTCCTGTGTTCACCTGGCATTGTCAAAAGTAATGGACGGACCGGAGCTGTCTGCAGCGGAAGCGTTGACCCCTGGATATGCAATGTATCTGAAACGGTGTTTTCAAAGGGAAGAACTGGATATTGCTGTACTTGGCTGTTATTTAAACCTTGCAAATCCCAATAGGGAAAAAGCAAGGGAAATTATGGAAAAATACAAGGCATATATCCGTTTTGCCGCTTTGACAGGGTGCGGTGTGGTAGGAACGGAAACAGGCGCGCCGAACGAAGCGTATAAATATGAACCTGCCTGCCATGGCGAAGAGGCGTTTAAGTTGCTGATAGAAAGGCTCCGTCTGGTGGTTGCGTATGCAGAAAAAATGGGTGTAATTTTTGCCATAGAGCCGGTATGGAAACACATTGTTTATAGTCCCCAAAGGGCAAGGCAGGTATTGGACGCCATTGATTCTCCCAATCTACAGATAATCCTGGACCCGGTAAACCTGCTTGATATCAGTAATTATGAGAGGCAGACAGAAATTGTGGAAGAGGCTGTAAACCTGCTTGGAAAGGATGTGGCAGTAGTCCACCTAAAGGATTTTGTTGTGAAAGACGGCAGACTGGATTCTGTGGCAGCAGGTACCGGAAGAATGGACTATGAGGCGGTTATGTCGTTTATAAAAAAAAGGAAACCGTATATTCATGTTACACTGGAAAATACGGTTCCTGAAAATGCAGTATGGGCAAAAGACTTTATAGTAAAACGGTGGAATGAAGTCTGAAGTGATGAAAAACTAATCTGGCAGCCAGTTGTCAGGGCCTGACAAAACGGCATTTTTGGTATAGCTGGCTGCTTTAGAGTCATCCAGACTCTGGACATAAGGCGCCCGCATATTGGGGGCGGCTCCTTTGCCGGTACTTTGATATTCTGCATAAAAAATGGTATTTTGCGCCTCTTTTTTGTTCCAGTCATGGAAGCCTTCCTGTTTAATATGTCCTCCCAGATGGCAGTTAAGCAGCACAGTTTTGGCAAAATTACGCCAGGGCCTTCCAAGGTATACACTTTGGTCCGGGCAGGTGCCTGTAAAGCGACAGTTGTAAAATACGTAGCCATAAGGACAGTTTTCGTAGGTGGAAGCCGCTGTTACATAGCCGTAAACGGGGGGATTTCCATTCTTATCACAGGGAAGAGGTTCCGAATAGATGGAAGCAATTTCGCAATTCTCAAAATAAGCGGTGGCACTGCCAAAAATGAAGTCAATATCTCCACAGATATAGCAGTTTTTATAGAACTGGCGTCCAACAATTCTCTCATCAAATTCTCCAGGGCCAGTGAAACCGCCGGGGGATAAAGGCGCCGGGGGAAGCGGTCCTGTAAAAAGAGTATCCTGATACCCTTCAAGACGACAGTCTTTAATGATAAGTCTGTCACCGTCTGCATATAAGGCAATTGCCTGTCCCGCTCTTGAACGGGGATATGCGGCATTGCGGATGGTAAGGGATGATAAGGTAATATCATGGCTTTTAACAAGCAGGGTATAAGAGCGGAAAGTGCCCCGTTTTGTACCGTCAGGCATAGGCAGACTGGCGCAGTCATCATATGTAAGAATAGTATTTTCCGCTGTTTCTCCTTTTAAAGTTACATAGGGCTGCGTCAGTTCCAGCTTTTCATGATAAATACCAGGTTTAATTAAAATTGTAACAGGTTCCGTGTTGTTGGCAGGAATTTTTGCAATAGCCTCTGCAATACTGGAAAAAGAAGCATCCCAGGAGTCGGGGGCATTTGAAACTGTAAGTTTGAGCATAAAGGTATCCTTTCATTTATAAATTATCAGATGAAAAATCAAACACACTCTAGAGCAGGACGATGGGCGACTGTTTCCATTCATTTAAGGGAGACGTATTCAACCGGCGGGAAGCAGCCCACTCGTACAGGTCTGCACAGCGGATGTCCAGGCTTAGCAGCAGGCGGGCGTTCTCATCCAGAATCCGGGGCGCGTCGGCAAGCTTAGTGATTAGGGGAATGGCACTGTTTTTCTTTATAGCACTTAGAAGTGGGGAAGCGCTTTTTTTAAAACCCAGCAGCCTTGCATAGGGCACCGACAAAGAACGGAGGGAAGCAGGAGGCAGGAAAAAGTCAGGGGGCTTTATATTCAGCAATATATGCAGCAGTACCCGGCTGATGCGGGCGTAGGTAAGGTCTTTGGATTTTAAATGGCTGCAAAAACCAGTGAAGGTGGTAAATGAGGGCAGCTCCCGGCATATTTTATCTGACATATCTGGTGTGCAGTCCAGATAATCAGAAAATCCCTTTTCTTTTTCCATTAATAGTTTGTAATATAACATCCCGGAAAAATCGTTTTCTGTTAAGGGAGTTGTAAGCAGGCGGTTTTCGGATAGAAGACGATACACTGCTTCCGGCACATATCCGGTAATGGCGTCTGGGTTTTGAGATAACGCATTGCGGATAGCGGATGCCGATACATAGTGAAGGGAATCATTATTTAAGGAAGTACTATGATATCCTGCATCCTCCCGCTTTATGGTAAAAGGGCGGATGGAACTTTGGGTAGCGTACAGTGCCTTGCAGTATTCCAATCCCAAAATATTGTTGGGGGAAGAAAAAAGGGAGGAAAACAGCCGGCTGGATTCCCTGTCGGAAAAGGAGAGGGAAGAGTCGGAAAAATGGGAGGGAAACAGTTGGGATGCGGCCCGCTCTCTGGCGTCAGGAAAGGAATATCCTTCTTTAAGAAAGGTTTTAATAAGAAGCCGCAGATCCTGCTCATGGTCAGTTAGTATCTGGCTGCACTTTTCCATAATAGAAAGGCTGCCCAGTTCGCTGCCGAAAGATAAATAATCTGCAACGCCCAACTGATTTAACAATGTGACAGCGCCGCTGGCAAAGTATTCCGCGCTGGATACCGCATATAGAGCAGGAAGTTCTATCACCGCATCAGCGCCCCCAAGAAGCGCCATCCGGGTCCGCAGATATTTATTGGCAAATGCCGGCCCGCCCCGCTGCAGAAAATCGCCGCTCATAATTACTAAAATAAAGGAGGCATTCGTCCGGAGGCGGGTTTGTACCAGCTGGTAAAGGTGTCCGTTATGGAAAGGATTGTATTCGGCAATTATGGCAGCAGTTTTCATGTGGAAAATCCTCTTTTAAGAAAATTGGTTTGTGATTAGGAGTTGTTAAGAAAAACGATTCACAGTGCGCAGGATGTTTCTTCAGGAGCGCCGCTCAAAAACCAGGTGCAAATCCCCCATAAATTGTGACGGATATCTGACAGAGTAAGGCAGTGGTAATTATTGTGGGTTACACTGGTCAAGTATTACATATTTTCTGAGAAAACCTGAAAACTGTCTCCCAAAATGCAATATAGTGTTCAGGTAAAACCGCAATTTGTAATTAAAATGTATCATAAAGAAGATGGAAAAGCAATTTTGTATTGAAATTTGCACAATTTTTTGATATGGTACACTTGTGGAAAATAATGTTATAAGATATAATTTTATTAAGATTGTATACAATGTAAGCTCTTACAAATTGTGCTTGTGAAATATAAGACTGTAGATAAGATTTTCTCAGCTATGCAGTATCCGGCAGTTTTAAATATTTCACAAACAGCCATTAATTTGGGCTGGTAATTTGGGGTATGAAAGGAGAAACGGGGATGTCATACATTGATGTGATTAAAGACAAAGCAAGGATGGACAGGAAAACAATCGTTTTACCGGAAACTACGGATAAAAGGACGCTGATTGCAGCCTCCCACATCATAAGGGAGGGCATTGCAGACATTATCATGATTGGAAATGAAGAAAAAATCATGGATGGCGCCACCTGGCTTGAAATTGAACTGGATGGAGTAGAGATAATTAATCCTGAAACCAGCAGTAAACTTGACAAATATGTAGATTTACTGTATGAGACGAGAAAAAGTAAAGGTATGACTTTAGAGAAGGCAAGGGAAATTCTTTTAAGCGATTATCTCACATTTGGCGTTATTATGGTAAAAGCAAATGACGCAGACGGAATGGTGGCAGGCGCTTGTCACGCCACAGCAGATACCCTGCGCCCGGCTCTTCAGATTTTGAAAACAGCGCCAGGGGTGAAACTGGTATCCGGTTTCTTTCTTATGTGTGTGCCGGATTGTGAATTTGGGGAAAATGGTACCTTCCTGTTTGCGGACTGTGGGCTGAACCAGGATCCAACTGCTGAAGAACTGGCGGCTATTGCGGATTCTTCCGCTAAAAGTTTTAAGAGTCTGGTAGGGAAAAAACCCATTATTGCCATGCTCTCCCATTCTACCAGAGGCAGTGCAAAGCATGAATTGGTGGACAAGGTGGTGGAAGCTACAAAGATTGCCCATGAAAAATATCCCCATCTTACTGTAGATGGAGAACTGCAGTTGGATGCCGCATTGGTACCCCAGGTTGCCAAATCAAAAGCGCCGGGCAGCGATGTGGCAGGCAAAGCAAATGTTCTGATATTTCCAAATCTGGATTGTGGGAATATTGGTTATAAACTGGTGCAGCGGTTGGGAAAGGCGGAAGCTTATGGCCCTATGCTTCAGGGGATTGCAAAACCGGTAAACGATCTTTCCAGAGGATGCTCCTGGCAGGATATAGTAGGTGTTGTGGCTCTTACTGCGGTGCAGGCCCAGCTTGCATACTAATACTGGTATGCGGGACGTAGAGTTAAATGTCTGCAAGCAGCCGCTTGGTTTGCCGCTTGCGGGAACAAACAGGTAGAAAAGGATAATTATCCGGGGGTTTTGTCTGCGCAGCATTCATGACCCCTGTTATAAAAAGTCAGCTGCGCAGAAAAGAGGTTTAAAGTGAAAGAAATGAATGTTCTGGTAATTAATTGTGGAAGTTCATCACTGAAATTCCAGTTGATAAATTCTTCTTCAGAGGAAGTAATTGCAAAAGGATTATGTGAAAGAATTGGTATTGAGGGAAGTCAGATGACTTATACTCCGGCAGGAGGGGAGAAGCAGGAGACAGTTACGCCTATGGCGGATCATACACAGGCAATCCGTCTGGTGCTGGACGCTCTTACCAACAAAGAATATGGGGTGGTAAAGAGCCTTGATGAAATCGGCGCTGTGGGGCACCGGATAGTTCATGGCGGTGAAAATTTTGCCTCTTCCACGCTGATTACTGATGAAGTTGTTAAAGCGATTGAAGAATGCAATGATTTAGCGCCTCTTCATAATCCTGCCAATCTGATAGGAATCAGAGCATGTAAGGAGCTGATGCCGGATACACCGATGGCGGCTGTTTTCGATACAGCCTTCCATCAGACAATGCCGGAGGAGGCGTATTTGTATGGACTGCCTTACCACTATTATGAGGATTATAAGGTAAGAAGATACGGTTTTCATGGCACCAGCCATTCTTATGTATCCCATCGGGCGGCTGATATGCTTGGAAAAGACTATCAGGATTTAAAGATTATAGTTTGTCATCTTGGCAATGGGGCAAGCGTATCGGCAGTTAAAAATGGAAAGTGTGTGGATACCTCTATGGGACTTACTCCGTTAGAGGGGCTGATTATGGGCACACGTTCAGGTGACATGGATCCTGCAATTATTGAATTTTTGTGTGGTAAGGAAAAGAAAACGGTAAATGAAATATTAAATATATTAAATAAGGAATCCGGCGTACTTGGATTATCCGGAGGTTTTTCTTCTGATTTCAGGGATTTGGAAAAGGCATACCAGGCAGGGGAAGTTTCCGCCATCAGGACCATGAAAGCGTTCGCTTACCGGGTGGTTAAATACATTGGCGCTTATACGGCTGCAATGAATGGTGTGGATGTTATCTGCTTTACAGCCGGCATTGGTGAGAATAATTCCTTTATCAGGACATTAATTACCTCTTATCTTGGATATCTTGGTATTACAATTGATGAGGAAGCAAACGCAAAGCGGGGAGAAGAGATTGAGATTTCCGCACCGGATTGCAAAACAAAAGTGCTGGTAATTCCTACAAATGAAGAATTGGCAATTGCAAGGGAAACAGTTGCGCTGCTGTAAATGGCAGCACATATAAAGTTGTATTTCTTTTATTGTGCGGACAAGGAACTTGTGCTATAATGATGGAAGATTTTAGTACGATAAATAATATAAGAAAGTTCAGTTAAGAGAGGTTCGTTATGGAAAAAGAAAAGTATGTAGCGTATGTATCTACCTATACATCAGGAAATAATAACACCCATGGAATCCGGATTTATGATGTGGATATAGAAAAGGGAAGATTTTTTGAAAAGGACCAGGTAGAGATTACCAATTCCTCATATGTAAGTATATCCCATAACCGGAAGTATCTGTTTTCTATTACGGATTTTGGAGTGGAATCATATAAAATCCTGGAAGATGGAGGACTGGAGCAGATTAATCATGCCTCAATTAATGGAATGAGAGGTTGTTACCTTTCTACAGATTATGAAGATAAATTGTTATTTGTGGCAGGTTATCATGATGCGAAGCTAACGGTTCTCAGGGTGGATGAAAATGGCACCATTGGGGAAATTACAGATGAAATTTTCCATAAAGGGCTTGGAAGCATTGCGGAAAGAAATTTCAGACCGCATATTAACTGTGTAAAAATGACCAGAGATAATAAGTTCTTGTGTGCGGCAGACTTAGGGATGGATCATGTGGTGGTTTATGAGGTCAACCATAAAAACGGAAGACTGCGTCAGGTGGACATTATTAGAAGTGAGCAGGAGTCCGCACCCCGCCATCTGAAGTTCTCACAGGATGGAAAGTATCTATATGTGGTACATGAACTGAAAAATTATATTGATGTCTACACTTATTCTATAGACAGCCATGGAATGCCTGTTTTTGACAAAATTCAAAATATTTCTACTTTGAATAATTATCATGCGGTGGGTTCAGCAGCGAGCGCCCTGAATTTTTCAGAAGATTTTCATTACTTATGCAGCTCCAATGCTGGAGATAACAGCGTGGTGCTTTACTCTATTAATAGCGAGAATGGCTTGCTTGAGAAGATATTATGCCTGCCAATCAGCGGGGATTATCCGAAAGATGCAGCCCTGTTCCCTGATAACAAACATTTGGTTTCTTTAAACCATGAGACAGATTCTATGACATTTTTCAATGTGGATATGGAAAAAGGAACGCTGGTTATGAATGGAAAGGAAATGAAAGTAAATCAGCCGAATTGTATTATTTTCTATCACTTGAAATAAAAGATAAATAAAAACAGCAGGATATTTCTCTAAGGAAATGTTACTGCTGTTTTATTTTCGTGAGCAAACTGTCGCGAGGGTCAAATACCTGGCTGCTTTGCAGCGTTATCTATGATTGGAAGAATAGATTAAACATGCCGGTAAAAATCTGTCAGATAATCAAGCCTTGCTGTCATGTTCATCATACAGGCGTCTAAAAGGGTAAGAGCTGTCATGGCCTCTACCACAACCACGGCTCTTGGAACGATGACCGGATCGTGCCTTCCCTTGATTTCAATTTGTATATTTTCTCCCTTTTTATTGATTGTCTCCTGCCTGGAAAAGATAGAGGGGGTTGGTTTTATATGTGCCCGTAATAGGATTGGCGAACCGTCGCTGATGCCGCCCAAAATCCCTCCTGCATGGTTGGTCTTTTTGGATATTTTATTGCCTGTACAGGTAAAGGCATCGTTGTTGACAGAACCTAAGGATTGGGACACAAGCACGCCATCCCCAATTTCCACTGCTTTAACTGAGCCAATGGACATAATGGCTTTTGACAGACAGGCGTCTAATTTTTCAAAAACCGGATCTCCGATGCCTGCCGGAAGGCCATTTATGATACACTCAATTATTCCGCCGCTTGAGTCTTTGTTTTTCATACATTCAGCTAAATATTCCATGGCACAAATATCTGCTTTTTTATCTGGCATACAGGTAGCGGTTGTATAAATAGCCGTTTGATCAAAGGCGGACATATCAACAAAAACAGGACCAATGGATTTGGTGTAGGCAGTAACGGAAATTCCCATTTCTTTTAATATTTTGACAGCAATGGCGCCGGCAGCCACACGCCCGATGGTTTCACGGCCTGAAGAACGTCCGCCGCCTGTATAATCACGGAATCCATACTTGGCATCATAAGTATAGTCAGCGTGGCCAGGCCGGTAATAAGAAGCGATTTCGCTGTAGTCGGAAGACTTTTGTGAAGTATTGCGGACTATCAGGGAAATGGGAGTGCCTGTGGTTTTGCCTTCAAAGACGCCGGAGAGGATTTCCACCTGATCTGATTCTTTGCGGGGGGTAGCTATGGAAGTCTGACCGGGTTTCCGGCGGTCAAGATAGGGCTGAATATCTGCTTCGCAAAGAGATAGCCCGGCGGGGCAGCCGTCAACCACAGCGCCAAGCCCCTTTCCGTGGGACTCCCCCCAAGTGGTTATCTTAAATATATTTCCAAATGTTGAACCTGCCATAAAACTCCTCCATTTTGCGTTTTTTGCCGTTTCTGCTATGTATTATACCTCTGTCCGTCGAAATCAGCAAGGATAAAACTTTTTCTGCATATCTCTATTGTGAAAGATTGCGATTTTGTGTAAAATATAATCCTGAGTTTGACACTAAAAACAACAAAAAAGTCTCAGAGGCCTTGATTTTAT
>CANCXX010000031.1 GCA_947381965.1 uncultured bacterium
ATTGATTATATCTCATTAGCCACTCCCGTTACAACTTTAGTATAGCACTTCAATTTATTGTAAATTCCAGTTCCCTAAGAGACTGGTTCCAGACTTCCGGCCTTGGCCAGGTTTCCGGCATAAAATAATAGTTTCCGCCATCAATACTGTAATGATAGTACAGAATGTAGCTGTCCTTATCTTCCGCCTCCATACAGACCGTAATTTCCCCTGTTTCCTCATTTATTTCTGTCACTTCTATCTGGCAAAGCTCCGGTTCCGTCCGGTCCGGTCTTACAATATCTGAGGGAATTTCTGTTTCCGGTACCGGAAAATTACTGTAGTCAGCCCCAAGGCTCTCCGATTTCAGCCTAAAATATTTTGCAACTGCCGTTGCGTCAAGGCGTCCAAACTCATCCAGCTGTTCCGGTCCCTGTCGGTAAAACTTTTCGTCTTTTTCATTATCCAAATGACAGTGTTCTATAAGGACAGAAGGAATCCCTTCATAAGTGCTATACCTTAAGATACCATAATAATTGTCATTACGGTCATTGAGCCTTGTCTTAATACCTCTGGAATATAACCCTAAATCTCCCAGCTCCCGCATAGCAATCTGGGCAAAAGAATAGCCTTGCGCATAGTACTCCCCTCCTGCCGGAACCCAGACCTCTGCTCCAAAATAGTTATGGTCTGCAGAGGAATTAAAATGCAGGCAAAACAGAAAATCTGCATTCCGCTCAGCGGCAAAAGCAGCCCTGTCCTTAATTGCCATATCCTCATCTGTTTCATGAGTCAGATACACTTCCACACCATCATATTTTAAAAGTTCTTCCTTCATAGCCCTGGCAACTGCCATAGTCATTTCCTTTTCTGTATATCCTTCATACTGCGCTCCTTTATTTTCTCCCCCATGACCTGGATCAATTACGATTACCAGCGGTTCGTCCGCCCATGCAGCAGACACAGAAAAAAAAGTTATTAAAGCAGTAAAGGAAAAAAACAGTAAAACGGCTTTTAGTATTTTTTTTAATTGGATATTCCCCTTCAAATATAATACTCCCCCAATGTTTACAGATTTCCGACTGCCAGACAACAAAAACCGGCTTACATTATTGTGGGTAAGCCGACAGGACTTTTAAATCATATCAAGATTCAGATTTTCTTTTCCGCCATTTCCGATATCAGGAAGAGCGCCCGTATCACCGGTGCTGATATAATTATCAGGCTCTGGCGGGTTAAGCTCCACGCGGTTGGCATTTACCACATCACTGTAATGATTCAGCGCCCCCACAAAACTTTCATAGTGCTCCGCTGTTGTACGGACCGCCTGCATAATAATATTATCCACATTCGCAAGAATATCGTCCGTATACTGCATAGCCGCCATACGCATATTGTTCGCCTCTGTGGTGGCATTATCCAGAATTTCCTGTGCCTGCTGCGTTGCCATTTTAACAACTTCGTTCGCCTGGGCATAAGCCTGCTGCATAATTTCGTGTTCATTAATCAATTCATTTGTGTGTACAGTTGCATCATTAATCAATGCCTCCGCCTTAGCGCGGGCATCGTTTAAAATTGCTTCTTTATTGCTGATAATCTTTTGGTATCGTTTAATTTCATCCGGCGTCTTCATGCGAAGTTCCCGGAGAAGTTCGTCAATTTCATCTTTGTTTACAATAATCTTGGTATTTGAAAGAGCCTGGTATTTACAACCGTCAATATACTCTTCAATCTCATCGATTAATTGTTCGATTCTACTGCTCATTCTCTCTCCCGTTCCTTTTCAAATCCAAACTTCCGGTATACGAATTGTGCCACAAAATCAGGTACACACATGGAAATATCTCCATTAAAGCTGGCAATTTCCTTCACACTGGAAGAGCTTAAATAGGCATACTCCAGACTGGTGGTCAAAAAGATAGTATCCAGCGCACCCCCGGAAAGCTTTGCATTGGTCTGCGCATTCTGAAGTTCATACTCAAAATCAGTGATAGCGCGCAGTCCCCTGATTACCACTTGAACATTTCTGGATTTGGCATAATCCACTAAAAGCCCGCTGAAAGATTCTACCCTGACATTTGGAATGTCCTTTACTGCTTCCTGTAATATCTTAACACGTTCTTCTACAGAAAACAATGGAGTCTTTAGTTTATTGTTCAAAACACTAACTGTTAATTCGTCAAAAATTTCAGCTGCCCGCTTTATTACATCCAAATGTCCATATGTAACCGGGTCAAAGCTTCCGGGATAAATCGCTTTTTTCATTCATAACCTCCATTAAACTGCTTCTTCTTTACAAAAATGTGCTTATTTGTTCTATAAATTTTTTCCCTGATAACTTTAAAGCCCAGGCCATCCAAATAATCTGTTTTCATGTCAGCCTCCGCTTCCAATATCAGCAGTGTATTTTCTGTTACATAAGGCTGGCAGGCAAGGGATGCAAATAATTTTTCCTCATATCCTTCCCTGTAGGGGGGATCCATAAAAATAATATCAATCTCCTTTTCACGTATCATGGAAAGGGCTCCAAATACATCCTGCTTTAGAAGTGTGGCATCACTGGTAAATTTTGTAAAGGCTAAGTTGTCCACAATACAGGAAATTGCCTCTCTCCCATTTTCCACAAAATAAGCATGAGAAGCCCCTCTGCTTAGAGCTTCAATCCCTATCCCTCCGCTTCCCGAAAATAAGTCAACAAATACACATCCCGGAATATCGTTTTGAAGAATATTAAATAAAGTTTCCTTAATTCTGTCAGTTGTGGGTCTGGTATCTGTTCCTCCAGGAGTCTTTAATTTCAGGCTTCCTGCCCTTCCCGCTATCACACGCATTTATCTTCCCCCAATCTGTATATCCAGATTTCAAACTCTTATCTTGGTTCCTTTTCCATCTCTTTTAGCCGCTTTTAACTTTTGCAGGTCAACGGTTTTTTCCTTATATTCTATCATACTTGGCATTCCGCTTTGGGTGTAATACACGTTTTCCACATAATCGTCTGTCCCCAGCTTCATTCCCCGTACACCCACAGCGTTTTTCTTTTTATCCGGAATTTCCTCCACATCAAATTTGAGAAAATATCCTTCTGCACTTTGTAGTATAATATGTTTCTGTTCATTAAAAATGGCAATGCTTACCACTTCATCTCCTTCACAAAGTTTCGTTGCCGCAACTGTCCGTTTAGCGACATCAAACTCACCGCCATCTACAATTTTCATCATAGCAAGCCTGGTTACAAATATAATCCGGTAAAGATTTAAAGCGCTCTGGCTCGCGGCAGCAATCACAATTTCCTTTTCCCCATTATAATTACTGATATTATCAATTGGAACCCCTTTATCCCTGAATTTGCCATAGGGTATATCGGAAACTTTAACGGTGTGGAGCTGTCCGGTATTAGTAAAAATACATATTTTTCCCGTATTTTTGCAGGTAAACACATATTTATTTTCCCCATCAGCCGCCTCTTTATTTCTCTCATACACAGAAGGGTCAATACATCTGGCATAGCCAAAACGATCCATCAAAAATACAACTTCCATTTCCTCCGTCTTTTTTTCCACATAAACCGCTTCCATGGCATTTTCAATTACAGTTTTTCTGGATGTGGCATAAGAACGTTTGATTCCATCTAATTCATTGATAATTACCTGAGCCATGGAATCATGGCGATCCAGAATATCCTCATAGCGGTAAATATTGGCCATTGTTTCTTCGTGTTCATTGATTAAAGCCTCCAGTTCCAGGCCAATCAGTTTATACAAACGCATTTCAAGTATGGCATTTGCCTGTTTTTCTGTAAACTTAAGCTGTGCAGCCATAACTTTTGATTCCCGCGAACGAAATTTTATTCCATCCACTTTGCCTTCCACAAGGCAGGCTTTTGCCATCGGCCTGTCCTTGGAACCTCTTAATATTTCAATCACCAGATCAATCACATTACAGGCTTTAATCAGTCCTTCCTGGATTTCTTTCTTTTCCCGTTCTTTTGCAAGAAGTGTGGTATATTTTCTGGTCGTCACCTGAAACTGAAAATCCACATTATGTTTGATAATCTGCTTAAGGCTCATAATTTCCGGCCGCCCATCTGCAATGGCAAGCATATTGACGCCAAAGGTATCTTCCAGACGGGTCTTTTTATAAAGCATATTAACAAAATTATCCACATCCGCATCTTTTTTCAGCTCAATAACAATACGGATGCCCTCTTTGGAAGACTGGTTTGAAATATCAACAATGTCCTGCGTCTTTTTACTCTCTGAAAGGGAAGCAACATCAAGCAGGAACTTGGATATATTTGCCCCCACCATGGGATAGGGAATTTCACTTATTACCACATTGGTTTTGCCGCCTTTTCCTTTCTCAATATCCACTTTTCCCCGGACTTTAATTTTCCCTGTTCCGGTTTCGTAAATCTCCAGAAGCTCGTCTTTGTTGATCACAATGCCGCCAGTTGGAAAGTCAGGCCCTTTCACATATTTCATAAGCCCCTTTGTGGTAATGGTTTCGTCCATCATATATGCTTTTACCGCATCCGCAACTTCACCCAGATTGTGAGGAGGGATACTGGTTGCCATACCAACGGCGATTCCTTCCGAACCGTTTACAAGCAGATTGGGAAACTTTACAGGAAGAACAGAAGGCTCCTTTTCCGTTTCATCAAAGTTCGGCACAAAATCCACCACATCTTTATCTAAATCAGATAAAAAAGACTCCTGAGTAATTCTCTCCAGACGTGCTTCCGTATAACGCATAGCAGCAGCGCCGTCCCCTTCAATATTGCCAAAATTGCCATGGCCGTCTATCAGCGGAATTCCTTTTTTAAAATCCTGGGTCATAACTACCAGCGCATCATAAATAGAACTGTCTCCATGGGGATGATATTTGCCCATTGTGTCTCCCACAATACGTGCACTTTTCCGGTAAGGTCTGTCATATCGGATGCCCAACTCATGCATATCGTACAAGACCCTCCTTTGCACCGGCTTTAATCCGTCCCTGGCATCCGGCAGCGCCCTGGCAATAATAACACTCATGGCATAATCAATGAATGATTTCTGCATCACCTCCGAATACTCAGTTTTTATAATCTTTTCTTCCATCTTCCCCTCCTGCTAAAAAGAACGGCGCAAAACTATTTAAATATCCAACTCCGCATCCCTGGCATGTTCATAAATAAATGCCTTTCTGGGGGGCACCTCTGTACCCATCAGCATTTCTGTTACCTCTGTGGCCATACGTGCATCTTCTATCTCCACCTGCTTTAAAATTCTGGTTTCAGGATTCAGGGTCGTTTCCCACAATTGGTCGGCATCCATTTCCCCAAGCCCTTTATATCTTTGTAAAGTAAATGGTGTCTTATGGCGTTTTCTGTATTTTTCAAGGGCCTTATCATCATAAAGATACTCTTCCGCTCCTCTGCTTGGCATTGCCTTATAAAGCGGAGGCATGGCGATAAACACATGTCCTTCATAAATCAGCTCTGGCATAAACCGGTAAAATAAAGTCAGCAGCAGGTTCGAAATATGGGCGCCATCCACATCCGCATCTGCCATAATAATAATCTTATTATATCTAAGCTTTGAAATATCAAAATCATTGCCATACCCTTCAGAAAATCCACATCCGAAAGCATTGATCATGGTTTTGATTTCCGCATTGGCAAGAACCTTATCAATACTTGCCTTTTCAACGTTCAATATCTTACCCCGGATAGGAAGTATCGCCTGGAAAGCCCGGTTTCTGGCTGTCTTTGCGCTGCCCCCCGCTGAATCCCCTTCCACAATAAAAATTTCACATTTAGAAGCATCTCTGGACTCACAATTGGCAAGTTTTCCATTGGAATCAAAAGAAAACTTTTGCTTCGTCAGCATATTGGTTCTGGCTTTTTCTTCTGACTTTCTAATTTTTGCGGCTTTTTCTGCACAGCCTATCACATTTTTGAGAATTTCCAGATTGCGGTCAAAATAACGGACCAGCTCCTCACTGGCCACCTTGGAAACTACTTTTGCCGCATCCTGATTGTCCAGTTTGGTCTTGGTCTGTCCTTCAAATCTTGGATCAGGATGCTTTACCGAAATTACTGCTGTCATACCGTTGCGCACATCTGCGCCTGTAAAATTTGCGTCTTTATCCTTTAAAATATTCAGTTCTCTGGCATAGGTATTAATTATGTTGGTAAAAGCCGTCTTAAATCCGGTTAAATGGGTACCCCCCTCAGAGTTATAAATATTATTGCAAAAGCCCAGTACATTTTCATGAAACTCATTAATATACTGAAATGCCCCTTCCACAGAAATGCCTTCACTTTCTCCTTTAAAGTAAATCACATCACACACTGCTTCTGTAGACTTGTTCATATCCCTAATAAATCCAATAATCCCTTCAGGCTCATGGTACTCCTGATGTTCCGTTTCTTCCTTGCGTTTATCCTCAAAAATAATCGTCAGCTCCGGATTTAAATATGCCGTTTCGTGCATTCTGCTTTTGATTTCATCTTCTTTAAAACGGGTTTTGTCAAAAATGGTATCATCCGGAAGAAAGTTTATCCGTGTACCCGTCCCCTTTGTTCTGCCAATTACAGGAAGCAGTCCCTCATTTAATTCCACCATGGGAGTGCCCCGCTCATACCTGTCTTCATAGATAAAACCGCCATTTTTAACCTGAACCGTCAAATGGGTGGAAAGGGCGTTTACCACAGAGGAACCGACACCATGAAGACCGCCGCTGGTTTTATAGGCAGAATCATCAAATTTTCCTCCTGCATGGAGAGTGGTAAATACCAATCTCTCAGCGCTGACACCTTTTTCGTGCATCCCCACAGGAATTCCTCTGCCATTATCCTCCACGGTAGCGGAACCGTCTGCTTCCAGTGTAACAAATATTTTATCACAGTATCCTGCGAGATGTTCATCTACCGCATTATCCACAATTTCATAAATTAAATGGTTCAGTCCCTTGGTGGAAACGCTGCCAATATACATTCCCGGCCTTCTTCTTACCGCTTCAAGACCCTCTAACACCGTTATACTGGAAGCATCATAAACTGGTGCTTTTGCCATTTGTTTAAACCTCTTTCTTTGTTTAAATTCTATTTCATCTTTTTACAGCAGGCAACTGCCAGGGCCCCTGGACCAATGTGACACGCAACGCTAAGGGATAGGGGATTTATTACAATATCAAAACCTGGAAATTCTTTTAAAAGCTCTTCTGAAAACTGTTGTGCCGCTTCAAAGTCTTTGGTATATGCTACTTCCAGCCAGATGCAGTCCGCTTTGGCGCCTCCAAACCGGTTTTCCATATCATTTTTGATAGCGCTTATCATAATGCTCTTTCCCTGGCTGCTGGTCCTTGCCTTGGCAAAGGCATCCAGCTTTTCCCCCTGAATCTGCAGCACCGGCTTTAACTTTAGGATGGTTCCAATAGCGGCGGCGGCAGGCGTTATCCTTCCCCCCTTTTTCAGATAATATAGAGTATCCAGCATAATATAAATACTGGAATTAAATTTATCTTTTTCAAGTGCCTCTTTAATTTGGACAGCATCCATGCCTTTTTGCGCCAGCATTTTCGCATCCATAACAGACTGTCTTTGGGTAACAGAAATTCTCTGGTTATTTACTACCTGTACTTTTCCGTCAAAATCTTCAGAAAGCATGATGGCGCTCTGACAGGAACCAGAAAGACCGCTGCTCATTGGAATATAAACAATTTCATCATATTCTGTCAGGACTTCCTTCCACAAATCCATTACCGCTTCAGGGGACGGCTGACTTGTCACTACATCTGCGCCACCCTCCAGTCTTTGGTAAAATTCCTCCTGTGTAAGCGTAATGTCCTCAAAAAAAGTTTCTTCATTAATCATAAAAGGCATAGGAAGCACTTTGACGCCAAGCTCCACTGCCTCCTTTTGCGTAATTCCGCTGTTTGAATCTGTTACCACTGCAATTTTTTTATCCAATCGTTTCACCATTCCTTCCTGTATTTTGTTATAACAACACAAGTATTCTTTGATACAGAAAACATCATAACATCATAATTTTCTTCTATTTCCTGTGCCCAAAATGCACAAATTTATCTTACTGTCAGATTGTTCTAAAGTCAATAAAATTTCCAGCATTTTCATTTAAATATCGTTTAAGCATCGCATGGTTTTCATCTTTCAATTCTCTGTCTTTTTCAAGCAAACTATCAACGGTAATACTGA
Source organism: uncultured bacterium (assembly GCA_947381965.1). Classification (GTDB taxonomy): domain Bacteria; phylum Bacillota; class Clostridia; order Lachnospirales; family Lachnospiraceae; genus Suilimivivens. The sequence goes on from CANCXX010000031.1 coordinate 8,180, forward strand.
CTCTCTTTAAAATGTCCGAATCCTGGTAAATATCTGCAATGCGAAAGGCCATAGCGCCGCTTTGCCGGATTCCAAATAAGTCACCAGGTCCCCTTAGTTTTAAGTCCTCTTCCGCAATATAAAATCCATCATTTGACTGATTTAATATTTTCAGTCTTTCCATGGAGGTATCCTTTCCGGAACCATTGATAAAAATACAGTACGATTGTCTGTTTCCCCTTCCAATCCTGCCCCTAAGCTGGTGAAGCTGGGCAAGTCCAAAACGTTCTGCATTCTCAACCATCATCACAGTTGCCGCAGGCACATTAATTCCTACTTCTATAACGGTAGTAGATACAAGAACATGAATATCTCCGGCAGCAAAGGCTTCCATAATTCTTTTTTTATCCGCACTCTTCATTTTACCATGAAGAATTTCCACATGAATATCTTCTGGCAGTTCGCTTCGCAGCTTTTGTCCATAATCCGTCACATTCTCAAGATCGTCTGTTCCTTCTTCTCCCTCTTCTACCATTGGGCAAATTACATATGCCTGATTTCCCTTCTGCACTTCTCTGGTAATAAATTCATATGCTTTTTTCCTGTAGGAAGTTCCAACCACACAGTTTTTTATGGGAAGCCTGTTGGCAGGAAGCTCATTAATTACAGATAAGTGCATATCCCCATACAAAATAATTGCAAGTGTTCTGGGAATAGGGGTCGCACTCATTACAAGGACATGAGCGCATCCTCCCTTTTCCCCAAGGCTCTCCCTTTGCCGGACGCCAAAACGATGCTGTTCATCTGTGATAACAAGAGCCAGATTCTGGTAAATTACTTTCTCCTGTATCAGGGCATGGGTTCCAATAATTACATTAACCTCCCCTTCTTCTATTTGCCTGTAAATTTTCTTTTTAGCCGCCATGCCTGCGGATCCTGTCAAAAGAACCGGACGAAAAGGAAGTCCATACCTTTCGCTCATCTGGCATAGCTGTTCAAAATGCTGGGATGCTAAAATTTCTGTAGGCGCCATAAGAGCACCCTGATATCCGTTGCTCACAGCAAGCAGGAGCGCTAAAAAAGCAAGAATGGTTTTCCCGGAGCCTACATCTCCCTGTATCAAACGGTTCATACATTTTCCGCTTACCAGATCAGACTCAATTTCCTTCCAAACCTGCTCCTGGGCTCTTGTCAGGCGGTACGGCAATGCCTCCTGAAAACGTCCCGTCCAGGCAGTTTCTATCATCGGATACTCTGTGGCAAGATTTTCATTATATTCCTTCATTCTTCTTATGGAAAAGAGAAAAAGAAAAAATTCATCAAAAACTAACCGTCTGCGCGCCTCAACCAGCGTATTCCAGTCTTTGGGAAAATGTATCTGCCTTATTGCTTCACCTGGACACATCAGTCCATATTCTTTAACAATATCTTCCGGCAAATACTCTTCTTCATTGTATCCCTCCACTGCCTGTTTTACCGCCCTTACCACAGTGCCATTAGGCAGTCCAGCTGTCAGACTATAGCACGGCTGTAGCTGTCCCATTTTTTCCTCATATTCATCCCAGGTAAAAAGCTTCGGCTGGTCCATATGATATTTCCCATTTTCATTTTTTACCCTTCCACGGAACAAATAAGAGCTTCCCGCTGTTAGTTTGCTTTTCAAATAAGGTGTATTGAAAAAGGTAAGAAAAATCTTATCTGTACCATCACTGCCAACGCCGGATCCAACTGTCAGATTATGCACCTTTTTCCATTTAAAATCAGATGGTATAAACAGCTTCATTGCTGCAACATCCCCCTTTGCTGCCTCCGCAATTTTAACGGGAGCAGAAAAAGTCTGATAATCCCTTGGATAATATGAAAGCAAATCTCCTGTGGTGCAGATCCCTATCCTACGGAATAGTTTTGCAGTTTTTTCTCCAATTCCTTTCAGTTTTATGATGTCATCTGAATATTTCATATATTCTTCCTCATTACTACAACATGCGGTTTTTCTTTCTATATACTAAAACCGCAAAAAGGACGGTTTCTCCGTCCTTTTCACACAGCCGTCTGTCTATGGCGCTGTTTATTCTGCCGATATAATATAATAGTAAATTGGCTGCCCGCCATACTGCAGTTCAATATCACAGGAAGGAAATTTCCCCTTAATCTGTTTCTTTAAGTCCTCCGCTGCCTCTTCCTCAATATCCTGTCCATAATAAATACTAATTAGCTCCAGATCGTCGTTCATCATTTCGCATACCATCTGGAAAGCCGCCTCAGAAACATCACCACCTACAGAAAGGATGCCTGCATCACCAAGCCCCATATAGTCTCCCTGTTTAATTTCCTTGTCTTCAATTACTGTATCCCGGACAGCATAGGTAACCTGGCCTGTCTTTACACTGCCAATTTCCTGTTTCATGGTTTCTTCATTTTCTTCTACTGACATATCAGGAACATAATTGATAATGGCTGTAATACCCTGTGGCACCGTCTTGGTGGGTATTACCACTATCTTTTTTTCCTCTACCATCATCTGCGCCTGATTCGCCGCCAAAATAATATTTTTATTGTTTGGCAAAATGAAAATTGTGTCTGCATTTACCTTTTCAATGGCATTTAACATATCCTCGGTACTGGGATTCATGGTCTGTCCGCCTTCTATTATATAATCAACGCCAAGCCCCTTAAATATTTCATTAATCCCATTTCCTGCAGATACCGCAATGAATCCTACTTCCTTATGAGGCATAGGCGCTTCCTGGGAGTTTTCTTTATAGCCTGCCTCCTGCTCCTTTGCCTTAAAAAGTTTTTCCTGATGTTCCAGACGCATATTGTCAATTTTTAAATTAGATAACGCACCATACCGAAGTGCCCTTTGGATAGCAAGACCTGGGTCATTGGTATGTACATGTACCTTGACCACATCGTCATCTGCCACAACTACAATAGAGTCACCAATAGATTCCAGATATTCCTTAAAATCCATCTCATGCTTAATGTTAAAGTTACGGCTCAGCATTATAATAAATTCTGTGCAGTATCCATATTTAATTTCAACATTTGGCTGGACTTGGGCTTCCATGCCTGTTTTTTCAGAAGCTGCATGGGCTGGTTCACTTATCGTAAAATCAATTTCTTTGCCAAGATAAGCGTCATATGCTCCCTTAAGCACCTGCATAAGCCCTTGTCCGCCGGAATCCACCACACCTGCCTGTTTTAATACAGGAAGCATCTCCGGCGTATGCTCCAGCACATCATCCGCATACCTGATAACTTCTCCAAAAAAACTGCCAAGATCTTCACATCCTTCGTCTGCCAGCTGTCTGGCCCTTGTGGCAGCTCCCTTGGCTACTGTCAAAATAGTACCTTCTTTGGGTTTCATAACTGCCTTGTAAGCCGTCTCCACAGCCCGGTCAAAAGCATCTGCAAACATGGGAATATCCAATTCGTCTTTGTCCCTGATTGATTTGGTAAAGCCGCGGAATAACTGAGATAAAATTACACCGGAATTGCCCCTTGCCCCTCTTAGCGAGCCTGACGAAACCGCCTTGCAAAGAGAAAGCATGTCCGGATTTTCCATAGCCGCAACATCTTTGGCCGCCGACATGATCGTGAGGGTCATATTGGTGCCCGTATCTCCGTCGGGTACGGGAAAAACATTTAAGTCATTAATCCATTCCTTTTTGGATTCCAGATTTTTAGCGCCAGCTAAGAACATCTTTGCAAGTACCTTAGCGTCGATTGTATTTGTCACAGCAGATCCTCCTCATTAATCAATCACTCTAACACCTTCAACAAAGATGTTTATTTTTTCAATCTCTATTCCTGTGAATTCCTCTAATTTGTATTTCACGTTACTGATAAGGTTATCGGTAACTGCCAGAATGCTTACGCCATAAGCCACAATTACATGGAAATTAATTGTAAGTTTATTTTTACGGATAGATACATTAATTCCTCTGGTCATGCTTTCTTTTTTAAGCAGTTTAACAAGACCATCCCTTACATTTATGCCCGCCATCCCCACAACGCCAAAGCACTCCATAGCAATGCTGCCTGCGTACTGGGCAATTACTTCATTATCAATTGCAATATTCCCCATATGAGTATTCATGGAAGTTTCCTTCGCGGAAGAATTTTTCATAGGCCGCCTCCTTATATTTTGAACATATATATTTTATTATAACCGTAAAATCAAAAAAAGGAAACAATAATTTTCCTTAAAATTATTTAATTTACGCTTGCAATTTGTCCTAATTTCTGGTATTATACAATCGTTGTGTGTATTTAATTTGAATTGTTAGGAGGTGCAACGATGGCAAAATGTGATATTTGTGGTAAAAGCGTTCATTTCGGGAATAACGTAAGCCATTCTCATAGAAGATCTAACAGAATCTGGAAACCCAACATCAAAAATGTAAAATGTAAAGTAAACGGAGCCTGCAAAAGAATGCACGTTTGTACAAATTGTCTTAAATCCGGAAAAGTTGAAAGGGCTTAAACTGAACAATAAAGAACTGACCGTTTAGGTCAGTTTTTTTATTCCCGCGACAACGAGCCAAGGGGCTTCCTGCAGACATTTGGCAACTGCCGTCAGCCCAAAACCTTGATTTTCACAGTCTGATTTTCCTATGCTCTCTTTATTAAATCATATTCATATTTCATTTTCTCATAGGTTCTGTTAACAGCCTGTACCATTTCATGGTCCCCTGCAATATTATCAGGATGAAACATCTTAATCAAATCCTTATATCGTTTTTTCAGGGCAAGCTGGCTATTGACTCCCCGGAAAAGCATTTCAGCAAGGTCAGCCTCCATAGCATAACCAGCATAAGCGCTTTTTTCTGCCTCCAGCCGAAGTTTTTCCCTCTCAAGCTTTTTACGGTCTTCCTCCAGTTCTGCAAATCCATTTTTTAATATATCCATCTTTTTATCAAAAAAAGCTTCCTTCTGCATGAACCGTTTCTGATCCGCCTTCAGCCTGTGCTTGATTTCTTCCACTTCAGCTTTAAACCGCTCCTTTTCCCTGTTTAGCATGTCCTCTCTTAAGGAAAGATCGCCCTGCTGGTTCTGCAGACGTATATTCTCCTTAAACAGCCAGGACTTCAGCTCATTTAGTTCATCCATCTCTTTCTCCGTCTCTGCCTGTTCAAACTGCTGGCATTTTTCGGCATTTTCTAAATTACTCATGCCACCCTCCCTTGTTTACCCTGCAAAAAATTGCAAGCTCCATATTTTTCTAAAACTTCCTAAAAAATATCCAAAAATTTTCCCCTTACAATTATCCGCCTTCTTTATAAATAACAGTTATATCCAATCAGTAAAAGAAGCGCTATAATTATCAGGGCAATTAAATAATGATGCGCAAGAAAAAGCATAAGCAGCATTCCAACTGCAATCCAGAAAGCGATAAATCCAATCAGTCTCTTCATGCGTATCCACCCACTTATGCTTTTATTATATCTTATGCATTTACCTGAAAAATATTTCTTATTTACTGTTATCTTTTTCATCTTCCGGGAAGGCAATATCCACAGCATCATCATCATTTATCATTTCTTCCTTAGGCGCCGTAAATTTATCCACAATATCCGGAATCAGGTCTAGCACTTTGGTAACAGTATCCTGGTTTTTAATATTTACAAGCTTGGTGCTTCCATTTTTAATTACTAAAACAGCGCTGGGCGTAAGCTTCCCAGTAAAACCACCTGCTCCACCATTTTTCTTATCTCCCACACTTGCCCCGGCTCCAACACCAAATGTGACATCCACAAGCGGCAAAATAATTGTATCATCAATTTTAGTTGCTTCACCAACCACTGTCTTTGTGGATAAAACAATGTTCATCCCCTTCATCAAAGACTCAATTACTCCTGTAAAATTGTTTTCTGCCATTTTTAAGCTGCCTCCCTTTTAAATAATTTAATCAAACGACGGAAATCCTTGTTAAAATAAACAACCCATGCCACTTTTAAAAAATGGAACAGAGTTATTTTTCCTTTTATTAATAGCTGTCCTTCTATTATCTTTTGTTCAAAATCAGGCACAATGTCCATATGGCTTCCAATAAACGGATACAGGATGCCATAAATAGCAAGTACCTGTCCTGTACTGGCAGGGTCCCCTGTCCCTATATGAAGACTTCCGGTAAATTTCCGTGGACGTATACTTTTTAACAGGTAAAGCACCTGACTAGAACAGACCATCCATGCACAGTTAAAAGTTTCACTTTTTATAATATTGATATAATATTGGATATTATTTACAATATGTTTTATCTTATCACATATTTTAGTAATTGTGTACTTAATATTTATAAGCAATGATAAAATTTTATTTATAAATTCTTTCATTCTGCTTATCACACCGGCGCCTGCTTCTTTTCCCTCCAGCTCTTCCTTCTGCCCGCTTTCGTCATTTATACTCTCTTTGGGTGTGCCTGCATCTTTATTTTCCTTCTGCAAGATTTCTTCTTCGGAAAAATCCGCCTGTGATTTCTCTACCTTTTGTCCCGTCTCCATGGCAGTTGTATCTTTATCCGAAGGTACTTCTTCATTTTTTCTTTCTTCTATATCTGACTGTCCGCCTGATTTTTCCTGCCGACTGTCATCTTTTTCTCTTTTTTCTTTATCAGAGCGGAAAACAGTAAAGCAAAACAGTCTGACTTTTATATATGCGGCCTCCGGATAGGAAAATGCCACATTTAGCATATGAAGAAGCCATGTAATTTTTATTTTCACCGCAGCCGGCGTATCTTCCGCTGCATTGCGGTGCGCTTCCAGGCGGTATCTGACTGGTACAAACAGCGCCAGCAGTAATACTGTCATTATGAAAGCCAGTATAGCAAGAAATATAATCCCCACAATTTTTAAAAATGTTAACAGTACTGTCATGCTAATCACCATGATTATTATTTTGTTTTGCTTTTTGTTTTAAGTATTCTTTCAGGTTACAGTTTCCCACAGCATCAAGACACTCCTGGGTAATTTCAACAACAATTCCAACAGCTTCCTCATAGTTGGAAGCAATACCAACTATAATCGGCGGATGATGTCTGTAGTACATCTGTTTGAGATAAGCGCTATGAAATATTTCAAGCTGGTCAGGACCAGGTGCAATGGTAATGACAAAAACATTTACCCCTGCATGGTGTTTTAATTTCCATTTTATTTTAGCCGGATTAGTAACAGTATCGCCAATATAAAGATATTTATAAAATTTCATTCCATTCCCTTCCTCCCATTTCTTCTATCTCCTAGCATAACATATTTCATAAAAATACCAAAGTAAAATATTGACCAGAACATAGGAATAATTTATACTTTATATAATAGCACATTGTAAATGGTAAATACCAGTTACAAACCAGTGCTTGGGGAAATAGTTATAATTAATACCATGGCTCAGAAGAAGCCTGTGTTATGTGGAGGGTGTAAAATGAAAGAAATTGCAAGAATGGCACTGAAACCTGGTATGATAATCAGTGCAGATATTTACAATTACCAGGGCAAGCTGATTATTCCAGAAGGAACACAGGTAAATTCTAATATTATCAGCAAACTGACACGGCATTCTGTTATGAGCGTTCCTGTCAAAGATGAGGATGTGACTGAAGATAATGCGACTTATTCCGAAAAAATCCGTTCCAGTAAGGGATTTGCGTCTTTTCAGGCTGCATATCATTCTGTCCTGCCCGTCTACCGGAAAATGATGAAAGACTTTGTTTTTAACGGCATTCTTTTTAAAACAGAGAAACTTATGGGGCTTTATGATCAGATTTTTGAAAGTTTTTCATCCCATGAGTCCCTGCTAGACTATTTGTATAACATGAGTTTTCAGGAAAATGACATTACATATACCCATAGTCTGAATTCCGCATTAATTGCAGGCCTTTTCGCATCATGGCTTTCTATCTCTGAAGAAAAATCCCGTCTGTTAATCCAGTGTGCCCTTTTGCACGACATTGGGAAATTAAAGCTCCCGGATTCCCTGATAATGAAAACCGGGAAACTGACAGACCTTGAATTTGAAAAAATAAAAACCCATACGCTTCTGGGCTTCGGACTGCTTCAGAATGTAGACGTAGATGACCATGTTCTGAAAACAGTTCTGATGCACCACGAAAGGTATGACGGTACTGGTTATCCGTCCAAGCTGCATGATAAGCAAATTGATATTTATGCCAGATACATGGCCATTATTGATGCTTATGAAGCCATGACATCTGCCAAGTCATACCGTCAGGCCAAAAATCCTTTTGAAGTAATTGAAATCTTTGAAAAAGATGCCTTTAAATATGACCCGGAATTACTGCGCACGATCTTATACCGGCTTGCAAATCATATGGTTGGGTTTAATGTACTCTTAAGCAACGATGAGGTGGCAGAGGTTATCATGATCAGCCAGAAAGAAATCAGTCGTCCACTTACCCGTACAAAAAATGGTACTTTTATTGATCTTTCCAGTCATAAAAACCTGTCTGTCAAGGGCTTTTATTGAAAATAAGTATCGAAAATTCTTTTGGCGATGGGAACCGCATAATCTCCGCCGGCTCCCGCGCCTTCAATAATTATGGTTACGCATATTTCCGGATTTTCTGCCGGGGCAAAACCCGTAAACCATGCATGACTGTCCCCTTTTACTGTCCCATATTCTGCGGACCCAGTTTTTCCTGCCGCCGTGTAAGAAAGTCCTTTTAATCTGGAAGCGGTTCCTTCCTCCACTACATCTGTCATAAGGCCCTTTAGTATTTCGGCTTCCTGCGGCTCCATTAATTTTCCATAGGCAGACCCGTTAAAAGTCTTAACCTTCTCTCCTATACTGCTTTGTACATAATCTATGACATAAGGTTCCATCAAAATCCCATCATTGGCAATTGCACAGGTAATCATATTTAAAAGCAGCGGGGTAATAGATGTAGTCCCCTGTCCAATAGAGATCTGCATCATATTTGAATCTGTTGTTTCTAAAGAAACATCTATACGACTTACCCCGGAAGGTAACGGAGTTGGAAGCTCCTGATTAAACAAAAGCTGCTTTAAGGTTTTTGCAAACTCTGTTTTATCCAGAGAAAGTCCAATATTGGCAAAGGATGTGTTACAGGATTTTGCAAAGGATCTTTCAAAATCCACAGCGCCGTGGACTGTGCCATGATAACATTGGATTCTATCCTCCCCCCTGGTAATAGCGCCTGTACAGTTATAGTTATAGCCTGAATAATTATCCGGGTTTTCCCTAATATATTCCAATGCCGTAATCATTTTAAAGGTGGATCCTGGCGGATAAAGTCCATGAGTCACCCGGTTTAAAAGTATACTACTGTCTTTATCCGCTACCAAATCATCCCATATACTGGCAATCTGCTCCGGATTAAAGTCTGGTTTGGACACCATGGCAAGCACTTTCCCAGTGGAAGGTTCTGTTACAATCACTGCTCCCTGATAAACTCCCAGGGCAGTAAAGGCTACCTGTTGTAAATCCACATTCAATGTTGTATACACATTATCCCCCGGATATTTTTTTCCTGCTGCATCCAGTTCCACTTTTTGGGAAAGCGGTATGCTGGAATTAATCAGATAATAGTTTGCCTGGGATTCTATCCCCATTTTCCCATTGGTCGCATAGCCAACCGCATGGGAAAATAAATTCTGGTAAGGATATTCTCTTCTTTCTTTTCCTTCCTCATCCACAATCGTATGTGCCAGCAGTTCTCCCTCTGCGGAAAAAATATTTCCTCTTCTGTTTTGTGCCGCTAAAAGCTGTTGTCTGCCATTATAACTGTTGTTCAAATGTTCCTGCTTATGCGTAAGGGCATATTGTGTAATATACCCTGCCATACCTAAAAAGAGCAAAGTAAATACCCAGGTAACTATTGTGATTTCTCTGTTTTTCTTTTTTTTACTTTTCTTTTTCTGTTCATTCTTCCTGCTCAATGTCTTCTCCCGTTAAATCATCTTCCTGAATTATGTTTCCCTCGTCCCAGTCATCTTCCCCTTCAGCTTTAGCCGGAACCTGTCGTATTTTCTTTTTCCTGCGTCTCTTCTTCTGCTCCATTCTTTGAGCTTCTTCCTCCTCAAGCATAATAATGTATAATCCTTCAATCACAGCAAACATAATCAGCGTAGTGAGAACAGAGCTTCCACCATAGCTGATAAGCGGAAGTGTCACGCCTGTAAGAGGAATAAATTTCGTTCCGCCTCCAATCGTAAGAAATACCTGAAAAATATAAGTGACTCCAAGTCCAAAAGCAGTAAGCTGGTAAAATCTGTCGGTAAGTCTGTTGGCAATATTCATAAACATAATAAAGCAGCTGACGCAAATCAATATCAGACAGAGGGCAAAAATAATGCCAAGCTCTTCTGCTATGGCTGAAAAAATAAAATCAGCTTCCACCAAAGGAATAGACTGCGGCGTTCCTTTATAAAGCCCCAGACCAAATAAACCACCACTTGAAATGGCAAACAATGACTGAGTAATTTGAAAACCCGCCGCGTCAATCACACTCCAGGGATCTTTCCACGCCTGCACCCTGACCTGTACATGGGAAAAAGCCTGATACGCCACATAAGCCGCTGCTGAACCGCCCGCAGCGCCTGCTAATACATACAAAAAATTTTTGGTTGCCACAAATACCATTAATACATACACAATAAAAAAAATAAGAGCGCTTCCCAGGTCCTTTGAAATTACCAGCACAATCACATGCGCCGCCGCAACAACGGCAGTGGTGAAAACCTCAAAAAAGCCTGATGACTGATATAATGCACTGGCAACAAAAAACACAAATAAAATCTTAACAAATTCAGATGGCTGGAAGGTAATGCCCGCAATAGAATAAGAAAGTTTACTGCCATAGGTTGTCTGCCCTAAAATCATAACCACCCCAAGGGCTCCAATCCCTGCTATGGCATATATCCATCTTAAATTTTTAAGGAACCGGAATTTACGCACAAAAAACGGAATGATTAATGCCACGGCAAGTGAACCGGTAACAATAATAAACTGTCTGATTGCCTTGCCAAGACCAAACCTTGTCAATATAACAAAACTGATGCTAAGCAGCAGACACATATTGTTTACCAGCAGCCGGTTTGTTTTGGGATATAGCATTCGGTACAAAACCACAGCCGCGTATAGTATAATCTGTTGAAACGCATAAAAAAACAAATAAGTAATATCTCCCATTTCAAAACAGATAACCAGAAAGCAGCTGAAATGAAAAACAAACATCAATATATTTTGTCTGGTGTAAATGCCTCTCCTCTTTTCTTCATCACTATAGCGGAAAACAGCAAAACACTCATAGGTATATAAAACCATAAGCAGCGTTATCACATATCTTGAAAATTCGCTGATGTATAACTCCATTTATTCTACTCCCCGTTTATAATGTCCTGTAGTGTATTCCTTATAAAAAGGTTCCTTATATCGTACCAGTATCTCTTTAAAATACCGGATAATGTCGGCCGTATCCTCTCTCTTTTCAAAGGTAAAATCCAGCCGGAAGTTTGAAACAGGACAGTCTGATAAGGCAAACATTTTATGAAGAGATAAGGGTACACTGTTATAAATTACATTATAGCAGCATTGGCAATCCGTATACACAGGAAACTGCTTTTTGTATCTGTCACCAAGTATCACCATTCCAGGTTTTTTGTTACATTTTCCCATGGTTTTTTTCAGGCAATTGGCAGTAATCATAACAGGCAGTCTACCATAAACAACCGCTGATGCAGTAAATGTTTTTCCGCCGGTTATTCCCAACAGTTTTTGCCATTCGTGCCCATTTAACTCCAGTGGGAGATAAAATTCATCCGCCTGGTTTTTCCAGAAGTTTACAGACTCCCGATTCCATAAATAAAAATTAGCATCCAGCACTATTTTTTCTGGTATACATTTTTTGTTTAAGCAGTTTTTCCCATAAATATCCTGACTGGTAAAAAAATGATAACTTTCCAGATTTCTCACAAGCACACCATCAAAAACCCCGGATGACAAGGCGGCTTTTATTTTCTTCAAATACAGTATATCTTTTGCCCGCACGACATAAGGTGAGGCGATAAATAATTGCACCACAGATCTCCGGAGCCTGTCAAGGATTTTTTTATCTAACAGGCTGTAGTCCAGATAAATACGTGACACTTTTTCATCCAAAGCAGCCCACAACTGTTCCGCAGTATGTACGGAAACCTGAATTTGTCTTTCCAGAGAAGGTACGCAGGAAACCTCTCTTTTTTCTTTTGGTCCCGGAGGCAATGATTTCCTTTCATTTATAAAATCAAACCCATTTTGCCTTATAATTTCCATTTCCATACATGTGGCAGCCTTCCGGCGAAGCTCATTTAAAGAACGCACCGGCAAAAATACATTATCCTCCATATCAATATTTATCTGTTCTGCCTTTATAAAACTCTCTCCGCCTTTTTTGATTTTTTCTTTAATATTTTCTTTTGTCAGGGGCTGTTTTTGCGCTTTTTGCACAACATCTCCTGTAATGTGCACACCTGCCGCATTCTTTTGAAGGCTGATACTTACGGGCTCACCCACTTTCAGACAAAGCTTCGCTTCCACATCCTGGTAAAGTTGTCCATCTATATATTTTTTTTCAATTTCCTTTAATAACTGTTCATCTGTTGCTGAATATGCAGGCGATTTAAGACTTATCATCTCTTTGCCATTTATCCGTCGGTAATACCCATCTCCGGTTTCGCTTCTAATATACAAAGAATGCAAAAGACTTTTATCTTTTTCAGAAACGTAGAAATTCTCTTTATCCTGATAGTACTTATCTATATATTTCCTGTAAATTGCTGTTACGCCAGCTGCATATGCCGCTTTCTTCATCCGGCCTTCTATTTTAAAAGAGTCAATGCCAGAGTCAATTAACTGTGGAAGAAATTCAATGGTGCACATGTCTTTCATACTTAATGGATAACAGTTTTTCCCATCTAAGTTATATCCAAGACGACAGGGCTGGGCACAGCGCCCTCGGTTGCCACTCCGCCCCCCAAGAATACTGCTAAACAGACATTGGCCAGAATAGCAATAACACATGGCGCCATGGATAAATGCCTCAATCTCCACTCCCGTTTCCAGTTTTATTTTTTTAATTTCTTCCAAAGACAGCTCCCTTGCCGGCACAATGCGGGATATCCCCTGCTCCTTCACAAAATTGGCGCCTCCGCTTCCTGTCACCGTCATTTGTGTACTGGCATGGATCGCCAAGCCTGGGAAATAGGTTCTTATATAGCAAAGCACACCAAAATCCTGTACAATTACCCCGTCCAGTCCACTTTCATAAAAGGGAAGTAAAAAATCATATAAATTGTCAAGCTCCTTTTCCTTTACAAGAGTATTGACTGTAAGATATATTTTCCTGCCCAAGATATGAGCCAGACGGATACCTCTGCAAATTTCCTCTTTTGTAAAATTTTCCGCATATGCCCGTGCACCATAATGCGCGCCACCCAGATAAACAGCATCTGCCCCAGCCCTTATTGCGCCTTTTAGTGCATCAAAATTACCTGCCGGAGATAAAAGCTCAACTTTTTTCATGCCTATTCCTTTTCCTTCTCTATCTCTAAAAGCCCTCATAACAGTAACGCATGCCATCTGCTTAATATACGACTGATTTTATCCGCACAAAAAGCTGTCTGGTAAGACAGCTTTTAATTAGATTTCAATTCTGTTTCAAGTCTGATAATTTTCTTGGCATTTTCGTTTAATTCACTCTGAAGGGATTTCACATTTTTTTCTGTATTTTCCAGTTTAATCTGGGAGGCAATCAGTTCATGTTTTAAATTATAAAGTTCCTTTTCTTTATTCTGGATTTCTTCTTCCAAAAGGTTAATCTGTTTTTTGGCCTTGAAATAATCATCTGCAATATTTAATTGAAGCAGAACGCTTTGTGTATCAAGCGGCTGTCTCCTGAAGGAGTCAACCTTTCCATATTCTGCCATTTTATTATTAATATAGGATGCCACCTTCTGTAAATACTCTTCGCTTTCATATCCGCTCAACGTAAACACTTTGCCGCCAATGATTACTTCTGTATCCGTTTTAACTGACATCAGGCTCACCCCTCTATACACAAAATATATAGCTTATCTTACGTTCTCTATACAATATCTATTATAAGCAGATTATTGGGGAATTTCAAGTCCTAAATGATGATATGCCAAATCTGTAACTACTCTTCCTCGTGGTGTGCGGTTTATAAACCCATTTTTTAACAGATATGGCTCATAAACATCTTCTATCGTTCCTGAATCTTCCCCAATTGCTGCTGCTAAAGTATCTAGTCCTACAGGTCCGCCTGAAAACTTCTGAATCATAGATAATAAAATGTTCCTGTCAATATGATCCAGCCCCATTCTATCTACATCCATCAAATCCAACGCTGTCATGGCGACATTTTCTGTAATAATGCCATCATGTTTTACTTGGGCGTAATCCCTCACTCTCTTTAAAATCCTATTAGCCAGCCTTGGCGTTCCTCTGCTTCTTTTAGCCATCTCTATAGCCCCTGCAGGCTCCACAGGAGCGTCCAGTATCCGGGCTGAGTGCATAATAATCAGCTGCAATTCCTCTACAGAATAAAACTCAAGTCTGTGAATAATTCCAAACCTATCCCGCAGGGGGGCTGTCAAAAGCCCTGCTCTCGTAGTTGCCCCTACCAGCGTAAAATGAGGCAGGTCAAGTCTGATGGATCTTGCAGTGGGCCCCTTGCCAATCATAATATCTATCACAAAATCTTCCATGGCAGGATACAGCACTTCCTCTACCTGACGGTTCAGACGGTGGATTTCATCCACAAACAGCAAATCGCCTTCCTGCAGGTTATTGAGAATTGCTGCCATCTCTCCCGGTTTCTCAATAGCGGGACCACTGGTAACTTTCATGTTGACTCCCATCTCATTTGCAATAATGCCTGCCAGCGTAGTTTTTCCAAGACCTGGGGGACCGTAAAAAAGTACATGGTCCAAAGAATCGTTTCTCTGCTTTGCCGCTTCTATATATATTTTCAGACTATCCTTAATTTTAGATTGACCAATATAGTCATCAAGCTTTTGAGGACGCAAAGAACCTTCAATCTTTACGTCTTCTTCCTGTAAATCTGTTTCAATCATTCTTCTGGCCATAATTAAACATTTCCTTGTTTAAACATTTTCTTTCAATCCCACCAACATACCACTGTCTTACACAGTGCTGACGGTTTCTTTAGTTTTTCATGTACCGCAACGGTTAAAACAAGTTTTTAAGCGCAAGCTTTAATATGGTTTCCACATCCATATTTTCATCCAGCGGAACACTTTTTACAGCACGCAGAGCATCTGACGCGGAATAGCCAAGCGCCGTAAGCGCCTCCACTGCCTCATTGCGGGCATGGCTGTCCATTCCCTGGGAATTACCTCTGTTTATCTGCTGCATTTCCCTGTGTATTAATGTGTCTTCCAATGAAATCTTATCTTTCAAGTCAAGAATAACTCTTTCTGCTGTTTTTTTGCCAATGCCTGGCGCCTTGGAAATAGATGCAGAATCCCCTGAAAGAATAGCGAAACGTAAATCATCTGCACTCATCACAGAAAGTATGGCCAGTCCTCCCTTTGGTCCAATGCCATTTACTGTAATCAGTTTTTTAAAAACCTCCAAATCATCTCTTGAAAGGAAGCCGTAAAGACTGAACATATCTTCTCTGACACATGTGTATGTATATAGCTTTATTTCTTCCCCAATTTTGGGAAGAAGTGATGCTGTACTACTGGAAATTTTAACATTATAGCCAATACCGCCGGTGTCAACTATCACATTTTCTTCCGTAATATCATCAATTCTTCCCCTAACAAAAGCAATCATTAAAAAGGTACCCCTTTCGATATGATATTTTGAATCAACGGCAAAATCAGGGAAGTACTTATTCCTATTAAAAATCCTGTTATCACCCCTGCAATGATAAGTAATGGTGCGTAATAAAGCAAGCCATATGTTTGCACAATAAACATGGCAGTCAAAAGCTGCCCTGCGTTGTGCATAACTCCGCCTGCAGCACTGACCACCGGAATATGAAACCAGTCTGTTTTTCTTAAGACAATCATTACAGCTATACTTAAAGCGGCTCCTGAAAGCGAGTAGATTATCGTGGACAAATTTCCAAACAACAGTCCTCCAAGAAGCGCCTTTACTATTGTAAGAATCAATGCCTCTTTCCATCCAAGCAAATACAGGCAAAGCACTACCGCAAGATTTGCAAGCCCCAATTTTATTCCTGGGACACCACTTACAAAAGGGATTAATGTTTCCACATAGGATAAAATAAGTGCAAAGGCCAGTAAAAGTCCCATATAAACCGTCCGGTTAACATAAAGTCCGCCTGATGGAGACTTATGCGGATGATTATCTGTTACCAAATGGATTACTGGCGTTTGGGATGTCTGTTTCTTAATAGGTGATCGCATCCAGTCCACTTTCCTCCTTCGACTCAATCTGTACCACAAGCTTATGTGGAAGACAGATAATACTTTCTCCATTTCTCGCAATACTCCGCTGTTTCACACAAAGCATATCAGGGCAGTCAGCATCAGAAATAAATGCCCGTCCGTTCTCAATAAGCAACAGGTTATAACCCCCTTCTTTCTCATAGGGAACAGGCACTGTCACATCTTCAGACAACAGATAGCTGTCTATCTCCTGTCCTTCCTGATAAATCCGTACAACAGCAGATCTTTCACCATCATTTAATTTATTCTGTAATACAGGAACTATCCATAACAATGCTGCAATTGAAAAAAAAGCCAATATTAGTATGATATCTTTTTTTATCTTTTTCATAAATCTATTTTAGCACATGCGAACGTACGTTTCAAGCAATAATTTTTTAAAAGTTCTAAGGTTAGTGACAAATACCGATTTTTTTGTTAGACTGATATGGAGTTTATATCTGTTTACCCAATATATCAGCCACAGAAAGGAATTTATAATGAAAATTGTATTCGTACGCCATGGCGAACCTGATTATATCAATGACTCATTAACAGAAAAAGGATGGCGGGAAGCTAAACTTCTGGCCAACCGTATCTGTAAGTGGAATGTGACAGATTTCTACTGCTCTCCCTTAGGACGCGCAAAAGACACTGCTTCCTGCACATTGGAAAAAATGAACCGCACGGCGGTTACCCTGGAATGGATGAAAGAATTTGCATACGAAATTGATGATCCCATCACCGGAAAGCATGGAGTTCCCTGGGATTTCGTACCTTCTTACTGGACAAATGATCCTTTGCTGATGGATGCAGACCGCTGGGTTGAGTCAGATATTATGCAGCAAAATCCTGAAATTGCCATACAATACAAAAATGTATGTCAGAATTTTGATAACCTTTTGTTTTCTTATGGATATGTAAGGGAAAACCATTTTTACCGGGTGCCAAAGGCAAAGGAGATTTATGTTGCCCGAACAAGCGCGCCGGGAAATAAAGGTTATTCTGAATTAGCCCCCGAAGATGAAAGGGAGCCTGTCATTGTAATCTTTTGTCATCTGGGCATTACCTGTCTGGTGCTATCCCATTTGCTGAACATTCCCTTTGAACTGCTTACTCACGGTTTCTTTATTCCGACCACTTCTCTTACGATTCTGTCAAGCGAGGAGCGCTGGAGTAATGAGGCATATTTCAGAGTTCAGGCACTTGGCGATGTACACCACCTGCTTTCATCCGGAGAAATAATTTCCACAGCAGGTTCTTTTGCAAGACCATTTCAAGGATAATACCAATCCTTCAAGTTTGGTCCCGGAAAATGGAGAATATGTTTCAAACACGCTATGACAAAAAGAGTGTAAATCTGCCCTGGTACTTTACAGAATTTACACTCTTTAAAATTCTTAAATTTTATTCTGCCGGTTTGCTGTTATTTTCAGTATTTTCTTCAGAAACTTCTGCTTCGTCCGTATTTCCTTTATCCTCAGATGATGCTCCATCAGTAGATACGGCGCCTGAAGAATTATCCACATCATCTGTAGAAGTATTTTCTGCTGGAGGAATTGTCAGGTACTTAAGATCCCCTTTCACATCCACAACTTCATAGTTTACAACCATCCCTGTCATATATTCAGTTACTTTCTGGGTAGCAATGGTATTTGAAATACTTGCATTATCCGCTTCATCAAAGTATTTTTTTATAAATTCCACTACATAATACTGATGAAGGTAATCATCCCGGAGTACCGTTATATCGCCTTCTTTGCGTCCATCCTCATAGAGCCACTGCGCCATAACAGACGTAATTCCTGAATAGTTTCTGCCTTCGCTTAGACTGTACTCTGTTTCTGCATTTTCATAATTTGCCTTTGCATCTTCAGAAGCATTTTGAGCACAAAGTTCCTCAAAGTCCCCGCCATCCTTACGGGCTTTCATCATAGCTTCCGCTTTTTCCTTCAGCCCATCCATTGCTTCACTTATTTCCTCTTCTGACGCATCGCTGGAAAGATCTGTGTTAAATATAAAACTTCTGAAATCCACCTTGTCATAAAGCTGTTTGTTGTCTTCATAGTAAGCCTTAACTTCTTCATCAGAAGGCGTATTCTTTACCAGCATTTCATCATAGTAAGCATTGGCAAGCATACTTTCTTCTACAAAAGGCTGTATATTTTTTTCTGTGGCATAGTCTCCAAAGCTTTGTCTGTAATACTCCTTAAGACTTATATTTGCCGCTTCAGCCGCATCCTTAAGATTGTTTTTAAAGGTATCATATTCTACAGTGTTATCATAGACAAATCCAACGTTTGCTGCATCATCCGCCATTGCCTTAGTTTGTTTAATCTGCTCTACGGTCATCTCATCAAACATATCTTTCCATGTCATATTTTCTGTATACTGCTGCTTATCAAAATCAGCCGAAGTATCCAGTCCCATATAAGGAAGCAGGGAAGAATAACTGACAAGATAATTATTGACAGCTGTATTATAATAATAATCATATTCAAGCTGGGACAATTCATGTTCCCCTATTTTAACATAAGTTCCATTTAGCGCCCTGTTTTTACTGATAACAGATACGGCTGCTGAAACTACAATTACAAGAACCAGCAGGATTCCCACAGCTGCTGCAGTGAATTTTGTCACTTTTTCCTGCTTTGCTTCTTTTAATTTCTGCTGCCTTCTTGCTTCCATCTTACGGTCATATTTCGTCTGGACCTTCTGTTTGGTTTCCGTTTCAGGCGTATTTTTCTGGGCCATTTGTTTTGTTCCTCCTCGTCTTTCATGGTTTGCCTTAAAACATGTCTTCACACATTCCATAAATACTTTCCTGATGCTCATTTTATCAGAAAAGTGTGTCTATCCTGTGAATATCTATGCTATTTTACTACAATTAAAATGCTTCGTCAACAACCTCACTGTCGGCTGCAGGAAAATCAACCCTCAGAAGTTCCAGGACAGACCAACAGGGGGAACATTACCGCAGCCTGCAAATGTTCCCCCTGTTTATAAACATTATATTTTCCGTTTTCTTCTTTTTCAGAAAAGTGTTTTAATAGAATTTTATCACTTTTGGTTAATGTAATTTATCAGACCTTCCGCATCAATAATCTTCTGCATAAATTCCGGAAATGCCTGCCCTTTAAACTGTGTTCCTTTTGTGAGATTTTTTATAATGCCTGAATCGAAATCCACCATCACTTCATCTCCTGCCTCAATCCCTTCGGATGCTTCCGGACATTCTATAATAGGAAGTCCTATGTTAATTGCATTTCTATAAAAAATTCTTGCAAAGGTTTCTGCAATCACACAGCTTACCCCTGCCGCTTTTATAGCAATAGGCGCATGTTCTCTGGAAGAACCACAGCCAAAATTTTTATCTGCTACGATAATATCCCCCTCTTTTACCTTTTTTATAAAATCTTTATCTATGTCTTCCATACAATGAGAGGCAAGCTCCGCCGGGTCGGAAGAATTTAAGTATCTGGCGGGAATGATTACATCCGTATCTACATTATCACCATATTTAAAAACAATTCCTTTTGCTGCTTTCATGTCTATTATCCTTTCTGATTCACCCAAAAATCTTTTCCCTGGATCTGATATTTTGCTTTATTAAAGCTGAGCACATTTCAAGTGTCCGCATACTGGTTATTATAACTGGCAGGGGCAGGATATTTTCCCCGTAACGGCACTTGCCGCTGCAACGGCAGGACCTGCTAAATATATTTCAGAATCCACATGACCCATACGTCCCACAAAATTGCGGTTGGTGGTGGAAACGCATTTCTCTCCCTTTGCCAAAATTCCCATATATCCCCCAAGACATGGCCCGCAGGTAGGCGTACTGACCACAGCGCCAGCTTCTATAAAAATTTTAAGAAGTCCTTCTTCCATTGCCTGCAAATATATTGACTGGGTAGCCGGAATTATTATACAGCGCACTCCTTTTGCCACATGCCGTCCTTTTAAGACTTCCGCTGCAGTGCGCATATCCTCTATCCGTCCATTGGTGCAGGAGCCAATCACCACCTGGTCAATCTTAATCTCCTCTTTGATTTCATCAATGGTTTTTGTATTTTCAGGAAGATGAGGAAATGCAATGGTTGGGCGAAGAGTGCTTAAATCAATGGTATATTCCTCATCATAAACAGCGTCCGCATCTGCTTCATAAATGGTATAAGGTTTTACGGAATGTTCCTTCATATAGGAAACTGCCAGTTCATCTACAGGAAAAATACCGTTTTTGCCTCCTGCTTCAATTGCCATATTTGCAATAGTAAAACGGTCATCCATTGTTAGGTTTTTAATCCCTTCCCCTGTAAATTCCATTGATTTATACAGAGCGCCGTCCACTCCAATCATCCCTATAATATGTAAAATAACATCCTTTCCGCCGACCCATTTATCAGGCTTTCCTGTGAGATTAAATTTAATAGCCGAAGGCACCTTAAACCAGGCTTTTCCAGTAGCCATTCCCGCCGCCATATCCGTACTTCCCACTCCTGTGGAAAAGGCTCCCAGCGCGCCATATGTGCAGGTATGGGAATCAGCGCCGATAATTACATCTCCTGCCACTGTAAGACCCTTTTCCGGTAAAAGGGCATGTTCAATCCCCATTTCACCCACTTCAAAATAATTCGTAATCTGATTGCGGAGGGCAAATTCCCTGACACACTTACAATGCTCTGCAGACTTGATATCTTTATTGGGGACAAAATGATCCGGAACAAGAGCAATCTTATCCTTATCAAAGACCCCCTCCACTTTCATTTTTTCCATTTCCTTAATTGCCACCGGACTTGTAATATCATTGCCCAGAACCAGATCCAAATCCGCTTCAATAAGCTGTCCCGCCATAACCATATCCAGTCCGGCATGAGCTGCTAAAATCTTCTGGGTCATTGTCATTCCCATAATTTTCTACCTCCTGTTTAAATTCAATCATGTTCTGAAGATTTCTTTTTGTAACACTGATGCAATACATTTTCCCGGACAGCCGCCCAAAATACTGACAGACTGCAGGTGAAAACGACTTATGACGTTCTCTCTAACTGTATAATGATAATATCATAAATATACAAATTTGGGAAATAGTATCTGTTTATATCTTTTATAACTTGAGGTTATTATATTATACTGGTATAATTACAAATAATTATCATTTAAGGAGCTTTACTATAAATGGAACAAAACCTTAATTTATATCAGATCTTTTATGAAGTAGCCGGATGCCGGAATTTTTCAGTTGCAGCCCAAAAGTTATATATCAGCCAGCCCGCCGTAAGCAAGTCTATTGCCCGCCTGGAGGAAAGTTTAAATACCACACTCTTTTACCGCTCGTCCCGCGGCGTTACTCTGACCCCGGAAGGGGAACTTTTATGTAAACATGTGGAACAGGCGCTTTTTTCCTTAAAATCCGGTGAAGAACAAATTCGGGCATCACTTTCCCAAAAAATAAGCCATCTTTCCATTGGCATAAGCGCTACCCTTTGTAAATATATTCTGCTACCCCTTTTAAAATCTTTTATTGCAGATAACCCCAACATTAAAATAACCATTTGCTGTCAGTCGACTTTTGATACCATTTCTTCCCTCCAAAATGGAACCATAGACATAGGTCTGGTGGGTATTTCTGCGCAGAAAGTTTCAGAAAACAACCGGGCCATTACGTATCTTCCTTTAAAAAACATTGAAGATATTTTTGTAGCTTCAGAAGGATATCTTGCTCCCTTTTACAACAAATACAAAGGGGAACTGCACGAGAACGAAGAATTCTTTCATGAGGCATCGTTTATCATGCTGGATAAAGAGAATATTTCCAGGAAGCATGCGGACACTTTTTTAGCGGCGCACCAGCTTACTCTTTATCAGATTATTGAGGTCAATAATATGGATCTATCCATTGAATTTGCAAAAGCAGGCCTTGGAATCGCCTGTGTAATTGGGAATTTTGTGGAGAAAGATATCCAACAGGGAAATCTCCGTGAACTGAAATTAGGCCATAAGATTCCCAAACGCCAGATTGGATTTGCCTACACATCAAAGACTCCTTTGTCGGAGGCAATGAATACACTTATACAGTATTATCAGGCATGGAGATAAGCTTTAAACCTATTTAATATATTTTGCATTTTCCTGAGAGATGTATAAAATGAAAAACAGGCAGCCAGCCCAATAGCTGATTGCCTGTCTTTTCCTTAGTTATTAATTAATTTATCATCTTCATTGTTCCAGCTGTACAGTTTACGGATCTCTTTTCCTACCTGCTCTGCCGGATGTTCCGCCGCAAGTTTTCTCATTGCTTTAAAGTGTGCCTGTCCGCCTGCAGGTGACATGTCAAGCAGGAAGTCTTTGGCAAAGCTGCCATCCTGGATATCCTTTAAGATTTTCTTCATTGTCTTTTTGGTTTCATCTGTAATAATCTTGGGGCCTGTAATATAATCGCCATATTCAGCAGTATTGGAAATGGAGTATCTCATTCCCTCAAAGCCAGACTGGTAAATAAGGTCAACTATCAGCTTCATCTCGTGGATACACTCAAAATATGCGTTTCTGGGATCATATCCGGCCTCTGTCAGGGTTTCATAGCCTGCCTGCATCAGCGCACAGACACCGCCGCACAAAACAGCCTGTTCGCCAAAAAGATCCGTTTCCGTTTCTGTCCTGAAAGTAGTTTCAAGGACCCCTGCTCTTGCGCCGCCAATTGCAAGCGCATATGCTAACGCCTTGTCAAGGGCCTTTCCTGTAGCATCCTGATGAACTGCTACCAGACAGGGAACGCCTTTGCCCGCCTGATACTCGCTTCTTACCGTATGTCCGGGACCTTTAGGCGCAATCATAGTTACATCCACATTCTTAGGCGGAACAATCTGCCCAAAATGAATATTAAAGCCATGGGCAAACATCAGCATATTGCCCTCTTCCAGGTTGGGCTCAATATCTTTCTTATACATGGCAGCCTGCAACTCGTCATTAATAAGAATCATGATAATATCCGCCTTTTTTGCAGCCTCGGCTGCTGTAAACACTTCAAATCCCTGTGCCTCGGCTTTAGCCCAGGACTTTGATCCTTCATAAAGACCAATAATTACATTGCATCCTGATTCTTTTGCATTCAGTGCATGAGCATGTCCCTGACTTCCGTAACCTATAACTGCAATTGTTTTTCCTTCCAGTAAAGACAGGTTACAGTCTTCCTGATAATAAATATTTGCCATTTTTAACTCCTTTCCTGTAAGATTAACTTACGAGGTTATTAATTTAATATGTTTTTGAAAGCTGTGTCTATATAGGAAGCATAGCTTTTCATCATTATATACCCACTGTATATTACAGATAAGTAACGTTTTCTGTCCCTCTTCCCAGACCTGCAATGCCGGTCCTTGCCAGTTCCAATATTTCATATCCTTCCAAAAGATTAATAAAAGCGTCAATCTTTGCCTGATCTCCGGTAAGCTCCACAATCAAACTGTCAGAAGCCACATCAATAATCTTTGCACGGAAGATATCGGCAACAGAAATTACTCCTTGTCTTTGTTCGCTGTTTGTTCTCACTTTAATTAGTGCAAGCTCCCGGTAAACACTGTTTTCCGGTGCAAGCTCCTTAATATCTCTTACATCCACCAGTTTGGCTACCTGCTTTTCAATCTGGTCAAGAATTTCATCATCGCCTGAGGCAACAATCGTAATCCGGGTAAAACGTGGGTCTGCTGTAAGACCGGCCGTAATACTTTCAATATTATAGCCTCTTCTCGAAAAAAGACCGGAAATCCGGCTAAGTACACCAGAGGTATTATCCACCAAAAGCTGAAAAACTTTCTTGCGCAATTTTTCATCCTCCTAAACATTTAAAAATTATTTTAACAATTTACCACGGAAAAGTCAACTTTATTAATCCGTTTCATTGCATTTCTGAAGGGCAAGCGTTCCGGTACGCGCCACTTCCACAATACTGACAGATTTAAACATACTGATTAAAAGCTGGATGCGCTCCGGTGTGTCACACATCTGTATCAGCATCAGGTTTTTGGA
Organism: uncultured bacterium; assembly: GCA_947381965.1. Classification (GTDB taxonomy): domain Bacteria; phylum Bacillota; class Clostridia; order Lachnospirales; family Lachnospiraceae; genus Suilimivivens. Next base: position 32,650 of record CANCXX010000031.1, read on the forward strand.
CATATCCACAATCTGGGCTTTCATTATTCCGCAGACCTCCATAATATCCCGGCGGTTGCTTTTATTATATTTAACCTTCATAAGAAGCAGCTCCCTGCTGACGCTGTTCATCTCATCAAACGTTTTTACTTTGATAACATCCAGTTTTTTGTTGAGCTGTTTTTCTATCTGTTCAATGGTACGCTTATCCCCGCTGCTTACAATTGTCATGCAGGATACTGCCGGGTCATCCGTTTCCCCTACCGCAAGGGAGTCAATGTTAAAACAGCGACGTGAAAACAACCCTGCCACTTTACAAAGCACACCGGACTGGTTTTCAACCAGAACCGAATAAATCTTTTTCATCTATGCTTCCTCCTTCTTTTTTTCCCGCAACTTAAAACTATCTTACCAGATCCATTGGGTCAATGATACATTCTAAAAGCACCGTCTCATCTTTTTCAAGAAATTCATCCAAAATCTCATCCGCTTTATCCATATTTTCAAGACGGAGAAATTTCATATCATAAGCTGCTGAAAGTTTTCCAAGATCCGGGCTTCCGGAAAGGTCTACAACTGAATAATTATCCTTGTAGTTGTAATGCTGGAACTCCCTTACCATTCCCAGATAGTTATTCTTAAGGACGATAACTTTAACCGGAATATCATGCTGGCGCATCGTGGCAAGCTCCATCATGGACATCTGAAAAGATCCGTCCCCACAGACAGCAATTACCTGCTTGCTTTTATCTGCCAGCTTCGCCCCCATAGCCGCCGGAATGGAATACCCCATCGTTCCCATGCCACCGGAAGTTAAAAACCTTCCCTTTTTAACAATATGATATCCGCAGGACCATATTTGGTTCTGTCCCACATCAGCAACATAAATACCGTCTTCTTTCATCTTTTCGGAAAGCATGGTTATAAATGCGGCAGGGTCCACATAGGATGGATTTGGATGCCGCCTTTCCACCATTGCCCTTCTGTATTCATCCAATTCCGCAATCCACTCTTTATGTTCACAGGTAATATCCTGGGCAAGCAAATCTTCAAAAATATGTTTTGCATCTCCAACCAGAGGAATTTCAGGCCCAACATTTTTTCCGATTTCTGCAGGATCCACATCAATATGTATCAAAACCTTATTATTTGTAATCAAATCCGGCTGGCTTACGGCACGGTCCGCCACTCTTGCCCCCACCATAATCAAAAGGTCAGATTCATTCATGGCGCGGTTTGCATAAAATTTTCCATTATTGCCTACCATGCCATAGTAAAGCGGATGTCTGGTTGGCATAGCTCCAATTCCCATCATTGTGGAAACAACCGGAAGCTGATGTTTTTCTGCAAAATCCTGCAGCTCTTTCTCCCCTCCTGAAAGAAGAATACCGCCGCCGGCACAAATAATCGGCCGTTTTGCCTTGGCAAGCTCTGCAGCCACCTTCTTTATCTGAACAATATTCCCCCTGACTGTCGGTTTATAAGTACGCATGGAAATGCTTTCCGGGTAAACAAACTTTTTAATCTCCGTATTCTGGATATCAATAGGCACATCAATCAGTACTGGTCCCTTTCTGCCTGTATTTGCAATGTGGAACGCTTCTTTAAAAATACGCGGAATATCCTCTGCATTTTTGACAAGATAACTATATTTAACAAAAGATTCCACTGCGCCCGTGATATCCGCCTCCTGAAATACATCACTGCCAATGAGCTCGGAATTTACCTGTCCTGTGATACAGATAAGGGGGATACTGTCTGCAAAAGCTGTGGCAATTCCGGTAATCACATTGGTAGCCCCTGGGCCGGAAGTTACGGCACAGACGCCTGGTTTTCCCGAAACCCGCGTGAGCCCGCTTGCTGCATGGGCTGCATTTTGCTCTGTTCTTATAAGTATCGTACGGATAGGGGATTTTAATATACTGTTATAAAAAGGACAAATCGCTACTCCCGGATATCCAAATACATACTCCACTCCCTCTTCTTCCAAACACTTTACTATCGCATCTGCTCCTATCATCTTCTTTTCCTTCCACTCCTTTTTATCTAAAATAAATTGAAAAACTTAGCCAGAGGCGCAACCACATCTCCCAGGTTTTTTATTGCACTGTTAAGTCCTTCAAAATCCACTGCTTCTATTTTTTCCATAACGGCCGCCACTGTTTCCGCATTTTCCGTTATAAAAGTATCCATATTATCTCCCATTTCTGTGATAGAGTCACTCATAGCTGTTATGCTGGCAATTGCAGTATCTGCAAGGGATATTGTCTCAGATGCCTTTGCCATAACCTCATTTGCCTGTGAAACCATCCTAAGCGCCTCTGGCAGTATAACTGCCAGACATATTATAAGCGCTGCTGCTGTCACAACAGATGCAAGCGTCCTGATTCTTGCATAAAAAAGCTGTTTTCTGGAATTTTTAACCAGTTCCTCCATCAGTGCATTATCACTCATATTTATTCCCCCTGTTCCTCTCCGGACTTATCATCTGTCCAATTAGCCGATAACCCGGATATATTTCATGCTTCCATGCCAAGAAGATATTTTGCCACTTTTACTGCTTCCGCCGCATCCCTTGAATAGCCGTCTGCTCCAATTTCTTTTGCATATTCCGGCGTAATGACAGCGCCTCCAATCATAATTCTGGCTTTTACCTGTTTTTCCTTTGCATAATCCACTACCCGTTTCATTTCCTGCATGGTGGTTGTCATTAGGGCAGAAAGAGCAATTATCTGTGCCTTTTGTTTGATTGCTTCTTCAATAATCGTTTCCTTTGGTACATCTTTTCCCAGATCAATCACATGAAAGCCATAATTCTTTAACATAAGCGCCACAAGATTTTTTCCGATATCGTGAATATCGCCTGCTACTGTGGCAATAACCACCACGGGCATTTCTTCCGCCTGTATATCCCTGGAAAGGAAGGGCTCCAAAAATTCGATGGAAAGCTTCATCGCCTCAGCACTGGCAATAAGCTGGGGAAGAAAATATTTACCCTTATCAAAAAGCTCCCCAACCTGGTTAATCGCAGGAAGTAGCAACTCATTTAAAATACCGGAAGCCTCCGCTCCCTGCTCTAATTCCTCTTTCGTGTGAGCTTTTATCTGAGTTCTGTTCCCTTTCAAAACATCCTGATAAATCTGGTTCCCGGAAATTTCCTCTCTTTTGGTATTTTCTTCTATGACAGCCCGGTGCTTCTCTGTTGCAGCCACTGACGCCTTAACGGGAACTGGCATTTTTTCTTTATATAATTCCATGCGTTCAATATAGCGGATATCTCCAAATTCCTTATTCATCAAAAGATCACTGGCATAAGCCATATTCAAAAGTAAATCCTGGGAAGGATTCGCAATCGCCATAGTCAGTCCTTCATTCACTGCCATGGTAAGAAAGGCGGCGTTTACAAAACTTCTCTCTGGCAGGCCAAAAGAAATATTGGATAACCCACAGATAGTTGCAAATCCCTTTTCCTTACAATAACGAATGGTTTCAAGAACTTCTCCTGCTGCTGCCGGATTTGCCCCCACAGTAGTCACAAGGCCATCTACTATGATATCTTCCTTTTTCATTCCAAGTTCAATTGCCTTACTGCTTATTTTTTCTATAATATCTGTTTTTTCCTTAAGGCTCTTTGGAAGCCCTTCATCAGATAATGGAAGCAATATAAACATGGCTCCATACTTTTGGGCAATGGGAAGAAGCTGATTCATTTTTTCCGTTTCCCCTGAAATGGAATTTATTAACGCTCTTCCAGGATATCGGCGAAGGGCTGCTTCTATGACCTCCACATGGCTGGAGTCAATAGCTAAAGGCAGATTGGAAACCATAGTCACTTCATCTAAAACCTTAAGCAGCATTTCCTTTTCATTAATACCGCTCATGCCCATATTAATATCCAAAAGAGCGGCGCCGCAGGCTTCCTGTTCTTCTGCAAAGGAACGAACCATATCCATCTGCCCTTCCCGTATCTGAGCCTGCAGTTTCTTTTTTCCGGTAGGATTAATCCGTTCTCCCACTACCATAAAGGGAGAGTTAAGGTCAAAAGCTACTGTTTTTCTCTCGCTGGAAAGATACCGGATATCTGATTTTCTTTTCTCCCTTACTTCTATATCTCTTGTTTCTTCCACCAGTTTCTTAATATATTCTGGCGTAGTACCACAACAGCCGCCTAAAATAACAGCTCCTGCCGCAGCCACTTTTTTCATCTCCTGCCCGAAGGCTTCGGCACTCATATCATATATCGTTTCTCCTTCGCTGTTTAAACAGGGCATTCCGGCATTTGGCTTTGCAATAACCGGAAGGGACACTACATCAGAAATATTTTTAACCAGCTCTGCCATTTTATCAGGCCCTGTGGAGCAGTTGGCTCCTATGGCACATACGCCCAGTTTTTCTAAAGTTACCGCTGCCGTAACCCCATCTGTGCCATACAGGGTTCTCCCATCAGGCTCAAAAGTAAGGGTTGCCATAACTGGCAGGCTGCACACTTCTTTTGCCGCAATAACGGCCGCTCTCGTCTCCTGCAGACTCATCATAGTTTCCACTACCAGTAGATCTGCTCCCGCTTCAAAAAGCAGCCTTATCTGCTCTTTATAAATACCTATAAGCTCTTCAAAATCCATATTCCCCATTGGAAATAGCTGACGGCCAGTCATTGTTATATCGCCCGCCACATAAGCGCTGCTGCCTGCTGCCTGCTTCGAAAGACGGACCAGCCCGGAATTTATCTTTTCAATTTGTTCTTCCAGACCATATTCCATAAGTTTGATGCGATTGGCAGTGAACGTTGGCGCATAAATAATATTACTGCCTGCCTCCACATATTCTTCCTGCAATTTTCTTAGTACATCCGGATGCTCCAAAATCCACCTTTCCGGGCAGCTTCCTGCAGGCATTCCCCGTTTCATCAGATTAGAACCGGTTGCACCATCCAGATACACCAGTCCATTCTCTGTTAACTTCTTAAATTCATTAATGTTCATAGCACAACCCTTTCGCAAAAGCTTTATGGCGTTTCCTTTATATGCCGTTTGGCTGTATTTTTATATTATCTTTTCAATGTTATCATAAAATGGTGCAAACGGCAATTTACAAATATATCATTTTCCATAAAACCTTTAATCTTTCTTTATATTTCTTGATTTCCCTTCCCGACTATGGTACTTTATTTGTGTATACAAATGAAACCGGAGGATTAATTTTGAAAAATTTGTTTACCAGAAAGCAATACTCTTTTATCCAGAAAATTCTGCCTTTTATTTTAGCAGCTGTCATGCTAAGCGGATGTGGAAAAAACCCTGAAATAGAAAATTATAAAGCTAATATGAACCAGTTTTTTGAAAATATTAAAACCTATGATTCCGCCATTAATGGAATTGACCCAAATTCTGAAACCGCAGTCTCCGATCTGCTTACCCTTTTGGATTCCATGGACAACTCCTTTGCACAAATGGCATCACTGGAAGTTCCTGAAGGTTTTCCTGGTGTAAGCGAGCTGGCTGTTGATGCCAGTATGTACATGTCAGAAGCGGTCTCCTATTTTCACCAGGCTTATGAAGGGGAAAGCTTTGATGCTTCCCTTGAAGATATTGCCCGCCAGAATTATAAATTTGCAAATGTACGTCTTCAATACATTGTTTCTATTCTGCATGGGAATATCCCGGAAGAAATATTCACCTATGAGGATTAAAAATTATGAAAAGCCTGAGATTAAATCTCAGGCTTTTCATAATTTTTAATCCTCTATAATCACTTTAGATCTTCTTTAATATATATAGCCAAATTCTTATCAGCTTATAGAACCACTGACACAGTATAACAAAAATGGCTCCATAAGCATAATATTCAACATGAACCTTCTTTTTAATCCTGTTACATCCCAAATACAACAGCATAAAATGCAGATATGCCAGTACTCCATAAATAACTATGGGATTTTGCCGGAAACTTTCACAAAAATTCCCCTGAAACAGATAATAAAAAGCTCTGGTTCCTCCACATCCGGGACAGGGGAGTCCGCACATACGCCGAATAGCACACTCTGCCAGCCTTCCATATCTGTCATAGCCTGTATGCGCAAACCAGAGTCCTGCTATACAAAAAGGCAGCCATACCACCTTACCCAGCCGAAAAATAACCGCGTCCAGCTGAAATTGTTTCCTGTTCCCTTTGTTAATAATAGAATTCATAGGTTAGTTCATTGATTAACTCTCTGTAAAAAGGAGTGCTTCTTAAAATCATTGCCATAATTATCATAAACACGGCCACACCACCTGTTGCAATACCTGCAATTGCCATTGCTTTTCCGTCATATTTAAAGCAAAGCGTAATAACTCCCAGCACAATAGCGGCAATTCCAAGAAGGGCGCTAAACAAACTTAAGCAGCAGCACAACAGGGAAATAATACCACAGACTAAAGAGGCAATGGCAAACCCAATATTTCCGCCGCCAGTCTTTTCGCCATCTGTTTCTCCTGAATAATACTGCTGGTTATCATAATAAGTATTATTATAGGAACTGTTATTATAGCTTTGTCCATCAGAACTGTAATTTATTTTTATTTCCTCCTGATAAGGATTTACTTTTGGTTTGACTTCCTCTGCATCCGTTATTTTCTCATACCCCGAAAAAATACCTTCTGATTGGGCGCTTTCTGTCTGATGCTGTGATTGTTCCAGTTTCGTTCCGCAGTTGCTGCAAAACTTGGAGGCAGGGTCATTTTCGCTTCCACACTGGGTACAATAAATTACTTTCTTCTCTTCACTCATTTTTATTCCCTCTTCCGCAAAGTATTTGATATTATTTTATATTAATAACTGCCAAATGTCCATACATTTCCTAAATCTGTACTTTTTCTTCTGTTGTCAGAAAATATAAGTATCCATCATAACCGCCATTTTCATATAATTTACTGATAATTTCTCTCATTCGTCCATCCAGTCTGTAATAAACCGTCTTTTTTTCCCATGGCAATCCAAGAATAAATTCCCTCTGCCGGTCGCTTAGTATCTTTAGCTGTGCGGCATCCTTTTCCAAAAAGCCGAATTTACAGGAGACATATGAATTCTCTTCCCCGTTTTCCACACATTTCTCCGCAAGAAATATTGTCAAGTCATAAGCATTTTTTCCGCCAAACTTTTTTTCCTTTAAGTAAACCGGTATAGAACCTTCTGCGCTGCATGGCACCTTTCGAAAACTGGTTCTCCCATATTTATCATGTTCTTGTATAAAAACAGACTTTTCAGGCAGTTTTCCGCTGCCTGGTTCCTCTGTAAGGATTATTCTTTTATTAATCAGGTGCTCCCATACGGTCTGCTGCACTTTATTATAAGAGGCAGGAAATGCAAGCTGCTGTGCAATTTGTTTTACTGTATAACCCAAATCCGTCAGATGCCGGATAGCCCCGCCATTTGCTGCTTCGTAGGTAAAATCCCTTAGAGCGTTTTTGAAATAGTCTGGTTCTGACATCTTTTATATTTCTCCCATCATCTTTATTCTTCTGGTATCAGTGTAAGAAAGGCCCCTAGATTTCCCCTCTTTCCCTGACTGGCACGGTGGGAAAACAAAGCTGCACTGTTACAGCAGGTACAGACATCTGTCACTGATATATTATTCTTCTTAACCCCCGCCTTTATCAACACTCTCCGGTTTGCCTCCCATAGATTAAGCTGGAACTTTCCAAAAGCTTTCCCATCCTTTAGCAAAAACTCCCATTCACCCGGAAAACCATGTTTGAATTTTTCCGCCACATCCCCATCCACTTCATAGCAGTCCTGACAAATGGAAGGTCCTATGGCAGCAGTCACATCCTCTGGCCTTGTTCCAAAAGCATGCTTCATTGCCAAAAGCATCGCTTCTCCCATCCGGTTCACTGTCCCCCTCCATCCGGAATGGCCCAGGCCGATTGCCCTGTTTTTTCTATCAACAAAGTATAAGGGAACGCAGTCCGCATACAGCGTGCACAAAACAATTCCCGGAATATTTGTGACAAGTCCGTCCACATCTTCATAATCCAATTTACGCACAATTCCTTTTCCACAATCCTTTTCTGTTACAAGACGTACATTGGTTGTATGGGTCTGACTGGAACAGACGATTTTATCAGGCGTGGATTTCAGAATGTCTGCAATTCTCCTGTAGTTTTCATCCACATTTTCTTTTTTATCCCCTCTTGCATAACTTAGATTCATGGAAGTATATATACCCTCACTAACACCACCATACCTGGTGGAGAATAAATGCCTGACAATACCCAATTTCTCCAAAGCTGGAAAAGTCAGATATTCTATCTGATTAAGACAGTTAACCTTTACTTTTTCCCCCTCATTTATACCTTCCGCTTTTCGCTTTAACTGCATTTAAGTTTTCCTTTCTGCTTCGCAAAATTATTACCATGAAGAATATACGCCCTTCTTTAAATAGGGAAACGCATTTTTATACCACATGATATCCTCCCCACAGATGGCAATCACATCATAGCGCACCTGCCTGTTGCTCTGTACAGGATTTAAAAGCCGGTAATAATCTGATGTCATGCAGATTTTCAGCTGTTTCTCTGTGCTTACCGCCTCTTCTGGCATCCCTGTCAAATTATTCTTTCTGTACTTTACCTCTGCAAAGACCAGACAATTTTCATGGATTCCAATGATATCCACTTCCCCCTGTCTGCATCTGAAATTTCTTTCAAGAAGATGAAAGTCCCTTCCATCCAAATAAGAAATCGCCAGATCCTCATACTTTTGTCCTGTCTTTCTTTTATTCAAATTTATACCTCTACCTGCTTTAAGTCTTACTTTTTATGGTCCATTTTGGCCTTAATCTTATCCATGGCATCCACAAAAACAAGTATTTCTGCCACTACTTCATACAGTTCCGGCGGAATCATTTCCCCAATCTCAAGCCGTGATAAAGTGTCTGCCAGCTTATCGTCTCTGTGCACCGGCACATCCGCTTCCTGTGCTTTCTCAATAATTCTCTCGGCAAGTGCACCTTTTCCACTGGCAATGACTCTCGGCGCATCATCATTTGGATCATAAGAAAGGGCAATTGCCTGTTTAGGCTTATTTTTTTTCTCTGCCATAAAAATCCCCCATTTCTCAAATCTTTATGCTCTGGCATCAAAAGAATATCCTGACAACACAGAAATGTTTTTTCCCTGTTTAAGCATTTCTTCCATCACATTTGTATTCTCATCCTTATTGATAAATTCCGCATTCATGGAATAACCTCTTTTTTCCAGCCTTTCATTTAAGACATCAATATTTTGGGCAATTAAATCCAATGCGCTGTCATCTGCCAGATAAAACTTGGTGGATACCTTCTGATTGGTAAGAGATACATGTACATCCACGCTGCCAAGGTTCTCCATATCCAGATGTAAAAGTGCACTGACACTGCCGTCCTTTTGGGCCAGACTTTTTTTATTTGTATAAACAAACAACTCGCTATTGGCGTTTTTTCCCTGCATTTTCAAAGGGATCTGCACATAAGTAAACATTTGGTTCAACTGATTCATAAAATCAATATTACTGCTTACATTTGAAACCACTTTGGATAAGGGCGTCTCGCCTTTGGACGCCTGGGATAAAACCTGGCTTAAACGGTTCATCTGAGTGTTTAAACGCTCATACAGTTTATCCACACTATGCTCTTTGGCTACTTCTTCAGGCTGCAGCATCCACTGTCTTCCCATTTCGTTCTTAAGAAGACTTTTAAAAGCTTTTCCCTCCAGTGCTTCAAAAAATACTTCTCTGTCCTGTATCAGTTCATCTGAAAGCGCTTTTTCAATTTCGTTTAATATTTCCTTACCACCAAGCTTACCATTGGCAATAGCGTCAGTTATCTGCCCGGACATTCCCGACTGCCTTAGCTGCTTTGCCAGTTCGCTTAATTCTTCCTTTGAAAGCACTGCCTGCTCTCCCTCAGGCAAAAGGGCATCTTTACTGACAGCTCCGGTATTTTCACCTTTTAGCTGAACTGTTCCATCTTCCGTCTGTCTGATGCTTTCACCTGAATTATCCGATAAAACGCCCAGAATATTTTTATAAAATGAAAGACCTTCCTGCAAGTTTCCACTACCTGTAATTTCCTTAAATGTCTGGGAAAACGCATCAGCTATATCTGAAAGACTTTCTCCTATCTGATGCTGGCAATTTTTGTACGCTTCAAACTGAAAAACATTTTCCGCAGTGATCGGGATGGAAAGACGCTGCATTTGAACCAATGTCTGTACATTCACAAAAGGATTATTATTTACCAACCGGTTCATCTGATACAACGACTGCCTGTCAATAGGAAGTCCCTCCTGCATCATTGCTTTAACCATTCCCGCCGTTATACTGTTTTCAGGAAGACCTGCCGCCTGCAGTGCCTTGGATACATTAGGATCACTGCTTAAGTTTTCAAAAAGGGGACTTAAAACAACTTTTGAACCACTATTATTTTTTATCTGGAATGCAAGGAGCTGTCCGGGCATCGCCTGCATATTTCCCTCCAGTTTTGCCTGTAGAAGCTGGTTTTTGCCAATAGAAAGCAAAATATCATTCCCATTTCGGTATAAAACCTCACCTGAAACTGCCTGCCCCGGAAGTTTTCCCAAAACAGCATCCATACCGTTCCGAAGCCCCTGCTCCAGCGCCGGAGAGTTTTCCACCCCTGACGGCTGTTCATAATTCTGATTTACCTGCCCAATATAAGATGAAAGCTTCATAATGATTCTTTCCCTCCTGCCAAAGCTACAAAAAGTTTTTTATAAAAGTCTTACGATGTATTGGCGTTGCCCCCAGCCTTTTTATAGCCTCAATATGAGACTGGGCGCCATATCCTTTATGAGAAGCGAAACCGTATTCCGGATATATTTTATCATATTCTGCCATCAGCCGATCTCTGGAAACCTTTGCAATAATGCTGGCGGCTGCAATAGAAATGCTTTTCGCATCTCCTTTAATAATGGGTACCTGTTTAATGGAAACACCTGGTATTGTTACCGCATCATTTAACAGAATGTCGGGTACTTCTGATAATTGTCCAATCGCCATCCGCATTGCTTCATAAGTAGCCTGTAAAATATTTATCTCGTCTATTCTTTCTGCAGGAACCATTCCAAGTCCCACGCTGACGGCCTTCTCCATAATTTCATCATATAACTCTTCTCTTTTTTTTTCGGATAATTGCTTGGAATCATTAAGATATAAAATGCTGCAATTCTTTGGAAGTATTACGGCTCCTGCCGCCACAGGACCTGCCAGTGGGCCTCTGCCTGCCTCATCAATCCCGCAAATACAAGAAAAATCAGCATATTTCCTTTCAAACTCCTTCATCTTTTCTATCCGCGTCAGTTCATTTTCATAGTCATTCAGACGCTTTTGGGCCTTTTTCACAAGAGCCGCCACTCCGGAACGCGTATCTTTCCCATAAGCGCTTATAAAGGCAGGCAGCTCACTGAAACTGGCTGCCTGTAAATTATTTTTGATATCTTTTATCTTTTGTTCCACTTTTTCCCTCTTTTCCCTGTTATTGATGTTTAATCATTCCGATCTTATTCACAGGCCAGATGCGCATCCATGCCTTTCCTATAAAATCATCCCGGTGAATATTTCCCACCGCAGGGTCACGGCTGTCAGAACTGTTGTTTCTGTTGTCCCCCATAACAAAATATTCATCTTCTCCTAACGTAATTGGTTCAAAAGCCCGGCCTGGATCTGCAATTTCTTCTTTTCCATAAGATTCCTCAAGAATTTCTCCATCAATATAAATGTTTCCATTTTCATCAATATATATCGTTTCGCCTGGCAAACCGATTATTCTTTTAATATAGTATGTTTTTTCCGCATAGCGGAAAGGAAAAACAATAATATCAAAACGTGCAGGGTCTTCAAACCGGTAAGAAATTTTATCCACAATCAGATTATCGCCATCCTTTAACATTGGCTCCATAGAACTGCCAATTACCTTGGTGCGCTGTCCGATATATGTTACCACCAAAAAAGTGGAAACCAAAACAATCAACAAATATACGCTTGTGCTAAGTATTTCTTTCAGTTTCTTATTCACTGCCATTCCTCCGGATATTCTAACGTGATTTTCCCTATTTTCCCACTTCTGAAGTCCTCCACAACCAGCCTGGAAGCCCGCATCATATCAGGCGTTTCTCCTTTTAGAAAACAACGTTTGGCAATACAGATTTCCTCCAGCGTTTTATAGGCGTTCTCATTTAAAGCAATTTGATAGCGTTCTTCTAACAGTTTGGGATACTTATCCTGCAAAAAACCAATAACCGCCACTGCCAGTTCATCAGCATGTATGATTTCATCATTAATAGAGCCAATCATAGCAAGCCGCTCCCCTACCTTCTGGCTTTCAAATCTTGGCCATAAAATTCCGGGAGTGTCCAGAAGCTCCAAATTTTTATTCAGTCTGATCCATTGCTTTCCTTTTGTAACACCTGGCTTATTGCCTGTCTTGGTACATGCTCTTCCTGCAAACGCGTTTATAAAAGTTGACTTTCCTACATTGGGAATTCCAACCACCATGGCTCTTACCGGACGGTTAATAATGCCTCTCTTCCTGTCTCTTTCAATTTTTTCCCGACAGGCTTCCTGAACCAGAGGCTGGATATTTTTAATTCCTTTACCAAGTCTGGCATTTACTTCCTGGACAAATAGCCCCTTTTCCTTAAAATATCCAGTCCATAAGGCATTGCCTCTATCATCTGCCAAATCCGCCTTATTTAACAATATTACACGAAATTTATTTTTTCCAATTTCATCAATATCAGGATTCCGGCTGCTCATAGGAATTCTTGCATCTACCAGCTCAATGATAAGGTCCACCAGTTTGCTGTCCTCCTGCATCATCCGTTTGGCCTTTGTCATATGACCAGGATACCATTGATAATTCATTTCTTTAACTCCTTGTCCTATTTAATAAACCCCATACTCTTTTCCTTGCTTCCTAACTGGAACCATACCTTTCCCATAATTGTATCCTTCCTTACCGGTCCGATATTACCTGAACGGCTGTCCTCACTGCCATTGCGGTTATCTCCAAGCACAAAATACTCATCGCTGCCAAGCATCATCTCAGCCTCTGCAATTCCTGCGTCAGCAATTTTATCATAAGATTCATCTTCCTCCAAAAGTGTTCCATTGATATATACATACCCCCCAATAATTTGTATCCTCTCTCCCGGAAGTCCGATAACCCTTTTTAAATAATAATGGGAATTTGGATTACCATTGGGAAGAAATGCGATAATATCTCCCCTTTTGGGAGTAGAAAACTTATAACTAAACCGGTTAACCAGTACTTCCTGTCCTTTACACAATCCTGGTTCCATGGATACTCCAATTACACTGACTTTCACTCCAACAGAAAAAACAAGGACAAAGGCTAGCAAAACAGCAGCAAAACAATAAAAAAGCGTGCTGAAAATTTCCCGTATCATTTCCTTACTAATTCGTTTCTTCTTTTCAAAAAATGTAAGTCCCTTGTGCCTCGCCATACAATCAATCCTTCCCCAAGATTTTCCAGTTATGCAAATTTTCTTTTGTGTGTATACAAGAAAAGGACAATTGGTTTTACAATTGTCCTTTTGAACTGTGGGAAAAATTCTGCACTACTTTTACTTTGCCTCTTTTACTTTTGCTTTCTTGCCTACACGTCCTCTTAAGTAATATAATTTTGCCCTTCTTACTTTACCTTTACGGACTACCTCAATCTTTTCAACATTGGGAGAATATACCGGCCAGGTCTTCTCTACTCCTACACCATTGGAAAATTTTCTGACTGTAAATGTTTCCCTTGCGCCTGTTCCCTGTCTCTTTAAGACAACTCCCTCAAAAACCTGGGTTCTTTCTCTGTTTCCTTCCTTAATTCTGCAGAATACCTTAATGGTATCTCCTACGCCAAACTCTGTGACTTCTTTCAGCATTTCATCTTCAATGCTCTTAATAAGTTCGTTCATTTTTAACCTCCATGATTTGTAGACTCATCAGATGTTCTTAATACCCGCTGGTAACAGAGGACCACCATAACTTCGCAACGCTATTAATTTATCACATATCGGAAATAATTGCAAGAAAAATTTTATATTCCTCCATCTTATTCCCACATATATGTCTGTTTTAAACTGATTTTTAATCAGAAGAACTATTTTTTCTTGCTTTTCTTTGTTCGTTTTTACGTTTTCTTTCTTCTCTTCTTGCTTTTTTTTCAAAATAAGCCTGATTTTCATTTACCCATTTTTCATAAAGCTCCGGCCTGATTTGCTTTGTTACCTCCAAAGATTTTTCAAGCCTCCACTCTTCTATTTTCTGATGATCACCGGAAAGCAGTATTGGGGGCACGCTTTTCCCCTGCCATATTTCCGGCCGTGAATATTGGGGATACTCCAGCAGATAATTGCTAAAGCTTTCCCTCTCTTTCGATTCTTCGTTGTTCAGCACTCCTGAAACCATACGTGATATTGCATCAATCATAACCATTGCGGGCAGTTCCCCGCCAGTAAGCACGTAATCACCAATAGACACATAATCTGTAACAATTTCTTCAAGGACTCTTTCATCAATCCCTTCATAGTGTCCACAAAGAAAAATCAGGTCTTTTTCTTTTGCCAGCTCTCCTGCCATTGCCTGTACAAAAGGTTTCCCTTTTGGGGTTGTATAGATTACTCTTGCAGCTTTTCCACTCCCACCTTCCCTATCTATCCGTTCTGACACGGATTTCCAGGCATCATAAACTGGCTGGGCCTGCATTAGCATGCCTGCACCGCCCCCATAAGGATAATCGTCTACCTTTTTATGTTTACTGACCGTATAATCCCTGATATCAATTGTCTCAACAGAAATTATCCCTTTTTGGACTGCCCGTCCAATAATACTGGTGTCCAATCCCTGTCTGATCATATCTGGAAATAATGTAAGTACATGAAAATTTATGCTTTCCCTATCCATCTAAAAGCCCGTCCAGTACATGTATTTTCATAACATTTTTGTCCAAATCAATCTGAAGGACACATTCTTTAATAGCGGGAAGCAAAAGTTCCCTTCCATCCTCAAGGTCAATCACATAAACATCATTTGCCCCGGTTTCAATTACATCTCTTAATTTCCCCCGTAGGGATTCATCATCGGAAACTACACATATACCAATAAGATCTGCAATGAAATACTCATCTTCTTCCAGTTTTACCGCATTTTCTCTTGTAACAAATAAACTTTTTCCTTTATATAATTCAATATCATTGATCGTATCATATCCTTTGAATTTAATAATTGCAAACTGCTTAAAAAACTTTACGGATTCTATATTTAATGTTATCTTTTCCCTGCCTGTATCAAGCAATACTTCCTTTAACTTTTTAAATCGTCTGACATCATCCGTTGTGGGAAATACTTTAACTTCTCCTTTTATGCCATGGGTGGAGGATATAATCCCAACCTGAAGTAAATTTTCCATAAGACCGCCTCTTTTTTGAGTAGAAACAACGGTACACAAAGTGCACCGTTGTCATAATATTACAAGTTCAATTACTGTTCTTTAAACAATTTCAACATCCACTTTCTGGTTATCCCTGGATGAAGCTGCTTTTACTACAGAGCGGATTGCTTTTGCAATCCGTCCCTGTTTTCCGATTACCTTACCCATATCGGAAGCAGCAACATGAAGTTCAATGGTAATATGTTTACCTTCTTCCTTCTGGGTTACCAGAACCTCATCCGGATGCTCTACAAGCGCTTTTGCAATTACTTCAACTAATTCCTTCATCGTACACCTCCAAAAGGGCCGCCAATTCCATGTTATTTTTCAATGCCTGCATGCTTGAAAATTTTGCTGACAACTTCTGTCGGCTGTGCACCGTTTGCAAGCCACTTCTTAGCCAGTTCTTCATTTACATGAAAAGTACTGGGATCTGTGTTGGGATCATAAGTTCCAATCTCCTCAATAAATTTTCCATCTCTGGGAGATCTTGAATCTGCTACAACGATTCTATAAAAAGGAGCTTTTTTCCTACCCATTCTTCTTAATCTGATTTTTACTGCCATATTTTCACCTCCATAGCTCAATAATTTTTATTTTGAAAAGAAGCCTGTTTTCATATGCTTCTATTTCCAACACGTTTAAAAGGGAAATTTCATTCCTCCAAATCCGCCTCTGCGCCTTCCGCCTCCTAAAAGACCAGGCATTTGCTTCATCATCTTCTGGGACTGTTCAAACTGTTTGACAAACCGATTGACAACTGCCATATCCACTCCTGCCCCTCTTGCAATCCTGCTTTTTCTGCTTAAATTGAGAAGTTTGGGATTTTTCCGTTCCTCCGGTGTCATACTTAAAATAATTGCCTCTGTTTTTGCAAGCTGCTTTTCATCAATCATTGACTCAATATTTCCAAGCTTTCCCATTCCAGGCATCATACTTAAGATACTGCTAAGCCCGCCCATATTCCGCATCTGCTTCATGCTCTCCAGATAATCCTCGAAGTCAAACTTTCCCTTCTTCATCCGGGCCGCCATTTCTTTTTCCTTGTTTTCATCTATGGAGATATTTTCCTGTGCTTTTTCGATCAGTGAAAGTACATCGCCCATACCAAGAATGCGACTGGCCATACGATCAGGATAAAACTGCTCCAAATCAGAAAGCTTTTCTCCCATACCTACATATAAAATTGGCTTTCCGGTAACTGCCTTGACAGATAATGCCGCTCCGCCTCTGGTATCGCCATCCATTTTGGATAAAACCACTCCATCTATTCCCACCCGGTTATCAAAGTCTTTTGCTACCGTAACTGCATCCTGTCCAGTCATGGCATCCACTACAAGAAGTGACTGATGAACCTCTACATGGGCTTTGATAAAACACAGCTCCGCCATCATATCATCATCAATATGAAGCCTGCCTGCGGTGTCCAAAATAACTACATTGTGACCATTTTTTCGGGCATGCTCTATGGCCGCCTTCGCTATATCTACAGGACTATGGTTTTCTCCCATGGAAAAAACATCCACCTGCTGTTTTTCTCCGTTAACCTGAAGCTGTTTAATTGCTGCAGGACGATACACATCACAGGCAACAAGTAAGGGGGTTTTCCCTTTCATTTTAAGTTTCCCGGCAATTTTAGCCGTAGTTGTGGTCTTACCTGCTCCCTGAAGACCGCACATCATAATCGTGGTAATGGCCTTACCCGGCTGCAGTTTAATTTCTGTAGTTTCGGACCCCATCAGCGCAATCATTTCTTCATTTACAATTTTGATTACCATCTGACCGGGATTTAAGCCATTCATCACATCAGAACCAATGGCTCTTTCCTCCACCGCTTTTACAAACTGCTTCACAACTTTAAAATTGACATCAGCCTCCAAAAGCGCAATTTTAACTTCTTTTAACGCCGTTCTTACATCATCTTCTGTAAGCCTTCCTTTTCCACGAAGATTTTTAAATACATTTTGAAGTTTATCTGTTAAGCTTTCAAATGCCATGTGCCAAAGCTCCTCTAATACCTGATGAAACTCATTTCCGCAGTCACCTTGGTTAGAATACAATAAAAAAGGTAAACTGTCAAGTATTTTTTCTTTACAAAACTTATCTTACAAAACTTAGTAAATTACATATCACCGTATTCTGCGTAATATCCTTTTGTCCCCTTCTTTACTTTGTAAAGAGCCTCATCAGCATAACTTAAAAGTTCAGCTATGCTGCTTTGTGCATTGTCTGTCCAGGCCAAGCCAGCAGAGGCGCTGATTGTTCTGGAATATGTACTGGAAAGATCAACTTCATTTTTGTCAAGATTTTCATAAAACATATTTAAGTATTCTAAAATTTCTGATTTATCATTACAGTCATATATCAACATACAAAATTCATCCCCAGAACGCCTTGCACACAAAAAATGCTTGTCGGACAAAGATTTTAATACATTAGAAAGTCCCTGCAGATATCTGTCCCCTGCATCATGCCCAAAAGTGTCGTTTACGGATTTAAAGTAATCCAAATCAAGCATAATCACAGCACAAACTTTTTCACATGACAGTTCATGCAGAATTTTTTCTGCAAGCTGTTTAAAATATTCAAACTTATATAATCCGGTAAGAGGGTCATGGGTATTTTCATATTGCATCTGCTTCTTTTGCAGTATATCTTTTGTGACATCAATTATAATTCCCAAATATCCCTGCACAGACTCTGACTTATGAATACGGATATATTTTTCTCCGTTAAGCTTAAAAATATCTTCTTCCCCCTCAACTGGCTCTTTTGTAATTTCCCGGATATACTGGTCAAAAAGAAATGAATTTTTGTAAAGTATGGCGGCCTTGGCCGGAGGCAGGTCCAGTAACCCGCTAAGGCCTGAGGTTGTAAACACATAGTTAATTCCTCTCTGGTATTCAAAGGCTGCCAGAGGAATACTACTGATTTCTATAATTGCGGAAATACGGTTGGTGAGATTAACAATGCTTTTTACCATTCTGTTAATTCCAGTACTTAATTTTTCAAATTCGCAGTTCCCGCCTACTGCAACTACCGTATCAAAATTTCCGTTAGTAATGCCGTTTAAATCTTCAATAATGTGATGAATGCCATTAATTACTTTCTGTTTGACAAGATAATTTAAGAGAAGAAGCACTGCAGCCTCAATAAACAGCAGATATGCCAATACTGCCAATATATTCTTCCAAAACTTATGAAAAAGAATATTCCGCGGAATCGCCGCACAAAGCAATACATCCTTGTACCATCTACTTACCACATACATTGTTATTCCTTCATTTCCTTTTTTGTATGCCCCATTTCCACATTCATATAGTTGTTCCAGCTGGTAACATTCTGCGTCAAAATCCTTGTCAAGACCATCAGAATGCCCCAACATTTTTCCGGTATTATCAACAGCAAATAGTTCTTCTCCTCTATCAGTGGGGAAACGGGAAAAAATATAATCGTAAGTATTTCTTGATATGGCATCTAACTGTCTGGTTGGTGTAAATCCTACCTGTACAATTCCTTTCTGCCCCTTTCTTGCAACACCTACATATTTCATAATTTTGTTTTCAGCTGCATTGGGCTGGGCATCCTGAATCAGGAAAGCATCCTCATCATCACTTTCCAGAATTGCAAGAAACGGACTTGTCTGCTTATGGTCAGCCATATCAATTCCAATATATTTTGAAACAGAAGCAGAAACAATAATTCCATTTTCATCAATGATATGCAGTTCATCCACATTTAAAAGTTCCGCCAGATATTGCAGCTGCG
>CANCXX010000032.1 GCA_947381965.1 uncultured bacterium
TCGCAGAATAGATTGTCAGAATATTCAGCAAGTTTACGAGTTTCGCAATTCCCTAAAAAAAGAATGGAATGAAAGGATGAGGTCCTTATGGACACATTACTGCGGGCATATTCCTGTGGTATAGGGAGAAGAAATGAGCAATTATAAAATGAATACAAAATGTGTGCAGGCCGGTTATACGCCGGGAAACGGAGAACCGCGCCAGATACCAATTATCCAGTCCACCACATTTAAATACGAAACCAGTGAGGATATGGGAAAATTATTTGACTTGGAGGCATCAGGATATTTTTATTCCCGCCTGCAGAATCCTACAAATGATTATGTTGCGGCGAAAATTGCAGAGCTGGAGGGTGGAGCGGCGGCAATGCTTACCTCTTCCGGGCAGGCTGCCAATTTCCTTGCGTTGTTTAACCTATGTGAATGCGGAAGCCATATTGTGTCCTCTTCCTCTATTTATGGAGGGACTTTTAATCTGATTGCTGTTACAATGGCTAAAATGGGGATTGATGTAACTTTTGTTTCTCCTGACTGTACGGAGGAAGAACTGGACGCCGCCTTTAAGGAGAATACAAAGGCAGTATTTGGGGAATCCATTGCCAATCCAGCCCTGACGGTTCTTGACATTGAAAAGTTTGCAGGGGCGGCTCATAAGCATGGGGTTCCGATGATTGTGGACAACACATTTCCCACTCCTGTAAACTGCCGTCCTATTGAGTGGGGCGCTGATATTGTTGTACATTCTACAACCAAATATATGGACGGACATGGGGCAGCGGTAGGGGGCGCGATTGTGGATGCAGGCAGGTTTGACTGGATGGCCTATAAGGATAAGTTTCCGGGACTTTGTACGCCGGATGAATCTTATCATGGGATTACCTATGCGGAGAAGTTTGGGAAGGAAGGAGCTTTTATTACCAAGTGTACCGCACAGCTTATGCGGGATCTGGGTTGTGTGCAGTCTCCCCAGAATGCCTATATTTTAAATCTGGGGCTGGAGTCTTTACATGTGAGAATGCCCCGACATGTGGAGAACGGACAGGCAGTGGCGGAGTTCCTTGAAGGTCATCCTCAGGTATCCTACGTAAATTATCCAGGGCTTCCATCAAATAAATATTATGAGAGAGCCCAAAAGTACATGAAAGGGGGAGGCTGTGGTGTGGTTTCCTTTGAATTAAAAGGGGGAAGAAGGGCTGCGGAAATTTTTATGAAGCATTTAAAACTGGCAGCCATTGAAACCCATGTGGCGGATGCCAGAACCTGCTGTTTAAATCCGGCTACCAGCACCCATAGGCAGATGAGCGAGGAACAGCTCCGGGCAGCAGGAGTGCCTTCCGGCCTTGTGCGGATTTCCTGTGGACTTGAAGATAAAGAAGATTTGATTGGGGACCTTAAGCAGGCGCTGGAGGCTATATGAGCATCACAGTAAAATTTTATGATGATGCAGAGGATGCCTTGCTTAAGTTTGCGGTAATCCTTTCAAAATATAATGGAAAATGGGTGTTTTGTAAACATAAGGACAGAAATACATATGAAGCGCCGGGCGGCCACAGGGAACCGGGAGAAGACATTTTATCCGCCGCAAAACGTGAACTGTATGAAGAGACAGGGGCAGTGGACTTTGATATAAAACCAGTGTGTGTTTATGCTGTGAACCGGGAAAGCCAAGTGGAGACACAAGGGGAAAGTTTTGGAATGCTGTACACGGCTGATATTAAAAGGCTGGAACCGGAGCTTCACAGTGAAATAGAAAAAATTATTATTACCAGGGACCTGCCGGTAAACTGGACCTATCCTCTGATCCAGCCGGAGCTTTTACGGGAGGCTGTCAGGAGAGGGGCAATATGATAAATACTCTGTATGGCTGGAGTTTTTAAGGGGAGTGTTTGCAGTATATGAAAGCGCTTGGGGAAATCGTAGATTAAAATTGGGGAGAAACGACAATGCGCCGCAAGGACAGAGAAGTGAAAGAAATAAATGACATAATTGCCATTATTAAAAAGTGTGATGTGTGCCGAATTGCCTTAAATGATAAAGAGTATCCATACATTTTGCCCCTGAATTTCGGGATGGCAGTAAAAAATGGAATTATAGAGCTGTATTTTCATGGAGCCATGGATGGCATGAAATATGATTTGATACAAATGGATAACAGGGCTTGTTTTGAAATGGACTGCGGACACCAGCTGGTAGTGGAAAAGTCAGGCGGAAGCTGTAAGTGCACCATGAGATATGAAAGTGTTGTTGGACGGGGGCATATAGAAATGCTTTCCGATGATGAAAAGTACGATGCTCTGTGTATTTTAATGAACCATTATCATAAAGAGGAATGTTCGTTTAACCAGGAGGTTATGCCAAATACGAAAGTTTTTAAGCTGGTGGTGGAAAAGGTAACGGGCAAGGTGCGTAAGTGAAAGAAAATAAATAAATCCAAATAATATGGTATCGGCCGGGGCATTCTATTGCTTATGAATGCGAAAAGGATACCTTATGGATTTGATTATTATGCTTTATTATTTTTTATTGTAGCTTTTGCAGGATGGCTTTGGGAGGTGATTCTGCACCTGGTAACAGAACATGCCCTGATAAACAGGGGAGTATACAGGGGACCCTATCTTCCTGTATACGGCATTGGGGGGCTTTTGCTGTGTTTTCTTTTTCACTCTTTGCGAAAAAAGCCCCTGAAGGTATTTTTCTGGTCAGCGGCCATGTGCTCTGTTTTGGAGTATTTTACCAGTTATTTTCTGGAAAAGCGCTGGGGACTTAGGTGGTGGGATTATCATGGACATTTTCTGAATATAAACGGGCGGATTTGTCTGCCGGGAGCGGTAATATTTGGAATAGGGGGTATGGCGCTGGTGTGCCTGTTCCTGCCTTTTTACGAAAAAGTATATCGGAAAATTCCAGGAAAGTGGCGGAATTTACTTTGTGTTGTTTTTTTGCTGATATTTGTGGCTGACGCAGCATTTTGCGCTATAAATCCCAATACAGGATTTGGTATTTCCACAGGCTATGACAGGTGATTTTTGAAAAGGGACGCGCAGGTGAAAAATATTTTTAATGCCGTGCTTTTGCTCTATAAAAATGGAACAGCCGTTATTTTTATGTCCCCCTGTTAGGTGCTGGTTCTTAAAAGGGCTAACGTTTTTATAAAGGCAGTTGGGGATATATTTCCCACCTGTGCGGATAATCTGTGACTGTGCCCACAGCAATCCTTAAAAATTGATTTCTGTGGGATGCCGGACGGGGAGATTGACTTATCAAAGATTTGTAGTAAACTTATAGTAAAAGGAAAAGCGGTCAGGTTTCATCCTTACTTTCGACAATACAGCTGGTAATGCAGGACTTTACTTCTTCGCGGGGCTTATCAAGGACGATGGCAAGTTCCCCATAAAGAGAAGTTTCTGCAAGACTGTAATAGCGGCTGTCAAGGGCAGTTACTTTATAACCTTTTTTGATCCGGTTTTCCTTTCGGCGGTAAATGGTTTTAATCAGCTGTACCCATGCTTTGCAGTTATTGGAACGCATGTATTGCTTATAGGTATTTTCAAGAGTCTTTTCATTGGTCAGCGGAATTAATGGAATGTCGGGAATGGATTTTATGAGGTTGTCAGCCTCATCTCTGGAAAGGGCAGGGCGCAGAAGAGGACCTTCCGTATCCACGGGGGTATAAACGGTAGTGCTGGATGATGCGTATACGGGTTTTAACAGATAATATTGCCTGTTTTTGTTGATACCAGGGATGTCCAGTGTGGTTACATCCTGCACACTGCATATTCCGTTATTACCATAGATTACATAATCTCCTTTTTTAAACATGGTATTCACCTCCTAAGTTATATAATAACAGATTTTTGAATAAAATGTCAGTCAATTCTTAAAAAAAATAAAAAAATTATGAAAATTGCGCATGGAAGCGGCATAGGACATTGTACATAATGTCCCGCTAAAGAAATAAAAAGTGGGGGAACAATCATGAAGCTTTATCTGGTCAGGCATGGTGAGACGGACTGGAATATTGACAGTAAAATCCAGGGACATACGGATATTGCCCTGAATGAAAAGGGCAGGCAGCAGGCAGGAGAGCTTGCAAGGGTGCTTGCGGAAGGAAATTATCACATTAAAGAAATTTATACAAGTGAAAAAGAACGTGCATGGGAAACGGCACGTATTATAGGAAATGTCCTTGGAATAACGCCCAAAGTCGCAAAAGGGCTGGAGGAAATCTGTCTTGGAAAGTGGGAAGGCCATACATGGAAGCAGGTGAAAGAGCAGTTTTCAGAAGAGTTTGCACTCTGGCACAGCGACCGCCGGCACCAGGTTCCGCCTATGGGAGAATCCTACCAGCAGCTTTTGGACAGACTTTTGCCGGCAATTGATGATATAATAAAGAAAGAACAGGAGG
The DNA here is from genome assembly GCA_947381965.1 of uncultured bacterium. GTDB lineage: Bacteria > Bacillota > Clostridia > Lachnospirales > Lachnospiraceae > Suilimivivens. Next base: position 4,406 of record CANCXX010000032.1, read on the forward strand.
ATACGCTGATAGTTACGCACAGCGGAGTGATTATGACATTGCTGTCATATATTTATGATACGCCTTTTGAGGATATGGCAAGGAACTATAAAACAGGAAATGCTAAAATTGTTGAGCTGGACAAGGAAATGTTTTATAAAAGATACTTATAAAAATTTATAGTAAAAGGAGAGAAAGAGTATGAGATTAGGTGCATTGGAAGCAGGCGGAACGAAGATGGTGTGTGCAGTGGGGGATGAAACAGGGAAAATTTATGAGCAGATTTCCATTCCTACGGAAACACCGGAAATTACGGTGCCGAAGCTGATTGATTATTTTAAGAAGGCGGAAGTGGACGCTTTGGGAATTGGGTGTTTTGGACCCATTGACCCGGACAAAAGTTCTAAAACCTATGGCTATATTACAAGCACCCCAAAGCTGGCATGGGCGGACTATAATATTGTTGGGGCGTTTGAAAAAGCGCTGGGCGTTCCGGTGGGGTTCGATACGGACGTAAACGGGTCAGTTTTGGGAGAAGTTACTTTTGGGCAGGCCAAAGGCAAGAAATGTGTAATTTATGTGACGATAGGAACAGGTGTGGGCGTAGGGGTTTTTATTGAAGGAAAGCTGCTGCACGGAATGCTTCATCCGGAGGCGGGACATGTACATATCCAGAAACGGGAGGATGATGCTTATGAAGGAAAATGTCCTTATCATAAAACCTGTCTGGAAGGCCTTGCGGCAGGACCGGCAGTGGAAGCGCGCTGGGGACAAAAGGCAGTGGAATTAAATGACAGAAAGGAAGTCTGGGATCTGGAGGCGTACTATATTGCCCAGGCGCTTTCAGGATATATCCTTACACTGTCGCCGGAAATGATTATTTTAGGCGGCGGAATCATGCACCAGGAACAGCTTTTCCCGTTGATTAGAAATTATGTAAAGGAAATGCTTAATGGGTATATTAAGACAGATGAAATAGAGAACATAGACAGTTATATTGTACCTGCAAGCCTTCATGATGACCAGGGAATTATGGGATGTCTGGAGCTTGGGCGCAGAGCGCTGAAAGAAAAATAACAAAGGATTGTTAAGGAAACGTCACAGGAAAACTTGTTGCGTTTCCTTAAAATATTTATCATATTATTATGTTAAAAATACAGGAAAGAGATTTACAACAATGTCATTGTTCCAATATTTTTGGTTTGGGTTTTTAGATTCTCTGATAGCGCATCTTGTACTGGTATTCTATCTGCTGGCCGTGCTGGACGAACGATTCATATGGAAACAATTGAAAAAGCTGCCCGTGCTGCTTCTGTCTCCGTTCATTGCCGCTGCGATTCCCGTGGGACTTCTCCTTATAACGCCGGAGCTTAGAATGTTCCGATATTATATAGGTTCCTTTGCTATTTATATTATGTGTTCTCTTTGGGTGATGTGGGTGTGGCGGCTGGACTTCTGGCGGGCATTTTCCAGTGTCTGTATGACTGCAATCCTGCAGGTGGCCACCTCTGCCTTTTGCCAGATTGTATACCTGACTTTTTTGGGTGATTTTGAAGCAGGCTTTGTTTTTTATGTTTCAGGTCTGTTTCTTTCGATTGCTGGGGCTGCCCTGCTTAGAAAATTTCGTTTTGGCGTCTGGTTCCGGCTGCTATTGGAGGAACAGGCCAGTTGGCGCCAGACTGTGGCGTTTATCTTTGCAATGGATATTATCATGGAGATGTTTTTTGCTTTGCAAAATGGCATACGGCAGTCATACCTTGTGGTATACTATTTTTTAGTTATTGCGCTGGTTATCATACAAGTTGCACTGGTCGTTTATCTGGCAGGCCGGCTTGCTGATAAACGAACGCTTCAGGCGCAACAGGATATTATCGTTCAGCAGCAGCTTTACGAACAAAATCTGGAGGACATACGCAGGGAAGTTCGCTGCTTCCGGCATGATTATAAAAATCTCCTGATGGGTCTGACCCTGCAGGCGAAGGAAAGCAGACTGGATGAATTATGCACTGCATTATCGGAGTTATATACAGACTTTGACAGAACTCTGGGAGAAAAAATTCTACTGTCCACGCAGATTGGCAACCTCCGGATTATCCAGGTGCGCAGTCTTTTACTGAGTAAGCTTGCTGCCTGGAGGAAAAGTAATGTGGAGTGTCGTTTGGAGGTGCTTTACCCCGTGGAGCGTGTAGATATGAAGGTTTGGGATTTTGTCCGTTGTCTGGGTATTTTGCTGGATAATGCAACAGAGGCTGCATTGGAAACAGAGCGGCCATGGGTGGAGATTCTCCTGTCAGCCTGGAGAGGGCAGGTATTTTTGCGGGTATCCAATCCCTACAGGACTGTCTTTGACCCGGAAAAAATGTGGCAGGAGGGATGGTCTACCAAGGGTGTGGGGCGTGGGCTGGGGCTGTCCAGCTATCAGAATATTTTGGAGAACTATTCTAATGCCATTTTTTCCACTGCATGGAAGGAAGGTGTGTTTGTACAGGAATTAATAGTGGAGGAGAACGTATGATTGGAATTTATCTGTGTGATGATGAAGAGGATGTCCGCCATCAGATACAGACCGCTCTGGAGTGGAAAATTTTCTCAGAGAATTATGATATGAAGGTGGTATGCAGTTCCTCCGGGGCTGGGGAGCTTTTGGCGGCTGCACAAGACGGCGGGCGGGGCATTTATTTTCTGGATGTGGAACTAAAGGACGAGGAATGGGATGGCTTTTTGCTGGGACAGGAGCTGCGGCGCAGGGACCCGCATGGTACTTTGGTATATATTACCAGCTATGGTGACTTAGCCTGGCGAACTTTTAAGTACCATCTGGAAGCTTTTGATTACATTGTGAAGGAGCCGGAACAAATTGGGGTGTCTGCAGCCCGGTGTCTGGAAGAGATTTATTGCCGCCTTTTGTCACAGCGCAAGGCTCCGGCAGAGATGTTTACCCTTCGGACAAGGGAAATCGTGCGCCATATCCCATTGCAGGATATTCTTTTTTTTGAAACGGCTTCTACGCCTCATCATGTTGTGCTTCACACATCCAACAGCCGGATTGATTTTCTGGGCAGCTTAAGCGAACTGGAAGAGCAGTTGGGCAGCCGCTTTATCCGCACACACCGGGCCTATCTGGTAGCGGCGGATAAGATTGATGCAGTGGATTTTAAACAGAATAAACTGTGGGCCGGAGGCCGTGTGTGCCTGATTTCCCGCGCCGGGAAATCAAAGCTCCACTCAAAAACAAAAGGGAATCCATAAGGTTTCCTTTTTCCATTTAGGAGGTTTGGACGCGCATTTATGAAATTGGAGCCATAGGGCCACGCTTTTGTGGTATGCTCTGTTGGCAGGCGACAGGATGGGAAAGGAGCGAGAGCATATGGCGAAAGAGCGTTTTGTAGAAGTTTATTCTCAGGGGATTACCAATGTGGAAAAAATTATTGTAGATACAGAAACCGGCGTAAATTACATACTGGCATCCTCGGCCTTGACGGTAGGATGCGGAATGAGCGTTTTGGTTGACCAAAACGGAAAACCGATTGTCACTCCGATTAGCTGAGGAAAAATATAAGAGCAAAATAGTAACATATCAACATCATCCTGCCTGTTTGCTGATTCTTGCTTCTCGACGGACCTCATCTTTTGTGCTATAATCAGAAAATGCCGTAAATTTTCAATATAAAGTTTTCTGTTTATTTGACACTAGGTAATTGCGAAACTTAAAGTTGTGGAAATATTCTGACAATATATTTCACTCAAATTCTGTTGCACCGGGCATTCCATCAAGCCCAGCAGGACAGAAGACAGTCGGGTAGCATCCCTCCTGCCTTCTATGGTCTTGATTCCATGGTGCATAAGGCTTTTCGCAGAATAGATTTTCAGAATATTCAGCAAGTTTACGAGTTTCGCAATTACCTATTGATTTGACACAAGAGGGAGGTGTTTTCATGGACACACAGGACTCTAATAGAGAGAAAAAACATATTTGTGCAGCCCTGCTTGCCCATGTGGATGCCGGGAAAACAACATTGTCAGAGGCAATGTTGTATTTAAGCGGCAGCATCCGAAGGCTTGGCAGAGTGGATAAAAAGGATGCCTTTCTGGATAATTACCGTCAGGAAAGAGAGCGGGGAATTACCATTTTTTCCAAGCAGGCGCATTTGGTGACGGCAAAGACGGAGATTACCCTGCTGGATACTCCCGGACATGTGGATTTTTCACCGGAAATGGAACGCACCCTTCAGGTGCTTGACGCGGCCATTTTAGTAATCAGTGGAAGTGATGGTATTCAGGGGCATACGATTACGCTTTGGCGGCTTTTGGCCCACTATCAGATACCTGTTTTTCTTTTTATTAATAAAATGGATCAGCCGGATACGGATAAAGATAAGATTTTAAGGCACATACAGGACAGATTTGGGGATGGCTGTGTGGATTTTTCCCACAGGGAAACAGAAGGTTTTTATGAAAGTATTGCTTTTTGTGAGGAAGAGGCTTTCAATGAGTTTCTGGAAACGGGAAAAATTAAAAAGGAAAATATTAAAAAGCTGATAAGGGAAAGAAAAATCTTTCCCTGCTTTTTTGGTTCGGCATTAAAGCTTTTTGGCGTGGAAGAGCTGTTGGAAGGGCTGGACGGCTTTACCGTGCAGAACAGTTACCCGGAACAGTTCGGGGCCAGGGTCTTTAAAATAACGCGGGATGGGCAGGGAAACCGGCTGACCCATATGAAGATTACCGGAGGAAAACTGAAAGCGAAAATGACTCTTTCCGGCATGAGCCGCAGGATAGGCGGACGGGAAGAGAGGTGGGAGGAAAAAGTTAATCAGATCCGGATTTATTCTGGGGATAAATTTGAAAATACAGGGGAAGCGGAAGCGGGCAGTATATGTGCAGTTACCGGACTTACTAAGACCTGGGCAGGGGAGGGGCTGGGGAATGAAACTGAAACCGTTTATCCGGAGCTGTCTCCGGTTCTAAGTTATGACCTTCTTTTGCCAGAGGATTGTGATTTGCCCATGGCGCTTGCAAAGCTGCGACAGCTGGAGGAGGAAGATCCCCAGTTTTCCATTACATGGGATGAAAAAAATAAAGTTATTAAAGCCGGAATTATGGGACAAGTGCAGATAGAAGTGTATAAGAGCCTGATACAGGAACGGTTTGGCCTATTGGCGGATTTTGGAACCGGCAGCATTATTTACAAGGAAACTATTGCAAATGTTGTGGAGGGCGTGGGGCATTTTGAACCTCTGCGTCATTATGCGGAGGTACATCTTCTGCTGGAGCCTGGGGAGCCGGGCAGCGGCCTGCAGATAGGCAGGGAGTGCAGTGAGGATTTGCTGGATTTAAACTGGCAGAGATTAATTCTGACCCATCTGGAAGAAAAAGAGCATGTTGGCGTGCTTATGGGCGCCCCTGTGACGGATATGAAAATCACCTTAAGGTCAGGCCGCGCCCACCAGAAGCACACAGAAGGCGGAGATTTCAGACAGGCAACCTACCGGGCTTTGCGTCAGGGGCTGATGCAGGCGGAAAATGTTTTGTTAGAGCCATATTATGAATTCAGGCTGGAAGTGCCGGAGCAGACGGTAGGGCGGGCCATGACGGATTTGGACAAGCGGTGCGGAAAGTTCACTTTGGAGCAGGGGGAGAGCTTAGCAGTCCTTAAGGGGGCAGCGCCTATGGCAGCTTTGCAGGATTACCAGAAGGAAGTGGCCTCTTATACCAGAGGAATGGGGCAGCTTTATGTAAGTTTCAAGGGATATTATCCCTGCCACAACACAGAGGAGGTTTTGGAAAAGGCGGATTATGACCCTTTAAGGGATACGGAAAACCCTGCCAGCTCCGTATTTTGCGCCCATGGCGCAGGGTTTATTGTGGAGTGGGATAAGGTTTCTGATTATATGCACATGGACAGCGTTCTGGATGAAGAAAATAAATCCTCATGGAGTGAGTTTGAACAATGGGATCCGGAGGAAGCGCCGGAAGGGGGAATCCATTCTATAAGAGGAAGTGAAAGAAGCAAAAGGGAGGACAGGAATGGGAAGGAGGCCCCTTTCATTGGGCAGGATGAGGTGGAAGCGATTCTAAAGAGAACCTTTCACGCAAATAAAAAAGATGATGGGAGCGACAGCATAAGAAGATGGGGGAAAACCCGCAGAAAAGAAGCTTCAGGCGGGGAAGGGTTTGCAAAGACCAGAGTATATGAGCCTGTGCGGAAAAAAGATGCCTATCTTCTGGTGGACGGATACAATGTTATATTTGCATGGGAGGAGCTGGCAAAATTGGCGGAACGGAGTCTGGACGGGGCAAGGGGGAAGCTTCTGGATTTGCTTTGCAACTATCAGGCGGTAAAGGGATGCAGCCTGATTGCCGTTTTTGACGCCTACCGTCTGGAGGGGCACCCCACGGAAGTTCTTGATTACCACAACATCCATGTAGTGTACACAAAAGAGGCGGAAACCGCTGACCAGTATATAGAAAAATTTGCCCATGAAAACAGCTGCAGGTATGATGTTACAGTGGCCACCTCGGACGGGCTGGAACAGATTATTATAATGGGGGAGGGATGTAAGCGGATGTCTTCCAGAGATCTGAAGGAGGAACTGGAACATTTGTCTGCAAAGGTGGTTGCGGATTATCAGAGAACCAACCCGGATAAAAAAAATTCTCTGGGCAGTGTCCTGCCCAAAGAAGCTTTGGATGAAATGAATAAGTTTAAAGAAACCTATCAGGAATAATAAGCTACCACCGTCCCCAGAACACATAAACCACATTGACAAGGAGCAGCAGCGTCAGGATACCGCCGTTAATCATGTGTACGCTTACTGCCATGATTTTGTCCACAGGGCGGCTTTCGTGAATCACTGACTGGGTCAGGTAATGCTTGTTTCCAAGTCCAAGCCCGATGGTAATGTAAACCAGACAGATGGCCACATACCGGAAATCGCTGCTGCAGGTGTATGGGTAAATGATAACAAAGGCAGCAAAAGAAACCAGCAGAATGACATAACCGGTCAGAAGGAAAATACAGTCCTCCTTTCCGGTTTTTTTATTTAAAAGTGTTATCACAAGCAACAGGGCGGTTGCAATTCCCAATACAACTGCCAGCACAAATGTGATCTGGCAAAGCACCAGAAGAATGTCAGGAAGGTCTGTGGGATACTCTTCCGCAAACAGGGAGGTATGGAACATGATTACCCAGGTATTGTTACAGGCTTTTGCACTGATTGGGTGGAAGGGAAAAGCAAAATTCCAGTCAGAAAAAGACGGAATGCCAAGTCTGCTCCAAAGGCTGTAGGCAGCGGTATACATGGGAGAGGTTTCTCCCGGCACAGGAACCCCCGGCTTTTCCCCGAAACGGATCAGGTTTCTTACAATCCATGACAGTCCGATGGGAGCCACAATAACGCCAAAAATACAGTAATTCCTTATCCATTTCATTATATTGAATTTATCGTTTTGACGTATCAGAGAAATAAAATGTATCAAAAAGATAATCGCCAGGGGAATGGCAAGGACCGCGCTGTTAAGCTTGGTAATCATTCCAAAGCCAATATACAGCGCAAGCCGTACCAGTCCTGGTAAGGTTTTTTCACGTATCCATTTTAAGGATTCATAAATAACCAGGCACATGAATAAAATAGTCAGCATGTCATTGTTGACGCTTCCTGCCATAACAATTGTGGCAGGATGGAAAGTCATAAAAGAAAGGGCAATATAAAGTCCGCTGCCCCTGATCTGAAAAACCTTCAGGATTTTCCAGGTGATAAGAGTACAAAGACAGGAATAAAAAAGCGGCAGTATCTGCAGATTTTCAAATGCCTGGACTTCCGGTACGCCCAAAAAAAGATTCAGCCGCAGCCATATACAGGAAAGAATATGGTGCAGAGGCGGATGATAGTAGGCAAAAAGCTCATAGGGATTAATATCGGGAAGATGACGGAACTTGTATATGTATTCAATATAGCCAATGTGTCCGGGATTGATAAAATCGGTTCCCATGCCGGTAAAGACGCCTGCATCATGCTGACGCTCATATAAACCGGACAAAAGCACATAACCGCATCTTAAAAAAACGCCCAGCAGGAGAATCATAAATACCATGTGGTTTTCATCAAGCCGCCGGGAGGCCTTTAAATAAAAGAAAAAGCCGCCATAGGCGCAAAAAATACATACAAGCAGCAACAGCTTTGCATAGTGGGAGCTGTAAAAGAATGGGCTGCCTTGCGCGATGGCAGTAAAAAGGCAGGAAAAGATGATTGTAAGTACAATGGAAAAGCTTGTCCTGCGGGCAGTGTTGTCAGGAAACAGGGGTCTGGCATTTTTTAATAGTATCATTTCTGGTCCTTTCTGTATTGTTTTTATCAGGCAGCTGCCGGGGCAGTAATTTCTTGACAGTTCCTTATCCGGGGTTTCTTAATAAATGGAAACCACATCTTTTATTGTATTGTCCTCCACCTGAAAACGCCAGATGGAATGGCCGGGAATGCGGTGCTCGGTCAGGTACCAGGCATCATCAATTTTGGTGATATAATAGGGAGTTCCGCCTCCTATAAAGTTACTGTATACATCCTCATAATTACCGGAAGAAAGATCAGTCAGGTTTTTGACCCGGAGCATGGTGGCATAATCCTGATTGCCAGTGCTGTCGGTGGATACCGTAATGTAAAAGTAATCATCAATCAGGGTAATCTGGATCATGCCTGCCAGTTCCGTGGGAACCGGGTATTCCCTTTTTACTTCAAAGCTGGAAAGATCCGCTTCAATGATGCTGGAATTGCCCGATACAAAGTAAATTCGGTCATTCACAATGGTGAAGGAACGCACATAAACGTTGTTCAGGGAAGGAATACTGCGGATTTCCGTCAGGTACATGCGACAGGTCCCTTCCGGGTGGCGGAACAGATACATTTCCCCGCTCTGGGAGCTCCAGGCGTAAAAGGTATCTGTAAATTCATCATAAATAATATAATGAGGCCGGTTGCCAATATTTAAAAATTCCTGTGTGGGAACAAAAACAGTTTCTCCCTGGCTGTTTACATCCTTTTCCATTACCAGTATCCGGTTGTTTTCCGTATCATCAATTAAATAAACCAGCCCGTCGCTTGCAAGGGTATGCCCCATGGAAATGTCGCTGGTCATTACGTTCCATTCATACAGCGGGTCAGATAAGTTATGATGGTAAATCACCTGATTGTGATAGCAGTCCACAATAAAATAAGTGTCCGCCACTTTTGTAATATAAGTGGGTACGCTTAAGGAAGGACAGGGATTGGCCGGGATGTTTTCCAAAGAGGAACGGTCAAAAGAAATCAAATCTGACTGGGCCAGATATTCTTCTGCCAGGTAGGGGGTTGCAGGCTCCCTCTTTTTTGAACCCCAGGAGGTAAATAAAAATAACAGAGTAAGTACGACAAATAAAAAATAAATATTTCTTTTGTGGTTTGTTTTTGGATTCTTTAATGTATTCATACAGTTATTATAAATTTTTTGCTTTTAATATACAACATTTTTTTGTATACTTACTGAGAACGGAGTGAACGGTAACTATTATTCTGTTGCTATTCTTATGGAAAAAGGCATGGCTGGAGTGCCTTAGAAACACTTTCAAGTAAATATGCTCTGTGCATTAGGGGGAAAAATAATGGCTAAGTTTAAAGAAAATAAAGAATTTCGAATTTTATCCGCTATAGGAATCATTCTTGTGGTGGCGGGACATTTGGGGTATGATCTGTTTGATATTGGCGGTCTGTTTCCTTACTATTCCTTCCATGTGTTTATTTTTTTGTTTATATCAGGATATTTTTATAAGGATGAGGCGGAGAGACATATAGGCAGATATTTGCTGAGAAAGTGTAAAACGCTGCTGCTTCCGTACTTTGTCTGGAACCTTTTTTACGGAATTCTTACCACGCTGCTCCACGCAGCAGGATTTTCCATCGGAGAGCCGCTTTCCTTAAAGACTTTATTTTTATCGCCTTTTCTGGATGGACATCAGTTTTTATATCATTTCCCGGCATGGTTTGTTCCGGTTCTCTTTATGCTGGAGGTGATTAACGTGCTGATGCGGAAGGTGCTGTCCCTGCTTCGGATCAATTATGACTGGCTGATTTTTGGCGGGTGTCTGGCAGCGGGAATTTTGACTGTATGGCTTGCAAACGGGGGACATGTGTGGGGGTGGTATAAGCTCCCCGGAAGGCTTTTGTTTATGATGCCCGGACTTCAGATGGGAAGAATTTACCGGAAAAAGCTGGAGGCTTATGATACACTGACAGACGGCCCCTATCTGTTAATTGTAATGGGAATACAGATATTAATTACTATTTTCTGCGCGGGACTTAATTTCAGCGCCGTCTGGGTCAGTAGCTTTGCCAATGGGCCGGTGATTCCCTATATTACAGTGATTACCGGTATTGCATTCTGGCTTCGGATGGCAAAAATTATAAGTGAAATACCATATCTTTCAAAAAAACTGGTGTACATAGGCAGAAATACTTATGGAGTTATGATGAATCATGTGGCGGCTTTTATGATAGTAAAGGAAGTTTTCTATCTATGCAGTCTTTGGACGCCTCTGTGCGCAGAGTTTGACAGGGAAGTTTATTTTAGTGAAATTGGGTTTGTATATTTGCCCGGAGGCGCAGAAGCAGGCAAATGGATTTATCTTTTTGCAGGAATTGCCGTTCCGCTTTTGATATCAGCTCTCCTTCGTCAGGTGGCCAAAATGATGAACCTGCCTACCCGCCGGAGAAGATAAAAGCGTGACAGCCGCCAGATGGTGTTTTCTATCCGGCGGCTGCAAAAATGTTTTACGGCTTACTGATTTTTCTTTGCCCCTGCAATCAGCGCTTTCAGCTTCAGCGCTTTGTCAATATTGCCTTCTACTTTCAATTTCTGGAAGGTGACTGCAGCAATCGGGTCCTGTTCTCCGGCTGCAATTTTTTTAAGCGTCTGGGCTTTGGCTGTAAATAATGCGTCCCTGTCGTAATATTCGTATGGCTCTACGTACAGTTTCCCATCCTTTACCTCCACATAAAAAATACCTTCCGCCTCACCGATAATATTAAACTGATATGCCAGATGTTCTGTGACGCCGCTTACATCTGCTTTTTGGAATTGTTCTTTTACTTCTGCAAAAAATTCCTGAAATGTCATAGCTTTTTCCTCCGCCTTTTACCAGATGAATAAGTAAATAAGATGTTTTACACATTTATCATACCATTATCAGGGAGGATGTGCAATGATTACTGTGGGTGATTTCCGTAATGATGTTTGAAAAATAGTTACTATTCACGGGTAAGGAATGTGCACTTGTTGCGCATTCCGTGAGAACATGATGCAGGAGTGAGGGGCGATTTTTGCGAAGCAAAACTTGGAATATCGCTCCGAATTGTTACTATGAGCGGCTCTCAGGCCGTGAATAGTAACGAAAAATATTTGACAAGGGGGAATGGCTATGGTATTCTAAGAATACTTACCGCTTAGAAATCCAAATTGAATGAATAATAACAGGTGGCCTGTCTGTGGAAATTCCATGGACGGGTTTTTTTGCGCCGCAGCAGGCGGCAGAATGGAAGGTAAGTATGAAAAAATTGTCATCTAAGGGGGAAAAGGGGAAACAAATGTTTGCACCCCAAGTATTTGCAGGAAAGACAGCGGCTTTTCTGACCATTATTTTAATAGCGGCCACGGTAATTCCCGCTTATGGGGAGGAAGGGAAAATGGCTGAATCCTCGTCCAAAACAGTTGTAACAAATATCTATCACAGACATATAGGCAATCCGGGGACTTTGGGAGGCTGCTATAATATTGAAACGGGACATACCCATCTGGGAGATCCGGTAAATGGCGGAGGCTGTTATCAGCTTCCGGTTCTTCATGAGCATACCGGAGATGAAAACGGAGGAGGCGGTTGTTACATCTTGCCGGTTTATCATAAACATAAGGGGGATGAAACCAATGGCGGAGAGTGCTATCAGGAAACAGAGCATCAGCATAGGGACGAATGTTTCCAGTCAGGCAGATGCACCAGAACCTTTGTAAAGGGAGAAGAGATACGGATCTACGATGCAGAGTGCTTTGCCCACACACTGTCTCCCCATGTGGAAGCTTATTGTACGATTTATCACAGTGAATGTGATTTGGGAGTGCAAAATACGGTTATGGATTATTGCCAGCTTTGTGGGTTTATGCCCCAGGCATCTCATCAATACCAGAAGATAATTTGCGATAAAGATACAGACTACATAAGAGTCTGCGGAAAAGAAGAAGATGTGGACATTGACCGTTATGAAGCTTCCTGTGGATTTAGGCCGGGAGACGTGGAATCCTATGAGCCTTCCTGCGGTATTACCACAGACGGCTATGAGCTGGGATGCGGTATAAGGGAGGATGAGCCTCTGGGCCGGATGATTCTGTCCTGGGAAGCGGCAGAAGAAGGCGCAAAGGCGGTTATCCGTGTCAGACTGGAGGATTTATCCGGGGGAAAACTGATGCCGGAGGAAAACCCTTATATCTGGCAGGATCAGAATGGAAATGGAATTGGCAGCGGCGATAGCCTTGTGGTGGAGGAAAACGGCAGCTATTCCGTTACGGTTAAGCTGAAAAACAAAGATGTGGACGAAGCCGGACTGCACAGCAGTATTCTGGTGGATGGGATTTTGAAACAAAACCCTACGGCCACCCCTTCTAAGACGCCGGAAGAGACGCCTTCCTCCAGTCCTTTGACGACGCCTTCTCAAGGCCCGGAGGCTGGGGCAAGCGTTAGTCCTTCCGGGACGCCCTCTCAAAGCCCGGAAGCGGGAACCAGCGTCAGTCCTTCAATGATGCCATCTCAGAGCCCGGAGGCGGGGGCCAGCACCAGCCCGCAGCAGGTTCCCTCCTCCAGCCCTTCGGCCGTTCCTTCTGCCATACCCTCCTCCGTCCCGCAGGCTTCGCCCACACCTGACGGCACAGGGGAGGGCACTTCTAAGGCAACGCCTCTGGTGACCCCGGAATCTTCAAAGGAGCAGACAGGAGGAGATAATCCTTCCGATTCGGAGGATGGAAAGGAAACTCTGCATGGAATGTCAGACGGAAACGACAAGAAGAAAGAAGAAGGAGAAAAGGGCACGGAGCAAAAGGACAATTCCAATAAGAAGGACAGTGGGCAGGATATGGAAAATGGTCGCAGCAGGGATAAAAATGGAACAAAAGAGATAGAAGCCATTACAGCCACCCCTGTTCCCTGGTCAGATAAACCGATGCAAAAGGAAAGGCAGGAGGTGTCGGCAGCAGAAAACCAGTCGTCTAACCAGTCTGTCCAAAAGGGAGAGCTGAAAAAGGAAATTGGGATAACCGGTATAATTGGAAGGCTTCTGCATTTGCCTGCAGTTAAAATGATTACCATAACCACCGGTATGCTTCTTCTGGCGACAGGGGTATGGTTCCTTCTTTTATACATCAGGCGCAGTATAAAGGTTTATAATGATGACGGGGAAGGAAAAATGATTTATCTTGGACGCTGCATAGTCAGACAGAAAGCGGAAGGAGATGTGATTGTTCTTACAGAGGAAATGCTGGAAAAAGCGTACACCAACAGATATTGCTTAAAGCCGGGGCTTTTTATGTCAGGCAGGAGAGAAGGACAGGAACTGATTATTTACAGAGGCAGCGAAAAACAGGCTGTTCCTTTTGGAAAGGAAATGATTGTGGTGATATAGATTTCTTGAAAAAGCCTTGATTTTGGATTATGAACGTGATAGACTCGTTAGTGTTTATAAAAACAATTGCATATTTATGCACAAGGAGGAGAAAATTTATGAAAAAATTAGTTGCACTGACATTGGCGGCAGTGATGACTGTAAGTGTGCTCACTGCCTGCGGAAGCAAAGAGACGGCCGGTTCATCAACACCTGCAGAGGGAACAGAAGCGGATGCGTCCAAAGAAGGACAGGATGTGTCTAAGGAGGAAGCAGAGCCTGAAGCACAGGAGCCTGCAAAAGAAGAGGAACAGGCTTCAGATACAGAGGGGACTGAAAATGCAGGAGAAGGATCCGTGTCCGAAGCTTTGGCAGATGGAGTTCTTACCGTTGGAACCAACGCAGAATTCCCGCCTTTTGAGTATGTGGATGACAATGGTGAGCCGGATGGGTTTGACATTGCGCTGATTAAAGCAATCGGAGAAAAGCTGGGCGTGGAAGTGAAGGTGGAGAACATGGAATTTGACGCGCTGGTAGCTTCTATTGGCAGCAAGATTGACGTTGCAATCGCAGGTATGACCGTTACAGAGGAAAGACAGGCAACCGTTGACTTTTCCGATTCTTATTATGACGCGCTGCAGTATGTAATTATTCCGGAAGGCGCTGAAATTGCCACAGCAGAAGATCTGGTGGGTAAGACCATAGGCGTTCAGCTGGGAACCACCGGTGATTTTATTGCCACAGATGATATTGAAGGGACCACAGTTTCACAGTATAATAAGGCAGTGGATGCTGTTAATGATCTTATCAATGGAAGAGTTGACTGTGTAATTATTGACAAAAACCCTGCGCTGGTATTTGAGAGCAAGTTTGAAGGACAGATAAAAGCGCTTGACGGCGCACAGTTTGACTTTGGCGTGGAAAATTACGCAATTGCCCTTCCTAAGGGAGATGCAGATTTGGCAGAGCAGATTAATACTGCGTTAAAAGATATTAAAGCAGATGGAACCTTTGACGAACTGGTGAAAACCTATATCGAAAACTAGATAAAGCATGTGACCGTCTTCAGACCGGGCGTGCAGCCCGGCCGAAAGGCGGTTTTCTTTTGGGAAAGGGACTTAGGATATGCAGGCATGGCTTTTAAAGGTAAGTGAAAAGTTTGAAATGGCGTTTATTACTGGTGACAGGTGGAAGCTTTATTTTAACGGGCTTTTAGTCACCCTGGAAATTGCGTTTTTTGCTGCGGTTTTAGGACTATTGATAGGAACGGTTGTTGCACTGATGAAGCTGTCCACCAGACGGAATGGAAAGAAAACCATTCTGGCAGTGATAGCAAATGCTTACATAGATGTAATCAGGGGAACACCTTCTGTGCTGCAGCTTTTAATTATGTGGTTTATTATTATGAAAAGCTGCAAAAACGGCGTGCTGGTTGCGGTTTTATCTTTTGGTATCAACAGCGGCGCTTATGTGGCGGAGATTGTGCGGGCAGGGATTCTGGCAGTTGATAAGGGACAGACAGAAGCAGGGCGTTCTCTGGGGCTTTCCAAATCCCAGACAATGATATATATTGTAATTCCCCAGGCCATTAAGAATGTCCTTCCGCCTATTGGAAATGAATTTATTGTTCTGCTAAAGGAAACGGCAATTGTAGGCTATGTGAGTCTGACAGACCTTACCAGAGTGGCGAGTCAGATTTCCTCAAGAACTTATGAGGCATTTATGCCGTTAATCGGTGCCGCAGTGATCTATTTTGTCATTATAAAAATACTGACAATTCTGCTGGATATACTTGAGAGGAGGCTTCGAAAAAGTGATAATCGTTAAAGACCTGCATAAAAAATTTGAAAACAATCATGTGCTCCGGGGAGTGGATTATCATGTGCATCCAGGGGAAAAGATTGTGGTTATCGGACCTTCCGGTTCCGGGAAAAGCACATTTCTCCGGTGCCTTAACCTTTTGGAAACTCCTACAAGCGGTGAAATCTGGTTTGATGGACAATTAATTACTGACCCCAAGGTGAATATAGATAAAATCAGGGAACATATGGGAATGGTGTTTCAGAATTTTAATTTGTTTAACAACCTTTCCATTATGGACAATATTACGTTGGCACCTGTAAAGCTGAAGCTGATGAGCAAAGAGGAAGCCAGTGAGAATGCTTTAAAGCTTCTTGCAAGGGTAGGACTTAAGGAAAAAGCGGATTCTTATCCAAGCCAGCTTTCCGGCGGACAAAAGCAGCGAATTGCCATTGTAAGATCCCTTGCCATGAACCCAAGGGTAATGCTTTTTGACGAACCAACTTCCGCCCTTGATCCGGAAATGGTAGGTGAGGTTTTGGATGTTATGAAAGAGCTTGCCGACTCTGGTATGACGATGGTGGTAGTAACCCATGAAATGGGATTTGCAAGGGAAGTGGGAACCAAGGTGCTTTTTATGGATGAAGGGGTAATTATGGAGGAAAATGAACCAATAGAATTTTTCAGCCGCCCCAAATGCGACAGACTGAAAGACTTCCTGTCCAAGGTATTGTAAGAAATGACTTAAAGTGTGTGTTTAAAAATGTGATATGGAAAAAGCTTATGAAGTCTGCCATAAGCTTTATATGTCAAAGGGCCATGTTAAACCGCATGGTCTTTTTTATGCGAAGGCCCGCCTGTGGAAGCATCTGCTGTCGCAGCATGCAGGCCGTGCGGCAAATAAGTGGAGAAAGGCATTCCCTGCTTGACTGCACGGACGCCCGAAGGAAGCCGTCAGCCTCTGGAAAAGGAACCGGCGGCCGGAGAGGGGCAGGTTAATGGCAGCAGCGCTGTCATCAGGTAAAAGGGCAGGGATAGCACCATAAAATATACATAACGGAATTCCGTTGCAACCGGCGTTGCAATCAGTACCGTAAAAAGGAGCGAAAGGGATGGCAGGTAGAGAATCAGTTTTTGTTTTTCCTGTCGGATAAAGGCGGCTCCTATGGAGAAAATCAGTACCCAGCATATGGCGCCCATACTCCAGATGATGCCGTAAAGAGGGAGCATTCCCCCAAGCTTTACGGCGATTTCCTTGGCTTTTACTACAAGGGGGCCTCGGATAAGAGGCGTGTGGGATACGCCAAGAGAAGTAGCGCTGACGCCTTCCGCGTCTGCCACAGGGTAAAAGGAATCCGGGTACCAGTAGCCGTAGGTCTGGTGAATGTAGGCAGTCAGGTAATCCCCCGGATAACGAAGCCCAAGCCCGACCCAGAGCTTTAAAAACTCCTTTTTGTGTTCTTTCAGGTAATCCTGGTTTCCGGCTCTGACCAGTTCCTTGATATTATCGGCGTAATGGAAATCATAGAGCTTTTTAATATAAGTAAGATCCACTACCTGCTCTATCAGTTCAAGCTCTTCTTCTGTAAGGGCACGGTCATTGCAGATAACCGCTGTAACCTGCTGGATAGGGATAGAAAGGGATTCAACCAGGTCCGGCTGGGTTACATGAAAAGCATTCATAACAGGATATTTTATAATTACTGCAGCGGCAAAAATGCCAAGAAAAACAGGGTACATTGTCCGGGCTTTTTTTCTGAAATAAATCAAAAGAAAAGGAAGACATAAAAGAAATGCGTACCAGCCATTGGAGCGGAACAGGCACATTGCCAGCCCGGAAACGGCTAAAACACATATATTTTTAAAAGGCAGAGCTGGAACGGTTTCTCTGTTTATCAGGCGCAGAAGCGCACAGCAAAACAGAAGGACGAAAGCGGCAAAGGGGATATCCTTCCATATGGTTACGGAATAGACGGCGTGATAGGGAACCAGTGCATAAAAAAGGGTGATTAAAAAGCAGACTGCCGGCCTGGTGCGGTATATTTTTAGGGTATTGATAAAATAGCATATACTTCCGGACAGAAGACACATTTGGAATAAAGTATAAAGGGACAGGGAGACTAACATACTTCCGGTAATTTGAAAGCCGATGGTGTATATCAGCTTGATTAAAAGCGTATGTACCCATGGATGATGGTTGCTGTAGGGAATAACATCCAGCACCTGCTCAAACTGGTTAAGGCTGTCAGGAGTCATAATTCCCGGATACTGGTAAAGAAAATAAGGAATCCAGCAGAGCAGACACAGGAAAAAAGTACAAAGGCCTGTCCGTTTTTTATAAAGGGAAAACAGGCGGAAGGATATTTTATGGAAGATGGTTTTTCTGTGGGAAAAGTCTGTTTCAGGGTGGGAGATCCAGACAGAAAGGTCTGTGCCGGTAAAAAGTATGCGCTCTGTAAGAAAGCTGCCTATGGCTAAGGTGTATAAACAGGCGAGAACATGATAAAAAAGAGCCGTAAATCCAAGGAACACAAATAAGAGAATACTGACCCGGAACAAAGAGCTGGTAAGGGTTTCTATATAAAAGGGATAATCCACCGCCATATACAAAATAGAAAAAATAATGGCAACAATAAGAGAAGTGCGGGAAATCCTTTGCTTTTGTACAGATTCGCAAAGAGTTAACTTGTTATCGGCATAACAGAAAAACAGCAGGCTGAAAAGAAAAAGGATGCCGGTAAGAATATTTCCCGGTTCCATACGTCCCGCTTTCATAAGCGCCCAGACGGTAAAGAAACTTTGGGCGGCCTTTAAAATAAGCCCGGTAAAGGACATGGTTTTCATGGCAATTACTCCTGTTCTAAAAAAATATCCTGTGATATACTATAGCAAACGGTTTATATGGATGTCAATAAATATCAGATAGGAGAATATTCCATGGAGCATTATTCCAAGGTAACAATCAGCCTTTGCATGATTGTAAAAGATGAAGAAAAGGTTCTGGCCAGATGTCTTGACAGCATCCGGGAGCTGATGGATGAAATTATTATTGTGGATACAGGCTCTCATGACAGGACAAAAGAAATTGCGGCGAAGTATACAGATAAGGTTTATGATTTTAAGTGGGTGGGGGATTTCTCCAAGGCCCGGAATTTTTCCTTTTCCAAGGCCGGATGTGATTATATTTACACAGCAGATGCGGATGAAGTGCTTGATGAAGAGAACAGGGAAAAATTCCGGACCTTAAAAGAAACTCTTCTGCCGGAAGTGGAAATTGTCCAGATGTATTATGGAAACCAGCTTTCCCATGGAAGTGTTTATAATTATGACAGGGAGCTTCGCCCCAAGTTGTTTAAGCGGCTGCGCAATTTTTGCTGGATAGAGCCGGTACACGAAACGGTGCGGCTTCTTCCTGTGGTTTTTGACAGCGATATAGAGATCACCCATCTGCCCCTGAAAAGTCATTCTTCCAGGGATTTGGAGATTTTTGCGAAAATCACAGGTAAAGGGCAGCCTTTGTCGCCACGGCTTTTGAATATGTATGCAAAGGAATTGTTTATTTCAGGAGGTAAGCGGCAGCTGAAGGAGGCAGAAGCATATTTCACCTCTGTGGCGGAGGGGGAGGAGACGGCGCCGGAGCAGATGAAGGAAGCGTTATGTGTAGTGGTCCGGGCAGCAAGAATCCGGGGCGATTTCATAAAAATGTACCGTTATGCCATGAAGGATGTGGCCAGTGACGGTGTCAGCGAGGTATGTTTTGAACTGGGGGAGTATTATATGGGACAAAAAGACTATCAGGAGGCTGCTATCTGGTACTATAATGCGGCTTATGAAACCCAGAGTATTCTGGATATCCGCTGCTGCTGCCAGTGGCCTCTTAAACGCCTGGCAGAATGCTATGAGATTATGGGATGCAGGGAACAGGCAGATAAATACCGGCAAGAATTATACTTGCAGGCTGGAACAGATGATGTTACTATTAATAGCGGACTAAATTGTTGATTGAGACAGCAGGCATATCCTGGGATATGCAGGATATAAGTATTGAAAATTGCTTGTGGTAAGCAGAGGGATATAAAAATGAAATGGGAAGAAAATGTGAGAAAGACAGAGCCTTATGTGGCAGGAGAACAGCCGAAAGAAGAGGGGATCATTAAACTGAATACCAATGAATGTCCCTATCCTCCCTCCCCAAAAGTCAGAGAGACGTTAGAGAATCTGGATTATGAGGCTTTGCGTCTGTATCCGGATATGAACGGGGAAAAGCTTGTGAATGCGCTGGCAGAGTATTACCACATAAGACCCGGACAGATTTTTGCAGGCGTTGGATCGGATGATGTGCTGGCGATGTCTTTTATGACCTTTTTTAACGGACAGACGCCCATATTATTTCCGGATATTACTTATTCTTTTTATGATGTGTGGGCGGATGTTTTCCGCATCCCTTATAAGACCTGTCCCCTTGACGGGGATTTCCGTATAAAGAAAGAGGATTACTTTATACCAAATGGAGGCATTGTTATTCCGAATCCCAATGCGCCTACCGGTATTTTGGAGGACGTGGGCGTGCTGGAAGAGATTGTGGCGGCGAACCCGGACTCTGTGGTGATTATTGATGAGGCTTATGTGGACTTTGGGGGAAAGAGTATGCTGCCGCTGATTGACAGATATGAAAATCTGATGGTGGTGCAGACCTTTTCAAAGTCCCGTGCTATGGCGGGAATGCGGATTGGCTTTGCCATGGCAAATGAAAAAATCATTGGTTATCTGAAGGATGTAAAGTTTTCCTTTAATTCCTATACGCTGGATATGCCATCTATTCTTACGGGAGCGGCTGCAGTGTCGGATGACGCTTATTTTAAGGAAACAGTGGGGAAAATTATCAGAACAAGAGAGCGTGCAAAAGGAGAACTTGCTAAGCTTGGATTTACCTTTACGGACTCTAAGAGTAATTTTTTGTTTGCATCCCACAAAAAAGTCCCTGCAAAAGAAATTTTTCTTGCGCTTAAGGCAGGCAATATTTTTGTCAGGCATTGGGACAGGCCTGGGATAAACAATTATCTGCGCATTACCGTGGGAACAGATGAACAGATGAATGTACTGATTGGATTTTTAAAAAAATATTTAAAGGAGAGAGAAGATGATTAAAAATTTGTTAAAAGGCATTGTAATGGGGGTTGCCAATATTATTCCCGGCGTCAGCGGAGGCACTATGGCGGTTTCTATGGGCATTTATGACAAACTATTGCATTGCGTGACTCATTTGTTTAAGGAATTTAAAGAAAGTATGAAATTTCTGATTCCCATTTTTATTGGAATAGGAATTGCATTGGTTGGGCTGTCTTTTATTATCCAGCCAGCCTTTGAGCGTTTTCCCCTGCAGACCAGCTGTCTGTTTATAGGCCTGATTGTGGGAGGACTTCCGGCGATCTGCCAGAAGGTGAAAGGAAAAGGGATAAGGTTAAGCTATGTGCTTCCGTTTCTTATTTTTTTTGCGGTTGTAGTGGGAATGGCGGCGATGGGAGAAAAGGAAGGGACAGCGGCAGACTTGTCTTTTAATATTCTGTCAGTAATCAAGTTATTTATCGTAGGCGTTATTGCCTCAGCCACTATGATTATTCCAGGTGTCAGCGGTTCTATGATGCTTCTTTTGCTGGGATATTATAATCCGGTTATTTCTTCTATTAAGAATTTTATCACGGCCCTTGTGTCCTTTGATATGCAGGGAATTTTGCAGGGATGCGGGGTGCTTGTCCCCATGGGACTTGGCATTGTAGTGGGAATTTTTGCCATAGCAAGGCTCATTGAGCTCCTTTTTGAAAAGTTTCCCATTCAGGCGTACTGGGCAATTATAGGTCTGATTGTGGCCTCCCCCATTGCGGTTCTGCTTATGGCAGGCATTGCGTCTGTCAGCGTGTTAAGTGTGCTGGTTAGTATTGTAACTTTTGGGGCTGGTTTTGTGATTGCTATGAAGCTGGGGGATTAGTTTTGGAAGCTTATACGGATTTTGCCAGTGTATATGATACGTTTATGGACGATACGCCATATGAAAAGTGGGCGGAATTTCTGGCAGGAGTGATAGATGAGTATGGAATATCCAAACCTGTGCGGGAAGAAGGCGGCAGTGAAAAAAATCTGGTGCTGGATCTTGGATGCGGCACAGGTACTTTGACAGAGCTGTTATACCAGAAGGGCTATGACATGATTGGCCTTGACTGTTCACAGGAAATGCTGGGCGCCGCCTTTGCCAAAAAGGAAAAGACAGGAAGCGAAATTCTTTATCTTTGTCAGGATATGCGCAGACTGGATCTGTACAGTACGGTAGGAACAGTAATTTGTGTGTGTGACTCCATTAATTATCTTCTGGAAGATGAAGAAGTGGCGGATGTTTTTTCACTGGTAAATAATTATCTTTATCCCGGCGGCCTGTTCCTGTTTGATTTTAATACTGTTTATAAATATGAACAGGTAATTGGAGACGCCACGATTGCGGAGAACCGGGAGGACTGCAGTTTTATATGGGAAAACTATTATGACAGTAAAGAAAGGTTAAATGAGTATGACCTGACGTTTTTTGTAAAAGAAAGGGGGGAAGATTTATTCCGGAAGTTTACAGAGACGCATGTGCAAAGGGGGTATACCCTTGAGGAAATAAAAGCATTTGTAAAAAGCGCCGGAATGGAGTTTTTGTTTGCGCTGGACGCGGACACCCATAAGCCTCCCGGCAAGTGTAGCGAAAGGATTTATGTTGCTGCAAGGGAGCAGGGAAAACAGAAAGAGATTGTCTGAAGGCTATTGATTGGTTTCAAAAGAGTAGAGATTTTAGAGAGGTTTTAATATGTCAGATTATATTGTAAGGGCAACGGCGGCAAATTGTCAGTTGAGGGCTTGGGCGGCAAATACAAAGGAATTGGTAGAAGCTGCAAGACAGGCCCACAACATGAGTCCGGTGGCAACGGCAGCTCTTGGAAGACTTATGACGGGCACGGTGATGATGGGCTCTATGATGAAAGGTGAAAAGGACCTTCTGACTGTGCAGCTTAGAGGCGACGGGCCTATAAAAGGAATGACGGTGACTGCTGACAGTATGGGGAATGTAAAAGGTTACGCCTATGAGCCGCAGGTAATGCTGCCTCCAAGCGTCAGAAGAAAACTGGATGTGGGAAAAGCAGTTGGAAATGGAATGCTGCGGGTGGTGAAGGATTTGGGATTAAAAGAGCCTTATGTGGGGCAGACTAAACTGCACAGCGGAGAAATTGCAGAGGATCTGGCATATTATTTTGCGGTTTCAGAGCAGACCCCTTCCAGCGTGGGACTGGGAGTTTTGATGGAGCGGAATAATACAGTGAAGCAGGCAGGCGGATTTATTTTGCAGCTTATGCCTTCTACAGAGGAAAAGGTAATTGAACAGCTGGAAAAGAATCTGGCGGAGTTTTCAACTGTTACAAAGGTATTAAATGAGGGAAAAACACCGGAAGAGATGCTGGGCCTTTTGCTGAAAGATATGGATATGGTGATTACGGAAACTTCTCCTGCAAGATTTTACTGTAACTGTAACAAAAAACGGGTGGGGGATGTGATGCTCAGCCTTGGAACAAGAGAGGTCCGCAACATGATCCGGGAGAATAAGGATGCCCAGGTGAACTGTCAGTTTTGTAATGCCTCTTATACGTTTTCTGTGGAAGAATTAAAGGAACTGTTAAATAAATGTCTGTAATTCAGATTAGAATTGTAAAACTGGAATAGGAGATAAGGCCAAATGAAGCAGGGTTTTATAAAGGCGGCGGCTGTAACGCCGAAAGGCAGGGTGGCGGATACTGTTTATAACAGTGAACAGATTTGTGTGGGAATTGAGGAGGCGGTCCGGGGTGGCGCAAAGGTGATTGTTTTTCCGGAGCTTTGCATCAGTGCGTATACCTGTGGGGATCTGTTTTTGCAGGAAAGGCTTCTTGTTTCCTGTCGGGACCAGCTGATGAGGATTGCAGAATTTACGGAAGGGAAGGATGCGCTGGTATTTGTGGGGCTTCCTTTTGAGAGGGAAGGAAAGCTTTATAATGTGGCGGCAGCTGTCTGTGACGGGGAGGTTCTTTGTTTTATTCCCAAAACCTTTATTCCTTCGTATGGCGAATTTTATGAAACACGGTATTTCCAGCCTGGAAATAAAGAAGCGGTGTTGGTGGATTTTGGTGGTGAACAGGTGCCTTTTGGAACCAATATCCTTCTGGAAGCGGAAGGAATGGAAGGATTGGTTATAGGGTGTGAAATATGCGAGGATATCTGGGTGGCCAACGGGCCTGGCGTTTCTCATGCCATTGCGGGAGCCACCCTTTTGGTGAATTTATCCGCTTCCAATGAAACCATCGGTAAGGACGCGTACCGTGAAATGCTGGTAAAGTCCTCCAGTGCAAGGCTGACTGCAGGATATATTTACTGTAGCAGCGGGGAAGGAGAGTCTACCCAGGATCTGGTATTTGGAGGACATGATATTATTGCGGAGAACGGAACCATATTAGCACAGCATAAACAATTTTCCAGTCAAATTTTATACGGGGATATTGATATTGGAAGAATCCGCATGGAACGCAGGAGAATGAATACTTTTGTGCAGGATGTGAAGTGTAATTATCTTTTTATTCCTTTTACCCTTAAGGAAGAGGAAACCAGGCTTACACGGACCTTTCCCTGTATGCCCTTTGTGCCCTCCGACCGAAAAAAGCGGGAGGAAAGATGCGGCGAAATTTTGAATATCCAGTCCATGGGACTTAAGAAACGGCTGGAACATACAGGCTGTAAAAATGTGGTGGTGGGGGTATCAGGGGGGCTTGACTCCTGCCTGGCGCTTCTTGTTGCAGTACGAACCCTTGATATGTTATCGCTGCCCCGGAAAAATATTACGGCGGTCACAATGCCCTGCTTTGGCACTACAGACAGAACCTACGAAAATGCCTGCCGCCTGACAAAGACCCTTGGCGCCACTCTTTGGGAGGTGGATATCAAAGAAGCGGTTACTGTTCATTTCCGTGATATCGGTCAGGCCCTGGATAATCATGATGTGACCTACGAAAACGGACAGGCAAGAGAGAGAACACAAGTTCTTATGGATATCGCCAACCGGATAAACGGAATGGTAGTCGGCACCGGGGATATGTCGGAACTGGCTCTTGGCTGGGCAACCTATAATGGCGACCATATGTCTATGTATGGGGTAAATGCCGGGGTACCCAAAACCCTGGTGCGCCATTTGGTACAGTTTTATGCAGATACCTGCCAGAGAGGGGAATTAAGAGAGGTTCTTCTGGATGTGCTGGACACGCCGGTAAGCCCGGAACTGCTGCCTCCTGTCAATGGTACAATTTCCCAGAAGACAGAGGATTTGGTGGGGCCTTATGAACTAAGTGATTTTTTCCTTTATTACATGCTGCGATGCGGTTATTCGCCTGCGAAGATTTACCGAATTGCCAAAGGGTCCTTTGAAGGACAGTATGATAAAGGAGAGATTTTAAAGTGGATGAAAATTTTTTACCATAGATTCTTTTCACAGCAGTTTAAACGTTCCTGTCTGCCGGATGGACCCAAGGTGGGAAGCGTAGCCGTCTCACCGCGGGGAGATTTGCGGATGCCTTCCGATGCCTGTGTGAGAATATGGATGGAACAGCTGGAAGGAATGGAGGAATAATCTTGCCGGCCAGGAAAGAAAACCATGGAAAAGATTAAAAGCAAAGACCCTGCATTTAAACGTGATAAAGCACGTATGGAAGCAGGGCCTTTGTTTTAGGAGATGCTGCATATATAAATAAGCATATGGCAGACTTATGTAGTGGATGGCGAAGCAGAGGGGCTTGCGGAGGGAGAAGGAACCGCCGCTTTTTCCAGTGAAGTTTTGATGGCGTTTAACAGGACCATGGAAGTATACTTGTTGTCGTCCGCATAGGTAATATTGTCCAGAGACTGGTTTTGCAGTATCTGATGGGCAAGGTCGTCAAAGGACGGCTCTAACAGCGGAAACATGGTTGCTACGGCTTCATCCAGATTCACAATACGGATATCATTAATGTTGGTTTCATCCACAGTCACTTCAACATCCACGGCATTATCATTTAAAACAAGGGATGTTGTATAAATGCCGGGCACATAGGAAGCAGAGGGGGCTTCCACGGAGTTGTTTTCTCCCTTATCCTTTGGAACGAACATAATGATAAGGAGAATGATAAATAATATTCCCAGCAAGGCAAAGATGCCGGTATATATTAATTCTTTCAGATGAAGTACAACAATTTTGGTTTTGGAGCTCATAGGCTATCCCCGTTACATTCTTTTTACTATAGTATTATTTATAATGGGGATTTATGCTAAGTGACATTAAGATTTTTATACCTGTGGCAGGCGCTTAAAATTGTTCCCTGTGGCCGGGAACATGCCCTGGTGTTGACTGTGGGATGAGCGTATGATATTCTTAGGCTAAAGAAGGATGACGGATAAGGAGTATGGTCAATGAACTTTTGGAAATCAATATACATTAAGTGGAACAGCCAGGAATTAGCAAAGTGGAATTCTTTCCGAAAAACAGCCTATCTGATTTTACCACTCCTTATTTATTTTCTTGTCCATGATGGTACGGAGGTTTTGTTATGGGCTCTCCTTAACCAAATCCTGACAGCGGAAAATACAGGACTGTCAGATTTACTGACAGAGAATGCAGATACGGTAAGAGGGGGAATTAACGGTCTGGCCATACTGACAGGCGTGTTAGTTATCTGGCCGGCTCTCAAACAGGAAATTGGGAAAGAAGGAGCGGCATTGACTGTGACAGATAAAAAAGCAGAGGATGGGAGCCAAAGATTTGATATGACCAAACTGGTCAACAACTATGCGCTTTTAGCTGCTCTTGCGTTTTTGTCTGCTTTTGGTCTGAATTTGCTGTTTCATGTTATAGGTCTTACTTCCGGATCGGCTTCTTATAATCGTACCGCCCGTGCCCAATATGGCGTAAATTTTATGGTAGGTCTTATTCTTTATGGTATTTTGTCTCCTGTTGCCGAAGAAGCGGTATTTCGGGGATTGATTTATAACAGGATGAAGCGGTGCTTTGGCAATTTCCTTGGGGTGACAGTTTCCGCTCTGCTATTTGGATGTTATCATGGCAATCTGGTTCAGGGAATTTATGGGACAGTTCTTGGACTGCTGATTGCATATTTATATGAAAAATATGGAAGCTTTGCTGCGCCGGTGCTGTTTCACAGTGTTGCAAATGTGAGTGTTTATGTAATGACTTATTATAACAGTCTGTCAGATATGAGCCCGGCGGTAAGTATAGGGACAATGGCAGCCTTTTTGATGGGAGCAGGATTTTGCCTGTGGTACATAAAAAAGAATGTTTCCGCCCCAAAAGCATAAAAAGTTAAGGAAGGCAGCAATTGAAAATGGACTTACATGTTAAATGCGTATGTTTTTATATTTCCGCTATCAAAAAATGAATAATTCAGCCGATAAAATAAACAGAAGTCCTGGAACAAGAGGGAAAAAGAGCTGACGGGAGGGAACATAGATGACAGTGGATATGAGGCAATTGGTGTATTCCATGGAAAATTCCATTAAACTGCAGCAGCGGGCGAGAGCGGAGCGGCGTGCGGAAGAGGCGGAACGTGCCAAAAGGGAGTTTATGGAAAAATTGATGCGTACAGCGAACAGTCAGGCAGAGCTTGATGGAATGGCATCCAAAGTTAAAGGGACGAAGGATGCAGTGCAGAGAGATCAGTTAATCGGTTTAATGATGGCAGGATTTTAATCCTGCCTGTTTTAATGCACACGGGCACCCGGCGGGAAATTGTCAGCAGAAGCTGACAGGTGTCCGGTGCAGGAGTAGGGAAAGTATAAAAATAGACAAAAATTAATTAAAATTTTTGTCTATTTTTGCTTGTCATATCATTTAGTCTGTGATAAAATATCTTTCGGTCACAAACAAGTGTCCGCAACACAAAAACAAATATAAACTGCTGGCAGAGATTAAAGGAACAGGCTATGGGGTGCAGATATTTTGTGGTGAAGGAACAGGCGGTGCCGGAGGTGCTGTTAAAGGTGGTGGAAGCCAAAAAGCTTCTTGATACGGGCAGAGTGCATACGGTCAATGAGGCGGCAGACCAGGTAGGTATCAGCAGGAGTTCCTTTTATAAGTATAAAGATGACATTTTTCAGTTTCATGACAAATCACAGGGGACCACTATTACACTGACCTTTCAGATGGAGGATGAACCGGGGCTTTTATCAGATGTGCTTAAAATAGTGGCTGACTTTGGGGCAAACATTCTGACCATACATCAGAGCATTCCCGTAAACGGGATTGCCACGCTAAGCTTAAGTGTCCAGATACTTTCCACCACAGGAAACGTATCTGAGATGTTGGAAACCATGGAACGGCAAAAAGGTGTTAAAAATGTAAAAATACTGGCAAAAGATTAAAATTAATAACAATTGCGGAACTGGAAGAAAGCAATATACCGACCAGTGCCTGGAGAAAAAACTGAAAGCGAAGAGGGCAGTTTTTTCTCTGTGGAAGTGGCACAGGGAGGGAGATTGCGGAACTGGAATAGGAGGAAAAATGATTCAGATTGCGGTAATGGGATATGGCACAGTGGGAAGCGGTGTTGTGGAAGTAATTGAAAAAAATAAAGAGGAAATTAATAAAAAGTCCGGCGAGGCCATTAACATCAAGTACATTTTGGACTTAAGGGATTTCCCTGGCGATCCCTATGCAGATAAGGTGGTTCATGATGTTGAGCAAATTTTAAATGATCCGGAAGTAAAAATCATATGTGAGACAATGGGTGGATTAAAGCCTGCTTATGATTTTACAAAAAGAGCGCTTCTTCTTGGAAAAAGCGTCTGCACCTCCAACAAGGAGCTGGTGGCAGTTCATGGACCGGAATTGATTCAGATTGCCCATGAAAATAAATGTAATTATCTTTTTGAGGCAAGTGTGGGCGGTGGCATTCCTATTATACGACCTTTGAATTATTCCCTGACGGCAGAAAAAATAGACGCTATTACGGGCATTTTGAATGGAACAACCAACTATATTCTTTCCAAAATGGAAAAGGAAGGCGCCGATTTTGACGATGTGCTTAAGGAGGCACAGGAAAAGGGATATGCAGAGAAAAATCCGGAGGCAGATGTGGAAGGGTATGATGCCTGTCGGAAAATTGCTATTCTTTCCTCTCTCATGTGTGGAAAGAATGTAAAGTATCAGGATATTTATACCGAAGGAATTACCCAAATTACGGCTGTTGATTTTATTTATGCAAAAGCAATGGGAAAGACCATTAAACTTCTTGCTCAGAGTAAAGAGGAAGAGGGAGCCTTTTTTGCTATGGTAGCGCCTTTTATGATTGGCAGGGAGCATCCGCTTTCCATGGTAAATGACGTGTTTAATGCGGTATGCGTTCACGGGAATATGCTGGGAGAGTCCATGTATTACGGCAGAGGGGCAGGGAAGCTTCCAACTGCCAGTGCGGTGGTGTCCGATGTAGTGGACTGTGCAAGACATATCGGCAAAGTAATTATGTGCTTCTGGGATCAGGGGGACGTGACGCTTACAGGTATTGAACAGGCAAGCCGCCGTTTCTTTGTCCGTGTGGCTGGGGAAAATGAGAGAAAGGCAATGGAGACGTTCCAAAGTATTCATGTTGTGGAAGCAGACGTTCCCGGAGAATTTGCCTTTGTAACGGAATTAATGACAGAAAAAGAATTTAATGAAAAAGCGGAAAAAACAGGCATTATCAGCCGGATAAGAATTGAGTGAAATGAGGAAATAAATTAATGTCAGACAAAAAATATGTGGTAGTGCTTGGAGACGGCATGGCAGATGAACCCATAGAGGCGCTGGGAGGAAAGACGCCGCTGGAATATGCAGATACCCCTGCTATGGACCGTTTAAGCCGACTTTCAGAAATTGGTCTGGTGCAGACCATTCCGGAAGGGATGAAACCCGGTTCTGATACGGCAAACCTTGCTGTTTTGGGTTATGACCCTCAAAAGTACTACTCAGGACGTTCTCCGCTGGAAGCTCTTAGCATTGGCGTTCCTATGAAAGATACGGACGTGGCTTTGCGGTGTAATATTGTAACCTTATCAGAAGATCAGGTTCCTTTTGAAGAAAAAACAATTATTGACCACAGCTCCGGTGAAATCAGCACTGAGGACTGCGCCATTTTGCTTGAAGCGGTAAGGAAAGAGCTGCAAAACGACACATATCAGTTTTACACAGGCACCAGCTACCGGCATTGCCTGATTTGGGATAAGGGGAGCGTCATTGAGCTTTCCCAGCCGCATGATGTTTTAGGGCAGGTGATTGGCCCATATCTTCCTGCAGATTCCAGCCTGCTTTTTATGATGAAAAGAAGCTATGAAATCCTTGTAAACCATCCGGTTAATATAGAAAGAAAGCAAAAGGGGTTAAATCCTGCTAACTGCTGCTGGTTCTGGGGCGCAGGAAAGCGTCCTGTACTTTCCTCATTTGAAGAAAAGACGGGACTTAAGGGAATGATGGTTTCAGCAGTGGACCTTTTAAAAGGGATTGCAGTGGGAGCAGGCATGGGCGTGGCAAAGGTGGAAGGCGCCAACGGCGGTCTGCATACCAATTATGAGGGAAAAGTGCAGGCGGCGCTTACAGCGCTTTCTGAAGGATATGATTTTGCATATATCCACGTGGAAGCGCCTGACGAGATGGGACATCAGGGAAGTGTGGAGAAGAAAGTGCAGGCAATTGAATTTTTGGATAAAAGGGTAATTGGGCCTTTGACACAGGCACTTGCGGATGCAAAAACAGACTTCCGGCTGTTAGTAATGCCGGATCACCCAACACCTGTCCGGGTGCGGACCCATACATCGGACAGTGTCCCTTATCTTTTGTTTGACAGTACGCTTCCTGGAGCGGAGAACTGGAAATATAATGAAAGGGAAGCAAAAATGAGCGGCAACTTTGTCTTCCATGGGCATACAATAATAAATAAGCTTATCAAGCGTTAAGATATAGCATAAAGATATAATGTAAAATATATTACTATGAAGAGTAAAATCAGCGCTTAGGTCCCCAAATCCGGGCAGTGCAAGTTTAGAAATTACTTCCAAACTCACTATTGGTGCAGTATTGCAGACATTGCCTGCAATATGCGGGGGTATAGGAATGGAGGATTATTATGAAAAAGGTAGTTAAATTTGGAGGAAGCTCCCTTGCCAGTGCGGAACAGTTTCGAAAGGCAGGGGATATTATACACAGTGATGAAGAAAGACGTTTTGTAGTTCCTTCTGCACCGGGAAAAAGATTTTCTAATGATTCCAAGGTTACAGATATGCTTTATGACTGTTATCATCTGGCAGAACAGGGAAGAAACTTTGAAAGGGTGCTTGGGGATATCGCTTCCCGGTATCAGGATATTATAGAGGGACTTGGACTTTCCATTTCCCTGAAAGAAGAGTTTGCGGTTATTGAAAAGAATTTCAGGGAAAAAGCAGGGGAAAACTATGCTGCTTCCAGAGGGGAATATTTAAACGGCATTGTGATGGCGGCGTATCTTGGTTTTGAATTTGTGGACGCCGCAGAGGTAATCCGTTTTAATGACAAAGGGGATTTTGATTCTGAGCTTACCAATCAGATGCTTGGCGGGCGTCTGTCAGGAATGGAAAATGCTGTTATTCCGGGATTCTATGGCGCATATGAGGACGGACGGGTAAAAACCTTTTCCAGAGGCGGTTCAGATATTACAGGCTCCATTGTGGCCAGGGCTGTGAAAGCAGATGTGTATGAAAACTGGACAGACGTATCAGGCTTTTTGATTGCTGACCCTAAAATTATAGAAAATCCCCAGGGGATTGAGACAATTACCTATAAAGAACTGCGTGAGCTGTCTTATATGGGGGCAAGCGTTCTTCATGAGGATGCTATTTTCCCGGTGAGAAGGGAAGGAATTCCCATTAACATCCGTAATACCAATAAACCGGAAGACGGCGGTACATGGATAGTGGAAAGCACCTGCCAGAAGTCAAGATATACCATTACAGGAATTGCAGGCAAAACAGGATTTTGTTCTGTAAACATAGAAAAGGCAATGATGAATTCGGAAATTGGGTTTGGGAGAAAAGTTTTGCAGGCCTTTGAGGACAGTGGAATTTCCTTTGAGCATGTACCGTCAGGCATTGATACTATGACTGTGTTTGTACATCAGGACGAATTTATGGATAAGGAGCAGAAGGTAGTTTCCGCTATCCACAGATTAGCAGATCCGGATGGGATAGATATTGAAGGGGACCTTGCCCTCATTGCGGTGGTAGGCCGGGGGATGAAATCCACAAGAGGAACGGCGGGCCGTATTTTTTCCGCCCTTGCCCATGCCAATGTAAATGTAAAAATGATAGACCAGGGCTCCAGTGAACTGAATATTATCATTGGAGTGGCAAACGAGGACTTTGAAACGGCAATCCGGGCAATTTATGCAATATTTGTAATTTCCCAATTATAAGATATCTGTTTGATATTGTAATACACAATAATAAGGATAAAGAAGAGGTAAAAGCCATTATTGAAGATAAAGAATTATAAAGTTTAACTCGTTGGCATATGTAGATGATTTAGAGGAAATGAAGAGCGGTGACATAGATGAAATTGGTAGATATGTTTTTGCCAGTTGCTGGACGGATAATGAAGAACTAAGACAGGAGGTGGCAGGCATGAGTGGGCTGGGACAAAGCATTCTGGAAGAAGGAATAGAAAAAGGGGATGCCCAAAGACTGGTGCTTTCTGTAAGATCCGCATCTGCCAAGCTGGGTTCAGTGGAAAAGGATAAGTTTTCTTAATCAAAACTATTGACAAATGGACAAGAATATATTAGAATAACTTTTGTTGCAGGGAAATGCAATAAATGTGTGCTTAGCTCAGCTGGATAGAGCGTTTGGCTACGGACCAAAAGGTCGGGGGTTCGAATCCTCTAGCACACGTTTGGATTAAGACAGTGGGAATGTGTATAAAACAACTATTCCCACTTTTTTTATGCGCAGGGATATATAAGAAAATAAGCTACTTCGCTGCACATCCTGGGCGGCGGGCAGGAAAAGTCTTCCTGCTTAATTTTTACATTTCATGAAAAAAGCTAATGTTATGAATTTTTTATTAATTTGATTTATATTTTATAATAAAAAATGCAACACTCTATAACAAAGTGTTGCATTTTTTATTATCTGTAATTATTATCGGAATAAATTAAAAATACTTTAGGGGGAAATTGTAAATTCTATAAGTTTTTTTTATTTGCTTTAAGACAGTCTATAACCGGATTTTTTTAAAGACATCATCTTTGTCATCCTGATCGATACATAAGTACTTTTTCGTTATGCCATAGGCTGAATGGTTATAAATATCCATAAGTAAAGCGGGCGGCGTTCCCTGCTTCCAGGCGTGGTAGCCGAAGGTTTTGCGCAGGGAATGACAGCTGATATTTGGGCCGAGTCCGGCAAAAGAGGCTGCCTCTCGTATCAGACGGTAGGCCTGAAAGCGGCTTAGGGGCTGTCGGCTTTGTATCTGGCTTGTAAACAGCCAGAGTCCTTTTTCCAAAGGGGTGTGTGCTGTGTGGCTTACAAGCGCTTTTTTAATTTCCTCATTCATATATATCCGGTTGGTTTTTCCGGTTTTTTGCTCGTTAACCGTTATATGGGTTTTCCATTTCTTTTTCTGAAAATCGTATACATCCCCATAAGTCAAATGGAGAATGTCAGAAATACGGAGAGCTGAATTTAGTCCAATGATAATCAGCATATAATTTCTTGTATTGGGTTTTTCATATTTGAAATAGTTTTTAAATTGTGTAAGTTCATCTGTGTCTTTGATTGGCTGTGTGGCGCTCATGATTTCCTCCTGTCTTTGTTTGGGTTTATCAAAATGTTTTTTGCACGCTTTAAAAGTTTACATCTTTTTCCATGATTTTCCATAAGTATACCAATCATTCATTGGAAGAAGGCTTTTTGTGCTTCTTATATCAGAATTTACATGATATATCTGGATAAAAAATGCAACACTCTGTTATAGAATGTTGCACTCTGGGGGTAATGGGTTGGCTTTTGGATAGAAAGGCAGGGAGGTATTTATATGATGCGGTTAACTTTAAGCACAGAGGAATATCTGATGCTCAACGATAATATTAAAATTATTTTTCTTGGCGGAACCAAAAACCATATTAAAATCATGGTAGATGCCCCAAGAGAGGTAAATATTGTCAGAAGTACGGTGCTGAGAAAAAAGGCCGGGAGTCAGGAAGAAAGAGAGAATCTTCCTAAGTATTATGCAGAGCCGGAGGTAGATGAAAAGTACCGTAAACGCAGAAATCCAAAAGTAAGTATTACTTATGGAAGCCCGGAACCTTAAAGAGTGGAAGACTTTCCTGCTTTAAGTCCAAGGGATAAAAAGGTAATAACCAAAAACTGAAAGGTGCAGGGAAACCGGGCCCGCTTCTCTTTTCCGGACGGTTTTTGGTTACTATATAAATTAAATAAAAACAAGTACTGACGCAAAAGGATTTGCGCAGCAATACAAGGAGGTAAATTATGGTAGTACAACACAATCTTACAGCAATGAACTCTAACAGAATGTTAGGCGTAAACACAAGCTCACAGGCAAAGACAACAGAGAAGTTATCCTCTGGCTACAAGATCAACCGTGCAGCTGACGATGCGGCAGGTCTTTCCATTTCAGAAAAAATGAGAAGACAGATTAGAGGTCTTACACAGGCTTCTGCAAATGCACAGGATGGTATCTCCTGCGTACAGACAGCTGAAGGCGCTCTCAATGAAGTTCATGATATGTTACAGCGTATGAATGAACTGGCAGTTAAGGGTGAAACCGGAACACTGGCATCTGTTGACCGTTCTTACATCCAGGCTGAAATTAAACAGCTGATGACAGAGGTTAACCGTGTAGCGTCTACAACGACATTTAATGAGCAGAACCTGTTGAATGGTGACTTTAAAGGCAAAGGTCTTCAGGTTGGCGCAGAGGCAGGCCAGCACATTACGATTACCATTGAAAAAATGAGTATGGAAGGATTGGCGGCTAAAGCTAAAAATGTTAAGTGGAAAAATGATAAGGGAACGGATATTTCTGTTAAGGCAGAGGATGTCATCAAGAGATTTAAGGATGACTTTAAGGTAGAAGATGAGGCGACTTATGCGAAATCCAATGATTTTGCAAGCCTGAATGCTTTTGTTAAGAGTGCATTACAGACTGTTTCCCAGCAGCGTTCTGATCTTGGCGCTGTCCAGAACCGTCTGGAGCATACCATTGCTAACCTTGACAATGTAGTTGAGAACACCACAGCAGCTGAATCCAGAATTCGTGATACCGATATGGCTACCACAATGGTGAAGTATGCAAACAACAATATCCTTGCACAGGCAGGTCAGGCAATGCTTGCACAGGCTAATCAGGTTAACCAGGGTGTATTGTCTCTGCTTGGTTAATTTCTGCAAAGAACTGGCATGGGATTGTTACATTAAGGCAAGTCAAAGTTTGTCTGGAAAACCCGGATGTTCAAAGCAAAAAGAATATTGTGGAAGAAGGGACTGGCGAAAGCCAGTCCTTTCTTCGTATCTTTTTTTGATAACTGCCTGAGTGCTTTTTATGTGTTTCAAAAACCCTTAAATCTAAAATAATAACATTTGCTTAATGAATTTATAAGAGTCTTAATAAAAAGTTTACTGAAAATGGCAGCTATATATGCTAAAATAATTTTGCCAGAAGTAGGAAATGAAAGTGATTTATAATGAAAACAATATCCGATTCGCAGAAAAAAATTGCAGCGATTAATGATTTAACCGGCTATGGAAGGTGTGCGCTTACTGTTTCCCTGCCGGTTATTTCGCATATGAAAATACAGTGTTGTCCGGTGCCAACCTCTGTTTTGTCCAATCATACAGGATACCCGGAATATTATTTTGATGATTATACGGACAGGCTGCCAGAGTATCTTTCCATGTGGAAAAAGCTGGGGTTGGAATTTGACGGCATTATGTCAGGTTTTCTGGGGTCCAAAGCACAGATTGGCATTGTGGAGGCATTTATCCGGCAGTTTGCAAAGGAAAATACAGTGGTTGTGATTGATCCGGTGATGGGGGATCATGGAAAAATTGCAGGAACCTACACAGAGGAAATGTGCCGGGAGATGAGGCGGCTGATAACATATGCGGATATCATTACGCCCAACCTGACAGAAAGCTGCAAGCTGACGGATACGCCTTACAGGGATAGGGGATGGAAAAGGTCTGAGCTTCTTGTTATGGCCAGGTCGCTCCGGGCAATGGGACCGGAAAAAATAGTGATTACTGGCATCCCCCAGGGTGAGTTTATTGCCAATTTTATGTATCAGGCAGGGGAAGAACCTGCTTTTTTCAGAACCCATAAGGTGGGGGACGAACGGTGCGGCACGGGGGACTTGTTTGCCGCAATTATTGCGGCAGATGCAGTAAATGGAGTATCTTTTGCCAAATCAGTAAAGAAAGCATCTGTTTTTGTAAAAAAGTGCATGATTAAATCTATGGAAATGGGAATCGGGCAGAAGAATGGAGTGTGTTTTGAAGAAATTCTTCATTTGCTGAAACCATAGAGTCTTGTGGAAATAGAGGTGGAAATGAAACGGTTTATAAACTGTTTGTTTAAAGTTATTTTTGGCCGGACGCTGGTAATTATGCTGATGGTGGTATTGCAGGCGCTGGCGCTTCTGGGAAGTTTTATCGGGGTGAAAAGCGCTTACCCCTATATTTGGCAGAGCATGTATATTTTGGGGGCATTTTTGATTATTTACATTATCAACAGGGATGAACCCACAGAGTTTAAAATGACATGGATTATATTAATTTGCCTTTTCCCGGTGCTGGGTGCCCTTATTTATGTGTTTGTAATGGGAAATTTTGGCGGCATAGGATTAAAGGCAAAGCTGGGCAGGCGTATGGAGGAAACAAGAGGATTGCTTTATACCAATGAAGAAACCAGAAGCACGCTCAAAAACTGTCCGGTACAGTTTCAGGGGTTTGCCCATTATATGGAAAATACTGCAGGATTTCCTGCATATCATAATTCCACAGTGAGGTACTATCCTTTGGGAGAGGATAAGTTTGCTGATTTACTGGTAGAATTGAAAAAGGCGGAAAGGTTTATTTTTCTGGAATACTTTATTATAGAACCGGGGACTATGTGGGACGCCGTGCTTGAGATTTTAAAGGAAAAAGTAAAGGAAGGCGTGGAAGTCAGAGTGATGTATGACGGTATGTGCTCTATCATGCTGCTTCCTTACAAATACCCGGAGGAACTAAAAAGCTATGGTATAAAGGCGAAAATGTTTGCGCCCATTGTTCCGTTCCTTTCCACTACCCAAAATAACCGGGACCACAGAAAGATTCTGGTAATTGACGGAAAAATTGCATTTACCGGAGGGGTTAACCTTGCAGACGAATACATCAATAAAGTGCAGCGTTTTGGCCACTGGAAGGATGTGGCGGTAAAAATTACAGGGGATGCGGCCCGGAGTTTTACCGTAATGTTTCTGCAAATGTGGAATGTGTCAGAGTGGGGAAATGAAGAATATGAGACTTATCTGAAGAACATTACTTTTGAAAAGCCTCTTTATCATGACGGATTTGTAATTCCCTATGGGGAGACGCCTACCAGAAGTACGGAGGTTGGGAAAAAAGTGTATGAGTCCATGATACAGAGGGCCTCCAGATATGTGCATATTATGACTCCTTACTTTATTATTGACAGGGAATTTTTAGATACCATGCGCTATGCGGCCGAACGGGGTGTGGAGGTGGCAATGATTCTGCCCCACATTCCTGATAAAAAAATAGTTTTTTATATTGCCAGAACTTTTTACCCGGAGCTTTTGGAAGCCGGAATTAAAGTTTACGAATATACGCCTGGATTTATTCATGCAAAAATGTTTGTTTCCGATGATGAATGTGCAGCTGTTGGAACCATCAATCTGGATTACAGAAGCTTTTACCATCACTTTGAATGTGGCGCCTGCTTTTTTAAAAACTCGGAGATAGCAAAAGTGGAAACGGATTTTCAGGATACCCTGAAGAAATGTCAGGAGGTCACGGAAGATTATTATTATAAAGAAATTCCCTTATACCAGAAAATGATTGGAAGAACCTTTAAGCTTGGAGCAACCTTGTTGTAAGGTGGCAGGTCAAAGCTCCCCTTGCGTGCAATGGGGTATCAGGGTTGCAGTGCTGAAAGGCGGCGGAAAATTTGACTCTTGCGGCAGTTTCTCGCGGGAATAAAGAAAGGCCCGAAAAGTGGGCCTTTCTTTTGTCAGAAGATTAGCTATCCCATAGTAACCACCACATTATATTCTTCTTTTCCTTTTATGTAAGGAATGATACAGCCCAGGCTTTTGCCGGATTTATTTTCAAGTATGGAGCCGTCAACGGTGACGCTTTTAATTCCTTTTTCCACTTTATCAGGATTTATCACCTGAATGTGATAGGTTCCCTCCCGGAATTTCCGTGTAATTTCAAAATTGCCAAAGTCTTTTGGAATACAGGGATTTACGCTTAATCCCTGATGGGTGGGTGCAATGCCTAAAATATATTGTGAGATATTTACAAAGGTCCATGCGGCAGTGCCGGTTAGCCAGCTGTTCTTGGCTTCTCCGTGGAATTTTGCATCTCTGCCTGCCACCATCTGGGAATAAACATAAGGCTCTGTTCTGTGGATTTCACTGATTTCTTCCACATAGGCAGGGCAGGTTTTCCGGTAGATTTCAAAGGCGCGTCCTCCGCGTCCAATGACCGTTTCCGCAATGGAAACCCAGGGGTTATTGTGGCAGAAAATACCTGCATTTTCTTTATAGCCGGGAGGATAGGAGGAAACCTCGCCAAGTTCCAGGTGATATCTTGTATAAGCAGGCTGCAAAATCATAACGCCATATTCAGTGTCAAGTCTGTCTTTTACGGAATCAAGGGCTTTTTGGGCCAGACCTTCTTTTACGCCTACGCCTGCCAGAACGCAAAAGCCCTGAGGCTCGATATAAATCTGGCCTTCATCGCATTCTTTAGATCCAACCTTGTTGCCATGGGCATCATAAGCACGCACAAACCAGCTGCCGTCCCAGCCGTCCTTTAAAATGGCGCTGTTCATAATTTCCACTTCCTTACGTGCACGTTCCGCTTCCGGCGCATCACCTATTAACTCACATAGTTGCGCATATTCTTCTCCGTACTTTACGAACATGCCGGCAATAAACACAGACTCGGCAACGGGACCTTCGCTGGGACCGAAGGTCTGGAAGGATTCGCCCGGATGGGCGGAAAAACAATTAAGGTTCAGGCAGTCGTTCCAGTCAGCACGGCCAATCAGGGGAAGGGCGTGAGGTCCTTTATGGGTGATAATATAGTCGAGAGAGCGTTTTAAATGTTCCATCAGGGGGACAGCTGTGGAAAGGTCGTTGTCAAAAGGAACCATTTCCGTAAGGATAGAGGTGTCGCCTGTTTCTTTTACATAAGCGCTGGCGCCTGCGATCAGCCATAAGGGATCGTCGTTAAAGCCGCTGCCGATATCAGAATTGCCTTTTTTGGTAAGGGGCTGGTACTGGTGATAAGCGCTTCCGTCTGCAAACTGGGTGGAGGCAATATCAATGATACGTTCCCTTGCACGGTCGGGAATCAGATGAACGAATCCCAGAAGATCCTGGCAGGAATCCCTAAAGCCCATGCCCCGGCCGATGCCTGATTCATAATAAGAAGCAGAGCGGGACATATTGAAAGTTACCATACACTGATACTGATTCCAGATATTTACCATGCGGTCCACCTTATCATTGGAGGATTTAAGGGTATATCTGGCAAGGAGGTTTTCCCAATAGGTATTCAGCTTTGCAAATGCTCTGTCTACGCCCTCCTCTGTCTGGTATTTGTCCAGCATGGCAAAGGCAGGTTTTTTATTGATGATTCCGTATGATTCCCATTTTTCATTTTCAGGATTTTCTATGTACCCCAGAACAAAAATAAAGGATTTGCTCTCACCAGGCGCTAAAGACAGGTTAATCTGGTGGGAAGCAATGGGGGACCAGCCGCTTGCCATGGAATTGGTTAAAGATCCCTTTTCAACTGCTTCAGGATTGTGGGCGCCTCTGTAGGCCCCTAAGAACGCGTCCCGGCTGGTATCAAAGCCGTCAATGGCAGCATTTACAGAATAAATGGCATAGTGATTGCGACGTTCGCGGTATTCTGTTTTATGGAAAATGGTGGAACCGGCCACTTCCACTTCACCGGTGCTTAAGTTTCTCTGAAAGTTTTTCATATCGTCATCGGCATTCCAAAGACACCACTCCACATATGAAAAGAGAGAAAGACTCTTTTGGGAAGGAGAGTCATTTGTCAGTGTAATCCGGCTTACCTCACAGTTATCATCCATAGGGACAAAGGTAAGAACGGAAGCGCTCAGATTGTTTTTGGAAGAGGTAAAGCGGCTGTAACCAATTCCATGCCGACACTCGTAAGAATCAAGAGAAGCCTTGACAGGCTGCCATCCGGGGTTCCAGACGCTGTCTCCTTCTTTAATATAAAAATATTTGCCGTTTACATCCACAGGCACATCATTATAGCGGTAACGGGTCAGACGCAGCAATTTTGCATCCTTGTAAAAAGAATAACCACCGCAGGTATTGGATATCAGACTGAAAAAGTCATTACAGCCAAGATAATTGATCCAGGGAAGCGGTGTTTGGGGCGTGGTGATTACATACTCCCGGTTTACATCATCAAAAAAGCCAAATTTCATACTAATCCTCCATTCTTGCTAGGCGCGCTAATTTGGGCGCAAGCACAAATTTGCCTGTGAAAAATGTATTTTTCACAGTACCTTCTCCTTTTATCAATAACTAAAACGTTTAAGTAACTGTTATACTCCGCATTATACAAAAAAATTCAGGTCATTGCAAGAAATAAATACAGAAACAAAAGTTGTTTTTTTTGGCGGAAAGCGGTATATTTATATACAAATAGTAAACGACATAAATATTAGGAAGTGATAGTAATGCAGGGGATTTTGTATGATGCCACCAAAGTAAAGGTCTGCCAGGCTTTTTATGATATCTGTGATTATGCAGAGCTTTCCAGAGACTGGGCGGATAAGCTGTGGCTGGATATTCTTGCACGGAGAGAGATTTATGAGGAACTGGTATATTATATAGAACACCATACCTTTTTGGACAAAGTGAAGGTACAGGGCTATTCGCTGTGCGATTTGTATGTGTGGCAGATGAACCGATATAATCTGATAAAAGATACCGGGAAAAACCCAAAAACCTGTAATAAGGAAAAAATGGCAATGCAGGCATTCCGGTCAATGATGGATTTAATGGCGCACCCGGAAGAATACAAAAAGCGGCTGGAATATGGACAGGGAACAGATAAACTGTAAAGGGATATCAATGACAAAAAAAGAATTTTTGCTGGAATTACAGCGGATTTTGAATGGCAGAATGGGAAGCAGTGAGGCGGCGCCCTATGTGTCATATTATCAGGAATATATAGAGATAGAGGTCCGTAAGGGAAAAGCGGAAGAGAAAGTGATAGAGGAGCTGGGAAGTCCGAGACTGATTGCCAAAAACGTGGCAGATGTGTTTGACCGGAAAAACCAGAAAATGACTCCGGGCCGGACGGCTTTACGGTATGGGGAAAAGCTGCTCTTATATGGAGAGGCCTTTGGAAAAAAATGTTTGGAGTTATGCGTATCGGCGGCGGAACAGGCAAAAGTCTGGTTTGACGGCCTGCGTTAAGGACAGGCCCATAAATATGTAAAAGCCTGTCAACTGTTGACAGGCCTCTACAGGGGAGTATAAATAGTTAATATAAGGGTTGCAAATAGGAATTGAAGGGTATTCCTGTTTACAAATATATTATATCTCATGATTATATATTAGGCAATGTTTATATAGTACAAAAGTACCAACAAATTTACATGAAATTATTGTGCAATTTGAATAAAAAAACAGTACTAAAGTACTAGAGACAAAAGGAATAAAAGTTTTGAAAAAAGAAATAATACTCCTGTAACCTAATGAATCAGGAGGAAATGAATATGTCTAAGAATGATTATCAGAACAACCAGAACAACCAGGAGAACAAATCCAGCCAGAACAGTCAGAACAGCCAGAAGAACAGCTCATCCAATTCTTCTAACTCTTCTAACTGCAAAGACAACAACAAAAAAAATAACGAATTCTAACTGGATTTGGAAATAGGGCGTCCCTTTTGGGGCGCCTTATTTTTTTAAAAGCTGATACGTCATATGACAGCGTTTGCCAATGAGAGAAAATTACTCGGACAGAATATGGGTGGTTACGATTTCAGGTCAGGAATGTGCATTTTGTGTGTACATGATTCAGGTGTGAGCGGGACGACTGCTCCCAAATGGTTATTGTGAGCGGCCCGGACGCGAAAAATAACAAATGAGAAAAAGGCAGGGGTTTTGCTTTAAAAGCTCTGTATATACAAAAAAAATGGTTTGTGGTATAATCACAAAAAAGATTGGAAAGTGAGATTTTCATGAAAAGATATGAATTGATTGCCCCCTGTCATTTTGGGCTGGAAGCTGTTTTAAAGCGTGAAATTACAGATTTGGGATATGATATCACAAAAGTGGAGGACGGGAGAGTCACATTTATTGGCGATGCGGAAGCCATCTGTCGCGCGAATATTTTTCTGCGCACGGCTGAGAGAATACTGATTAAGGCAGGCAGTTTCCGGGCAGAGACTTTTGAAGAACTTTTTCAGGGAACCAAAAGTATCTTGTGGGAAGAGTTTATTCCTGCAGACGGAAAATTCTGGGTGGCAAAGGCAGGCAGCGTGAAAAGTAAGCTGTTCAGTCCTTCAGATATTCAGTCAATTATGAAAAAAGCCATGGTGGAGAGATTAAAAGAGGTGTATCATAAAGAGTGGTTTCCGGAAGACGGAGCCGCTTATCCCATACGGGTTTTTTTATTAAAAGATGAGGTTACTGTGGCGCTGGATACCACAGGCGACTCTTTACATAAAAGGGGATACCGTAAACTTACGGCAAAGGCCCCCATTGCAGAAAATCTAGCTGCGGCGCTGATAATGCTTACGCCCTGGAAGGCGGGAAGAATACTGGTGGATCCTTTTTGCGGAAGCGGAACCTTTCCTATAGAAGCGGCTATGATGGCGGCAGGAATTGCACCGGGA
This sequence comes from uncultured bacterium, assembly GCA_947381965.1. Classification (GTDB taxonomy): domain Bacteria; phylum Bacillota; class Clostridia; order Lachnospirales; family Lachnospiraceae; genus Suilimivivens. Next base: position 47,095 of record CANCXX010000032.1, read on the forward strand.
ATGAAGAGAAGTTTTACTGCAGAAAAGTGGAAGCATTTGATTTGTGCGAAGGAGTGGGAAGAAATACGGCAGGAAGCGGAAGAAATGGTCGATATGCAGGTGGATACGGATATTCAGGGATACGACATTGATGAAAATATGGTAGCCATTGCAAGGGAAAATGCAAAACTGGCCGGAGTGGACGGGCTGATTCACTTTCAAAAGCGGGATGTGCGCCAGCTTAGCCATAGTAAAAAGTACGGCTTTCTTATTACCAATCCTCCTTACGGAGAGCGGATGGAAGAAAAAAAGGATTTGCCGGAGCTTTACAGGGCGGTAGGGGAACGCTTCCGGTCTTTGGATTCCTGGTCGTTATATTTAATCAGCGCCTATGAGCAGGCGGAAAGCGCGATGGGGCTTAAGGCGGCAAAAAACAGAAAAATATATAATGGGATGATGAAAGCTTATTTCTATCAATTCCCGGGACCCAAACCGCCCAGAAAGGGATGAGGTTTATGCAGTTTGATTTGATGAAAAAAGCAGCCCTTGGCAGTGTGGTCTTTTCCTTTGTGGCTATGGGGACGATTATATTTATTTCTACCGGTGGAATAGAAAACTTTGTAAACAGAAAACAGGCAGTGGAGCAGGAGACGGAAAACGCTGTGCAGGAGCCATCAGAAGAGACAGAATCGGATGCAGGCAAAGGGGCGCTGACTTTTGTGCTGGGGGAATCAGATACCAGCTATCTGCGTATTCCTTTGCCAGAAGGATGCCAGGCGGAGGACATTACCATTGAAAACCATTATATGGTCCAGGAGCTTTATGTGGTGATAAAAAATGGGGCAGATGAGTTTTATGCTGAAAATCCGATTTCAGGGAACCGGGAAATGATTACACAGGGACGTTATGAAGCAGACGGAGGACAAACACGGCTGCAGTTCGATTTGACAGGAATTTTCGAATATCATACAATTTTGGAAAATAATGATTTATATATCCGTTTTGTAAGTCCCAGGGAAATGTATGATAAGGTGGTAGTCATTGACCCTGCCTGCGGCGGTACCAATGAGGGAGAAATAGCCCAGGGGCTAAAGGAAAAGGAAATTAACCTTCAGATAGCGGAAAAATTAAAAGAAAAACTGGACAAAACAGGTATTAAGGCATATTATACCAGAATGGACGATATCAATCCTGACGAAGACGCAAGAGTAAAGCTTGCCAATGAAACAAGGGCGGATATGTATATACGTATTCAGACAGACGCCAGTGAAGATGACGCTGTATATGGGATTTCTTCTGTCTATAATGGAGATTTTTTTATTCCGGGCTTTGGAAGTATGGAACTGGCGGAGCTGTTAGCTGACGAAGTGACAGAAAGCGTAAAAGGAAAAAGCCTTGGCACAAAACCGGCAGAAACGAAGGCGTATGCCATAAGACAGATTACCATACCGGCAGCAGCCATAAATGTTGGGTGCATCACAAATCCCCAGGAGGCGATTTTGCTTAAGAGGGAAGAATATCAGGAAAAAATTGCAGATGGAATCTACCAGGCAGTGATACAGGCTTATGAAGACTTAAAATAGAATTTACAGGGAGTTTCCTATAGTAAAGTTTTATATATTCTGTGGAAAGGAATTAAAACCATGCAGAGAATTATTTTTGCCACAGGGAATGCGGGAAAAATCAGGGAAATCAAAATGATACTGGAAAACCTTAAAGTGAATGGGGAAGCGGCAGAAGTGATTTCAATGAAGGAAGCAGGTATTTTGGTGGAGGTAGAGGAAGACGGAAAATCCTTTGTGGAAAATGCAGTCATAAAGGCAAAGGCAGTTGCAAAGGAGGCGCAGGGCGCCATTGTGATGGCGGATGATTCCGGCCTTGAGATTGATTACCTGAATAAGGAGCCGGGGATTTATTCTGCCAGATATATGGGAGAGAATACCTCCTATCATGTAAAAAACAAAAAGCTGATAGAGCGCCTTTTGGGAGTGCCGGAAGAAAAAAGAAGCGCCAGATTTGTGTGTGCCATTGCCTGTGTGCTGCCAGATGGCAGGGTTTTGACGGAGGAGGCGGCGGTGGAGGGCAGAATTGGTCATGAGGAGAGAGGGGAAAACGGCTTTGGTTATGATCCAATCTTTATGATTCCGGCATATGGGAAGAGCACGGCGGAGCTTTCGGAAGCTGAAAAAAATGAAATCAGCCACAGGGGAAGGGCGCTTAGGGCCATGAGAGTGCAGCTTGAAAATTTATCTGAAGTCAGAGACGAAAAGACTGACGGGATAAGGGGAAGCTTTTATGAAAATACTGATTGTCAGTGATACACACCGTAAAAATGATAATTATTTAAGAGTGATAGATAAAACAGCGCCGGTGGATATGGTAATCCACTGCGGAGACATAGAGGGCAGCGAGTATCTGATTGCGGAAAGCGTCTCCTGCCCGGTGCAGATGGTTGCAGGAAACAACGACTTCTTTTCAGATCTTCCAAGGGAAAAAATATTTCAAATAGGAAAGTATAAAGTATGGCTTACCCATGGACACAATTATTATGTTTCCATGAGCAATGAAAATTTAAAGCATGAAGCCCGGATGCGGGAAATTGACATTGTCATATACGGGCATACCCATAAACCGGTAATAGATATCACAGACGACGTGACGGCAGTCAATCCAGGGAGCCTTACTTATCCAAGACAGGAAGGAAAAAGACCTTCTTACATTATCATGGATTTGGACAGAAATGGTGAAGCCCATTTTACAATAAATTATTTGTAAAAAAATTTGTAAAAAATAAAATTACTTATTGACAGATGCTGGAATATAATTTATAATAATTCTTGCGTTGCACGAGAGGGCAACAGGAAACCAGCGGGGTGTGGCTCAGCTTGGCTAGAGCGCCTGGTTTGGGACCAGGAGGTCGCAGGTTCGAATCCTGTCACCCCGACTTAAATAAATAATATCTTTTGCGGGTGTAGTTCAATGGTAGAACACCAGCCTTCCAAGCTGGACACGTGGGTTCGATTCCCATCACCCGCTTTTTGCTTTTGTCGGAAACCACCATTTTACGTGGACCGATTTTTTTATTGCTTTGATTTCAGGGCTGCATTTTTGGTTACTATCTGTACATAAGTGTCTGAAAAATTACATTGTTACAAAAAAATTAATTTACTTTAAATTGAGTGTTGACATTAGTAGATTGGTATGCTAATATCATTTAGGTACTGATTGGTGCGGCAGTAGACAGGCTGGTACTGACAGTTACAATAAGTGTCCATAGCTCAGCTGGATAGAGCAACGGCCTTCTAAGCCGTGGGTCGGGGG
>CANCXX010000033.1 GCA_947381965.1 uncultured bacterium
AAAGCGCCCAGAGAAGATAATGACTGCATAGCAGGCAGGATCTTCTCTGCCGAGTTAGGCGCTTCACAAGGATATGCGGAACTATAAACAGCATATACCTGTAAAGCGCCCAGAGAAGATAATGACTGCATAGCAGGCAGGATCTTCTCTGCCGAGTGTAGGCGCTTTACAAGGATATGCGGAACTATAAATAGGAGGACAGCGTGTGGTTACGGCGTTGATATTTGCAGGCGGAAGCGGAAGAAGAATGAATTCGCGTTCCAAGCCTAAGCAGTTTTTGGAAATGCACGGAAAACCAATTATTATATATACCCTTGAACACTTTGAATTTCATGAAAGCATTGACAATATTGTGGTGGTATGTCTGAAAGAATGGATGGAAGAGCTTCAGGGATTATTAAAAAGGTATGGAATTGTCAAGGTAAAAAGTATCGTTCCAGGTGGAGAAACGGGACATGACTCCATTTATCAGGGGCTTCTGGCGATGAAGGCTTTTGCGCAGAAGGAAGATATTGTCCTGATTCATGATGGGGTACGGCCATTAATTGGAGAAGAGCTGATTTCCCAGAACATTGATGTAACCCGGAAGCATGGAAGCGCAATCACGGTTGAAGCGGCAAGAGAAAGTGTTGTAAGAAGCCGGGATGGAAAAACCATATCAGAGGTCCCGCCAAGAGTCCAGATGTTTACGGCTAAGGCGCCTCAGACTTTTTTTTATGGAGATATTTTAAGCTTATATGAAAAGGCAGCAGGGGAAAAGATAAAAACCATTGATCCTTCCCATTTGTGCAGTCTGTACCATGTCTCCATGCACCTGGTCAGAAGCACGGGAAACAATATTAAAATTACGGAGCCTGCAGACTATTACATGTACAGGGCCTTATATGAAGCTATGGAAAGCCAGCAGATATTTGGACTGTAAGATAGGGTTTTGTAACTTCCAATTTACTTTTGGTGCAGTCAGTATAGCAGGGGTATAGGTTTAGAAGTAAACCTCCAAACTGCTTATTGGTGGCAGTACCGCAAGCAAAGCTTGCGGTATGCGGGGGATAGAAATGAAAAAGCATAAAAAAGAAGAAATACTAAGGTCGGTCAGACTGTTGGAGCGGGCAGGTAAGGCGCTTGGTAAGAAAAGGCGTGCAGGCGTCCCGCAATTAGACGGCTCAGAGCTGATGGAACTCTTAAAACAGTGTCAGGAAATGGCCATAGAGATAGGGAATGAACTGGAATCCTGTAAAGAGGGAAGGGAGATTGTTAGACTGCTGGAGGATTACTGTGAGGATATTTATAAGATTAGCCTTTGTGCAGATGATTTTGCGCAAAGAATGAGGATTTTGGGACAAGCCAGGCAGCGGTTGAAGATAATGGAAGATAAAATCTGTAATGAACTGCCCACGGATAAAAAGGAAATTGTATTTCTGCCATATAAAGCCTCTATGTGGGACAGTCTGGAAGGTATTTTTCAGGCGGCAAAGGAAGATGAGACTTGCGAGGCTTTTGTGATTCCTGTTCCTTATTTTGACAAAAATCCGGATGGATCTTTGGGACAAATACATGAGGAGGGAGGAGACTACCCTGACGATGTGCCGGTTACATCCTGGCGGACATATGATATTCAGGCGCGAAGACCGGATGTCATTTATATACATAATCCCTACGATCAATATAATCATGTTACAAGTGTGCATCCTGCGTTTTATGCGCAGGAACTCAGAAAACATACAGATATGCTTGTGTATGTTCCCTACTTTACGGCGATAAACGAAAAGACAGCAAAACATTTTTGCATTGTGCCTGGCGTGTTATATGCCCATAGAGTGATTGTACAGTCAGAAAGCGTAAGGAAAGCATATCTGGAGGAATTTAAACAATTTGAACGCACAAATAAATGTAAAAATGCTTTTGGACGGGCGGAAGAAAAATTTATGGCATTGGGGAGTCCTAAGCATGACCAGGTTTTGAAGACCGGAGGGAAAGATTTTAAGATTCCCGAAGAATGGAAGCAGCTGATTACAGATAGAGATGGCACCAGGAAGAAAGTTATTTTATATAACACCACAGTGGACGCTATGTTGAAGCAGTCAGAAAAAATGCTGGATAAAATCAGACATACCCTTGCAGTGTTTGAGCAGAACAGGGAGGCGGTGCTTTTGTGGAGGCCCCACCCTCTTTTAAAGACAACATTGAAATCCATGCGGCCTGAACTGCTGGAGGAATACCTTCAGATAGAAGACAGATATCGGATGGCCGGGTTTGGAATTTTGGATGAAACGCCCAATCTGCACCGGGCAATATGGCTGTCAGACGCCTATTATGGGGACTGGAGCAGTGTGCTGGAATTATATAAAAAGACTGGAAAACCAGTTATAAAGCAATCCTGTGACATAAAGAGCAAAACAGAAGATGGAAAGATTCTGGCAGAATGTTTTTTTATAGAAAAAGACAGATGCTATGCCTCTGCAATGAACCAGAACGGCCTGTATCTGCTTACAAAGAATGGAAAGGCAGAATTTTTGCACCTGTTTCCAGGCGAAAAATTATTTAAAAGATTTTTATTTTCATCTATAGCAAAGTACAAAGAATTTCTGGTTTTTGCGCCAGAGTCAGCGGAACATATCTGTATTTACAACACAGACAGCGGAGAATTCATAACAAAAGAAATTCCGGCGCCTTCTGCCTGCAGGGGATATCAGCCCAACTTTAAATTTGGCGCTGTTATTTTTTTTGAAGGGTGCTTCTTTTTTATTCCCCAGACCTACCCGGCAGTAATAAAAATGAAAGCATTAAGCTGGGAACTGGACTATTTAAACGAATGGGTTACGGAGGAAGCGTTTTGTTTTAAAAAAGGTTATTCTTTGTATAAGAATTTTGTCACAATACCTTCTGCTTTATCAGACATGATGCTGAAACTGGATATGGCTGCAGGAAGGGCGATAATAGAAAGAGCAGGCTGGGAAAAGGAAGAAAAAGGCGCATGGACTTTGTGTGAAAATGAGAAGGAATGCTGGGCGATTTCCTATCCGGATTCCCACATTCTGTGTACAAATAAGGGCACGGAAATATGGAATAAAATGGATGGTTATCCGTCTGATTTTGAGGGGAATGGATACCCATTTGCTATGGGGTTTATGAAAAGGAGCATTTTTTATGCCTGCCCGGTTAAAGCGAATATGATGCTTAAAGCGGATACCCGCACGGGACAGGTACAAAAGACGGATATAAAAGGAATGATTGTTCCGGGCCATACATTAATGTATCTGTCAAAAGACCAACGTTTCCTTTTGTTTAGCAGATTTCAAAGCGATAAATCGCTTTGGAGCGATGAAAATGTGATGCAGGTCTTTTTAGACACAGAAACCATGGAGGCTTTTGAGTGTAGATTTTGGATTGAAAACAAAAATATACGGGACAATGAAATTTTTCAGACATATCTGGCAAAGAAGGAAGTTATTATCGAAAATGGACAGTTCCAGTTATCCTGGCTTCTTGCAGCGAATATATCCCCAAGGGAACATGAGAGGCAGGAGCTATGCTCTGCCAGAATACATAAAGAAATAGGGAGACTGCTGTGAACATAAACAACTGGGATTTTAGCAGGCTGAAAAAGGAGACAGATAAAGGCAGAGCGCTGATTTGCTATGGCGCCGGGATGGTGGCCCATCACATTGGCAGTCTGATGGAAAAATACGGGCTGCTAAGCAGGGTTTTATTCTGGACAGACAAAGAGGAAGATAAAATTGGAACCACAATTAAGGTGGAAGGAAAAACCTTTGAAATAAAACCGCCGGATGTGCTGGAAGATGACAGATACAGAGACGCCATTTTATTTATAACATTTGAATGCGCTACTGACAGCGTTTCAGAGATACTAAAAGGCAGACCTGTTGTACTGCAGGATTGCTGCAGCTGTCTGTATGCTGTCAACGAGCAGATTTTCCGGACTATAAGGAGGGAACCGGGCGGTCTGATAGAAAAGAAAGATCGAACGGGAGAAAATTTCAGGATTCCTGCCAGAATACATTATTGCTGGTTTGGTAAAAAGAAAATACCTGATAGACAATTGAGGATGATAGAAAACTGGCGCCGGCTTTGCCCGGAATATGAAGTGCTTTTGTGGGATGAAAGTAATTATAATCTGACAGACTGCAAGTATGTAAAAGAGGCATATGAACGAGGATATTACGCTTTTGTGACAGATTATGTCCGCATGGATGTGGTATATCGGTTGGGAGGCGTGTATTTTGATACAGATGTTGCGTTGCTTAAAAATATTGATTTTTTGAGACAAAATACTGTTTTCTTTACTTATGGCAAGTGGCCGGCAATTAACAGCGGAAGTGGGTTTGGGGCTGTCAGAGGGCACCCGCTTATCAGAGAAATCAGAGATGAGCCAAGAGGAAGGATTCCCTTTTGGAACGATGGAAAATGTAATTTGACCACTAATTGTTTTTATGAGACGGAAATTATCAGAAAATATGGATTCCGGATGGATTTTACCAGTCAGAATATGGGCGGTATACAGGTGTATTCTCCCAGATATTTTCCAACAGATACCTATTTAAAGGAGTATAAAATGCCCTTGGAGGATGTGATTGCCCTGCACTGTGATGCAGGTTCGTGGAGGGGGATTCTATGAAACTGAAAAGATGTTCTGCAGAAAAATTAAAGAGAATCGCACAAAGAAAGCAGATTATCTGTTTTGGCGCCGGGGAAAACCTGTTTTATGTTTTTGAAACTTACAGGAATTTAAAACTGGAACAAAAGGTGGCGTTTATTGTAGACAATAACAAAAGCAAAACCGGAAAAAGTGTGGAACTGAATGGATGCTCGGTGGAAGTAAAGCCGCCGGATGTGCTGAAGGAAATTAATTTACATAAATACATCATTATTATTACTGCCCTTAAACAAGCAGAAATTTTTTGCCAGATACAGAATATTTGCAGGAATCCTGGTGGCAATTGTTACAGAGCGCCCAACAGAAGATTTGAATTGTCAGGAACCATAGAAAAACTGATGTGCAAACTGCCTCTTAAAAACTTTATGGTTTTAAACGGGGAAGGGGATACCTGTGAGAACGTGACAGCTCTTGGAAAATATATGGCGGGAAATAACTATTTTAATAAATACCAACTGGTGTGGCTGTGCGACCACCCGGAACGATTTAAGGAAACCCGGCAGGAAAAATATATTAACAGACGGGCTTATATGACGGCAAAATCCTTGTGGGAGCTGATTAGGTATTACTATTATACAGGAAGAGCAAGGTATATTATTTTTGAAAATCAGATGGTGCGCAAAATGCGTACAGATCAAATCAGCATATACTTAAACCATGGTTCTCCGCCCCTTAAGGCAACGAAAGGGATTATTAATCTGCCTGCCAGTCTGAATTATGCAGTTAGTCCTTCCGCTTTCAGCACAACAATTATCAGTGAGCAGTATTCCATCAATAAAGAAAGAATACTGGAATGTGGGTCCATGCGGACAGATATTTTGTTTACGGAGGGCAGAAGTGAAAAGCTGCAAAAGGCCCTTGGAACAGACAATTATAAAAAAGTAATATTATGGGTGCCAACTTTCCGGCAGAGAAAAAATACAAACCGGGTTGACACAGACAGAGATTTACCATACGGTATTCCGGCAGTTTATTCGGAACAGGAGTTTGAACAGATGCTATGTGCGCTGGAAGAAAATGAGATATTGCTGCTTTTTAAGCCCCATCTGTTACAGGATTTGAACTGCCTGAAAGTGAGGGAATCAAATCACTTTCGTATTGTTATCCCACAGGAACTGGAAGAGTGGCAGGTCAGTGTTTATGATGTGATGAAATTTGCAGATGCAATGATTACGGATTACTCTACAATCGCCTTTGACTTTATGCTGCTGGATCGTCCCATTGGATATACAATTGACGACATTGCTTTTTATAAACTGGGGTTTTCTGTGCCGGATGTACAGGAACTAATGCCGGGAAAAAAGATAAGGGATATAAAAGGACTGACAGACTTCTTTTTAAATGTGGCACAGGATTCAGATGAATATGTGCAGGAAAGAAGATCGGTGAGTAAGCTGGTACATGACTATCCAGATGGAAATAATTGTGAAAGATTCTGCAGGAGGATGAATTTGTTGTGAATTGCTATACAAGCCCGGATGAATTGTTAAATTTTGAGGATGGAAATCAGTTTATGGGAACCTTGCCGGAAATGAAAAATTCTACTGTGCGAATAAGTGGGGAAAATAATGTTTTATTTTGTAATGTCGATGTGAAACTTATTAACAGCAGAATAAACTTTAATGGCAGTAATTCAGTGGTGTTTTTGTGTGGCAGCGGACATGAATGTAAGCTGAATCTTTCTATCTGGAATAATTCAGTTTTTTATATAGGAGAAAAAAATTATATTAATGGCACCATGAATATTGTCATTTCGGAAGCCGGCAATATTTTTATAGGTAGTAATGGGGTATATTCATTTGGAATATGGATTCGTAATGCCGATCCTCATCTGATATATGATATACATACAAAAAAACGGATAAACCCTACCAGATCTGTGTTTGTAGGAGATCATGTCTGGATTGGCCAGCAGGCGTTAATTTTAAAGGGATCAATGATTGCGTCAGGCAGTATTGTGGGAGCAATGAGTGTAGTAGCTGGGAAAAAGATACCTTCTAATACATCCTGGGCAGGAAATCCGGTTCGGGAGTTGGGGAAGGATATTTTCTGGAAGGGAAACTCTGTGCATGGATGGACGCAGAAACAAACAGTGGAAAGTATGACATGCGATGAGGAAGATTATATCTATCATTTCGATCCTTCATGCCATATATCTTTTGAAGAAATAGATAGAAAATTATCCGGTGAGTTATCAATGATTAATAAAATTCGTTTTCTTGAGAATTTAACGGCAGAAACGAATAAAAACAGATTTGCACGTAATTCAGATAAATGAAGATCAGGGGATGCGGACTATAATGTTGTGAGCATATATGAAAAGTATTGATTTTTACATGAATGAGAGTAAGGGGGAGACAAAAATGGTATCAATTATTATTCCTGTATATAACGCACAGGCGTATTTAAAAAAATGCCTGGATTCCATAAGAAACCAGACCTATAAGGACTGGGAGATGATATTGGTGGATGACGGCTCAACGGATAATTCTTTGTCTGTATGTGAGGCTTATCAGGCAGAAGATGAACGAATACGTCTTGTGGCTCAGGAAAATATGGGACAGGGGATAGCCAGAAACAACGGGATAAGTATGGCCCGTGGCGAATATATGATGTTTGTGGATTCTGACGACTGGGTGGATACGTGTATCATAGAAAAACTGATGAATTCCCTGACAGTTAATAATGCGGATATTGCAATATGCAATTTACACAGAACGGCATTTAATGAAGAAGAGGTAGTAAGTAAATACGAGGAAATTTTTGAAGAAGAGTGTTTGGATCGTGGTAAGGATGACGGATATGTTTTTGAAATTTCTACATATCCGGTTGCAAAATTATTTAAGACAGAGTTATTTAGAAAAACGAATTTTGCTTTTCCGGAGCATTATTTTGAGGATGTAGCAGCCATGCCGATTCTTTACGCCTATGCAGACAGAATTAGCTTTATCAGTGAAGCTTATTATTATTATAGAAACCGTGAGGGAAGCACTGTAAATTCGCTGGAACATTTGGAAGACAGAGTCCGGTGTATGTATTCGCTGGTGAAGTTATTTAAGTCTCATAATCTGTTTGAAAAATATTATGAAGAGATGGAACGGTACATAATAAGGCGGATAAAGGTAAATGCCAATATGGTAAAAAAGGTATTAAACCGTTTCCGCAGCGCATTTGCTGTTTCCCAGAGCGAGTTTTTCCAGTCTTATTTTGGAGAATATAAAGAGGAGAAAAAACCAAATGTTTTAACCTGGGGAAGCTTTAATCTTTATAGTATAAGCAAAGCATTTATGAAAAGCGACAGGGATGAAATTCTTAAAGAATATTATGGATTCCAGAGTATTATCAGTCTAATGAATAAAAAAAACCGGGAGCTGGATTATACCATGGCAACACATCAGGCTTCCTTCCGGCAGATAGGGATTAACAATGACTTTGCCAACAAATTTTTACATAAAACAGTGATGGAATTTTCAGATATTGATTATATATTGATTGACTTTCTTGAAGAGCGTCACGATGTAGGCAGAATAGGTGAAAATTATTTTACCATAAGCGATGCTTTTCTGCAAAGTAAGCACGATGGGATGGCGGAGTATGAGATCATATCAAGATTTGATGAAAATACCAGCCTTTTGTGGAAAGACAGCTGTGATCGGTTTATCAGACTGCTTAAAGGGTATATAAAACCTGAAAAAATTATTCTGGTAAGGCTGAAGCTGTGTGAATATTATGGGAATTATGAAGAAAAACGGTTATATGGACAAATAGATGAGATAAGAAAGACCAACAAACTTCTGGATGAATATTACGACTACTTTATCAGCCGCTGTCCTGAGGCGATTGTAATTGACCATTTATTTGAAGAAGAGTTTTATTTCACTGCACAGGAGTTTCGTCATGGATGCTTCCCATGGCATTTAAGGCAGGGGACCTTTACCAAGATAGGAACAATTATACGGGAGCGTGTAGGGGGCGCCTGAGGCAACGTTTAAAAGGCAACACCTAAAAGGCAACACCTAAAAGGCAACACCTAAAAGGTGGGGAGGAAGCTGATACATAATTCGGAAAGATTAAAGGAAATAAGCGTATGTGTGGAATAAATGGAATTTTTTTGAAAAATCATGACAGACAGCTTACGGAAAGAATAAGCAGAATGAATGAAGCGCTTATACACCGGGGGCCGGATGCCGGAAGCTTTATGATTGTAAATGAGGGAAAAACGGCTTTAGGGCACAGAAGGCTAAGCATTATTGACCTGGACATCCGTTCTACACAGCCTATGGCGTCGGCCTCCGGGCGGTGGATTTTAAGCTATAACGGTGAAGTTTATAATTACCGTGACATAAAAGCAAACTTGGATTATCCCTATAAAACGCAGTCAGACACGGAAGTTTTGTTGTCCTGTCTGGAGTGTTTTGGAATAGATGAATTGTTAAAAATATGCAATGGAATGTTTGCCTTTGCAGCATATGATACATGGGAGAAGGAGCTTTATCTGTGCAGGGACAGGCTTGGAATTAAGCCTTTGTATTATTATTATGATGAGGATAAAATTATTTTTTCTTCTGAGATAAAAGGAATTTTGTCAAGCGGGCTGGTGGAGGCGGTTCTTGACGAAGAATCAATTGATGATTATCTGGGGTACCGTTATGTGAGAGAACCCTTTACTTTTTTTAAAAATATTTTACAGGTAAAGGCTGGAACCTGTCTTTGTATAGGAAAGGGGCGGAAGCTAACGGAAAAAAGATACTGGAAGGTACCAAAAGTCTTTAATAAGGAAGAAAAATATGATGAAGAGCAGGTAAAGCGGGGACTGGAGGAACGGCTTAAGACGGCGGTTTTACAAAGAACGGTTGCGGATGTTCCGTTGGGTACCTATCTGAGCGGAGGAATTGATTCCAGCCTTTTGACAGCAATGGTTGCTGAAAATACTAAGGAGAGAGTAAATACTTATACCATTGGTTTCTCTGAACTGAATGAATTTGAGTATTCCCGGATGGTTGCCAAGCAGTACCGGACATTACATCATGAAATTTTGATGTCACGGGGAAATTATCTTGAAGAGATGCAGCGTGTAATTTCCTTTAAGGATGCACCGCTGGGAGTGCCCAACGAGGTGCCTCTGGCGGTTATGTCAAAGGAGCTGAAAAAAAATATTACAGTGGTTTTATCAGGAGAAGGGGCAGATGAACTGATGGGGGGATATGGAAGAATCTTTCGTTCTCCTTTTGATTATGAAAATGATAATCCGAAAGAAAGCTTTTATGATTATTTTATCCGGAAGTATGAATATGTGCCCAGAAGCTTTAGAGATGAATTTTTGACCGGGTCTTTAAGACGCCGTGAAGCATTTGATGAGAAAATCAGGCAGAAATTTTCTGACCGGGAAAATGAATATAATGTGTTTTCCTTTTTTCATAAATATCATATCAAAGGGCTTTTGCAGAGAGTTGATACTACAACAATGCTTGCAAGCGTGGAGGCAAGAGTTCCTTTTCTGGACCATGAGCTGATAGAGTATGTATATGAGAATGTTCCTTGTCAGATGAAACTAAAGTGGAAAAGTGGGAAAGCAAAGGAAGAAGCGCGGACCAAATCAGCAGCAGATTACAGCGAGATACTGGATACCCCTAAATATTTGTTAAGGCAGATTGCCTATGATTATCTGCCTGCTGTGGTGGTTGACAGAAAAAAAGTAGGTTTTCCTGTTCCCCTGAAACAGTGGAATGAAGAATTGAAAGCATTTATCCTTAGGGAAGATATGGAGTTCAAATGGCTGGGAGGGCATACGCCGGAAGAACTGGCAAAAAAGTGCGGGCAGATGTCAGCAGGCAGCCAGATATTGTGGATGTTTTTAAATTTGGAGTTATTCATCCAAATGTATTTTGCAAAAGAATGGAGATGGTAAACAGTTATGGTAATTGGATATACCACAGGGGTTTTTGACCTGTTTCATGTAGGACATTTAAATATGCTTAAAAATGCAAAAGGAATGTGCGACAAATTGATAGTTGGCGTTACCACGGACGAACTGGTTTCTTACAAACATAAAAAGGCGGTGATACCTTTTGAGGAGCGAATGGAAATTGTAAGAAATATCAGATATGTGGATGCGGTAGTGCCCCAGGAATCCATGGACAAACTGGAAATGTGGAAGAAACTTAAATTTGACATTATGTTTGTAGGGGACGACTGGTATAACACAGAAAAGTGGAATGCCTATGAGGAACAGTTTCATAGCGTGGGGGTAAAAATTGTTTATTTTCCTTATTATAAAGGCACTTCTTCAACATTGATAAATGAAACGCTGTTTAAAATCAGAAAGGAAGATGAAAAGTGAAAAAAATTATAATATGGGGCGCGGGGGGCATGGCAGCAGGCTTATATAAATGCTTTGATCCGGATAAAGCGCAGGTGATTGGATTTATTGATGTGGATGAAAGCAAGCAGGGAATGAAATATGAAAGTGTGGATATTATGGGGCCTGACGAGGCACTTTTACTGCCATATGATTTTATATTTATAAGCTCTGTTGTAAATCAAAAGGATATATTTGAAAAAGCGCTTTTAGCGGGAATTGACAGGGAAAAGTTGGTATCAGCCACCATCACTAAAATGGAATTGGGGCGTGTGTACGATTTATTTACAGAAAAAGGAATGATGTATATATCCCACCTGAAAACAGAAAATGATATCTGGTGTGTTAAAAAACAACTTCAAGGCATTAAAAGAGAAATAAATGAAATAAAAAGGGAATGTGGTATTACCCGGAAGATGGTCAGCCATATAGAAAAAGAAACGGAAAATATACATAAGGAACACAGGATGCGTTATACAAACCTGTTTTTAAAAGAGTATTATGAGCAACAGGCAGCAGAATTTATTATACATAACTTTATTTCAGGAACAGATGCGCCAGGCAAGAATGTGATTTTTGAAGACAGAAATTCTTACTATAATTATGTGCTTGACAAAGTGGCAGGTAAAGACGGTCTGTATTTAGAATTTGGTGTATATAAAGGAGGATCAATCAACTATATTTCGAACCGGATAGGTGATAATATCATTTATGGATTTGACAGCTTTGAAGGATTACCGGAGGGATGGCTGCCCGGATATTCCCAGGGAAAATTTGATGAAAAAGGGATGATGCCGCAGGTTAACAAAAATGTGGTTCTGGTAAAAGGATGGTTTAATGAGACGTTACCGGAATTTATAAAAGGGCACAGGGAAGAACAATGTGCGTTTATTAATATTGACTGTGACTTATACAGTTCTGCAAAGTGTGTGCTGTCACTTTTGTCAGCTCATATTGGAAAGGGGACTATAATATGCTTTGATGAACTTGCTGGACAGATTGGCTGGCAGGATGATGAATATAAAGCACTTATGGAATTTATGGAAGAGACAGGAAAAAAATTCAGATATATAGCATGCGCTTTTGGTGGTGGGCATCAGTTGACAGAGCGGGTGGCAATTGAAGTTATCTAAAAAGAAACGAATGCAGTCTTTTGATGGGATAACTTATTGCGGCAAGTTAGTTTGAGCTTGCCGCAATAAAAGGATAGATTATATTTTTTTCCCAAAATATATTTGGGCAGTGGCAAAAACAATTACGCTGATAACCAAAACAGCAATAAAACAGAGTGTGGAAACGGCATTCAGATACCCTGTAAAAACCAGCAGGAATATGCCTGTTGACAAAAGCAATGTCTGTACAATAAAAGCAATAATGCCGGATTTGGCCTCTATGATTTTAGAACGTTCATCGTTTTCTTCTATCATTGCTTGTTTATCCTGGGTAACCAGCAACATGCCGATGGCACATATCAGGTAAATAACGCCTACAACCGCAAATCCTACAGGGGCGATGTCGGTCCTGGGAAATTTAACAAAACTTCCTTTTGATAAAAGCAGCAGTATGGCAAAGGCTATAAATAATATACCGCCGCAGGTTAAAAGCAGAGACATTTTCCTGATAAATTTTTTCTTTTTATTCATATTCATTTTCCTCCTCAAAAATAAAAATATCTTCAATACAAACTCCAAAATAGCGGGCAATTTTAAAGGCAAGAATAATTGACGGATTATACCGCCCATTTTCAAGGGAACCAATTGTCTGCCTTGAAACCTCTAAAGCGTTTGCCAGGTCTTCCTGTTTAATACCACGCTGTTTTCGAAGCTCCTCCAATTTGTTTTTCAAATTTTTCCTCCTTCCTGTATGGAAAGTTAACTTTCCATAGCTTTATTATACCACGTAAGTAATATATGTCAAGTATACTTTCCATTTGTTTCCCCAAGCAATGAGTCAAGCGGATGCGAAGCATCTATTAGACAAATGCAGCGGGAGTCAAATACCCGGCAGCTTAACTGTGTTGCAAGTTTGATGCCCTGTCAGCTTGCTGCAGGGGTTCTGACTGATAAGCTTTATATAATAAAAAGTATTTTTATTGGATTGCTTACAGGCGTCAGAGCACCCTTTTTCCAGTGATTCAAAAACGGAAAGCGGGGGAAAAGCAACAAAAAAGCCTGAAAATTTATTTTTCAGGCTTCCACACATAACCAATTCCATATACAGTGTGAATGGGGGAGCTGCTGTCTTTGGTTTCCAGCTTTTTGCGAAGGCGGCTGATGGTAACGGAGAGCGCATTTTCGTCTACAAATTCCATTCCAAGGGCCCAGATATTTTCTGTCAGCATTTCACGTGGCAATGTGACTCCCGGATGGGTAACTAACAATTTCAATAGTTTTTGCTCCGGTGTACTTAAGCTGATTTCCTGTTCATTTACACGAAAATCCAGGTTTTCAAAGTCAAATCGGAACCCATTCATTTCATAAACATGTTTTGGGACGCCGCTGGTGCGCCTGCGGATGTTATCAACACGGGCACGCAGTGCCATCAGGCTGAAAGGCTTGGTGATATAATCGTCTGCCCCCAGAGACAGGCCGGTCACTTCATCGGTTTCCATATCATTTGCGGTTATGATAAGTACAGGAATGTCACAGGAACAACGAATGGTGTGCAGAAAATCAAACCCATTTCCGTTTGGTAAATTAACGTCCAGAAGTATCATATCCGGTTTATCCCTCTGCCATATCTTTAAGGCATCCTTTATGGAATAGGCGGCTTCAAAGGTAAATTCCTCTTTCTTAAGGGCTAAGCGGATGCCCTGATTTAAGCCCCGGTCATCTTCAATCACTAAAATTTTGTAGCTCATTTTCCGTATCCTTTCCGCCTGCAGGTATTTAGGTATTAGGCATTTGCACCAGGAGAAGATAACGTTATTATAGCGCACCCGGTCTTATTTGTCATTGGGTGGTTTGGCGGTTCAAATTTAATGAGTTGTATTATCTTGTTACCGCTTCATTTGAGGCTGTCGCAGATGGGCAGGCTGATTCCGTCTTTTTGGGTATGATTAGCAGGGTTTTAAATCCCCCATACTTACTGTGGTCTATTATTACTTTCCCATTATGCGCGTTTATAATCTGCTTTACAATCAGCAGCCCCAGGCCGTGCCGCAAGTTGACGGTATTTGTGTCACAGGCCATATAATGTGGAGTACGGTTCAAATGGTCTATCTGTTCGCCGGAAGCTCCCATGCCGCTGTCTTCAATGCAGATATTACAAGTAGTATCATTCTCTTTAACAGACGCATAAATTACACACCCATTTTCATTATGATTTATGCTGTTTTGGATAAGATTTGCGATTGCACGTTTCAGCAGGTCCTTATCAGCGTTAATGTAACAGGCGGACAGGGTATCAGCGGTTTCCCATTTAATCGGAAACAGATCGTCAATGTCCATGTTCATAAAATCAACAATAACCTGTCGAACAATAGAAACTGCATTTTCCTGCTTTACTGCTAAGGGCTGCATATCATATTCAAGCTTGGAAGCAAGATTTAAATCGTTAATCAGATCTTTCATCCGCCTGCTCTGTTTTACAATAACATCCGCCTTTTTTCGCTGGGCTTCTGATAAATTTTCGGAACTTGCCAGCTGCCCTGCATAGCCCATAACCATCGCCAGGGGAGTTCTGATATCATGGGAAACGCCTGTAATCCAGTTTGCCCGTGCAGTTTCTTTTTTTCGCAGCAGTTTAGTTTGTTCTTGCAGGATTTCAGATGTTTGATTGATTTTTTCCGCTAACTCAGCCAGCATACCTTTTTCCTTAATATAAACAGGTTTGCCGCTTGACAAACTTTGTATTCCATTTGTTATCGGTTTAATAGAGCGCAGCAATTTTGAATTGGCGGCGGTATATATGAGAAAAACCAAAAGGATGTTGACTGCCAGGATAATCAGTGTATTCCCAGGCAAATTTGCGATAAAATCATAATCCCAGCTTGCCCTTGTATGTTTCCAGAAGCGATCTTTGGGATAACCCAATACCAGCAATCCATTTGGGGATTTCCCTGTAAACGTGGGGTACCCGTCCACATAGCCGCGCGTCAGCTCCGCAATATCTGACAATGTATATTGTATGGGGATGCTGTCAGGTAGATGATTGGTCTGCCATACAACTTTCCGTGTATTATCATCTATGAGGACTGCCCAGACATTTTGCTCTTGTAATCTGGCCAGCATATTATCCGGCAGGAAAAAGCCTGCATCTGTTAATTGCAATGCCTCTGCTGTCTGCCTGGCCATATCCCATGGAGAAACCCTTGATGTATTCCTTACAAAAATAATCGCATAAAATGCAGCATTTAAAGCAACAAGGAGTATGACGCTTAACATCATGATTCCCACAAAACGGCGTATTAATTTTGGAATACTTTTCATGTTATTTTTCCTCTGCAATCAATTTATAACCTAATCCCCGGACTGTAACCAGTGAAACAGGCTGTGAAGGGTTCCGCTCTATTTTTTCTCTGATACGGCGTATGTGTGCCATTAAGGAGTTTTCATATCCATAGGGATTATCGCCCCATGCTGCCTGACACAAAGCGTCAATCGTCACAATACGTCCTGCATTACGATATAAAACAGATAACAAATGATGTTCCTTTGCTGTCAGGGGAATATGTTCTTCATTTTTTATAACCTCAGCGCGCGAAAAATCAATTTGACTGTCATGTAATTGTATGAGAGGGGTTTCGGCCTTGTAGCTCCTCCGTAAAATTGCCATAACACGGAATAGGAGTTCTTTTGGCAAAAATGGTTTAATAATGTAATCATCCGCTCCTAACCCAAACCCCTTAAACTTATCATTATCTTCACCGCAGGCCGTAAGAAAAAGAACAGGGTAACTGGCATTCTTTTTTAACTGTTCCATTAAATCAAAGCTATTTCCGTCTGGAAGCATTACGTCAAGTATTGCCAATTCCGGGCAGGATTTTTCAGCTTCTTCAATGGCGCCTCTTACGCTTTTGGCAGTTTTGATATTTTGAAAGCCATATTCAGTTAAAATAGACATAACCATATCTATAAGCTCCGGCTCATCATCAACAAGCAGTATGCGTTTATTCAATAGATATTCCTCATTCATGGTCTGGTCTCCTTTCGCAGCTATGAGCAGCGCTTTTTTGTTATTTTACCATATAATCGTAATTTTTTAGAGGATTACCGAAAATGTAAGGTAAATGTAAAGTAGAGAGAATGTTACCACAAGGATGTGCAGGTATTATGTAAGTAGTTAGGTAATTGCAAAACTTGAAGTTGTGGAAATATTCTGACAATCTATTCCACTCAAATCCTGTTGCACCGGGCATTCCATCAAGTCCAGCAGGACAGAAGACAGTCGGGGAGCGTTCCTTCTGTCTTCTATGGTCTTGATTCCATGGTGCAAAAGGCTTTTCGCAGAATAGATTGTCAGAATATTCAGCAAGTTTACGAGTTTCGAAATTACCTAATGTAAGTAATGAATGAAAGGAGAGGGATATATGGACTACATTATTACAACAAAACAACTCACAAAAAGATACAAATCATTTATCGCTGTTGATAACGTTTCACTGAACATTCAAAAAGGCAGCATTTATGGATTCCTTGGTCCAAATGGCGCTGGAAAATCCACTATTATGAAAATGCTTTTAGGATTAACCGCCCCTACAAAAGGCAGTTTTACAATTGACGGAAAGCAATTTCCGAATGACCGCCTTTCCATTTTAAAAGAAACAGGTTCTTTTATTGAATCGCCATCTTTTTATGGGAATTTAACAGGTGAAGAAAATCTTGACATTATTCGACGGATTTTGGGAATTCACCGAAATTCCGTTAAGGACGCGCTGGAGCTTGTGGGGCTTGCTGAATTTGGCGGTCGCCTTGTAAAAAAATATTCATTGGGTATGAAACAGCGGTTAGGACTTGCCGGAGCAATGCTCGGCAGACCGTCAATTTTGATTTTAGACGAACCCACCAATGGACTGGATCCATCCGGCATACATGAAATACGGAATTTGATTAAATCGCTGCCTGGTCTGTACAAATGTACAATTCTTATTTCTTCACATATGTTGTCAGAAATTGAGTTAATGGCAGACCACATTGGAATACTGAATCATGGACGTCTGTTGTTTGAAGGCAGCTTGGATGAATTACGGAAGAATGCGTTGCAAACCGGATTTGCAACACAATCCGGACCGGATGCAGATAATAAAACCGGCGCGGCCAATCTGGAAGATATGTTTCTGTCTATGATTGATAAAGACAATGCAGGCAGAAAGCAGAGGGGGAAGCTATGAGGACAATTACAATTGAGCTTAGAAAAGAGAAACGCACAGGTATTGTTCTGTTAATGCTTATGGTCGGTATTTTGGGGGCAGCATACGCTGTTGTCTTTTTTCTTGTAAGGAAAGACACGCTTTTAAATTTGCCACTGGCTCCTATGGATATGCTTCTTACGCAAGTCTATGGTATGATTATGGTTTTGAACATGTTTGGTATCATAGTGGATGCCTGTATGATTTACAATATGGAATTTAAGGGAAATGCCGTAAAGAAAATGTATATGCTTCCTATGAGTGTTCCTGGTATGTACTTTTGTAAGTTCCTGATTTTGACAATCCTGCTTCTGATTGCAGCAGGCATTCAGACTTTGGCGTTTATAAAAATTGGTTTGACAGATTTGCCCCAGGGAACATTTGAGTTTAGAAGGCTGCTGTTTTTTGCCGGATATTCATTTATAACGTCAATGCCTGTGTTATCTTTTATGGTTTTTATATCTTCCCGTTTTCCTAATATGTGGATCCCTCTTGGGGTTGGTGTTGCAGGCTTTTTAAGTGGTATGGCGCTGGCAGCGTCTAATAGTTCCTGGGGATGCATACACCCGTTTGTGGTAATGCTAAAGCCAGCTGTTACATTGAGGGCGCAGCCGGATATTGCTGTTGTTATTTTTTCACTGACTGAAACGGTTCTGTTCCTTTTGGCAGGATTGTGGACTGCTAAATATCTGCATTATGAATAAGGAGGCATAGGTATGAGCTTTTTCGAATTACTTAAAATTGAGTTTATAAAGGTAAAACGGGGTAAAATTATACCACTGATTTTTATAGCTCCGCTGTTAGTCATATTTTCCGGCTTGGCAAACCTGCAAAGCTATTTTTCGCCGGAATATACAAATGTGTGGGCGGCTATGTTTATTCAGAGCGCATTGGTTTACGCTTATTATCTGCTTCCCCTTAGCATGATTGTTGTGTGTGTGATGATTGAGGGACGTGAAACAGCAAATAACGGGCTTTTAAAAATGTTAGCCCTTCCGGTTAGCCGCCATGCCCTTTCAGCTGCAAAGTTTTGCGTGCTTCTGTTTTATCTGTTTATGGAAATGACTGTATTTTTTGTTACCTTTGTGGCAGCAGGATTGGCAGCCACAAAAGGCACAGGGATTACAGAAGCATTGCCAATTATATATTTGATGAAGTGGTGTGTGGGTCTATTTCTTACCATGCTTCCCTGTTTGGCCGTAATGTGAGCCACCACGGTGCTGTTTGAAAAAACGCTGCTATCTGTGGGTTTAAATCTGCTTCTTGTTGTCCCAGGCGTATTAGTGGCAAATACACCAATTTGGATTATTTACCCTTATTGTTACAGCGGTTATTTGGTTTCCTGTTCTTTGCACAGCTTTACGGCCCAGGGGATTGATACTTTCTTTGACCTGTTTCCGTTTCTGCCATGTGCAGTTTTGACGTTTACCCTGGCGCTTGCAACAGCAGTAACGGGTTTTGGAAAAAAGAAATAAAATAAGTTATGCCCCCTTTGCGTTTTTCGGAGTGAAAGAAGATTTTCACTCCGAAAAGCAGGGGTTCATTGAATGTTACTTTTTTTTGCATCAGAAAAATGCAGCCGCACAAATTTCTTTTTCCCGATTTTTATTACGTCTCCATCTGCCACTGAATCGGTCAGGCTGTCTGCTTTGTTGGTATTTAACCGGACACCGCCCTGCTGAAGCAGACGGCGGAATTCATTGCTGCCTGACACAAAGCCTTCCTGCACCAAAGGTGGAATCAGGTCTGAAATGGTACTGACAGTAGTGGAAATAACAAGCTCAGGAATATCTTCCGGGAGTTCCTTTTTGGTAAATGCCTGATAAAAAAATTGCTCTGCCAATTCTGTGCTTTCCGGCTTATGGTACAGGGCGGTTATGGTGCGGGCAAGAAGCAGTTTGTATTCTCTGGGGTTTTCCCCGTTATCCAGAGCCTCTTTTATTTTGTCCAGTTCGTCAGGAAGAATATCAGTGGCCAGTTCAAAGTATCTGATTATCAGATTGTCCGGCACCTCCATTACCTTTTTAAACATTATTTTGGCATCTTCCAGAATGCCGATGTGGTTTCCAAGACTTTTGCTCATTTTTTCTACCCCGTCAAGCCCTTCAAGTATGGGCATAAACAGGGCGGCCTGTGGTTCCATCTCCCAGTTTTTCTGCAGGGAACGTCCCATCAGAATGTTGAAGGTCTGATCAGTACCGCCAAGCTCCAGGTCGGCTTTTAAGGCCACGGAATCATATGCCTGCATAAGAGGATAAAAAAATTCGTGGAGTCCAATGGGAATATTATGGGTGTAGCGGTTTTCAAAGTCGTCACGTTCCAGCATACGGGCAACAGTGATCGTGGAGGCAAGCCTTAAAATTTCCTCCAGCCTTAAAAGCTCAAGCCATTCTCCATTGTAGCGGACCTCTGTTTTGCTTTTATCCAGGATGTGGAAAACCTGTTCCTGATAGGTTTGGGCATTAAATAGTATTTCTTTCTCAGAAAGGGCACGCCGCCCTTTGGATTTGCCTGTGGGATCTCCAATCCGGCCTGTAAAATCACCGATAATTATGACAATATGGTGCCCCAAATCCTGTAGCTGCTTTAGCTTGCGCAGCACAACGGCATGGCCTAAATGAATGTCGGGTGCGCTGGGGTCCATTCCGAATTTAATAGTAAGGGGAGTGTTGCTTTGAATGGAACGCTCCAGTTTTGAACGAAGGTCCTCTTCGCCAATAAGCTGGGCAGAGCCTTTTAAAATAATGCGCATCTGCCGGGTAACTTCCTGTTTCATTACTTCGTCTGTCATTTTTGTTCTCCTATTCCAGTACCGCAGATGCCCTCCCAGTACCTATGACCTGCAGAGAAAATCCTGTCTGCCTTGCATCCTGTATTTTCTCTGGGCACTGTCCGGTCCTCTGCTGTTTCCAGTTCCGCGCCCGCCCTGACAAGCACCAATAACCGTCAGAGAATTTTAGACCGCCAAAGCGTTCCAAAATTCTCCGGGTGCTTGAAAGTGCGTGCGCTGTTTTTGGGTTTCATTATTTTTGTGTTGAAACAGGAATTATATGATAGTTTAAAGCGGCATATTTCTTCTGAATTTTTTGGAGGAGTTCCAGATACATATTTTTCATATATGCGCAAAAAAGCTCCCGTCCTTTATAGGACGAGAGCGGACTCACGTGATACCACCTATTGTTTATAAACAGCTCACACTGTTTACCTCTTCGGGTACGGCTTTCTACTGTGTATCTTTCCGGAAATTCGGGTAGAGCCGGAATACAGCATAAAACGTATACTCTAGCACGATAACGGGTGCGGGAACCGTCGCAGCCTACTAAACCATCGGGTTATTTGGTGCGAAGCTCAAAGATGTATTCACATAAAGATTCCCATGCGCCTCTCATCTGCCGGCTGCTTTCTGTTTGTTTCCCTTTATGCTACTTATTCTTATCATTGCCTTTCCTGAACAATCACTTGTTATGAAATTTTTTGTTGCATTGTTATTATATTGTCAATGAAAGGAATTGTCAAGCAATAAAATTCTGTATTTCTTTCCGTGTCCGACGCCCGTTGTCAGATTTTTTGAAGCCTTTTTTTGCCCCTTAATGCCATTTTCTTGTTTTGTTCTACTTTAATTGATATAGTTCAAAGTACTAAAAATAAATTTGGAAAGCGCAGTGTGTAATGTCTGCGGAGGTTAAATATTCTGTAGCAGTTGTCAGATCAGGTTTGTTATATTCTGACTTGCTGACTGCAGGAAAACAGGGAAAGGTGGTTGAATGAATGAGCTTTGAAGTATTGTGCAGTAAAGGGAGCGACAGCGATGAAAGTGTTACTATTACAGAGGCCGATCTTGCTGGTCTTGCAGGGAAAAAACTTTCCGATTTGCGGGTAGCGCTGGAAAAGAAAAAAGTAAACGGACAACCGTTTATTGGGCCGGACAGCAGCACCAGCCAGTTCCGTTTTGTCATGCCCCATGCAGACCGGAAGGCAGAGAATTACTCTGACAGAATTGTGGGCCTGTCCACTGAAAAGCTGATTTGTCTTTCGGATATGTTTATCAATGATAAAAACCAGATTATTCTGACAAACACCAAAAAGACAAAGAAGCCGGATTTAATTGGCTTTGCAGCGGACTGTTGGGCGGGAGGGAAACTTCGTGTGCGGTGCAGACTGAATAACAGTGGAGAATGTGGGGCGAAAAACAGAAATAAATTTCAGCCTTTGATGCTCACCAATGTGGTTCCCACTAATGAAGGGATCCAGCTTCATTATGACAATGTGTGTATTTGCTGTGAGGATTCTGTGGTGGAATTTCCTATGGACTGTTATGGGACGGTGGGATTTGGATTTAAGGCCCAGCTTGCCTCCGGGGAGATACTAAGAGAAAGTTGTATGCACTGGGCGATTGGCGATAATAATCTGTATGGCGGCGCAAGTGTTAATTTCTGGGATACCAAGGATGGAACCAGAGAAATTGTTATGAAGGCCATTGAACATGTAAGCGGAATTGACCCAGCTACGAAAATGAGTTATCAAAAGCTAACCTTTATCGCCCGTGATATGCGCTCCTGGGTAAACGGTGATGAAGGAAAAAGGGTAATTGATGTGAATACACCGCCTCAAAACAGAGTTTTACAAGGACGTGCATCTGCCAGGAGTTTGGACGGTACAGGGCAGCAGGTGACAATAGACGGGAAAAAGATTACCCCTGCCACACCCCAGCCTGGGGACAAGGTTAAAGTGACTTATGGAAACTGGTGGCCAAAAGATTTTGATTCCTGGGAAAATGCACTTGGAACTGTAAGTGTGTATTTCTTTGTTTTCACCAGTCTGGAAGAAGCCAGAAAGCTTCTGGGCCGGTACAATATGCTGCCCCCTGGGGAACAGGAAAAATTTTGGTTTTAGGAGAACGGTTACAGAACTTAGACAACAAATGCTAAAAGCCAGCATCCAACCGGAAGATGCCCAGAGCATTTACGGACGCCGGAAATAGGCGGCCGTAAATGACTCTGAGGGAGCGGCATTGGAAGGGGAGATGCGGAACTTAAATTAGGAGATTAAAAAATGATGCAGTTGATAACAGTGAAAAATAAAAATGGTAAAAGCGCGGCTGTGCGTCTGGACAGTGGTACGAAGCTTTCTGCTGTCCGGGGCGAACTGAAAAGTCGTGGAATTATGTCAGACAGTGATTACTTTTTATTTAATGATTCCCCTCTTTCTGTATCAGATGAAAATGATACGCTATTGAGTGAGTTGATTGACGGTACCGGAACTATTTATGTGGGTAAAGGGACGGAGCCAGGGATTTCCCCTGACGAGGATATGGAAGATTACCGGGATTTAAATGAAAGCCAGAAGGAAGATTTGTTCCGCAAGTGTCAGATCTTCAGAGGTCTTGTTTTTAGTAAGGACAAAGGGATTGCAAAATCCTTTAAGGATTTATATTCATGGTCTTCTCTTCCTGCTATGCTTACTCCCCGTGTAAATACACAGGAAATTTCTGATTATTCTTTTTCCAAGATTACGCAGGATATAAATCTGATTACCAGTAACAAAACAAATCTGGCCCTGGATCTTCCCTATGTCAGCGCGGAGGCAGAGTACAGCCATGAAAAAAGTATACATACAAGCTCCAGCAAAGTAAAGGAGTACTTACTGGCAAAATATTTGGTTTTAAAGGCCAGTTTTGAGCTGGATGCCTCTGCCCTTACCCCCAACCCGGAGTTTGTTAAAGCGGTAAATGAAGCGGTGGTTTCGCAGGATTCCGACAAAGACAGAATGTGCAATCTGCTGCATGTACTGGATACCTGGGGAATTTATATTCCTCAGAGATTTACACTGGGAGGGGCGCTATACTCCACGGAGGTAACGGAAATCAATGACTTTTCCCAGTCAGAATCAGAAAAAACAGAGTTCAGTTCATCAGTAAAAGCAGAGCTTGCTTCCGGTTCCGGCAGTGCAGGAGGGGGCCAGTCGAAAGAGAAAAAAACGGAAATTGGAACCAGCACAAAATACACAAATATTGTTATAAATCAGGTAGGCGGAACACCTGGACAGACCAAAGACAAAGAAGGGATTGCCATTTCCCTGAAAAAGGCACGGTATTGGGAAATCGTTGACGTGGAAACGTTTTATCCAAGCCTGATGCTTTTGAATACTGCAAATGTGCCGGGGACAGACCCGCGTCTGCTTGCAAAGTGCCTGCAGCTTATGAATAACAATTATTACCATGGGGCGGTTAAAGAAATTCAGCCCTATGTAAATATGTTAAACTATGCCACTGCCATTGAAAACCTTATTAACCCATTTTAAGCAAGGGCCTGGAAAAGGGCCCGGAGCGGAACTTATAGCAGGAGAAAAATACGATGCCGTCTAATAATCATTTTTGGATATTCCCAAATGCCAATGCTGTTTCTGTCACATATAACCCAGGCCCTTATAACCATACCGCCTATGTAAATAATATTTATGGTTTATTTAATACGCCTGTTGCCACTGTAGGACCTGGTAGGGCGGCTCCTGCCGCTCTTCATGTTCCTCATTATTACACAGATGACGCTCCACGACTTCACGCACTTAATGCTGCATTATGTCAGGCGGAAAATAATATGGATACCATTATGAGAAATGCCAGTCATGCGCCGGTTCAGGGAAGAGGAACGGCCATTCTCATAGGAGGCGTAAGGGTTTATCATGAAACGGGGACCCACCGGGCTTCAGGAGGTATCTGTACGATTTTTTATACTTTTAACCATACCACCAGAGTGATGACTGTCCATGCTGTGGGGGCGCATACAAGAGACGGCTATAGTCTTGACTGCGCTTCTGTGGATTTCGATACAGCAGTGACGGGGCTTGGCAGGGCACAGTGGGGCTATGTAACCCGCGGCATTGTCCGGTTGTAGGCCCGTTCTGAATCGTTCAGGCAGTGGCATTAAAAACGCTTATATCAGCGTTCCATAAGCGCAGATCGGAAAGAATGGAAAAAGTAAGCTCTGCTGCGGAAGATCCTGTGGCAGAGGCGCCCTTTTGGATGTTAGTGGCAAAAAAGTAAGGGCGCCCTTCTTTTTCCACATATCCGATAAACCAGCCGGAAACATTTGTACCGCTTATTTGTTGGGTTCCTGTTTTTCCATAGACGGCGCCGTTATCAGAGTCGTAAAGGCAGATAGAATTTTTGACAGCTTCAATATTTTCCGGTGAAAATCCGAACTGGTTGTAATATAGCTTTCTTAACATTTCCACCTGTTCAACAGGAGATATTTTTAAAGAGGCATTTAACCAGTAGGCGTCAGGTCCGCCCTCTGCCATCTGATTGCCATAGCCTGTTTGACGGATAAATTTTTTTATGGCTGACATGCCCATTTGCCGGTCAATGGACTGGAAATACCAGTTGACGGAATTTTGCATGGCGGATGTAAGCGTCTGGTCCTGATTCCACACATCATATATATTAGGCTGACCATTCCAGCAAATCAGTGACTGGCCGGGAGAAATAATTCCCCATTCAAGACCGGACAGGGCGATATATATTTTGTAAGTGGAAGCCGGGGGAATGCGCATGGTGGCATATTCTTTGTTATAAATCTGCCAGGAGTCTTGCGCAGCGTCATACAAAACAAAACTTCCCGTATTTTCACCAAAGGAGCCGCTTAAATCAATGTAGGAAATATTCTTGCTGTTCTCATTTAGAAAGTATTGACTGTTATCAGCCGCCTGTATAGACAGGGCGGGAATAAAGCCGGACAGTAAAAGAGCGGTAATTATATAAGAAAGAACACTGCGCAGATTTTTGCGGAAAGACGCGGGCTGATAGCAGGCAATACTAATTACCCGCTTTTTCATTTGCGTCATGCTTCCCCCAATTCCGGCGGCAAAGGGAAAAGGGTTAAGGGATACCCTTTCCGCAAAGTTAATCAGTGTATTTCCATAGTCTTCGTAAGTTTCTTCCTTAAGCATATTCAAAACGGAGGCGTCGCAGGCAATTTCCCTGTCATTTTTCATTTCCCTTAATGCCAGCCATACAAAAGGGTTGAACCAGTATACCACCCCCACAGCGTTCATAAAGTAATTGGCCAGCGCGTCTTTATGCTTATAATGCTGCAATTCATGCAAAAGCATGTAACGGATATCTTTGGAGCTGCAGCTGGAAATCAGATGGACCGGCAGATAAATACAGGGCCTGAAAAATCCGGCAATAACGGGAGAACTTAAAAATACAGTGCTGTATATGGGAATGTTTCTTGTAATGCTCATTTCCTTTAAACAGCTATGATAGAGCCTGTGCACAGTCTGACTTTGCAGGGGCAGCGCTGACTTTTTTATAGCGTGAAAACGAAGCATGGATTTTGAAACCAATAGGGCCATTACAGCAATGCCCATAATCCATACCAGGCACAAAATGATGCCAATGGCGGAAGGGGCATTTTGGCTTACGGATACGCCAAAGTCATTTATCCAGCCGGCAGAAGGGGAGAGCGGGAGGATGGCCGCCTTATCCTCCAGGGGGCCGGTAAGAGATGCGGAAGTATTTTGGAATTTCCCTGTCCAGGAGAAAAAAGCGGGAAAGGGTATTCGCAGCACGGTAATAAAAGGGACTGCCAAAAGCCCAAGAAACAGAAACCACAGCTGATACTGCATCCGGTGGGTCAGGTTATTTTTCAGTAAATGTTTTGCCGCTAAAAGGATACCGGTTATTATGCTGATAAAAAGATTACACAGTAAAAAGCGGATCATAAAGTCAGCCATGTGGATTTCCTCCCTTTTTTCTATCCTTTGAAAGGAGGGAGCGGAGCGTACGTATTTCACTTTCCGATAATTTGTCGTTATCAATGTACGCAGACAGCATATCGGTAATGTTTCCTCCGTAAAAGCGGTTGAGAAAAGAGCGGCTTTCCTGACCGATATATTCATCCCTTCCAACCAGCGGGGTATATACGAAAACCCGGCTTTGTTTTTCATAAGACAATGCGCCTTTGTTTACCAGACGTTTAATCAGTGTCTGAATGGTTTTGGGACTCCAGGCAGTGGTTTTTACTAAACGGTCTGTAATTTCATTTGTGCTGATGGGGGAGTATTGCCATACGATTTTCATTACTTCAAATTCAGCTTCAGAAATTTGAGGCAGAGATTTCATTGAGAGATTCCTCCTTAAATCTTACATATGTAGTATAATAATAAGCCATAAATTTTTAATTGTCAATTACATGGAAATTAAAAATCTTCTTGACTTCAAAATCTTACAAGAGTAATATATGCGTAAGAGATATAGTTTTATTCAAAGACCCTGCGCCAGACAGCATAGGTTTTTCCATTGTGGCAGCCGTCAAATGTCTGCAGGCATTCACCGGACTTATTGTTTGCTAAAATTTTTTTGTTAAAAAATCTTACATATGTAAGATATGAAGCACAATAAAACAGTCTGTCCGGAACTTATGTGGAGACATTTAATTGTTTCGCTGGGCAGATTTTAAGCAATCCTTAAAAAAGCACATAATTTTATGGGAGGTATTGATGAAAAGCAAAAAGAGACGTGTAAAAAGAAAGCGGAGAAAACCTGTTATTTTATTTCTGGCATTAGGATTTGTGGGAGTTGCAGTGGCAGGAGGCACCTTATGGGGAATAAAATATCTGGAAGAAAAAAATGCCAGGAAGACGCCGGAGGAGCTTTTGCTTCTGTATATGGGACATATTTCCAGGCAGGAGTATGAAGATATGTATGAAATGCTGGACCCTGCTGCTTCGTCCACAGGCAGCAGGGAAGAGTTTGTTAACCGCAATTCAGCAATTTACAAAGGGATAGAAATGCAGAATATGCAGGTGGAAATCAAAAGCTATAACCAGGAAGAACTGGCTGTAACATATCAGACTTCTTTTGATACGGCGGCAGGAAAAATGAGTTTTGAAAATAAAGCTTTTTTTGTGGACGGAGAAGACAGCTATAAGATTGCCTGGGATGATTCCCTGATTTTTCCTGAATTGGATGCGTCAGATAAAGTCAGAGTTTCTGTGCTGGAGGCGGAGCGGGGGAAGATTCTGGATCGGAACGGGCGTGTCCTTGCAGGGTGGGGGACGGCCTCATCGGTAGGAATTGTGCCGGGAAGACTGGAGGACTGGAATGGGGCTGTTGCAGAGGCCGCCCGGCTTTTGGACATGGAGGCGGAAGGAATTGAAAAGAAGCTTTCCGCAAAATGGGTAAAAGAAGATTCCTTTGTGCCCATAAAAACAATACCCAAGGTAAATGAACTTGCACTTATGTCAGATGAACCGGGGGAAGAAGTATTAAAAGAAAAGGAACGTCAGGATAAACTGCTTGAAATACCGGGGATTATGCTATCTGACATTACAGTGCGGGAGTATCCTTATGGAGCGGCGGCGGCCCATTTATGCGGCTATGTGCAGGGCGTTACGGCGGAAGATCTGGAAAAGCATAAAGGAGAAGGATATACCCAAGGAAGCGTGATTGGACGAACCGGCATGGAAGGCTTATTTGAAAAAGAACTAAAGGGGATGAATGGCTGTCGGATCTATATTGTGGACGCCCAGGGCAATGAAAAAAAGGAGCTGGGTATGGCGCCTGTTTCTCACGGACAGGATATACAGCTTACTATAGACGCACAGCTTCAGGAAACATTGTACGAACAATTTAAGGAGGACAAAAGCTGCTCTGTGGCAATGAATCCCTTTACGGGAGAGGTGCTGGCTCTTGTAAGCACCCCGTCTTATGACGATAATGATTTTATAATGGGATTGTCAAGTGAAAAGTGGACGGCGCTTAACGAGGATGAAAACAAGCCAATGTATAACCGTTTCCGGCAGATGTGGTGTCCAGGCTCCACCTTTAAACCAATTACGGCTGCTGTGGGATTAGAGCTGGGAGCGGTTGATCCCAGGGAGGATTATGGGAATGTGGGAAAAAGCTGGCAGAAGGACGCTTCCTGGGGAGCATATTATGTGACTACATTACACACATACGAGCCGGTAATTTTGGAAAATGCCCTGATTTACTCAGATAATATTTATTTTGCAAAGGCAGCGTTAAAGATTGGGGCAGAGGGAATGGAAAATTCTTTAAAGGCGCTGGGATTTGGCACACAGATGCCTTTTGAAGTCAATATGGCCCAGTCCCAATATTCCAATACGGAACACATTGAGACAGAAATACAGCTGGCGGACAGCGGATATGGACAGGGACAGATTTTAATAAATCCGCTGCACATGGCCTGTATTTATTCCGCATTCTGCAATGAGGGCAATATGGTAAGACCATATCTTTTATATCAGGAGAAGCAGGAGCCGGAGTACTGGATTTTGGACGCCTTTTCTGAG
This sequence comes from uncultured bacterium, assembly GCA_947381965.1. Classification (GTDB taxonomy): domain Bacteria; phylum Bacillota; class Clostridia; order Lachnospirales; family Lachnospiraceae; genus Suilimivivens. The sequence goes on from CANCXX010000033.1 coordinate 28,699, forward strand.
GAAACTGCAAGACAGACGCTGGAGGGAATCATTAAGGTGGTAAACGATCCGCATGGAACAGGGTATGATGCCCGACGGGATGACGTTTTGCTGGCAGGAAAAACCGGGACGGCAGAGATTAAGGCTTCCAAGGATGATATTTCCGGCACGGAACTTGGGTGGTTTGCCATATTTACGGCACAGAAAAGGGCGGAGCGCCCTATCTTGCTGGTAAGCATGACGGAGGATGTAAGGGGCAGAGGCGGAAGCGGATATGTGGTGGAAAAAGACAGAAAGGTTCTGGATAAGTGGTTTGCAAAGCCCTCTCCATCCTGACCTGTAAGGTGAAATATGGCAGGGATAACCCGAACGCCCCTCTATATGTATTCGAAAAGCAAAAAAGCTGACAGGAAACAGCTTTACACTGAAATGTCTTTTTGATATAATATGGACACGGAGTCGTAAAAGCTGATGATTCCCACAGATAAAAGAGAGCGGACCCAAACCGCTCTTTTTATCGACATTTAAAGGAATAAGTACTTTATATGGCAGGAATTTTCCGAATCAGGAGAGTCATTGAATGTTTTTGCGTCATCACAACAGAGGGAGGTATGGGCATGAAATTTAAAGATATGCCATATAATCGTGTGGATCTGGCGGAAACTGAGAAAGAGTTTAAGCAGATTATTGAAGAATTCCGTGCAGCCGGAAGCGGGGAAGAGCAGTTTAAGGTCCACCAAAAGTATTACGAAATGAGTAAAAGAATATCAACGAATATTGTAATTGCCAGTATTCGTCATGATATTGACACCACAGACGAGTTTTATGATGAGGAACAAAAGCATAACGATAAGATAAAGCCGGTCATTGATAATCTGGACGCTGCATATAAGAAGGAGTTGTATGAATCTCCTTACCGCGCATATCTGGAAGAAAAAATCGGGCCGGTGGCATTTAAAAATATGGAGCTGGTATTAAAATCCATGGATGAAAAACTGGTTCCTCTGATGCAGGAGGAAAATGCCCTTACCACAGAATATAATAAACTGATTGCGGGTATAAAGATAGACTGGGAGGGGGAAACTTTAAACCTTTCTCTGCTGACGCCTTACCTTCACAACAAAGACAGGAATGTGCGAAAGAGCGCATGGGGGAAATTTTCCAAAGCTCTTGGTGACAACAGTGAAAAACTGGATGAAATATATGACAAGCTGGTAAAGAACCGGACCGCCCAGGCAAGGGAAATGGGATATGAAAATTATGTGGAGCTTGGGTATTACAGGATGTACCGCAACTGTTATGACAAAGAGGCGGTGGAAAATTTCAGAAGACAGGTAAAGACATATTTTGTGCCCTTTGCAGAGAAGCTTCACGACAGGAGAAGGAAAAGGCTGGGGCTTGAAAAGCTCTCCTGTATTGATGAAGGTGTTTATTTTAAAGAGGGAAATCCTGCCCCTATAGGAACCCCGGATGAAATTATGGCGGCAGGACAAAAGATGTATGGGGAGCTTTCGCCCCAGACAAAGGAATTTTTTGACCACATGATGGAAGATGAACTGTTTGACGTGCTGGGCCGCAAAACGAAGAAAATGGGCGGGTATATGACCCGGCTGGATGACTATCAGGTTCCCTTTATTTTTGCCAACTTCAATAAAACGGAGCATGACGTAAACGTAATTACCCACGAATGCGGGCATGCCTTCCAGGGGTATCTTGCCATGCAGGATCCTGTTTTGGAGCACCAGGATATTACCATGGAGACGGCAGAGGTTCATTCCATGTCCATGGAGTTCTTTACGGAACCCTGGGCAGAGCTGTTTTTTGGCGGACGGGCAGACGACTACCGTGCAATGCACCTGGAAGATGCCGCTGCTTTTATTCCTTATGGATGTATGGTGGATGAGTTCCAGCATATTGTTTATGAAAATCCGGAGATGACCCCGGCCCAGAGAAATGCAGCCTGGTCAAAACTGGAAAAGGAATACAAACCCCATCTGGATTACAGCGAAGATCCGGTGCTGTCCCAGGGGCGTTACTGGCAGAGACAGCAGCATATTTACAATTCGCCTTTTTATTATATTGATTACTGTATTGCCCAGACCTGCGCCTTCCAGTATAAGGTAAAAATGGATGAGGATTACAAGGCGGCATGGGACAGCTACCTGAAGCTCTGCAGGCTTTCTGCAAGCGATTTCTTTACCGGACTGCTGGGACAGGCCGGACTTGACAATCCTTTTGAGGATGGTTCCTTAAAGGAGATGGTGGATAAGCTGGAGAAAAAGATATTGCAGTGAAATTAGGTTGTGTAGTTGTATAATTTAATAAAAAGGATTATAATAGACTAACTGACAGTTTTAAAAACTAATTATGGTAAGGACTGCCAGAGAATTCATGTTGGAGAGAATAGGAGAAGGTTAATAATGTTTAGTAACGAAAGATTGGAAAAAAGACTTACTAAGTCCTTTTGGACGATTTCGGCAGTTTCAGCGTTAGCTGCAGTGGTGGGGTTGATAGCGCTTATTGTTATGGCCAACAGATATTCATATGCGCTTGTTAATTTTGGTTTTGCACAGGGGGACATTGGCAAAGCGTTGTTTGCCTTTGCAGATGCAAGATCCTCTCTTCGGGCTGCAATTGGTTACACAGACGAAGAAGCGATTGAGTCAGTGCTGAAGCAGCATGAAGAAAACAAAGAAGCATTTGAAACATATTTTGCGGATGTGGAGAAAACAATTGTATCTGAGGATGGCAGAAAAACCTATGATGAAATTGAGGCTGAGCTGTCAGATTACTGGGCGCTGGATTCACAGATTATATCAATGGGGGCAACACCCGATCCGGCGCTTAGCAAGCAGGCACAGGATATTGCGTTAAGCGAGCTTGCAGGGGTTTACAACGATATTTATTTAAAGCTGGAAAGTCTACTTGAAGTTAAGGTGAGTGAAGGAAATGACCTTTCGAATACCTTAAAAGTATTGACTTTGATACTTGCAGTTGCAATTGTTGCCGTAATTATAATTGCAATGATAACTTCTACCAAAATCGGAAAGATCATTGCCAGAGGAATTGCTGCTCCGATGAAGGAGCTGGGGGATCGTTTCCGGACTTTCTCAGACGGGGATCTTTCCTCACCGTTCCCTACCGTTTCAACGAAAGATGAAGTAGCGGAGCTTGTAACAGAAGCTACAAGAATGTCGGATAACTTAAAGGAAATGATTAAGGATATCGGCGTTGTGCTTGGCAAGATGTCAGCAGGCGATTATACGGTTAAATCTTCAATCAGAAGCAGATACACAGGCGAGTATTCAGGACTGCTGGAGGCTATGCGTGAGCTGAAACGTCAGATGAGTAAGACATTGCAGGCTATTGGGGAGGCATCCAGTCAGGTATCCGCCGGAGCTTCCAATCTGGCAGAATCATCCCAGTCTCTTGCAGAAGGCGCTACAGACCAGGCAGGGGCAGTGGAAGAATTGCAGGCAACCATTACCAATATAGCGGAAACAATGGAAAGAAGTGTGACAAACTCTGAAGACTCTTATCAGCAGGCAAGAAGATATGCGGATGAAGCTGACAACAGCCGTGAAGGAATGGACAGAGTGGTGGCTGCTATGAAGAGAATCAGCGAAACATCCACCAAGATTGGAAATATTATTTCTGAAATTGAATCTATTGCATCCCAGACCAATCTGCTGTCACTGAATGCTTCTATTGAAGCAGCGAGAGCAGGGGAAGCTGGAAAAGGATTTGCGGTTGTGGCTGACCAGATCAGGCAGCTTGCAGAGCAAAGCGCGAAGGCGGCAGTGGATACAAGAGAGCTGATAGAGGGTTCCCTGCAGGAAATTGCAGATGGCAATCATGCGGTTGAAAGCGCGTCTGGTTCCATTGAAGTTGTTGTAGATGGTATTAAGCAGATTGCAGATGTATCTAAGAATTTAAGCGTAATGATCAGCGATCAGAAAGAAACAATTTATCAGGCGGAACAGGGTGTTACACAAATATCAGAAGTAGTACAGAACAATTCGGCGGCAGCACAGGAATCTTCTGCAACAAGTGAAGAGCTGTCAGCCCAGGCTACTACTCTGGATGAACTGATCAGCCAGTTCAGTTTTGATAAAATTCAACAATAGTAAACGTCAAATAAGCTTTTTGTTTACTACAAGCAGATAACTACATAGCTTATGCCGGATTGTCCCAGATAATCCGGCATTTTATTTGGAAAAATTCATAGAAGCAAATTTTAACAGGATTTACACTGACATGCAAAAGCACATGCCATTCCTGTTTGATTGCAGCTTTAGGAAAAAGTAGTATAATGGAAATGAGAATATTGTGTTATACTGCTTTGTCATGTTAAAATAAGACAACATGATTAAAGCGTATTGGAGGATAGTCGCTATGAAGCCGGAGAATTATAAGATGCTTTTGGATTCGCTGCAGATAGCGGGAATTTATGTGATACGGGAAGATAATCACCAGATCTTATATTTTAACAGGCGGGTAAAGGACATTATGCCGGGCATTAAGCTGGGCATGGTCTGTCATGAACTGATGGCAGGATTTTGTTCCAATTGCCCGCTTTTAAATATAGCAGGGAAAGAGGAAAGTCGTGCCATTAATTATGATAATCCTTTTGGAAAGGCAGTTGATATTGTGGCATCCAGAATTATGTGGGAGGATATTCCGGCTTTTTCTATTTCCATTACTTCCCATGTGGATGCAGTGAGCTTTACTTATGATAAGATATTGAGGGTAAATCTGGATGACGGCGTTATAGATATGATGCAGATAGAGCAGCCTTCCCGGACACAGGAGGCGGCAGCGCCGGAGACTTTGGCAGAATGGATTGAAGAACTGACTGGAAAAGGAAATGTATATAGCGGGGATGTTGCCCGTGTGAGAAAATTTGGCCGTCTGTCTTATCTCAGGCGGGAGCTTGCCGGAGGAAAACAGGTGCTTACCTGTACCTACAGGCGCAGGCAGGGAAAAGAATACCGCTGGTATATGATGGAAATTGTCCCTTCTTTTGACTGTGCGGATAAGGGGCAGTTTGCCATGCTTTACATAAAAGATGTTCACGATGTTTACAGAAAAGGGCTGGAGCTGGAGGAAACCAATATCCAGAACCGTGAGATTGTAAGCTCTCTGGGTGAAATGAACTTTGGCGTATATCTGATTAATCTGCAGACAGGAATTTCAAATCCTGTCCGGATATCGGAATGTATGAGCGGGGCAGCTATGCCGGAGATTATGGCGTGGGATGATGTGCTTTTGGGTTTATCAGAAAAATTTTTTCACCCGGATGATGAAGAAAAGCTGCTGAAAAACTTTTCATATCAGGCGCTTACAGATACCTGGGAAAAGGGAGGCAGGACGGAAATTCTTTGCCGGTATCTGTTTGAGGGTAAGTACCGATACGTTTCAATTACTGCGCATTTTTATGAGAGAGGTGAAAATGAGCGGAATGTGGTATTAGCGCTGCTGGATGTGGACGAGCGTACCCGGAGGGAAATTGAGCACAGCCAGACAGACCTGCAAATGGCGGCAATTATTAAGTCAGGCTATGATATCATGAATTCTGTCGATCTTGACACAGGAAAATGTGAAAGGACCTTTTTAAAAGCAAAAAATAATGCCGGGAAAATATGGACAGGGGACTATGAAGACTATATTCAAAAAACAGCGAAGGAGTGGGTATATCCTGAAGACGCAGAGCGCTTTAAGGCTGCTTTATCGATAGAAAGCCTGCGGGAAAAAGCAGCGAGGGTGCAGGATTCCTCTCAGGTGATCTGTCAGTTCCGGATCAGGGAGAAAGAGATTAAATGGATAGAAGCCCATCTGTTTTTTATCCGGCAGGATAATACCGTTATGGTTAATATATTAAGCAGGGATGTAACAAGCCAAAAGGAAAAAGAGGCGGAATATGACAGGGAAAAAATAGAAAGAAATCATATTATTAACAGTATGGGGAGTCTGTTCTTTGCCGCTTATTATATTGATATTGATGCAGATACCTATAAAATGGTTTCCCATAAAGGAGCAGTAGGGAAAATATTTGGGGATGAGAGAAGCTGTACCCAGGCATTTAAACGGTATGCAGACCGCTTTGTGCATGAAGATGACAGAGAAGAATTTTTAAAAACCATGAACTGTGAGAATTTCAGAAAGAAATTAAGCACAGAGCACCCTCACTTTTCGTTTGAATATCGGAAGGAACCTGCGGCAGAAATTAAGGGGAGGAATAGGGGCTGGGTGCGTGGAACAGTGGTTTTGTCAGAAATGCAGGACGGAATCCCCAAAAAGGCTTTGTATATGGTGCAGGATGTGACTGAAAATAAAGAAAAAGAAGCCCGGGAGCAAATGATTTTAAAAGATGCTTATGAAGTTGCCCTTAATGCAAGCGCAAGCAAAAGCGACTTCTTATCCAGAATGAGTCATGATATCCGTACACCCATGAATGCCATTATCGGTATGACCGCCATTGCAGGCGCGCATTTGGACGAAAAAGAAAAAGTGGCAGACTGCTTAAACAAAATTACGGCGGCAAGCAATCATTTACTGTCTCTTGTCAATGAAATTCTGGATATGAGCAAGATAGAAACAGGTAAAATTGACTTGGCAGAGGAAGAATTTAACCTTTCGGATCTGCTTCAGGATGTGATGACAACCATTCGGCCCCAGGCAGCGGCAAAGCAGCATGAACTGAAGTTTCGTATTAAGCTTGATCATGAGGACGTTATAGGGGATGTAATGCGCCTCCGGCAGGTGTTTGTAAACATTCTGGACAATGCAGTGAAATATACTTCCCCGGAAGGAAAGCTGGAACTGGAAATTACAGAAAGGGAATCCCAGGATTTTGGGTATGGATGTTACGAATTTGTTTTTAAGGATAACGGCATTGGAATGTCGCCGGAATTTTTAAACAAAATATATGAACCATTCAGCCGTGCGGAAGATACACGGATCAGCAAGACAGAAGGGGCAGGGCTTGGCATGACGATTACCCAGAATATTATCCGTATGATGAATGGGGATATTGTCATAGACAGCAGCGAAGGGAGAGGTACCCGGATTACAGTGACGGTATTTTTGAAGCAGCAGAATACGGAAATTGCCGATATGGAAAAGTATGCCGGGCAGAAAATTCTGGTGGTGGATGACGACCGTGACAGCTGTGAAGTAGTCTGCGATATTCTGACAGATATGGGAATAAGCGGCAGTTGGACACAGAGTGGAAGGGAAGCAGTAAACTGCATCCAGGAGGCAGATGTGGCAGGCGAGAATTTCTTTGCGGTAATTTTGGACTGGAAAATGCCGGATATGGATGGAATTGAAACAGCCAGGGCCATTCGCAGGATAGATAACAAGGTAAAGATAATTATGCTGTCAGGATATGACTTTAGCGAAGTGGAAAGTCAGGTCCGGGATGCAGGCGTGGATGGCTTTCTCTCCAAACCCTTGTTTAAATCCCGTCTGGTGTATCTGCTGAAAAAGATAGCCAGTGAAGAAAAGGTGGTGGAAGCGGAAGAAGAATGTACGGCTTCGGAGGAGGCCGCCCTGCCAGGTTTTTATGGAAAAAGAATACTCCTTACGGAAGATAATGAATTAAACAGGGAAATTGCCATGGAGATTATTGGAAGCACAGGAGCTGTTGTGGAGTGTGCAGTGGATGGAAAGCAGGGGGTAGAGAAATTTTTGGAGAAAGAAGAAGGCTATTATGATCTTATTTTTATGGATATACAAATGCCGGTGATGAATGGCCATGAAGCCACAAAAACCATTAGGAAGCTGGACCGGAAGGATGCCAAGAAAATTCCCATTATTGCTCTTACTGCCAATGCTTATACAGAGGATGTGATTGCCAGCAGGAAGGCAGGCATGAATGAGCATATGACAAAACCTCTTATGATAGAAAGACTGATGGAATGTATGACAAGATGGCTGAAATAAAAAGCGTGCGTTATAAATACTCCAGCACAATGCTGATCTCCTCATTATTTTCACCTTTAAATACATAACGGAAGCGATTGTTTTCCTGTTTGGTTACAATGTAAAAATCCTCCCTGGTATCCAAATCGAACTGGGGATTGGTTTCCGGCTCAGTCACTTCCACATGGTTGAAGCAATCCTGTTCATTACATTGTAATTTCATTATCTGATCGGCAATCAGGGCGTAGACATTTTGGCCCGATGAAGTTTCTGCAATATCTGTATTTGCGTTCAGAACACAAGTAAGATATTCGGTATATCCCTGCGGGAGAATTTCTTCCGCAGGGATAACCAATTCCTTTATAGCTGAGCGCCGTATCTTATTTATCAGTGTACTTATTATTTTCGGGGAAATTACAATGACATCGTACTTTCCTGTAATTTTGATTCGATACTCCTTCATTAATACTCCATTCCTCTAAGACGCTCCACAAGAACTTCCTTTGAAAAATTTTTCATGGATATAAGAGTAATTATAAGTGGTACGGCAATCAGTACGCCTGCATAAGCAAGGGTGAGCGCTGCCGGAAATTGAAATGCCATATAAAACGCCCCCATATGATAAAGCATATTGCTAAGTATATATCCGCACAACGTACCGATGGTCATCGTTACTCCAACTGTGGCAAGTACCAAAAGCAGGCTTTCGCCAAGAAGCATTTGACGGATTTGCCCTTTACGCATTCCGATTGATTCTAAGCAGGCAAGCTCTTGCTTACGGGTAACAATATTCGTAATCAACGTATTCATCATACTTAAGATACTGAACGTCATAATAAAGATGGCAAGCCCGCTGATAGCAGTAAATATCTGATTTGCCATTTGTCCATAAGAGACTTTCCGGTCTGCAAGGGTTTCAAGGCTCAGCGCTGTCCATTGGTCAAGCATCTTAGCAAGGGATTCTCCGATTTCCGTTTCTTTACCGGCTTCGGCGGATACAAGCAGGTGGGCATTTAAGCTATCGTAGGAAAGCCAGTTTAAGATTGGCTGTTCAGGCATTAAAAACCACCCTTCAAGTCCCTTATGGTCAAGAACATACTGGTCATTGAGAATGCCAAGTATCGTAACTTCTTTTTCCGTCATTTTGCTTCCATCGTAGTAGTGCAGAGTAATGCTGTCGCCAGTGGTAAACTCCCAGCCGTAAATTTCCGCCGCATTGCCGTTGCCTGCCGCAAGGATATAATCGCCGCTCATCAGCTTATCGTAGTCGGCGCTTCCGTTCTCCAGATATTTTTCAATATACCTGGTTTCTTCCTCTGTAAGAGGATAGACAATATCGTCGTTGTCATATTCATCATTTTTCGGATAGTCAAAACGCACACCAAAGCTCTTAATTTCCGTTACCTTTTCAACACCCTCTAAAGCGGCGATTTTCTGTACCATTTCGCCGTTCATTGGCATATCCGCCTGCAAGCCGCTCATACCGTTTGTGTTCAGTTCGATGGCGGATTGTGAATATTCAATATGAAACTCTGCATCTGTAAAATAACCCTGTCTTGCAAAGTTTTCCTTATCGAAAGAAGACATATAAGTTGCCGCCGTCATAAAAAGGATACCGCCAAGCGATAGAGAAAGCATTGTGGTGAGGGCTTTTTTTCTGTTTTTTGAAAAGTTCATTACGCCCAAACCCATTGGAGTCAGTTTGCGGCATAATTTTTTGTTTTCAGCCCGTTTCATTCCGTCCTGAGGTACATAGCGAAGGGCTTCCACGGGGGAAACAGCAGCTGCAAGACGGGCCGGTTTACGTATGGAAAGCATTGTGATGATGTAGATAATTGCAAATACAAGGGCTGCAGCCAGCAGAGTATTTTGAATATGAAAGCCGTCCGGTATCATGAAATATCCTGCAATACAGCCGATTGCGACCCCTATAGGAGCAGACCAAAGATACAGGATGCCGCCCTCACGGGAAACAAACTTTTTAATCTGCTTCTTTGTCATGCCGATGGTTCGAAGCTGTCCAAACTGATGGATTCTGCCGATGACTGACAGATAAAACACACCGTAGACTACAAGGATGCAGGACAACAGGATAACTGCGCCCACCATACTGTAAAGATAAATCTGCTGTGTATCCACGGACAGTGAATTAATAAAAGCCTTTGACGGGTTGACATACTTTCTTTCAATCCCTGCATCGCTGCCGATAAGATACATCGCTTCTTTGCAATCCTCAGAGGAAGGACCGGAAGCGTTATACAATTTCGCATACACTTCATAAGGCATATTCTTTAGCTGGCTTCCATTTCCGGCATAGCTTTTTGAAAAGAATACGGAAAACTGCTTTGTTTCCATATCGCCCCCGTTTAATATACCTGATACCGTAAAGGTTTCGGTATTGCCGTCATAAAAGTCAAAAGTAACAGTACTGCCGGCCACAGGATCTATACCCATTTTTTCAAGCAGCGCTGCCTGCAGCGCCACTTCACTTTCCTTTTCGGGAAGGCTGCCGCTTAGCACTTCACCAATTTGAATTTTATCGGAAAGCTCGCTTACATAGTACGGTATTACATCAAAACCGTCCATTTCGGAAAGGATTCCTGTTTTTACCTGTATCTGATAAGCAATGCGCTCATCTGCTTTAAGCGCTTCCACCTGTTCATCGGTAAGATTGTAGTAGCCTACCTGCGGACTGTGGGAAAGATTGTTTTTGACCTGTTGGTTTTGCCCCATTGCAAACATAAGAATTGTTGTTAAAAGAGCTGAAGACAGGACAATCGTAATCATCACAAAGATATTTCGCATAGAGCTTGATTTAAGGCTTTGTTTTGACATCAACAAAATCATTTTTGACGTTATCTTTTTACTGCTCATTCTATCTGCCTCCTTATGCCCGGATTGTTCCATCTTCAATGCATATTCTCATATCCGCCTTTTCTGCAATGCCGGGGTTGTGGGTAATCATTACGATAGTCTGGTTAAACTTCTGGCTTGTCATTTTCAAAAGATCTATCACCTTATCACTTGTGCGGCTGTCAAGATTTCCTGTGGGCTCATCGGCTAAGATGATAGCAGGCTTAGACACTAACGCACGGGCAATTGCCACCCGCTGCTGCTGACCGCCTGAAAGGTGGCTGGGAAAGTTTTGCAGCTTCCCGTCAAGCTCTAAAAAGTGTACGATTTCTTCCAGAAACTTCTTATCCTCAGCTTTGCCATCCAGACGGACAGGCAGCACGATGTTTTCATATACCGTAAGATAGGGGATTAGGTTATAGTTCTGGAAGATAAAGCCGATGCGCTGACGGCGAAATACCGTGCGCTGTTCATCGGTAAGGTTTTCAAGCTTTTTGTCCTCTACCTGCACGCAGCCGGAAGTAGGGGTATCTAATCCGCCAAGCATATTGAGAAGTGTGGATTTGCCACTGCCTGATGTGCCGATTATAGCAACAAACTGTCCGCTTTCCACGGATACATTTATATCGTCCAGCGCTTTGACAAGGCTTTCGCCCCTGCCGTAATATTTCTTTAAATGGGTTGCGTTTAATAGGGTCATAGTAATTCCTCCTTGACTTTCATACCACTTGATATGCCTATCATATTCCTTTTTTATGAAGACGCAAGCAGGGGCGCAGTTTCTGATATCTACGCCGCAAATTCTAATATTCCTATATAATTAAAGCCCTCATTTCTTATAAAACTTCTGTGCAAAGAGTCTGTTCAGTTCCGCAAAAGCTTCCTGAGTGTTCCAGGACTGTCTGCACATGACACCCGCAGATTATGGTTTACCCTTTGCAGGCCGCCTGTCAGATGTTGGAAAAGGGGCGAACCTGTTACAGTTATCAGTTATGACTGCGGTTTGGAAAGCAGTAGCTATTTTGGAAAAGCTATTCGTGAATATATACATGGAGCCAAACATTCAGACTGTGGAACTGGCATTCAAGGCATTTATTTTATATCCAAAGCCAGTTCTGGTTTCTGCCATTTGACATACAGGTTATTCAGGTATAAATAGACGGTTTTTGTATAACCATTATTTGTGCGCCTTGCTATGAACAGTGTGGAGGCAAAAAAGCTTGAGGTTGTGGTGGAGATGACAGTGGGAACAGATAAAAAGAACTACAGGGATATTTCATTTTATGAAGCCTTCGACCGTTTTCAGGCAGATAATGACGTGAATGAAAATGATGAAGAAATCTTTTATGGAAGCGTTTTTCAGGAGTTCAATGAACAGTGGCAGGGGAAAATCAGGCTGTTTCAGAAAAAAATCAGAAGTGACAAAAGAGGAGAAAGTGGATTTTTCAAAGCTTTCCTTAGAAGAACGTGCAAAGCTGCTTTCGCCACCGACAGGTGATCAAATGGCAGAATTAAAAGAATATCAAAAACGGATGGGATATGATGAAGGTAAAATGAAAAGCATGAAATATAGGATGACAGTCTATGACGAATTTTTGAAAGAGTATGAGTATCGGAAGAAGTATTGTGGGGTAAAAGATAGAATCAAAAATAAACAACGAGAAAGAGGTTCTGAAATGCGTTAAGGATGAAAGGAAATTATGGAAAATGAAATGATGTATATTTGACATTTATAAATTGAAATATAGTGACAATCAAATTTCACTTGACAGAAATTAAAGTATACGTAAAAATAATAAACATATAGAAGATAGGATGCAATATAATTGGACAAATCTAAGGACGGCAAAATTTCCATCAATGATATGTTACTCAAAAAAATTGTATATTCTATTGAAAAAGCAATAAGAGAAGATCAACAACAATATTTGAGAGAAAATCATAAAGAAACGAACAATGCACTTATACTGGTTAGGGGGAATGATATTAATACAAATTTGAGGAATCATATTGTAAAAGATAATATTGACCTTATTCCGTTTCAGAGGTATGGCTGGTCAGGCAGAATTATTATTAATCGGACGAAGCATATTACGTACTCTATTATGGCAGAAGGAACCCTAGAGCGTGTTTGAAACACGCTCTAGCTACTGTTCCAAGAAAAAAGAATCGTGTAAATCCTCACTATTTGCAGTCAATATTGTTGATGAAAAGCCACTCATGCAGTATATTAGATCGGATTTTGCACAGCTTACAAATACAGTCTCCGAAACAGAGTCAGAGGAAGAGAATAGTCATAGCAAGAAGAGTCTGGTGGCTATTAGGAGTGGAGTAAAGCCCAAGCTTCGCGAGTTTGAAAAAAAGCCGAAAAATAAATTCAGGAGATTTTGACAATGGTAGAGAAACAGTTTTATGGTGAAAGGTTAAAAAGTGCAAGAATGTTCAGAGGACTGACGCTGACAGAATTGGCAAAAAGAACTGAGATTAGCAAACAGTCCCTTTCATTATATGAAAACGATAATAACAAGCCGGATCACATGAAAGTAAGAATTTTAGCATCGGAACTTGATTTCCCATATGACTATTTTTTTCAAAAAGATAGTTATGTTGCGAAAACAGAGACAATATATTTTCGTTCTTTAGCCAGTGCCACGAAAAAGGACAGGACGGCACAAAGTATTCGATTAGAATATGTAGCGAAAATATATGAGATATTGCTTGAATATATCTCGTTTCCAGAAATGAATTTACCAAGCGTTGACTTTGAAGGATATGATGATGTATTTGAATGTGAAAGTGAAGCTTCCGTTCAAGAAATAGAAAATATTGCAGTTCAGGTAAGGCAGGATTGGGATATCGGAACAGGGGCAATAAAGGATTTACAATATCTGTTGGAAAAGAATGGGATTATAGTTACAGGATTTGATACAAACGAAGATAAAATAGATGGATTTAGTCAAAGAACCATAGTAGGCGGTAATGATATTTATTTTATTGCTGTAGCATTGGGAAGCAGACCGGAAGGAAGAATCAGATTCGATATGGCTCATGAGCTGGGGCATATTCTGCTGCATCCTTGGAGTGAGGATTTGGAAGCAATTACAAAAGATGAGTTTAAGGCGAGGGAGCGTCAGGCAAATATGTTTGCAAGCGCATTTTTATTGCCATGCAGCAGCTTTGGAAAGGATGTATCTTCATATCCTACTGATTTGCAGTATTATCAGTTTTTAAAAAAGAAATGGAAAGTGTCTATTCAGGCAATGATTTATAGGACACATCAGTTAAAAATTATATCAGACAATCAGTACCAGTATTTGATGCGGCAGGTTTCAAAAAATGGATGGAGACAGAAAGAGCCGGATGATGTGCCATATACTCTGAATGAAAGCATTTTTCAAGGAGCAGTTGATTTATTAATAGATCAAAGAGTGCTTACTGCAAAGCAAATATTGGAATTATTAAAAAGAAATGGAGTGGCTTTGTATTCACATGATATAGAGGAGCTTCTTCATTTGCGTCAGGATACATTAAAAGTGGAAGAAAAGGTGATACCAATTCTGCAATTGCGTAAAAAACAGCAAAAAGATGATAACCAAACACAACTATTGTTGAGGGACTAATTGTGACAGCGCTGCTGACACAAATTCACAGGTGCATCAAGAATGGAGATTTTTATGAAAGAAGTAAACTCAGCTTTTCCACAAGTCACTGATATTATTGAAACGGCAAAGAATAGTGCGTATAAAAAAGTAAATGAAGAACTTATCAATATGTATTGGAATATCGGTGCATTTTTAAGCAAAGAGGCTGAGAATGCAGCTTTTGGAGACGCATACATTGATTCGATATCAGAATATATACAGGAGCAATTTCCGGGAATTAAGGGTTTTAACAGGCGTGGGCTGTACCGAATGAAAAAATTTTATGAGACATATGTTAGCGATGAATTTGTGACAGCACTGCTGACACAAATCAGTTGGACAAAAGTACTGCTGGAACCGATAAAGGGGCTAAAAGAAAATCCATTTATGGATACGTATGTTATGGAATTTTTGGATATGCCGCAAATCTATAAAGAACAGGATTTTAGAAAAGCTTTGATTCATAACATGAAGGATTTTATATTGGAGTTGGGAAAAGACTTTACTTTCATTGATGAAGAATACAGGGTACAGGTCGGCGGAGAAGATTTTGCGATTGATTTGCTGTTTTTCCATAGGGGGTTACAGTGTCTGGTGGCTTTTGAATTAAAAATTGGAAAGTTTAAGCCGGAATATATATCCAAAATGGATTTCTATCTGGAAGCGCTTGACCGGCAAAAGAAAAAAGAGCATGAGAACCCAAGTGTCGGATTAATATTGTGTGCATCTAAAAATGATGAAGTAGTGGAGTATGCTATGAGTAGAAGTATGTCGCCAATGTTGGTATCAGAATACAAGCTGCAGTTACCGGATAAGAAGATATTGGAGAAAAAATTGCAGGAATTAGTTAATATTTCTCAAATTGAGAAAGAATAGAATTGATTAAAACTGCGGTATGGAAAGGATACATTATGTTCTATAAAATGATTGAAAATGCGCGGGACAGATGGTATGCGTCTGCTAAATGTACCATAAAACCAATGGTGGATTACATAGAATCGAAAGGTATGCTGCGCGATGCGCAGATCAACGCAATTAAGACATATCTCTATTTAAAGATTTCCTGTGAAAGCAGACCGCTTGCCGATTTATTCAGCGAAGGTAGATTTAATACACTCGATTTGGACAGAGTGGAAGTATCAAATACTGTCCGCAGGTATCTGGAACAAAATACAGCCGCTGCAACATTATTCGAATATTCCTGTCTAAAAAATGATCAGGGCGAACAGGTTTCAAAAAAATTAGAGGAGTACATAAAGAAGACACCGGAGGATATGGATTACAAGAAATTTTTTAAGGATGCATTTTATGGCGTTTCTTATACCGATTACCTTTTCAGTCTGCCAATGGGAGCCGGAAAGACGTATTTAATGGCGGCATTCATATATCTCGACTTGTATTTTGCACGGAATGAACCCACGAATCCGGCATTTGCCCATAACTTCATTATATTTGCACCATCAGGGTTAAAATCTTCCGTGGTTCCAAGTTTGAGGACAATTCAGAAATTTGATCCGTCATGGGTACTGCCGGAACCAGCGGCATCAGAACTCAAAAGAATCATGTCGTTTGAAGTGCTTGACCAGAGTAAAACTTGTAAAAAATCAAATAAGACAAAAAATCCCAATGTGCAGAAAATCGCAAGCCATCAGCCGTTGTCGGAATTGTTTGGTTTTGTGGCTGTTACAAATGCGGAGAAAGTGATTCTTGACCGCATTCAAGAAAAAAGCGGACAGCTTACCTTGTTCGATGAGAGTGAGGATGACAGGGACAGACAGGCAAACGAACTACGGAACCTGATTGGAAAGCTTCCTTCACTGTCAATTTTCATTGACGAAGTTCATCACGCTGTCAAGGATGAAATCAAGCTTAGGGCTGTAGTGAATCAATGGGCGGAAAATAATACAATCAATTCAGTGATTGGTTTTTCCGGTACGCCCTATTTGGAGAAAGCGGAAAAGATAGATGTTTTAGAAAAACTGTCCGTCGCTGCCGCTGAAATTACGAATATTGTGTATTATTATCCTTTGGTAAATGGGATTGGAAATTTTCTGAAACGTCCGATTGTGAAAATTTCAGAAATTGCTGACAGTGGCAGGATTATTGAAAAAGGCGTAAGGGAATTTCTGGATTATTATAAGGATACGGTGTATGACGGTAATCTCACAGCAAAGCTTGGAATTTATTGCGGAAGTATCGAAAAACTGGAAGAAACAGTATATCCTCTTGTATGCCGCGTTGCAGCAGAGTATGGAATCCACAGTGATGCAATCTTAAAATTTCATAAAGGAAATAAACAGCATCCGCAAGCCGCTGATAGTCAGATGCAGTTTGACACGCTTGATACATCTTTGTCAAACATACGGATTATCCTTTTAGTCCAGATTGGAAAAGAGGGCTGGGACTGTCGGAGTCTTACAGGCATTATTCTTTCTCAGGAGGGTGACTGCCCAAAGAATATGGTTTTGCAGACATCGTGCAGGTGCCTGCGCCAAGTGGAAAAGGATAAGGTGGAAACAGCAATTATTTATCTGAATCAGGACAATGCTGAAAAGCTGGAATCCCAATTGAAGCAGCAGCATCATATTTCTTTACAGGAATTTATTAAGGGAAATGACGGTGATACGATACTGAAAAGGTACGATCGGACAAAATATCTGAAACTTCCCAAGATAGATTTTTATCAGATTTGTATAAAATATGATACGATTGTTGTCTGTGATGCAGAACCGGAATCACAGATACTTCTGACGGCGGAATATGCGAAAAAAGATTTAAGCATAACAAAGGTTACCGATTTTTCCATGAAAATATCAGGCAGGGAATTTGATGATGCCGAACGGGGCGAAAAACAGGCGACATTTGTTTCGTGGATTGATAGGATTGCAAAAGAAAGTTTTGGCACATTGCAGATAGAAGAACTGCTGCAATATAAAAAACAATTGCAGGAGGTTTATCTGACAATAACGTATCAAAAAGGTGATGTCCGCTATTACAGTTCCAAGTATGATCTCTCGGCTGTAAATGCCAATATCCGCAAAGCTTTTGCAGGGAAGAGGGATTTTTCTTCTTATGAAGAAGTGATACCAAGACAGGCGGAATTACTAAACATTAGAAACTTTACAGATGAAATACATACAGATAACATAAAAGAATATTATCCGGAACAGGAAGTGGTCGCAAATATTATTTTGGATGATAAGGGAAAACGAAAAATTGATCCGAAGATTGTAGATGCGATTGAGGTTTTGGAGAGTACAGGAAATTCAGCGAATAGGATGGCGGCGGCTTTGCTGCGCGTGCAGATCAGCGCATATCCGAAAAAAAATCGTTCCTTTCATTATCTGCCTTATCATACAGACAGCAGATTTGAACAGACATTTTTAAAGGAAGTCCTTACATTGCCCGAAATAGAAAGTCTTGACCTGGAGGTTTATTATAATGGGGACAGCGTCATGACAGAGTTCAAAATCAAGTGCTATAAAAAAGTAAACAGCAAGTGGTTATATATAGGGATTTATACGCCTGATTTTTTAATACTACAGCGTCAGAACGGACAGATTCATAAGGTGGTTATAGTTGAGACGAAAGGTGAAATTTATAAGAATGATCCGAAATTTAAGGACAAACGTATATTTATGGAAACGGAGTTTGCAAAGCAGAATAATAAAGCATTTGGCTATGAACGGTTTGACTATTTGTATCTTGAAGATGTGTTGCCGGAAAATGACAGGATATTGATTACACGCAATAAAATTGTGGGCTTTTTTGAAGATAAAAAATGAGGAGGAATTAAAAATGCCGATGAAGTATGTTCCTTTTGTACCGGAACCGATTGAAGGACAGGCAGTTCTTAGTAATTTTAACAGAATACTGAAATATCGCGGCGCAGATGATATGTCGATGGTTTTACGGCGGGGAATGCCGCTTTATGGGATGGAGAAGAAAGAAACTGTCGGCAAAACCAATAGCGGTAATATGGTTATTCGGGGAGAATGTGTATCAGCGTGCGCTTATTTAAAAGAGCAGGGGATACAGGTTGACCTTGTATATGTCGATCCACCGTTTGCGAGTGGGGCTGATTATGCGAAAAAAGTCTATGTCCGCCGTAATCCGAAGATTGCAGAAGCAATTGCGATTGCTGAAGAAGAACTTGAAATTGAAGAACTGAAAGCATTTGAGGAAAAGATGTATGGGGATATCTGGGACAAGGAGAAATATCTGAATTGGATGTATGAAAATCTGATGGCAATTAAAAGTGTTATGAGTGAGACAGCGTCAATTTATATGCATTTGGATTATCATATTGGGCATTATGTGAAAATATTGTTGGATGAGATATTTGGGGAGGATAATTTTAGGAATGAAATTATCTGGAAAAGAGCTACGGCTCATAGTGATGCGGAGTTTTATGGAAATAATTTTGACTGTATTTATTTTTATACAAAATCACAGGTAGATTATATTTTTAATACTGTATATCAACCATATGATGATGCTTACATCGCCCGATTTAATCGTTCTGATCCAAACGGACGAAAGTGGGATAGCGGAAATCTTACAGCCAAAGGATTGCAAGGCGGCGGTTATGACTATGAATATAAAGGATATCGTTCATTATGACGTATGCCGCTTGAAACGATGGAAAAGATGGATCAAGAAGGTAGATTGCATTTTACCAAAACAGGGGGGGATACGTTCTAAAGTCTATTTGGACGAATTACAGGGAATGCCTGCACAATCAATGTGGTTAGATATTAATCCGATTAATTCACAGGCAAATGAAAAAGCTGATTATGCAACTCAAAAACCAGAAGCATTATTGGAACGTATTATCAACGCATCTTCGAATCAAAATATGATAGTTGCCGATTTTTTCGGTGGCAGCGGCGTGACTTCGGCTGTGGCACATAAGCTTGGCAGAAAGTTTATTCACTGTGACATAGGCATTAATTCCATTCAGACAGCCCGCGACCGTCTAACGGCGGATGGAGCGCAATTTGATGTACTTGAAATTAAGGATGGCGTACAGCTTTATCGAAACCCTGTACAGACGATGGACAAGATAAAACCGCTGATTCAGGGATTAAAACAGGATGATTCTTTAGATTCCTTTTGGGCAGGTTCTATCTCTGACAGCAGGATTGGCACAATTCCTGTGTATATTCCAAACTTGGAGGACAGTGCTTCAAAGCTGCTGGATATGGTTCAGATGAATCGCATTATCCATCAGGTAATACCAGAGCTGGAAAACAGTGTAAAAAAAGTAATTGTATATTATATCGACCTTGCAGACCAGAAAGAAATTGAAGCGTTTATCAAGAACGATGATAGTACGACAGTCGAGATAGAACTGCGTGATTTGAAAAATATATTAGATGATGTTGTGGTTGGAGATTACGCAGAGTTTCACTGCGAGCCGATACAGGAGGATCTATTTGGTGGATATGCCGTTACAATAAACAGATTTTTCAGTGACCACGTGATGCAGAAAATCATGGAATTTAACCAAAAGGCATTTCTTAATTCTTCAAGTAAGAAACCATATAAGCCGATTGAAATCAGTGAAGAGGGATTGGAACTTATTGAATTTTTGAGTCTTGATTGCACTGCATCTGAAGGCGAATGGCATTCTGACAGCGAAATAAAGATTGATAAAAATGGATATGCCATAAAAGATGGCGTTAAAACAAAGGAATTTTGGGATACAAGAATATGCAGCAGGGAAAGACCATTGAGGGTAAAAATCCGTAATATCTGTGGGGATGAGACGGAATGGGCAGTGGATTGAATATACTGAAGCTGAACAAGCTGGAAAGCCATTTCAGGACTAAGCAGTTATTTCCCTACTGTCTAAAAAGTTATCCACAAGGCAGGGATTACCATGATTTGCTTTGTGATAAAAACATTGTTCCTCAACCTGATTGTGGATAACTTTATGCAGATAAAAATCCTGTTTTTTGCCGTATCTTGTCCAATTCTAAGCCAGTTCCACAGCCTAAGTCTAAAATCTTTTGACATTCCAAAGGTAAGACTTCGGCAAATACTTGATAAGCTTCCTCCAAAATCGACATATGTTCTTCGTGATCATGTAGTCGCTTCGTAAAGAAGTCAGACATTTCTTCCAGCGGGAAATATGCTGTATCCCGAAGCCATTGTTTCAAATTCTGCATGTATTCTATTCTCCGGATGATTGCATAATATTTTTTCCTATAATTTTACCGTAATCAAACTGTCATTTCCTTTATGGTATAACGTAACATATTTTAATCCCCCCATCCACCCCACTCATTTTTATAAAAATAGGTAATTGAGAAACTTGAAGTTGTGGAAATATTCTGACAATATATTCTACTCAAATCCTGTTGCACCGTGCATTCCATCAAGCCCAGCAGGACACAAGACAGTCGGGGAGCGTCCCTCCTGCCTTCTATGGTCTTGATTCCATGGTGCATAAGGCTTTTCGCAGAATAGATTGTCAGAATATTCAGCAAGTTTACGAGTTTCGCAATTACCTATTTTATAAAAAATGTGAGCCGCTACCAAGCAACTGCAATATTTTGTGACAGTTCTTTGGTATCAGTTCACATTTTCACCAACAACAGGCAGTCTGACGAAAAAGATACCTATTGTTTGTCCATTTTTCAAGAATACTTTTGTATTCTTAGGATACGCTGTATGCTTTTCTCTGACAGATAGTATTTGCAGGCCAATTCCGCGGTATTACTTCCGGCAAGATACTCATCATAAATCTGCTTGTTACGCTTTAAAAGTTCCTGTTTAATTTGCGTGCCTGTTCCCCATGCTTGTCTATATGATGACTTGCGTGGAATATAAATAGTTTCTCCATCAACATACTGTTGTATCAGCTCTATTATTTCAATTGGCAGAATTTCTTCCGCTTTCCTATAGCCCATGTTTGCCTCCCTAAAATTTTTTTCAGGAATAGCATTGGCTATAACAATTATTTACGATTGCAATAGCCAGTGCTATGCAAACATAACATATCGTCTCATATACAAATCCCC
>CANCXX010000034.1 GCA_947381965.1 uncultured bacterium
ACAGGCTTTATGCGGCCTGTGGCAAGTTTTCTTTTATTTAACTGTTGAACTCCCGTGCCACCGCTATGCCTCATTCCTCCGCCTTGCATATAAAATTTATTTTATGTCATATGGCTAGAATCTTATTTTTCAAACACGCTCTAGGAAAAGAGAGCAAAATCTCCAAAGCTATTTGGAAACTGCAGCAGAAAACGTTTTTGCAGACAAAATATAAATATCAAATTGAATTACAGATGAAAAATAGTAATAATTAATAGATAACTGCATAGAAATTGTACATTTTGGATAGTAAATTATTGTTGTTATTTTTCAGCAGAAAAGCTATAATAAAATTGTTATATAGTTCAATACCTTATAACGGTCGGGCAGAAGACCGGATTGGTTTTGGTCAAAGAGTTATATCTTTGTTATATATAAGGTGTAGAACTTCTATGGCAGTCATTATATGAGAGTGTGTCTGTAAAATCAAGCTCGCTGTTTATATGTAGCAGAATGCGTTTCAGTTTCGCGTGATTTTTGCATCAAATTCAGTAAGTGTAGTCGGCTATACTTTCCTATTTGGTACAAACCTCCCACAAATTGTTATACATATTTTACAGAAATTTTTTCAAACATGCTCTGGTTATTGTTTGCGGAAAAATATGGATTAATAAGGAGGCATTTTAATGAAGGAGCAAAGGAGTTTTAAAAGCAGCATCAGATACTTGTTTATAATTATTTGCGGTATCTTTGCAGTATCAGAAATCACAGCAATTATTGGGACATTTGGATTGGGAAGCAAAGTTTTTCACATATGTCTGCATACTGCTATTTTACTAGTGATTATATGGCTCGCTACCAGCGGGTATAAATATCTGGCGGTAAATATGGTTGACCCAATGGTTGAAATGGATTATGCAGTTAAGGAACTTGCGAAAGGAAACTTAAATGTAAATGTTGCTTATGAATCCGATTATGAACTTGGCGCCCTGGCAGAAAGCCTTAGAAAGACGTTTTCTACACTACAGACGCTGGTTCAGGACCTTACATTTATTATTGGAGAGTTTGGCAAGGGCAATTTTAATGTAAGAAGCTCCCACCCGGAAGCATACATAGGTGACTTTTCCCGTGTTTTACAGGAATTGGTTGAATTGGTGAAGGGTTTTAGCAACACCATGAGAAATATAGACAATGCAGCTGACCAGGTATCGGAAGGTTCCAACGATTTGGCAATGAGTTCTCAGGAACTGGCAGAGGGGGCAACCAATCAGTCCGCTTCCATCCAAAGCCTGATGCAGACAGTTACAGAAGTAACTGAACAGGTTCAGGAGAATACCAAAGCAACAGATAACGCTCATGACAATGCTAAAATGATTGCAAGCCAGGCAAAGATTAGCCAGGAAAAAATGGAAGAACTGACACAGGCCATGGAGACAATTAAAGATACTTCCAATGAAATCAGCAAAATTATTATTGATATAGAAGAAATTGCTTCACAGACCAACCTGCTTTCATTAAATGCAGCAATTGAAGCGGCAAGAGCGGGAGAGGCTGGTAAGGGATTTGCAGTAGTGGCAGAACAAATCAGAAAGCTTGCAGAAGACAGTGCTAAATCGGCGGTTACTACCAAAGAATTGATTGACAAATCTATCCGTGAGGTTCAAAAAGGTAATGAAATTACTGAAAAAACCACAGAATCTTTTGATAATGTAATTAAAGAAATGGACCATATAGTCATGGCGATTGCCAATATACGTATTGCATCGGATAAACAGGCGGCTTCTGTAAGAGATATAGAGGGCGGATTTGAGTCTATCAGTGCCGTTGTAGAAAACAATTCAGCGGCAGCAGAGGAAACTTCAGCTACCAGTGAAGAGTTGTCCGCGCAGGCTGCTGCTTTGAAGGGTATGGTAGATCATTTCCAGCTTCGGGAAGATTAATCAGATGTATTTATAAAACATTCATCCCACACCGAAGTAAAATAGACTTTGTGCATAATATTCGGATAAATGTATTTCAGACAAAAAAATACAGTTTTTTGATATCGCTGGGGCAAAGCAGGGCTAAACGTCTCAGCGATATTTACGTACGGCAAACATACATAATAAGGTCTGTACTGCCTGACTTGAGAGAAGTCCCCACAGATACCCATGGATGCCCCAGATGGGGATACCCCAGAATACAAACCCAAGTCTGACCAGAAGGCTTACCATGCTATAAAGAAAGGTAAGGCTGGTTTTCCCTAGTCCATTAAGTATGCTGTTTAAAGTGCTTGCTATGTACATAAGAGGACACAAGAAGCTTAATATGATAATAAAATTCCCGGAAAGGCTGTTCTGGTAAAGCAGATTTCCAAGAAACCTTCCGGTACAGAGAAAGAATAAGGTACAGGAAATGCCAAGAAGAAAACCATATTTTATCGACTTGTGGACTGCCTTTTTTATGGTGCTGGTATTCTCAGAAGCATCTGCTTCTGAAACAATAGGGAGAAGGAGAACGCAAATGGAGTTAGTGATTGCGCCGGGAAACAGGATAAGGGGAAGGGACATTCCTGTAAGTACGCCATAAGTGCTAAGGGCGGCGGCATTGTCACATCCATAGCTCATTAACTTGTTTGGAATAAAGATTGCTTCAAGGCTTTGCAGAAAGTTGATAATGATTCTGTTCAGGGACAAAGGCACGGCCAGCTTAAGAAGGCGGCTGCAAGCTGCCTGAAAAGCGGATAAATTCCGTGGAAAGAGAAGTCCATAATTTGGAGGAACTACATTTTCAAAATGGGCGCGTACTGCAATCAGGGAAACAAGCATAGAGGCGCATTCACCAATCACCAGTCCTACCACGGCGAAGCTGATGGTGGGAGTCATATTTCGCTTCAGGCAATAGTAATAAATAATGTATACACTGCCAACACGTACAATTTGTTCAGATAATTGACATAGAGATGGTACTGTTGTTTTTCGTATGCCATAAAAATAGCCATTAATACAGGAATGTACAGTGGCCATGGGGATGGAAAGAGCGATAATGCGCAGCAGCGGCGCTGTTCTTTCTTCCAGAAGAAAATAGACAGCAATTTCATCTGCAAAGCAGTAAATGCCGGCTGTGCAGAGAATGGAAAGTAACATGGATAATATCAGGCCTGCGGATAAATGAAGGAAAGAGGAACGATAGTCTCTGGACATGGTTTCGCCTGCAACGTATTTAGAGATGGCTGTCTGCATTCCGGCAACTGTCAGGGAAAAGGATAAGGCAAGGACAGGGGAAATCAGCTGATAGATGCCCATGCCTTCGGCGCCAAACATACGGGATAAAAAGATTCGATAGAAAAATCCGATAAATCTGCTTGCAAAACCAGTGAGAGTCAGTATGATTGTTCCTGTAATAAGAGGATTATTTTTTTGTATACGCAATATATGTTACCACCATTTTCCAGTTATTGATAAATATATGCCTATACTTTGATTGACAGAACAGACCGGTAATGTTATAGTAAGAGTTGTATAAATCCTAGTAAAACTGTAGGAATAATGAGAGGAGCATTTATGGATAAAATGATATACCTTGACAATGCGGCAACAACGAAAACCCTGTCCAGTGCGGTGGAAGCTATGATTCCATACTTTACAGAAAACTTTGGGAATGCAAGCAGTATCTACCGGTTAGGGGAGGAGAGCAGGAAAGTGATTAGCAGAACCCGCAACAGAATTGCAGAAAGTATTAAGGGGGAACCTTCGGAAATCTATTTTACTGCAGGTGGAACAGAGGCCGATAATTGGGCGCTGATTGCTATTGCAGAGGCTTATGCTTCTAAAGGAAAGCATATAATCACTTCCAGGATAGAGCATCATGCCATTCTTCATACATGTGAATATCTGGAGCGGAGAGGATATGAGATTACTTATGTGAATGTGGATGAAAATGGTTTAATAAAGATAGATGAATTAAAAGGAGCAATTCGTCCTGATACAATATTAATTTCTGTGATGTTTGCAAACAATGAGATCGGAACCATCCAGCCAATAGCGGAAATAGGAAAAATAGCGAAAGAAAAAAACATATTGTTCCATACAGATGCTGTGCAGGCATACGGTCATCTTCCAATTGATGTACAGTCGCTTTCCATAGATATGCTAAGTGTCAGCGGACATAAACTGGGAGGGCCGAAAGGAATTGGATTTTTATATATTCGAAAGGGCATAAAAATAGGTTCTTTTGTTCATGGTGGTTCTCAGGAGAGAGGCAGAAGAGCAGGGACAGAAAACGTGCCTGCAATAGCAGGATTTGGGGCTGCGGTGGAATACGCCTTTACAGGCATGGAAGAAAGAGAAGCAAAAATACAAAATCTTAGGGATTATCTGATAAAAAAAATAGAAAAAGAAATTCCTTACTGCCGTTTAAACGGTGACAGGGCAAAACGGTTGTCAAATAATGTTAGTTTTTGCTTTCGGTTTATAGAAGGGGAATCCTTGTTGATCATGCTTGATATGAACGGAATTTGCGCTTCCAGTGGTTCGGCATGTACTTCCGGTTCCCTGGACCCGTCTCATGTTCTTCTTGCCATTGGTCTTCCCCATGAGATTGCCCATGGTTCCCTGCGTTTAACTTTAAGTGAAGAAAATACATTAGAAGAAATGGACAGGACGGTAGACGCTATCCGTGAGAATATAGACAAACTGCGGCAGATGTCGCCTTTATATGAAGATTTCATAGCAAACGGCAAATAAGCATGATTTTTCAAGAAAGAATAATTTTTCAAATATGCTCTAGTACAGCATTGTCTAAATAGCAGTGAATACAGCACCTGCTATTTGCGCCAGTACCGCGTTGTCGTCAGTCAACAATGCCACCGCATTGCCTCCTTTCTCCGCCTTGTCCTGACACAAATATCAGGCACTGCTTTTCACCGTTATTTTGGCAATGCTGTACTAGGCAGCCTGTGATATACAGGACATAAAATAAATGAAAAGGAAGAGACAAGATATGTACAGTGAAAAAGTTATGGATCATTTTACAAATCCCAGAAACATGGGAGAAATAGAAAATCCCAGCGGCGTGGGGACTGTGGGAAATGCCAAATGTGGGGATATTATGAGGATTTATCTGGATATTGATGATCACCAGATTATCCGTGAATGTAAGTTTAAGACCTTTGGCTGCGGGGCGGCAGTGGCAACCAGCAGTATGGCCACAGAACTTGTGAAGGGTAAGACAATTGAGGAGGCTTTAAAGGTAACCAATCAGGCGGTAATGGAAGCCTTGGACGGGCTGCCTTCTGCGAAGATACATTGTTCTTTGCTTGCAGAGGAAGCTGTTCATGCGGCGCTTTGGGACTATGCTCAGAAAAAGGGCATTGAAATAGAAGGACTGCAAAAGCCAAGGAGTGACATTCATGAGGATGATACAGAGGAAGAGTATTGATTTTACGCCAAGATGCTCCTTTGTGCGTTGTATGTTTTTAACAGCGGAGGATGTGTAATTGATGAAAAAGAAGGTAGTAGTAGGCATGTCAGGGGGCGTGGATTCATCTGTGGCAGCCTGTTTGCTGAAAGAGCAGGGATTTGACGTTGTTGGAGTGACAATGGAGTTGGGCGGAAACAAATCTTTGCATCAGACAGAGGAGGGGGGCTGTTGCGGACAGTCAGCGGCGGAAGATGCAAGGCGGGTAGCGCAAATTCTTGGAATACCTCATTATGTGATGAACTTTAAGGATGTGTTTCAGGAAAAAGTGGTGAATTACTTTATTTCAGAATATCTTTCAGGAAGAACGCCAAATCCTTGTATTGCCTGTAACAGGTATGTAAAGTGGGAAGCGCTGCTAAAGCGCAGTATGGAAATTGGGGCAGACTATATTGCCACAGGACATTATGCAAGAATTGGCCGGCTGGACGGAGAATATGGGAAAAGTAAGGGACGGTTTGCTATCCGAAATTCTGTTACGGCACAAAAGGATCAGACGTATGCGCTTTATGGTCTGACTCAGTTTCAGCTTGCCCACACACTTATGCCCATAGGTGATTACACAAAAGAAGAAATCAGGAAAATTGCGAAGGATTATTGTCTTCCTGTGGCGCATAAGCCGGACAGCCAGGATATCTGTTTCATACCGGATGGGGATTATACGGGTTTTATAGAGCGGGAAGCACCGGGAAAGGTACCGGAAGCCGGGAATTTTGTGACAGAGGAAGGAAAGGCGCTTGGAGTCCACAAAGGAATTACCCATTATACCATAGGACAGAGAAAGGGCCTGGGTCTTTCCATGGGACATCCTGTTTTCGTGTCAGAAATCAGGCCGGATACGAATGAGGTGGTAATCAGCGATAAGGATGTTTACCGGAAGGAACTGTATTGCAACAAACTGAATTTTATGGGAATGGAAAACCTGGAAGCACCCCGGAGACTTTGGGCAAAGGTGCGATATGCCCATAAGGGGGAATGGTGCATGGCAGTACAGACAGAGGAAGATATGATTCAATGTATTTTTGAAAATCCGGTCCGTGCAGTGACACCGGGGCAGGCGGTAGTGTTTTACGAAAATGAATATGTGATGGGAGGCGGCGCTATTTTGTGACCGCCTCTTTTGGGCTTGTTTTCCGGCGCGCCAAAGCCGCCCCAAGAAAGCTTTTTGGTCTGGTTAAGTGTTCAGATCCGGTGAAATTCCGGCATTCTTTTCTCAAAAGTTGTGTAATATTGAAAACCACAGTCGGTTAATATTCTGGCAGCGCGGTCAAACCCTTTGGCTATAGCTTCCGGTTTGTGTGCATCAGAGCCAATGGTGATATTTTCTCCGCCAAGGGCGCGATAGCGTTTTAAAATATCTTTGCAGGGATTTAAGTCCCGGAGATGATAATTGATGGCGCCTGTGTTAATCTCAATTCCTTTTTCTTTTTCCAGCAGAGTTTCCAGAATTTTATCTAAAATATCTTTATATTTTTCATAACAATAATCAGCATCTTTTGTTTTCCCGTAGCGGACTACATAGTCAAGATGGCCGTAAACATCAAAATTATCAAATGCCTTCAGGTTGTCCAGTATGGATAGGAAGTATTCCCGATAGGCCTCTTCATCAGAGCGGTCGTCAAAGAAATCCGGATAGTAGGGGTCTTTTCCATTACACAGATGGGAGGAAGCGATGATAAAGTCAAAGTCATAGCTATGGGTATAAAGGGCCAGTTTTTTACGCAGGTGCGGCTGGACGCCAAGCTCCACGCCGAAGAGGAGTTTTATTTTGTGGGAGTATTTTTCTTTATATTGAATCAGGTCATAAAGATAGGAATCTGTGTTCAGTTCAAAAATGCCTTCCTCCTCCGGGCGGTTATAAACATAATCCATATCCATATGTTCGGTAAAGCACATACTGGTAAGCCCCATGTCAATTCCCTTTAAAATCATATCCTCCATAGGGGCCTTGGAGTCGCCGGAAAAAGAAGTATGCAGGTGATAATCTGCCTTGATAGCCATCATGTTGTCTCCTTATATTTTATTTATAAAAATTATATTAAAAATCACAGAAAAATACAATTATTTTTCATTTACATCTTGAACTTTTTGGACATATTAGGTAAAATAATCCTAATGATAAAATTTTGTCAATCCCAAAAGATGGCAGAATCATATAACATTATTATTCATTTCTAGGAGGAATCTAAAATGGCAGTAAGAGTAGCAATTAATGGTTTTGGCCGTATTGGTCGTCTTGCATTCAGACAGATGTTTGATGCAGAAGGTTATGAAGTGGTGGCAATCAATGACTTGACAAGTCCTGAAATGCTTGCTCACTTATTAAAGTATGATACCGCACAGGGTAGATACAAATACGCAGACAGCGTATCTTATGGTGATGATTCCATCACAGTCAACGGAAAGACCATCACAATCTACAAAGAAGCAGATGCTAAGAATCTTCCTTGGGGAGAATTAAAGGTAGACGTAGTTCTTGAATGTACAGGCTTCTATACATCCAAGGACAAAGCAAGCGCACATATTACTGCTGGCGCACGTAAGGTAGTTATTTCTGCACCTGCAGGAAATGACCTTCCTACCATCGTTTACAATGTAAACCACACAACATTAAAGCCTGAGGATACAGTTATTTCTGCAGCTTCCTGTACAACAAACTGCTTAGCTCCCATGGCTAAGGCTTTAAATGATTTAGTTCCTATCATGAGCGGTATTATGACAACGGTTCATGCTTATACAGGTGACCAGATGATCCTTGACGGACCTCAGAGAAAAGGCGATAAGAGAAGAAGCCGTGCAGGTGCTCAGAACATCGTTCCCAACTCTACAGGCGCTGCTAAGGCAATCGGCCTTGTTATTCCTGAATTAAATGGAAAGTTAATCGGTTCTGCACAGCGTGTTCCTACCCCTACAGGCTCTACAACAATTTTAGTTGCAGTTGTTAAGGGACAGGTTACCAAGGATCAGATCAATGAAGCTATGAAGGCTGCTTCCACAGAATCCTTCGGATACAACACAGATGAAATCGTATCTTCAGACGTTATCGGCAGCACATTTGGTTCCATCTTTGACGCTACACAGACTATGGTAGCTCCTATGGAAGACGGCAATACCCAGGTACAGGTTGTTTCCTGGTATGACAATGAGAATTCTTACACAAGCCAGATGGTAAGAACAATTAAATACTTCTCAGAGTTAGCATAATGCAAAACTGAAAGACCTTAAGGGTCCGGTCTTATGGACCGGACCTTTTGTTACAATAAGCTGGCTCGCAAAGCGTGGCAGCGTTTGTTATGCACAGGACCCATGCAGAGAAAGCAAGCTGCTAAGAGGGCGCACAGGCCGCCCGGTGAGCAGGGAAGTCATCCCTGCCTAATTGTTAGGATATCTGAGGGATAAATGGCATAAATATTTATTTGTTAAAATTTTGGAGGAAATAATCATGGGATTAAACAAGAAATCAGTTGATGATATCAATGTGGCTGGAAAACGTGTACTTGTAAGATGCGATTTCAATGTGCCGCTTAAAAATGGTGAAATTACAGATGAAACACGTATTGTTGCAGCGCTTCCAACAATTAATAAGCTGCTTTCCGACGGGGGAAAAGTTATTCTCTGCTCCCATCTTGGCAAGGTAAAAAATGGACCAAACGAAGGCGAATCCTTAGCGCCTGTGGCAAAGAGACTTTCTGAAAAGCTTGGAAAAGAAGTAAACTTTATTTCTGATTACAACGTAACAGGTGAAGCAGCTACTGCGGCTGTGGAAGCTATGAAGGAAGGGGATGTGGTTCTGCTTCAGAATACACGTTTCCGTGGAAAAGAGGAAACCAAGAACGGTGAAGAATTCAGCAAAGAGCTGGCTGACCTTGCAGATGCTTATGTATGTGACGCTTTCGGATCATCTCACAGAGCGCACGCTTCAGTTGCAGGCGTAACGGAATGTGTACGCGCCAAGGGCGGAGAATGCGCTGTGGGATATCTTATGCAGAAAGAAATTGATTTCCTTGGAAATGCAGTTGAAAATCCTGTAAGACCTTTTGTAGCGATTCTCGGCGGGGCAAAGGTAGCTGATAAACTCAATGTTATCAATAACCTGCTTGAAAAATGCGACACACTTATTATCGGCGGCGGAATGGCATTTACTTTCTTAAAAGCAAAAGGCTATGAAATTGGTAAATCGCTGGTAGATGAAGAAAAACTTGATTACTGTAAAGAAATGATGGAAAAAGCTGAAAAGCTTGGCAAAAAACTTCTTCTTCCTGTAGATACGGTAGTCGCAGATTCCTTCCCTAATCCTATTGACGCTGAAATTGAAGTGTCCACAGTGGACGCTGACAAAATTCCTGCTGATAAGGAAGGACTTGATATTGGCGAAAAGACAGCAGAACTTTATGCGGAAGCTGTAAAATCTGCCAAGACCGTTGTATGGAACGGACCTATGGGTGTATTTGAAAATCCTATTCTTGCAAAAGGAACAATTGCTGTGGCAAAGGCCCTTGCTGAAACAGATGCAACAACTATCATCGGTGGCGGAGACTCCGCGGCTGCAGTTAACCAGCTGGGATTTGCAGATAAGATGAGTCATATTTCAACAGGTGGCGGCGCTTCCTTAGAGTTTTTGGAAGGCAAGGAACTTCCGGGTGTAGTTGCAGCAGATGATAAATAAGGTTATTATAAAAGGAGAATGAAAATGGCAAGAAGAAAAATCGTAGCCGGCAACTGGAAGATGAACATGACTCCCAGCCAGGCTGTGGCATTATGTGACGAATTAAAGGACCTGGTAAAATCAGACGACGTTGATGTAGTGTATTGCGTACCTGCAATTGACATTGTTCCTGTGGTGGAAGCCGTAAAAGGAACCAATGTGGAGGTTGGTGCAGAAAATATGTATTTTGAAGAAAAAGGCGCATACACTGGAGAGATTTCAGCGTCAATGCTGGTGGATGCGGGTGTAAAATATGTGATTATCGGACATTCCGAGAGACGTGATTATTTTAAGGAAGATGACGTTTTGTTAAACAAGAAGGTAAAGAAGGCGCTGGAAGCAGGCCTTACACCAATTCTTTGCTGTGGGGAGACTTTAGAGCAGAGAGAGATGGGCATTACACTTGACTGGATTCGCATGCAGATTAAGTCTGACCTGGTAGATGTAACAGCACAACAGGTAGCTTCCATGGTGATTGCTTATGAACCTATCTGGGCAATCGGCACAGGAAAAACTGCTACAACACAGCAGGCACAGGAAGTATGTAAAGCAATCCGTGACTGTATCGCTGAAGTATATGATGAAGCTACAGCAGAAGCTGTTCGTATTCAGTATGGTGGATCTGTAAACGCTGCTAATGCGGCAGAATTGTTTGCACAGCCTGACATTGACGGTGGTCTGGTAGGGGGCGCATCTTTAAAAGCTGATTTTGCTAAAATCGTAAATTATAAATAATAGTTAGAGAAAGACACTGGATGTAAGGGTTATACTCTTATGTCCAGTTTTTTTGTGGGCAAAAGTTCAGCATAATAAAAATAATAAAAACCCGATAAGTTTATTGAAAAAGTAAGAAAAATAGTGTATCATAAAAATACTTATGCGTAAATGAATGGGAATAATTGTGCCGTAGTTGTATTGGCTCTAATTTGTTCCTGTCAGGAGAGGATTTCATGGACAATATTTTGTATCTGGTGCTTCCCTGCTTTAATGAGGAAGAAGTATTGCCGGAAACATCCGAGCGTCTTCGGGTGAAGATGAACGGATTGATCAAGCAAAATAAAATTGATGAAAAGAGTCGTGTGATTTTTGTAAATGATGGTTCAAAGGATCGTACATGGAATTTAATCAGAGAGTTTCATGAAAAGGACAAGCTTTTCGGAGGTATTAATCTGAGCAGAAACGTGGGACACCAGAATGCGTTGCTGGCAGGTCTTCTGACGGTCAGGGAATATGCGGATATGGTGATTTCAATGGATGCAGATTTGCAGGATGATATCGATGCTATTGATGAGATGGTAGAGAAATATTTAGATGGAACGGATATTGTGTATGGTGTTCGCAGCAGCCGGAAAAAGGATACTTTTTTTAAAAAAGTAACGGCGGAGGGATTTTATAAAATTATGAACACTATGGGGGCTAATACGGTATTTAACCATGCGGACTATCGTCTTATGAGTAAGCGGGCACTTGATGGATTGTCACAGTATGGAGAAGTGAATTTATTCCTTAGGGGAATCGTGCCCATGATAGGTTATCCCACAGATGTGGTTTATTATGAGCGGGGAGAGCGTTTTGCGGGAAAAAGCAAATATCCCTTGGGTAAAATGCTGTCTTTTGCAGTGGAGGGGATTACTTCGCTTAGTACCAGACCCATCCGGATGATAACAACGCTTGGCTTTTTTATCTTTTTAGTCAGCATAGGTATGCTCATATACAGCCTGATAAGGCATTTTACAGGAGCGACCATAGTCGGATGGACAACGCTTATGGTTTCAGTATGGGCGATAGGAGGTCTTATTCTTCTTTCACTGGGGGTAGTGGGAGAGTATATTGGAAAGATATATCTGGAGACAAAAATGCGTCCCAGATATATTATTGAACAGTTTCTAAATGACAAAGATTAAATGAATGGATGGTAAAAGAGTGGAAGAAAAATTAGAAGAGACAGAATCAACATTGCGGTTTAGTGAATCGGGAATTCATCCCGATATTTTAAGGGCAGTAAGTGAGATGGGTTTTGAGGTTATGACGCCTATTCAGGAAAAAGCAATACCTGTTCTTTTGGAAGGAAAGGATATCATAGGGCAGGCGCAGACCGGAACCGGAAAGACAGCGGCCTTTGCCATACCAATGATACAAAGCATGGATCCCCAGTTAAAAAAACCTCAGGGGATTATTCTTTGTCCAACCAGAGAACTTGCGATGCAGGCGGCGGAGGAAATACGAAAACTAACCAAATATATGAAGAGCATCAAAGTTCTGCCTGTCTATGGAGGACAGGATATCAGCAGACAAATCAGAGGACTCAGCCAGGGGGTTCAAATCATTGTAGGCACGCCGGGACGTGTTATGGATCATTTAAGACGTCATACGATTAAAACATCGGACATTAAAATGATTGTGCTGGATGAAGCAGATGAAATGCTGAATATGGGGTTTAGGGAAGACATTGAAACGATACTTGGCGACATGCCTGAAGAACATCAGATGGCTCTGTTTTCAGCAACAATGCCCAAAGTAATCCTTGATATAACAGGCGCTTACCAAAAAGATGCGGTATTTATCAAGGTGACACCCAAAGAGATTACGGTAGCCTCCATTAAGCAGGCATACTACCGGGTGGCAAGAAAGGATAAGGTTGAGGCGCTGTGCCGTCTGATTGATTATTACCAGCCGGCCCGAAGCCTGATTTTCTGTAACACCAAGCGTATGGTGGATGAAATTACCGGACAGCTGAAAGACAGGGGATATGAGGCGGAAGGGCTTCATGGAGATTTATCTCAGAACCAGAGAGATACGGTTATGAATCTTTTCCGTAATGGCAGATGCGCTATTTTGATTGCCACCGATGTGGCGGCAAGAGGAATTGATGTGAGCGGTGTGGACGCGGTATTTAACTATGATGTGCCGGAAGATATTGAATATTATGTGCATAGAATAGGAAGAACCGGACGTGCCGGAAGAAAGGGACGTTCCTTTACTTTGATATCCGGCAGGGAAATCTTTAAAATACGGGATATTGAGAGAATATGCCACACCACAATACGGGAAAGGAAAATACCTGCTCCGTCAGACATTACAAGAGTTAAATCAGACAAGCTTTTTGTAGAAGCAATGAATGTAATGGAAAATAAAGATTTGGAAGAAATCAGACAGTCTATTCAAAACGCAGCTGAAAAAAACGGCTTTTCAGTACTTGACCTGGCAGCGGCCTTTATGCAGATAAGCATGGGAGACGCACCGGAGGAAATAGAGGAAGAAAAACCTTATGAGAAAAACAGGCGCAGAGAGCGCAGCAGAAGGTCAGGAAGGCGTGAGAGAGAAGAAAGAGGAAGCCGGGAAGAGAGAACTGGAAAACGGGAAAGAGACGAGAGAGGCAGACGGGAGAGAGACGAGAAGGGCAGAAAAGAGGAAAAGACGTTCAGACGGGACAGAGATTTAAGAAGAAAAGAAGAAAAAGCATCCAGGGAAGAGAAAAGCCGGAAATGGCTGAAAGCAGAACGGTCTGTAAGGACAGAAGAGAAAGAGCGGAGCAGCATGCCCCTGGGAAAACTTCTTTCAAAAAGAAAGTAGCATAAAAGTAATAAAAATGACAGTCTCCTGATTAGGAGGCTGTCATCATTTGTGCAGTATGAAGTCTGTAATAGGCTCCCTTTTTTGCCATTAATTCACTTGCAGAACCTTCTTCCACAATACCGCCGTTATCAATTACAAAAATCCGGTCAGCTTTTTGGATGGTGGATAATCGGTGTGCAATTACGAAAGAAGTGCGTCCCTTTAGCAGGGCGTCAATTCCTTCCTGTACCAAAAGTTCTGTCTGTGTATCAATACTGGAAGTAGCTTCATCCAGTATAAGTATATTAGGTTTAGAAACCATGGTTCTTGCAAAGGCAAGAAGCTGTTTTTGCCCTACGGAAAGTCCGCCGCCCCGTTCGGATAAAATGGTATCATATCCTTTTTCAAGCTTACAGATAAAGTCGTGGGCATGGACTGCTCTGGCTGCTTCTTCAATTTCCGCGTCTGTGGCATCTAATTTTCCATACCGGATATTATCTTTAATGGAACCTGTAAATAGAAAGTTATCCTGTGTCATAATTCCCATCTGACGGCGAAGGCTTTCAATGGAGACTTTTTTTACATCAAAACCATCTACCCTGACAATTCCTTTCTGTACATCGTAAAAACGGCTGATCAGGTTTACAATAGTGGTCTTGCCTGCTCCGGTAGGGCCTACAAGTGCAATGGTTTCGCCTGGTTTTACATCAAAGCTTACATTATTTAATACTTCTGTATTCTGGTCATAGGAGAAGCCTACATGGGAAAAAGTAACCTGTCCCTGGATGGGAGGTATCTCTTCCACATTCTCCGCGTCTTTGATTCCAGCTTCTGTATCAAGAATTTCAAAGACACGCTCTGCAGCGGCAATGTTTGTAATTATCTGATTATAAAAATTACTCAAATTCATAATCGGATGCCAGAACATGCCGATGTAGCTGCCAAAGGCAATAAATGTACCAATGGAAACCTGATCTGGTCCCAGAAGCTTAAGCCCCACAAAATACAAAGCGGCGAAGCCGGCGCCCCAGCATAAATCAATAACAGAGCCCATGCCGTCTGCCAGCCGGACAGCGCCTACAAAAGACTTGCGTTGCGCTTCCAGCAGTTCGTCAAAAGTCTGGCTGGTTTCCTCTTCTGCAGAGAAACTCTGGATAATCCGCATACCTGACATGTCTTCATGGATAAAAGCATTCAGATTGGAAGATTTTTTACGGAAATCCTGCCATTTTTTGTGGGAGTAAAACTGGATCAGCCATATGCCTGCCATCATAAACGGGAGGCTGCATAAGGAGGCTGAAGCCAGTATTGGACTTTTTAGAAACATAATAACAACCACAGCCAGCACAGTTGTAAAATCCGGTATCAAAGTGGTAACAAAATTATTCAGCATATCCTTTAGGGAATTGACATCACCGATAATACGTGCCAGGATTTTTCCTGTAGGACGGCTGTCAAAAAACTGCAGATCCAGTGTCTGGATATGAGAGTACAAATCCTGCCGGATAGTAACCAGAATACTGTTGCATACTTTTGCCATAATATACATGCGCAGTTTGACGCCGCCTATGAAAAGCAAGTTCAGTATAATGGCAAAAATTACAAGTTTAACCAGACCTGACATGTCTCCTGCAGAAATATATTTATCAACGGCCTGCTCCATAAGAAGTGGGTTGATTAAGGATACAACAACGCAGAAAGCCATAATAAACAGTACTAAAATAATTTCTTTTTTATAGGTAAGAAGATAGGTTAGCAGCCGGCGGAGCGTGTTCAGCTTACTTCCGCCTTTTAGCTGTTCGTCTTCTTTATAGGAATTAAAGCTCATGCTGTGATTTCCTCCTTTGGTTCTCCATATTGTGCTACATAAGTCTGGTAATACAGCCCCTTTTGTGCCAGAAGGCTTTTGTGGTT
Source organism: uncultured bacterium (assembly GCA_947381965.1). GTDB lineage: Bacteria > Bacillota > Clostridia > Lachnospirales > Lachnospiraceae > Suilimivivens. The sequence continues at coordinate 15,611 of CANCXX010000034.1, forward strand.
TCCCCTTTCAGCAATTCTTCCGTTTTCCAGAATAAGGATTTCATCTGCATGACAGACTGCGCTGATACGGTGGCCGATGATAATTTTTGTAGTATCAGGCAGATGACGCAGGGTTTCGTGTATGGACTGTTCTGTTTCCATATCCAAAGCGGAGGTGGAATCGTCAAGTACCAGTACAGGTGTTTTCTTTGCCAGCGCTCTGGCAATAGTGATACGCTGCTTCTGACCGCCGGAAAGTCCCACGCCCCGTTCACCGATGACAGTGTCATACTGCTGTTCCATTTTTTCAATAAAACTGCCGGCTTGTGCGCGGTGGGCAGCATCACGGACAGCGGAAAGAGAAAGCTGTTCCTTTTTCCCCAGCATTACATTATCTAAAATGGTGTCTGAAAACAGGAATACATCCTGCATAACCAGTGAAATGGAGCTGCGCAGCTGCTTTAGGGAAAGGGATTTTACATTTACGTCGTCCAAAAGGATAGCGCCTTCTGTGGCATCATACAGACGCTGGAGCAGATAAATCAGTGAACTTTTTCCGGCTCCGGTTGCACCCATAATACCAACTGTTTTTCCTGGTTCCGCAGTAAAGGAGATGTCGTGAAGGATTTCATGACGGTCTGCTTTATGGAAGGATACATGGGAAAAGGTGATTTTTCCATTTACCTTTGGCAGGATAACAGGAGCTTCGGGGTCTGTAATTACAGGTTTTTCTTCATAAAGTTTCTTTATTCTCCGGTTGGAGGCAATGGCAGATGAAAAGCTGTTGGTCAGCCATCCAAGCATTTCCATGGGCCAGACGATATTCATGGAGTATTCGATAAAGGCGCTGAGATCCCCCAATGTGATTTCTCCATTTTTAAATAAGTAGCCGCCGATTAACAAAATAATAATAGGAAGCAGCTTGGTGATTAGTGACAGATATGGGTGATATTTTACAAACAGCTTGGATTGCGCCATATTCAGGTCATAGTACCGTTGATTATGGGAAAGAAATTTGGATATTTCATGCTTTTCCCTTGCGAAGGCTTTTACGGTCCTTACACCTGTCAGATTTTCTTCTGCAACGGTGTTAAGGGATGCGTTCTCTTCACTGATTGCTTCAAATACGTTGTCCAACTTCCTCTCCATGAAAATTGCAATACAGGCGGCCGCTGCCATACATAGCGTGGGCAGAATTGCCAGCTTCCAGTTTAGGCTGTACATACAAAACAGTACGATAGAAGTATGGATAATCACTTCTAAAAGCAGCATCCCCACATAGGTAAGTCCATCCCAGATTTTGTCCACGTCGTCTTTAACCCGACTCATTAGTTCGCCGGTGCCTGTACGGTCAAAAAACTCTGCGCTTAAAGACTGGACATGACGAAACAAATCACGCCGTATCTCAAAAGAGATTTTGGATCCGGTGGCATCAAATGTGTATTCCTTGGCATACTGGAAAATACACCTTCCTAAACCGATACATAAAATTCCGGAAAGGAGAGGCAGCAGTTTCTGCATTTGACCGCCGATGATTACATCATCCACAATATGTTTTGTAAGCTGTGGAGAGAGCATATCCAGCACAACGCTGATAATCAGGGAAATAATTGCAAATAAAAATGCAAATTTTTGCTCCCAGACATATGTTGATATTTTTTTCATAAGATCCTCCTGTAAATATTCTTTCTGGCTATGCGGACAAAAAAACAGCCATGGTAATTGAAGCTACCATGGCTGTTAAAAATCCGGTGTCAGTAGTGTGCATTTATTGTTCTCTATGACGGGAACATAAATTCGCACAGCAAACCATACAATGTAAACATAAGCCAGAAGGTAATTTCGTTATAGAATCATTAATGGAACTTGTTTTGGTTATAAATAATCTTTTAATCTTATTCATATAATTACCTCCTTTCCCAAATGCAAAAATTAACAGTTACAAATTTACCATACGCCTTTCCAAATCGTTTGTCAACAGAAGAATTTTTTAATTGTAATTTTTTTATAAATGACATAGAATGTCTTTAATGCAGCTTGAAGGTCAGCAGGTGGAAAGGAAAAGAAAAATGATATCACTTTTAACAAAAATATTTATTAAAGATTATCAAAATACATCAGATTCAAAAGTCCGTCAGGCATATGGAATGCTTTGCGGCGGCGTGGGGATCGCGTTAAACGCCTGTCTTTTTTTACTGAAGTTTATCGCAGGCGCATTGTCAGGCTCTATTGCAATAACGGCAGACGCTTTTAATAATCTTTCAGACGCAGGTTCATCGGTGATTACCCTTGTTGGGTTTAAAATGGCAGGACAAAAGCCGGACAATGCCCATCCCTTTGGCCATGGCAGGATTGAATATATTTCCGGCCTGCTGGTATCTGTCATTATACTTCTGATGGGGGCGGAGCTTTTAAAGTCTTCTCTGGCAAAAATCCTTCATCCGGAGGCGGTGGAAGTAGATTTACTTATTCTCTCTATTTTAGTGATTTCTATTTGTGTAAAGCTATATATGTTTTTTTACAACAGATCAGTCAGCAGAAAAATTGACAGTGCGGCTATGATGGCAACTGCAAGAGACAGTATCAGCGATTGTATTTCCACTTTGGCAGTTTTGTTTTCTATGATTCTGGCATTTGCCGCAGATATACATATAGATGGATGGTGCGGTATTCTGGTGGCCTTTTTTGTAATATGGACGGGAATCGGCGCTATGCGTGACACAATCAGCCCCCTGCTTGGGCAGCCGCCGGAACCGGAATTTGTGAAAAAGATTGAAGATATTATTATGGAATATAAAAAGCAGGGCGTCATTGGTCTTCATGATCTGGTGGTGCACAACTATGGACCGGGAAGAGTAATGCTCTCTGTTCATGTGGAGGTGCCAGCCACAGGAGATATTCTGGTTCTTCATGATATGATAGACGTGATAGAGCACCGCCTTTCACATGACCTTAACTGCAGCGCAGTGATTCATATGGACCCTGTGTGTGAAAATGATAAGCTGACCAATCAGTTAAAAGGAATGGTTGCAGGCATTATTGCGGGCATGGAGGGGGATGTGCGATTTCATGATTTCCGCATCGTGCAGGGACCTACCCACACCAATCTGATTTTTGATGTGGTGGTGCCTTTTGATTATGTAATGGCGGACGAGGAAATAGTTTCTTATATCAAAAATGAAATTTCAAAAAGAGAAGGAAATTATTTTGTGGTGATTGATGTGGATAAGGCATATTGTAGCTAAAGAGGGTAGGAAGGTGAAAAAGGGAGTAAGGAATTATTATCTGATTTTTTCTTTAATTGAAATTATAATTTTTATGATTTTCAGCTTTAAAAATGTGACAGAAAAGGAGTTGCTTTTTCAGTTTGGATCAGGTGATTTTTTTTGCGCCTGGCAAAAGGGCCAATTATCAGGAAATGAATTAATTAGAGGAGAGGGCCTTAAGACAAAAGAAGTTTTTTTGAAAAAGGGGATTTATGATATTGAAATTTTCTATTCTGCATCCGGTACAGGAAAAATTAATGTAATAGGAGGGGAAGGCAGACCTGGAAGCCTTTGGGCGGAAGAGGTGAGTATTTCAAATATGAATACTTATAAAGCATTTCAAGTTTGGGTTAATGACCCAGAAAAAGCGTTTTGTGTTCAGGTATCATCAGATGACGGTACTCTTGTGGTTAATGAAATACAAATTAAGACAGCATGCAATTCAAAGTTTTATAGAGGTGTATGTTTCTTATTAAAGCTTGTTCTTCTTAATGGGTTTGTGGCAATTTATTCTTACAGAAAAAAATTAAAAAAGTATTCTGTTGTATTTGTAGGAATAGGGGGAATTACTTTAGTGGCATCTCTTGGTGTTCTTACAAGATATATGCTTCCAGGACATGATTTGGTGTTTCATTTACTGAGAATTGAGGGACTCAAGGACGGATTGCTTTCAGGTTCTTTCCCGGTTAGAATCCAGCCAAATTGGTGTAATGGATGGGGATATGCTGTTTCGATTCTGTATAGTGATATCATGCTTTTGCTGCCTGCACTAATGAGAATGGCGGGCTTTACCGTTCAGATCTCTTATAAGGTATTTGTTATTTTGGTAAATTTGATAACTGTGTTTTTTTCCTTTTATTGTTTCTGGAAGATATGCCAGAATAAAGGAATAGCACTTTTGGGGAGTATGCTGTATGTGCTTTCTCCCTATCGGTTATGCTGTATTTATATTAGGGGGGCATTGGGCGAGTATACAGCAATGATATTTTTGCCGTTTATTGTACTGGGACTATGGCATGTATTGTATGAAAAGAATTGGAAGAAATATTGGGCTTTAGTAATTGGTTTTTCGGGGCTTTTGCAAACCCATGTACTTTCTTGTCAGATGGTGGCTGTATTTCTTGTGCTTTTATGCTTAATAATAAGAAAAATAATATTTAATATAAAAATATTTATGTGTCTGCTGAAAGCCGTGGCTATAGCTTTGGTAATTAATCTGTGGTTTCTGGTTCCTTTTATCCGGTATATGAGGGAGGACTTACAATGTACCGCTTTTAAAGAGATGGCTTACGATTATCAAATGCTGGGAGTAAGCATTACCGAGCTTTTAGCGCAGGAACCATCAGGATATTATGGGTATAGCTGGTCAGAACTTATAAGTCTGGGAAATAAATTTTCTATCCCTTTGGGGAATGGTTTGCTGCTGTGCGCTATATCTGCACTTTTATTATTATGGAATGATAAATTGGAAGAGAAAAAAGCAACAGCGCTTATCTTATTTTTAGGAATGATATCTACATGGATGGCAACCAATCTCTTCCCTTACCAACAGCTTGGAAAAATGCTGCCGCATTTTGCGGCGTTTTTGGCAAAGCCAGGGCTTCCTTACCGTTATTTAAGTATTTCCTGTATTTTGTTTTCTATGCTTGCAGTAATTCTGTTTTGGAAAGTAAGGGATAGAGTGGAGAAAAAAATAGTTGTAGCTTTTTTTTGTGTAGTGGCGGTAATTGCACTGGACCAGGGAGTCAGTTTTATTTATCAAACTATTTATAGTGGGTACTATGAGTTGCACTATGATGGCTCTTTACTGGACACAACTAATTTAATGGGAAATGAATATTTATATGCAGGATCAGAAACATGGCTGACGGAAGCGGAATATGAGCCAAAAGGACAAAATGTAAGTATTCTGGAAAGCCATAAAGAATATAATCGTATGGAAATAAAGTGTCAGGCGGGAACAGGTGAAGCTTATCTGGAGGCACCACTGTTCTACTATCCGGGTTATACGGCATATGACAGAAATAATGAGAAAGTGTTCTTTAAGATTATGAGAGGAAGTAATAACCGGATTAAAGTTTTACTGCCTGATAGATATGAGGGAACAATTTGTATTCGTTTTATAGAGCCATTCAGCTGGCGGATTGGAGAAAGTATTTCTCTGATTGGAATGGCCAGTATTCTGTTTATAAAATTGAAAAAACTCATACAAAATAAGTGCAAAGGAATACTTGTGAGAGAGGAATAAAATTTGGAAGTAAACTTCCAGATTATCTATTGTTGTAGTACCGACACGGTATACGGTTTATAAATATGAAAATGGGTATATGGATATGATAAAAAAAGAAAAAATAGATCAATTTTGTAAATTTTCATCTTTTTGTAATCTACTAGTTGTTTGTATTTTTTTGGGATTAATATTAGCTTTAAATTTTCATACAGATTATACATCGGATGATTTTAGATATCACTTTTTTTATGATACCATAGGAAATCCCTTAGAAACAACCCATCGTATGAAAGTGTGGGAAGTGTTTTCTTCTATGGTAAATCATTGGAAAATGTGGAATGGAAGGATTGTGTCTCATGGTGTATTGCAGCTTGTGCTGATGTTGGGAAAAGGCGGATTTAGAATTTTTAATTCTATTATGTTTGTTTTGCTTGGAATATTAATTTGCGAACATGCCGCCTGGGGCAGTAGAAAAAGTCCCCTTCTTCTTTTTTCTATTTATGTAGGTATTTGGTTTTTTGCTCCACAGTTTGGTATGACCATTCTTTGGGCTTCAGGTGCAGCTAATTATTTGTGGAATGGGGTGCTCATTTTGGGGTTTACGCTTCCTTATCGTATATATCTGTCAAACTGTAATAAATGGCAGAATAATGGAAGAAACATTATAATAATGGGAATAGGGGGAGTATTTGCCGGATGCACAAATGAAAACAGTGGCGGCGCTATGGTCCTTTTATGTATGATGTATCTTATTCTATATTTATATAAAAAAATTCCTGTTCCCAAATGGGCGTGGGCAGGAATTGCTGGAGGGATTATGGGGTGTATTCTGCTGATTGCAGCACCAGGAAACTATAGGATCTCTTCAAAAACAGATTTTTTAGGGCTATTGGAGAGAGGAAAAAGTATTTTATTAATAACTAAAAAGGAATTGACATTATTATTTGTAATTATATTTTTTCTTGCTGTTCTTGTAATGGAATTAAAACCCAAAGGGAAGAAAGAAAAAGAATTTTGGGTGCCTTGGTTTATATATATGATAGCGGGAACCGCATCTATTCTTGCCCTGACACTTTCGGCCATGTGGCCAGAGCGTGCGTGGTTTATTGGAACAGTATTTTTTTTGGTAACGGCGGCCTATCTATTTCATCAGCTTTTGGCGTTTTTGCAGGTTTCCCGGACAATAATGGCATTAACTGTTGTAATTCTTTTTGTTTGTTCTTTTTTGACAGAATATCAAAAGGTAAAAGAAACCTATATACAGGTAAAAGAAGGAATTGACATAATTGAACAGGCCCTTGACAGAGGGGAAAGGGTTGCTGTAATTCCTATGGTAAAACCTTCGGATAGCAAATATGATGCCTATAATGGGACCGGTTATGTGAAAGAAGCGGCGGACGACTGGTTGAACGATTGGATGGCGCACTATTATGGAATTGAAAGGATTTATGGAACAAATAATTAAATGGAATGGCCTCAGGGAACGAAAAATGTTGCACTGTCATATTAAAACGTGTATAATTTCCTATGGAATGACATTGTTATTAAAATAACAAAATAAAGATAGATGAAATAACAGTGAAGGAAACAGAACTGTTGACAGATGAATAATAAATGTAAAAAGGAGAGAGATAATGAAAAAACCTACAGTATTAATGATTTTAGACGGATATGGTCTGAATGAGCGTAAGGACGGCAATGCCGTTGCGGAAGCAAAGACGCCTGTAATGGACAAACTGATGGCGGAATGTCCTTTTGTGAAAGGCAATGCCAGCGGTATGGCGGTAGGGCTTCCGGACGGACAGATGGGAAACTCAGAGGTAGGTCATCTGAATATGGGAGCAGGGCGCATTGTATATCAGGAGCTTACCAGAATAACCAAAGAAATTCAGGATGGGACTTTTTTTGAAAATCCGGCTCTGTTAAAGGCTGTGGAAAATTGTAAGAAAAACGATTCATCGCTTCATATGTTCGGACTTTTGTCAGACGGCGGCGTTCACAGTCACAACACTCATTTATATGGACTTTTGGAACTGGCAAAGAGAAATGACCTTTCCAAAGTATATGTACACTGCTTTTTAGATGGACGTGATACGCCTCCTGCAAGCGGAAAAGGTTATGCGGAAGATTTAGAAGCAGAGATGAAGAAAATTGGAATAGGGGAAATTGCCACTGTTACAGGCCGTTATTATGCTATGGACCGGGATAACAATTATGACAGGGTGAAGCTGGCATATGACGCCCTCACAAAAGGAGAAGGACTGACAGCAGAAGGGGGGCCTGCAGGCATCCAGGCTTCTTATGACAGAGGTGAAACTGATGAGTTTGTGAAGCCTACGGTTGTGGTAAAAGATGGAAAGCCTGTTGCCACAATCAAAGACGGCGATTCCGTTATTTTCTTTAATTTCCGTCCGGACCGTGCAAGAGAAATTACCAGAAGCTTTTGTGATGACGATTTCAAGGGATTTGAGAGAGAAAAGAGACTTGCGCTTACGTATGTGTGTTTCTCTGATTACGACCCTACAATCCCTAACAAGGAGATTGCTTTCCATAAAATTTCAGTGACCAATACCTTTGGAGAATGGCTTTCTGCCAAAGGTATGAAACAGGCAAGAATTGCGGAGACGGAAAAATATGCTCATGTTACCTTTTTCTTTAACGGTGGTGTGGAGACACCAAATGAAGGTGAGGACAGAATTCTTGTAAATTCACCCAAAGATGTGGCAACCTACGATTTAAAGCCGCAGATGAGCGCGTATGAAGTTTGTGACAGGCTGGTGGAATCCATTAAATCCGGTAAATATGATGTAATTATCATTAACTTTGCAAATCCGGATATGGTTGGGCATACAGGTGTGGAGGCAGCGGCAATTAAGGCAGTGGAAGCTGTGGACGAATGTGTGGGAAGGGCAGTGGAAGCAATTAAGGAAGTGGATGGACAGATGTTTATCTGTGCGGATCATGGAAATGCAGAACAGCTTGTTGACTATGAGACAGGCGCTCCTTTTACCGCCCATACAACCAATCCTGTTCCCTTTATTATCGTAAATGCAGACCCATCTTACACTTTAAGAGAGGGCGGCTGTCTGGCAGATATTGTTCCGACCCTGATTGAAATGATGGGAATGGAACAGCCGGAGGAAATGACAGGAAAGTCACTGATTATAAAAAAATAAATATAAATCTAGTATATCGTAATTAAATATTCGATGTCTTGATTAGGAAGCAGCCGTTGTCATTGTGACAGGACAGAGCGGCTGCTTTTTCTGTGTAAAGAATAATTAAGATTTTGTTAATGCTGAAGGCTTTAACTTGACACAAAAAATATGTGATTGTAATATAAGTGTATTAATAATGTTAGTACACTAAATACTATCTTTAAAGTCCCAAAGGCATTATAAGGAAAATTCATAATTTATTCTACAGATATGGATGGAACAGAAGCGGTGTACGGCAGAAAGGAAGGTAGGCATGATATTTATAGACTATAGAGATGCAAGGCCTATTTATGAACAGGTTGTGGAAAGGTTCAAGCTGCTGATACTGCGAGGTGTGCTGCATTCAGACGATAAAATTCCCTCAGTGCGTAATCTGGCTGTGGACCTGTCCATAAATCCCAATACGATCCAGCGGGCATATATGGAGCTGGAGAGACAGGGATATATCTATACAGTAAAGGGAAAAGGTAATTTTGTCTCTGACAGCAGCCAGCTGCTTCTAAAGTATAAAGAAGAGATATTTTCCGAGCTTAGGAAAATCTGTAAAGAAGCTTTTGAGGCAGGGATTACCAAAGAAGAAATTATTGCAGGCATAAGAGGAGGAGAGGCGGATGATTGAGATAAGGAATGTAACCAAGTCTTATGATAAAATTAAAGCGGTAGATAATGTCAGTGTTTCCATTAAGGAAAATACGGTATTTGGATTAATTGGCACAAATGGGGCTGGAAAAAGCACTGTACTGCGAATGGTGGCAGGTATTCTTGAACCGGAGCAGGGAGAAATTGCCATTGACGGACTGCCAGTGTTTGACAATATGGAAGCAAAGAAAAATATTTATTTTATTGCGGATGAACCTTATTTTTTTGCTAACAGCAATGCAAGGGACATGCAGAAATACTTAAGCAGCATTTATTCTGAATTTGCGGTGGAAGACTTTTATAATTATCTGGTGAATTTCGGTCTGGAACAAAAAAGAAAAATTAATACCTATTCCAAGGGAATGAAAAAGCAGCTTGCACTAATCTGTGGTGTGTGCAGCGGAACCAAGTATTTACTTTGTGATGAAACATTCGACGGACTGGACCCGGTTATGCGGCAGGGAATAAAAAGTATATTTGCCAGTGAAATGGAACGGCGTGGAATGACGCCAGTGATTGCCTCCCACAATTTAAGGGAATTGGAGGATATCTGTGATCATGTGGGACTTCTGCACAAAGGAGGCGTTCTTTTGTCAAAGGACCTGGAAGATATGAAATGCAATATCCAGAAAGTGCAATGTGTATTTAAAACCACAGACGATGAGGCCAAGGCGATTACGGCTCTTGACATTATGAAAAACGAAAAGAGGGGTTCGCTGAACGTTCTGACAGTCAGAGGGAATAAAGCGGAAATCCTGGCGATTTTTGCAACGGTCAATACAATATTTTTTGAGGCGCTGCCTCTGTCCCTTGAAGAAATATTTATCAGTGAAACGGAGGTAGTAGGCTATGACATCAAAAAACTCATTCTTGGCTAACGTAATAGAAAATAATAAAAGGCGGCTCTGGGTATGGGTAGTATCTTTACTGGTGTTTGTACTGGTGCTTCCAATTATAACAGCATTTGCGATTAATGGGATTGAACAATATCTGAATGGATGGATAGAGAATTACGGAAATGAACAAATCGCACAACAGATGGTTAAAGCCAGGCTTTTGGAGGTTATGTGCGGCAGATTTGGGTTTAATATACAGATGTGTGCGCTTATTACCATTACTGCAGTAGTCAGCGCTGTGCAGGGGTTTTCGTATCTTTACAGCAGAAAGAAAATTGACTTTTATATGGGAATGCCGGTAAAGAGAAAAAAAAGATTTTTTATTATCTGGCAGAACGGGATTTTCCTGTATCTGGCGCCCTATTTTCTGGGAACTATAATCAGTCTTTTAATTGCAGCCAGTGCCGGAGCGGTGGATAAATTGGTTATGAAGACGGCGTTTGTAACGTTTGGAGCCAATATATGTTTTTACCTTTGCGTCTACCATATGGCAATACTTGCGGTTATGCTTACTGGCAATATTGTGATTACTGGATTTGGTTTTCTGGTATTTTGTCTGTATGAGTTTGGGATAAGAACCATGCTGACGGGGTACAGGCAGTTATTTTTTCTGTATTTCAGCTATTATGGAGTAAGCGAGGAGCCGGTATTTTCGCCCTTCACCATGTATGGGAAAATAGCGTCTCATTATGATGGAATGGGGATAGTGGATATAAAATACTTTATATTCCTTCTGCTGTTTGCCTTAGCGGTGGGGGCTCTTGCCTATATCTGCTATTTAAAACGTCCGGCGGAAACGGCAGGAAAAGCAATGACATTTGCCATTACAAAACCAGTTATCAAAATTGCGCTGGTAGCTCCTGCTTCGTTGCTTTCAGGGCTTGTTGTAGCCAGTATAATAGGATTTACTCCTTATGACTTCAGGTCAGGAATAGGTTACATGATTTTTACCATAGCGTTTGTGGTGGTGATTGGCAGTGCGCTGATACAGGTAATTTATGAATTTGACATTAAGGGGATCTGGCATAAAAAAATCCATATTTTAGTAAGCGGTGTCATTGCAGCTGTGGTTTTTGCTATATTCCACTTTGACTTATTTGGCTATGACAGCTATATTCCCAAACCGGAGCAATTAGAGAGCGTTGCATTTGTTCCATCCTATTATGAGGATTTTGGCAGCAGCTTCCGTTTTGATGAGCTGGGAAATTATTTGTCAGAGGAAAATTATGCCGATAAATATATGTATCTTTCAAATAAAGATGCGATATGCCAGCTGGCGGACAGATCCATAACAAATTATAATGAGGTAAGGAAATTATATAAGGGCGGCAGGAATATGATTGCCGCATATGATGAGACGGAACAGGAAAGATGGTCAGAGGTTACGATAATCTACCGCTTGAAAAGCGGACGCAAGGTATGCCGGAGACTTCTGGTAAATGTGGACGACGAACAGACCATAGCGCTGCTTGATGAGATTATTGGTTCCAAAGAGTTTAAGGAGGGCTACTTTATTGGCGCATCAGAAAGACTGGACCAGCTGATGGATGATGAAAAATATAAAGTAAGCATTTCCTATGGAAATTGTGTCTATGACAGGAAAATGGGCAGGGAAGAGGCAAAGGAGTTTCTGGAAGTTTACCGCAGGGATTTTGCACAGGCAGATTTCAGCAACGTAAGGGAAAGCATCCCTTTGGGTTTAATGCGCTTTGTGGTTTCTAAAGAAATAAATGAGAATTACTATGATAAAACAGGAGCGGTGGCAAGGTCTGTACGCAGCTGGGATATCCCTCTTAAAATTTATCCTTTTTACCTGGAAAGTATTACATGGTTGAAGGATCATGGTTATTACCTGGAACATCAGCTGGATATAAGTGATGTGGAACGAATACAGGTTTTAAACAATAATTATGAAATCAGCAGGGAACTGCGAAAGCAGATGGAAAGTGTTACAGACACATCGGCGGTGATGACGGAAACAATGGAAAGGGGATATTCCGGCGATGAGATAGATACCCGTGTTTATGCAGATTATACGGACAAAGAGCAGCTGGAAGAGATTATTTCCAGTATTTATCCCAAAGACATGATTATTGATGACTGGGATCGGGGAAAAACCTGGGATAATGACTATATAATAATTGTATATTTTAATACGGACAGTGGGTTAACCAGAGAATATGGAACTTCTGCCTACTATGGATTTTTGGAAGGAGAGGTGCCAGATTTTGTAAGGGTGGACACAACTTACAAAGAATGATACAATAAAACAGGAAAGTTACAATCAGCAGTGGATGGACATTCACTGCTGATTTGTGGTATAACAGGCTGTATGGAGGAGTGACAAAGCAAATGGATGAGCGTTTCATTGACAGATTTCTGGCAGAGGAAATAAAGATAGGAAAAGTAGTATTTAAAGCAGTTGACCTGTTATTTATAGGATGTCTATTTTCTTTTTCTTTCGTTATAAGATGGAAGCTTATGCCGATAGAATCGGCAGATTACTGGGGGTTTCTGCAAGGATGGATGCAGCAGGTAAGACAAAAGGGCGGGTTCCGTTCTCTGGGATTTTCTATTTCCAATTACACATCTCCCTATATGTACCTGATGTGTCTGGCTTCTTATCTGACAGACAATGATTTATACGGTCTTAAAATGATATCTGTTTTTTTTGATTATCTGGCATCCATTGGAGTATTTCTGATTTTATTCCATCAGACCGCAAATGTGCGGAAATCCATTTTGGGAATGGCAGTATTATTATTGTCGCCTACAGTAATATTGGACAGCGCCTATTGGTGTCAGTGCGATATTATCTATACAACTTTTATTTTGTATGGAATGTACTTTTTTTTAAAAGACAACAGTAGATGGTGTCTGATTTTTGTGGGTATTGCTTTTTCCTTTAAACTGCAGGCGGTATTTATCCTGCCATTTTTGTTTATTATGTGGTTAAAGAAGAAAACCATCCGGTTCAGAGACTTTATATGGGTTCCGGTGATTTATATACTGAGTGCGGTTCCTGCATGGATGATGGGACGTGATATAAAAGAACTTTTGTTGATTTATTTGGAACAATCCGGGACCTATCCCTGGGGAACGCTGGAATACCCTAACATTTATGCACTTCTTGGAGAGGCTATGCCGGATATGAGACATGCGGCGGAAGTTGGCGGAGCAGGCGTCTTTATGACAGTGATTCTTTTAGGATGTATTGCCTATTATTTTTATACGAAAAAAGTGAAACTGACCGGGGAGCTTATGATAACGCTGGCGCTTTTTACAGTAGCGCTGATTGTTTATTCATTGCCTCATATGCACGAGCGTTATGGCTTTCTAATTGATTTGCTGGGGATAATTTACGGTATGTTTAATATAAAAAAGATGCCTGTTGTCTGCGGCTTTATGCTGATATCTGTGCTTAGCTTTATGCCATATCTGATTGCAGTGCATATTGTTCCGATACAGTATGTATCTATTGCGCTTTTGGGGCTGATTGTGTATGTAGGTTATGACCTGTACCAACAAACCCGGAAAAATTCACTTATGTAATTGATTTCCACAAGCAATGAGCCAGGCGGATGCGAAGCATCCATTGGACGAATGCTGCGCGGGTCAAATACCCTGCGGCTTAGCTGCGTTGCAGGTTTGATGCCCTGTCAGCCTGCGCAGGTTTTTGACCGGGAAAAGATTAAGAGAGGGCAGGAGACTAAACAGAACGAAAGGGTAAGAGAGAAAGGATGGATGTGGTGCAGCAGATGGAGTTTTTCAGAAGGTATAAAAAGAAATTTTTATTTCTGCTGGTAATTGTTTTTTCACTTGAATTGTTTGTTTTTAATTATAGACATTGGGAGTCTCTGCCAAATAAAGAAATACAGATAAAAGATTTTATAATTGGGAGTGGATATCAGAACAATGGAAATGGTACATATACAGTTGTTGGAGATGATATCAGCATTGAGATAACAGGTCTGGACTTTGAACTTCGCACTGCATGTATAGAGATGGCGGTTAAGGAAAATAAAGGGGAAATGCCAGTGCCTGTGGTATTACGTCAATGGGTAAGAGATGAATCCCATCAGCTATATTATGGTCTTCCAGAGCGGGAAATATGGGAAAATGAAAAAAGAAGCAGTTATATGACTTACCATTTATATGGAAAATGTAAAGGATTAAAATTATATCCGGCCCTGTCCTATGGCCAGACCCTGTCTTTTTCCATAACCTTGAATCCGCAAATTCCTTTGTTCTTTTCCTGGGAAAGAATTTTTGTGCTTATTGTATTGTGTGGAATGGCGGCTGCACTAAGGCCCTCCTCCCATCTTTATAAAATTACATATATCCAACTGCCATATGGCACAAAGAGTGTTTTACTGGTGGCTTTCTTTCTGGTACATGAGCTTCTTTTCTGGGAGCTGACTCATTTAAATCCTTTTTTTCAGGAGGAAATTCTTGTTAACCAAAAGCAGTATCAGACACTTGCCGAAAGCCTGAAAGAAGGTCACTTTTTTCTGACGGAAGAACCGCCACAGTCACTTAAAAACATGGAAAATCCATATGATTATGAGTACCGAAACCAGGTAATGAACCAGGCAGGTGAATGGTACAAGTGGGACCATGCTTATTATAATGGAAAGTATTACGTGTACTTTGGCATTGTGCCGGTTCTTGTGCTTTATCTGCCCTGCTATTTGATTACTGGTGTCCATTTACATAATTTTATGGCAATATTTATCTTCTCTCTCCTGTTCCTGGCAGGACTTTTGGGTACGGTTCATGAAATTCTGCAAAAGTGGTTTCCCAAAACGTCTCTGGGAGTCTGGTTTTTGCTAATGGAGCTTATTTTAACAGGAAGCGGTATTTTGTATATGACCAAAAGACCGGATTTGTATACGGTGCCAATTCTGTCGGGACTTGCGTTTGGACTTTTGGGATTATGGTGTTTCCTGCGGGGGATCCGGGAAAATGGTGTATCGTTAAAGTATCTGGCAGCAGGTTCTTTACTGACTGCACTGGTAGCAGGGTGCAGACCCCAGCTTTTGATGCTTTTACTGCCAGTGTTTTTTATTTTATGGAAACATTTGCTCCCGGTTCGAAATAAGCTGCCTGCGGTACTGGCTTTTTGTGTGCCTATGCTTTTCATAGCGGCAGCGTTGATGTATTATAATTACAGCCGTTTTGGTTCTGTCTTTGACTTTGGGGCAAACTACAACCTTACTATGAATGATATGCGTAGAAGGGGATTTCAGCTTGACAGGATACCTACAGGGGTGATTGCATACCTGCTGCAGCCAGTGAGACTGGCATTAAGGTTCCCTTTTGCAGAAGCAGTTTATTTTAACAGTCAGTATATGGGAGTTACCATACAGGAAGCAACTTACGGCGGCATATTTATGACCAGTTTATTTGCGTGGTTTGGTATTCTTCCCGTTTTATTCCGCAGGGAATTGATAAAACAGAGAAAAACAGCCTGGCAGGTTTCTGTGGCCTGTTTGTTTGCGGCAGGAGTAATTATTGTGGCGGATACCAATATGTCAGGAATTTTGCAGAGATATTTTGGAGATTTCTCTATTTTTATTATGCTTTCTTCCGCCCTGTCCGTACTGCTGATATTCTCTTATCTTCAACAGACGGGAGAAGGGTTTAAAAGAATTGTTATCTGGCTTCTGCTTATTTGTCTGCTCTGGCAGATAGCATATCAGGGAATGATATTTTTTCTGGACACAGGGGAATCGCTTAAAGAATTAAGACCTGATTTATATTCTCATGCTAAATATCTGACAGAGTTCTGGCTATAGAAGCCTGACTCTTTACCTGTGTGAAAATAAAAGTTCCGGAAAGTGAAGGAGAAGGTGGTATATGCAGACGGTAAACAGTCTTACTTTATTTTTGTGCTGTGGAGTGATTGCAGTTGTCTATTTAAATAAAAAAATGGAAAAGGAGAATGAAAGGGATGCCGTTGTGCATGTTAGGGAAAACCAGGGAGAGAGTAGCCGGCGGGCCTTTTGGCTGCTTGCCCTATATGGGTTCCTTGTCATAAGACTGATTGGATTTGGACAAATTCCGGGAGGAGTGAACCAGGATGGGGCCATGGGAGCAGTTGATGCAAAAGCCCTTGCCATGTATGGGACAGACCGTTTTGGAACCTTTATGCCTGCACATTTCAGGGCCTGGGGATACGCACAGATGAGCGTGCTGCTTTCCTATTTGACAGTGCCATTTATAAAGATTTGGGGGCTTAATCCATTTGTTATGCGGCTTCCCATGCTTATAGCAAGTCTTTTGGGTGCAGGGAGTATATATGGTATTGTAAAGAAAGTTTTTAATGAAAAGACAGCAACGGTAGCTTTTTTGTTTCTGGCAGTTAATCCATGGCATTTTATGCAGAGCAGATGGGCGCTTGACTGTAATTTGTTTCCCCATATGTTTGTAGTAGCCGTGTATTTTCTCATTAAAGGAATAGAAAAAAAAATAAACTTATTTTTTTCGATGGTATTTTTTGCTTTATGTATGTATAGTTATGGCGTTGCTTTTTATATGGTGCCCTTTTTTTTGCTATCCAGCTGTATTTTGCTGTTTTGGCAGAGAAGGGTAAAAGTTTCTGACATTTGTGTTTGCGTTATAATTTATTTTGGTATTGCATGGCCTATTTATAGTACTATGTTGATAAATTTTATGAAATGGGAGACAGTAGAGCTTCCTTTTGTGACGATGGAGTTTTTTGAGGAAAGTGTCCGGGCTGCTGATATCCTGTTTTTTTCAGAACACATAGGAAAGCAGTTTCTTATAAACATTCAGGCGTTGGTTAATGTGGTATTTTTGCAGAAAGATGACTTGCCATGGAACTGTGTCAGGGGATTTGGCACTATGTACCGGTGTGCCATGCCCTTTATTATTCTGGGAGCGGCGCTGGTAATTCGGAGGGCTTTTGGAGGAAAAGCTGATGAGAGCGATAATTATAAAATGGCAAATGATAAAGCTGCCTGTCAGTTACTGGCATTTTACTGGATTTTTGGTCTGCTTACAGGGGTTATGATTAATTCCGTCAATGTAAACAGAATTAATATTATTTTTTACATCCATATTATATTTGCATCTGTTGGGATTTCGTTTGTTGCTGCCAGATGGAAAACTGCAATTTCAATCATACTTGCAGTATTTGGCATACAGAGCATATTATTTTTTCATCAGTATTTTACCACCTGGGCTGACGAAATTTCTGATGCTTTCTATGAAGATTTTGTAAATGCCCTGGAGTATGCGGGAGAATATAACGGCGATTTTTACTGCATTACGCCGGACACCCAATATGAAGGAGCCTATAATGTGACGGAAATACTTACTCTCTTTACTTTTGATGTGGATGCCCGGTATTTTCAGGGGGAGAGCGATTATTTCCAATATAAAAAGATTGCTTACAGAGACAGGTTCAAATACGGCAATCCCGACGTGATAGATACAAATACAATATATGTATTTAAAAGCAGTGACCGGAACCAGTTTTCGGATAACGAATTTCATGTGATGATTTTTGGAGATTATGGAACTGCAGTGCCCTGGTTTTGTTATTATAATGAATGGATACCGGTCTGGCGCCGTGAAAGCTAAAGCACCAGTATCCAGTCACGAAGCCATCTTAGGTGAAGGCCGTATTCTTTATTTACAGGCAGGCCGGACACAACGGGGAAGAACAGGAAAAACACAAACACAGCGATTGTCAGATAGATGACGGTCGCTTTTTTCCCCCATGAAAATTGTTCTTTTATGTGCATAATCGTATATCCCATCATCAGAATGACAAATAAAATAGCCGGGAAATAATGATATATAAAAGTAATCCGGCTGATGGACATCCAGGGCACATACTGGGCTAAGTAGGAAATGCACAAAAAGCCTGCTTTTTTGTCTTTTTTGAAAATCCAAAGATAAAATACATATAGTACACAAAAAATCCCTGTCCACCAAATTGCAGGATTTCCCATACAGCTGACAGCGCTTACATCAGTTGAATTTACCGCATCATTCGCGTCCAGGAGCGGCATCCAGATGAAGGGCCATTCGTAAAAAGGAGAGCTGTAGTAATGTTCGGCAACTAAATTTGAGTGATAATCAAACATATAAAAAGTGCCCTGGATTACCTTATCAAAAAGATTTTTGTAGGGGGTATATCCAACCACAGGGATAAAGCATAGCGTATAAACAATCAGTGGAACAGCAATAAAAAACAAACAGCAAAACAGGAACAACCTGAATGCCTGTCCTTTAGGAAAGTGGGTAATGGTATACCAGAAAAAGAGAATACAAAGTCCGGCGCCTGCATAGACACCTGTCCATTTGGTCGCAATGCCAAATGCCATGCTAATGCCGCTAAGTGCAAGAGGGGTATAAACCTCTTTGGGAGGAAACTTGTCACAAAGCACCTGCCCGGATGTGCGGTAAGCCATATCTTTTAAAAAGTACTGATACATATAGTAATACATTAAAAGAATAAAAAAGGCTGCAAATATATCAATGGTGGCAATTCTTGAAAGGTTATAGTGCATACAGTCAAATACCAGAAGTAACGCAACTGCAGTGGAGACAAAGGAATCCTTAAACAGTTTCTTTGCAAAAAGATAGATAAGGGGTATAAGCAAAATACCAAAAATCACAGGCATAAACCGCCAGCCAAAGGGGGTCATGCCAAACAAAAGAATGCCCAGGGAAATCAAAATTTTGCCCAGATGGGGGTGGGTGGTTTCATAAGTGGTAAGTCCATGGAGAAACTCATAAGCGGTGCGTCCATGGTAAACTTCGTCAAACATGGTTCCTGTCATATACGTTTTGACAAGGGGAAAGGTGTCCTGTTCATCAAAAAGGGCAGGATACTCTGCGGCATTAACAGGCAGGATTACGGACCCGTCCAAACGCCGGACAACCAATTCATTTAAGACACACTCATCATCAGTGGTTACAATTCCAAGATAACGGAGATTGTAATTTAAGTCAATCTGGTTCCATGCAAATACAGATTCCGCCTCTGCTTCCCCGTTTATCACTTCCCACGCGCCTGTAACCTCGTTAAAGGCGGAGATGGAAAAATGCCGGGTGTTTAGGTTCCCAAGGAAAACAGAAAAAGAGCTTAAATCAGTGTACTCCCCAAAGTCTAATACAATATCGCGGTTAACCGTATCTGTCCGGTAAAAAGACTGGGGCGCATATGTATTTCCCAGCCTGAAAAAAGCAAGTGCAGTGAATATGAAAACCAAAACAGACAGGGAAAGGTAATCCGCCTGTCCAAGAAGCCCCGTAAAGGCAGTGCTTTGGCGCTTAGCGTTAATATATGTAACGATACGGTTCATAGGAATAGACCTCCAAAAATACAGGTTTAAAATATTTCTTAACAGTTCCTTATAGTATAACAAGTTCTAAATCCGGTTACAATAGTTATAAAATTTTTGTTTCAGGAGGCAGATGGATGAAAACATATATGCAGATAACCAATATTCATGGAAGAGAGATTTTAGACTCCAGAGGGAACCCTACGGTGGAGGCGGAAATTACGTTGACGGATACTATGACTGGAAGACGGTACGCAGGCAAAGCATCGGTTCCTTCCGGCGCAAGTACAGGCCGGTTTGAAGCGGTGGAGCTTCGGGATGCGGAAACAAGATATTTCGGCCTTGGAGTAAAAAAGGCAGTGAACAATATTAACACCAAGATTAAAGAAGCAATTTCAGGTAGAAACGGTTTAAACCAGATTGAAATTGACAGAATACTGATTGAAACTGATGGAACGGATAATAAAGGAAATCTTGGAGCCAACGCTACACTGGCGGTTTCCATGGCGGTGGCAAGGGCAGGAGCCAAAGCCCTGAATATTCCTCTTTACCAGTATTTAGGCGGCGCTTATACAAGGCTGATGCCTGTCCCCATGATGAATATATTAAACGGAGGCAAACATGCGGCCAATACGGTGGATTTTCAGGAATTTATGATTATGCCCGTACAGGCGGAAAGCTTTTCTGACGGGCTACGCATCTGCGCGGAAATCTATCATTTCCTTAAGAAAATACTGGAGGAAAAAGGACTTGCCACCAGTGTGGGAGATGAAGGCGGCTTCGCGCCAAATCTTCCGGATGCGGAAGCAGTGCTTGACCTGATAGTCGCTGCTATAGAAAAAAGCAACTATTTTCCAGGGCAGGATATAAAAATTGCCCTTGACGTAGCCTCCAGCGAATTATACAATGAGAAAACAGGCATGTACCATTTTCCAGGTGAAAGCTCTTTAAAGGGTGGTGAAGTGGTGCGTGATACGTCTGAAATGATTGCTTACTATGAAGATTTAATCTCAAAGTATCCGATTCTTTCCATTGAGGATGGTCTTGCAGAAGACGACTGGGATGGATGGAAGCACATGACAGAACGGATTGGGGACAAAATCCAGCTGGTTGGGGATGACTTGTTTGTAACCAATACCAAAAGACTGGATGCCGGAATAAAGCTTCATGTGGCAAATGCGATTCTGGTAAAAGTAAATCAGATAGGCACTGTATCAGAGGCAATGGAAGCAATTGAAATGGCCCAGAAAAACGGATATAAGGCAGTAATTTCCCACCGCTCAGGGGAAACCGAAGATACGTTTATAGCCGATCTTGCGGTGGCCGTTAACGCGGGACAAATTAAAACGGGCGCTCCCTGCAGAAGCGACCGTATTGCCAAATACAACCAGCTTCTCAGAATAGAAGAAGAGCTGGGAACCGTTGCGGCATATAAGGAGCCTTTTAACAAGATATAGCATTTTCAGATGATGTTCTGTACAGAATTGTTTGTGCCCAAAGGCATATGGCCGGGAGTGTAAAGTACTCACCAAAATAACCAGAGAAAATAGTAAGATACACGGGATGAGAAAGGAAAACAGCAAATGACAAAACAATGTAAGGCAGCAATACGGAGGGTATTTGCATTGGTTCTTGCAGTGGCAGCGCTTGGCATGATGCCTGCCCGGAACGCATTAGCAGTAACCCAAAACGGGGCAATCGCCCAGGGAATTGATGTTTCAAAACACAATGGCGCTGTAAACTGGGGGCAGGTGGCAGCTTCCGGAATGAAATTCACTTTTATTAAAGTGGGAAGCACCAAAAGCGGTGTAGACCCTCAGTTTGCAGCCAATATCACAGGCGCACAGGCAGCAGGACTTAAAACAGGCGTATATATCTATTCTTATGCGGTTACGCCGGAACAGGCAGCGCAGGAGGCACAGCTGGTATTGCAGTGGATAGAGCCATATGCCGTAAACTATCCGATTGTATTTGATATTGAGGATAAATGCCACAAAAATCTTTCAGAACAACAGCTGATTAATATTGTCAATGCTTTTTGCACCATTATAGATGCGGCCGGTTATTATCCTATGGTATATTCCAACAAAAATATGTTTGTGGGAAAAATGAGTATTGTAGGCTGGGATAAATGGGTGGCACAGTACAATGACACTTGTGAGTATGACAATAATGTATGCTTCTGGCAGTATACATCCAGCGGCAAAATTGGCGGAGTCAGTGGAAATGTGGATGTAAACTATCAATATAAGGATTACAGCCAGCTGATTATTCCCGAAGGGTTTGTGGCACATAACGGCGGCGTGCGTTTTTACCGCAACTGGAAGATGCAGAAGGGCTGGGTAGACTTTAACAATACAAGATATTATCTGGATGGGGCGGGGAATATGGTAGTTGGCTGGTTTACAGATGCGGCAAACAATACATATTATTTATCGCCCACAGACGGCAGTATTGCAAGAGGACAGTGCCAGATTGACGGTGCGGATTACTACTTTACAGCCGATGGAATAAAAATGGCCGGCTGGGTGGCTGTAAACGACAGAAAATTCTATTATGACCCTGTGGCAGGCGGAAACATGAAACGGGAATGGATGAGCGATGAACAGGGAAATTTTTACTATTTTGATAAAACCGATGGACATATGCTGACCGGCGCCCAGGTAATTGACAACGCCAGCTATCTTTTCAGCCCTGACGGGATACGGATGGGAGGCATGATTGCAAGAGAGGATGGCAGCAGTTATTATTATGACCCCGCTACTGGAATGATGCTTACTGGTTGGTTTGAAACGGCAGGAAAAACCTGCTTCGCGGATGAAGCCGGACATGTGGTAACAGGTGCTTATGAAATTAATGGACAGCCATATTATTTTGATGAAACAGGCGCACTGGTTAGAAACCAGGTTCTTGAGTTAAATGGAATCACCTATACCGCTTCACCGGAAGGCGTACTTATACCAGTGGTGGCAGAAGTCCTGGAAGGCGAAGAAGGGACACAACCTGCTGCTTAGGAACTGTGAAATAGAAAAAGATTATATTGAAATAAAACAAAATACTTGAAATCTGCCAGCTGATATGTTACACTAATTTTTGCTTGGCACTAGGAGGTGTAAAAATGGCAGCATTAAGAATTGTAATTCAGATAATTTTTATTATAATTTGTATCGCACTGACGGTGCTGGTACTTATGCAGGAAGGCAAATCAGCAGGTTTAGGAGCTGTAAGCGGTGCCGCAGAAACATACTGGGGTAAGAATAAGGGACGTTCCATGGAAGGAAAGCTTATTAAGATTACTAAGTATCTGGCAATTGGGTTTATGGCGATAACTGTAATTTTAAATCTTAATGTATTTTAGGACTTAAGGCATTCTTGTAAAAGAATGCCTTTTTCAATAGGAGAAATGTGAAGACAGACAACAGACAGGAAATAAAGGATAGAAGAAAAGAATTAATCATCCGGCTGATGGATGACGATTATTATGTTCCCATGAAGGAGAAAGAACTTGCGGCCTTTATGCAGGTTAATCCGGAAGAGAGAGGGGAACTGAAAGAGATATTAAAGGAACTTGTTTCAGAGGGAAAGCTCCAGATCACCCAAAGGGCAAAATATGTCAAAAGTGATGGAAGGGAAGAAGGGCTTACAGGAACCTTTATAAGTAATGCAAGAGGCTTTGGATTTGTGGAAATTGAGGGAAGGGATCAGGACCTTTATATACCGGAAGGAGAAGTAAACGGCGCTTTCCATAAAGATATCGTACAGGTGGAATTGTTAAAAGAACAAAAGGGCAGGCGGCAGGAGGCAAGGGTAGTAGCCATTTGCTCCCACGGCCTTTCGAAGGTGGTTGGAACCTATGATCATGCAGGCAGTTTTGGATTTGTGGTTCCTGACAGCGATAAAATTCCTGTGGACATTTTTGTTCCTAAGGAACGTTCTAAAGGGGCAGTTACAGGACATAAGGTAGTGGTGGAGCTAACCAGCTACGGTGACAATAAACACAAGCCGGAAGGAAAAATTATTGAGATTTTAGGTCATGTAAATGATCCGGGTGTGGACATTCTTTCTATTGTGAAAGGATTTGACCTACCTGTGGAATTTCCGGAAAAAGCATTAAATCAGGCCCAGCGGGTTTCAAAGGAAGTAAGCGAAAAGGACAGAGAAGGACGCAGAGACTTCCGCAGAATGCAGATGGTGACAATAGACGGAGAGGATGCAAAGGATCTGGATGATGCAGTCAGCCTTTCAAAAGAAGAAGATAAGTATTTCCTGGGAGTCCACATTGCGGATGTGACAAATTATGTACAGGAAAACTCTGTTCTTGACAGGGAGGCTTTGAAACGGGGAACCAGTGTTTATCTGGTAGACCGGGTAATTCCCATGCTTCCCCACACATTATCAAATGGAATCTGTTCTTTGAATATGGGGGAAGACAGACTTGCGTTAAGCTGTCTGATGACACTGGACCGAAAAGGCAGAGTGCTTGATTATGAAATTGCAGAGTCTGTTATAAATGTAAACCAGAGAATGTCTTATACCGATGTAAACAATATTCTGGAGGGCAATGAAGAGACAAAAGAGCGCTTTAAAGAACTGGTTCCCATGTTTTTTTTGATGAAGGAATTGGCTGACATTGTAAGAGAAAGCAGAAAAAAGCGTGGATCTATAGATTTTGATTTTCCTGAAAGCAAGATTATTCTGGATAGGAAGGGAGTGCCGCTTGTTATTAAGCCCTATGAAAGAAATGCGGCTACCAGAATTATTGAGGATTTTATGCTGCTTGCCAATGAAACGGTTGCCCAGCATTTTTATTGGATGGAATCCCCCTTTGTGTACCGGACCCATGACTATCCTGATTTGGAGAAAATTTTAAAGCTTGGGACTTTTATTAATAATTTTGGTTATCATATTAAAGTTAAAAGCGGTGACAACGAGATTCATCCCAAAGAAATTCAAAAACTTCTTGGAAAGATAGAAGGAACACCAGAAGAGGCGCTAATTAGCAGACTGACTTTGCGGAGTATGAAAAGGGCACAGTATTCTGTGGACTGTACCGGACACTTTGGCCTGGCATGTCAGTATTACTGTCATTTTACATCTCCTATCAGAAGATATCCGGATTTGCAGATACACCGGATTATTAAAGAACAGCTCCGGGGAAAACTTTCCGTTAACAGAATTGACCATTATAAAGGGATTTTGCCGGAGGTGGCAAAACATTCTTCCCAGATGGAACGAAGGGCGGATGAAGCAGAGAGGGAGACAGACAAATTAAAAAAAGTCCAGTATATGGAGAGGAAAATTGGCCAGATTTTTGAGGGGGTTATTTCAGGTATCACAGCCTGGGGGATTTATGTGGAGCTGCCAAATACAGTGGAGGGTTTAATTCATGTATCAAAGCTGGAAGGAGACTACTTCTGTTATAATGAAGAAACTTATGAGATGACTGGCAGAGATACCGGAAAATGTTTTAAACTGGGACAGAAGATAAAGATTATGGTAAGTGGTGCCAGTGTATTTGATAAGAGTATAGATTTTATACTTGCACCAGAGGAAGAGTGATGGCGGAGTCAACAACTCTGCCACAGACAACAGGGGACTGTTCCTTGCGGTGCCTGCCAGACCATTTTAGGGTCTAATGTCTGTGCAGATACGGCGACTGGAATTGCCTGTGGAATAAGGCGTTGCCTGAGAGAAAGGGGACGGTGAGGAAAATGGTAAAAGATGAAAAAAAGCTTGTGGCGAATAACAAGAAAGCGTACCATGACTATTTTATAGAGGAAAAGTACGAAGCCGGACTGGTTTTGCATGGAACAGAAGTGAAATCCCTGCGTATGGGAAAATGCAGTATAAAGGAAGCATTTATCCGAATAGAGGAGGGGGAAATATTTATTTATGGTATGCACATAAGTCCTTATGAAAAGGGGAATATTTTTAATAAGGACCCGCTGCGTGTAAGAAAGCTGCTTTTGCATAAACAGCAGATACGGAAGCTGACTGGAAACAGTGCGGAAAAAGGCTATACCATTGTACCCCTTCAGGTATACTTTTCAGACGGAAGGGCCAAAATTGAGATTGGATTAGCCAAAGGGAAAAAATTATATGACAAACGCCAGGACATTGCTAAAAAGGACCAGAGAAGAGAAGCCGAAAAAGAAATGAAAATCAGACTGAAAGGATAAGCATGTCCAGAGTCTGAATCCTTTAAAACAATCATTTCAGATATTGCAATTTGGTATCTGGTTGATTATAATAAAATAGAAGTGGATGCCTAAAACTAAATTTTTTCTGTTCACTATAATTAAGGGATAGTAAAGGTTTCGACAGGGGTCTTGCAGCTGGAGAAGCTATCCGCAGGCGATGCGTCAAATCGCAAAAATAAATATAAACGCTGAAGATAATTTAGCATACGCTGCCTAAGGGCAGCTGTCCGGCCTGATGCACCTGCACATCAGGAAGCGGGCATCGACTATGCAGGAAACGACATGGGCTAAGCTTTGCGCCTGTGGGCGTATTATGAAGCTACTGAATAAACCAGGGTGTCGGTTTCCAGGTTTAGGAGGGAATGAGGGTTTCCCGGAATAATCGACTATGATAGTAGAAGGACAGGGAATAGGTCTTTGGACGCGGGTTCGACTCCCGCCTATTCCATTAAAAGGCGCCGGGCGTATGGAGAGGTATATGCCCGGCAAATAAGCCAGAGTAACGCCGTTTCAGGCATATTGCCTGGGACTTTTTTTATGCACATGGGCGTCCAGAGGAAAAATGTCAGCATACGCTGACGGACGCCCAGCGCGAGTAGGGGAAGAGGACTCTTCCCTGCTTGGTTGTGCAGACCCGTGCGGCAAGTAGTGGGGGAAGAGCCTTCCCTTACTTGGCTGTACAGGGGCGCCTGGAGGAAGATTGTCACCTGGAAATCAGTAATAGACCGGACAATGCCCAAAAGAAGTTAGGGCTGTAGCACAAGGAGGGAACCTATGGCGGACAAAGAATATTATGTGGGAGGATATTGTTTTAGTTCAAAAGAAGATGTGAAACAGGCACAGAAGGAGCAGAAACAGGCAGAATATTTTGAATCAAAGCTGGAGGGCAGGAATGGGCCGGGAATGCTGGCAGCTTATGACAAGATATTGGACCAAAAAATTTTTGTGACACCTATTGGCTGGACCTATCTGATTAGTCTACAGAAAAAACTGCGTCTTTTAGGGGTTGCGGAAGAAAAAATACGGCCAGTTCCAATGTATTTTAACTTTGTTCTTAATAACAACAAGAAAGAAGAGGTGAAACAGAGAATTGTTTCTTCTGGTAATAAGTCCAAGTCAGGCAAAGGGAAACTATCAGTCATATTAAATATTGTGCTGGCGGGGCTGGTACTTACAATGTTTGGTATTGCGTTAAGCGGGAATAATCCTAATATCCTAAATTACAAAAGAGTGATACTGAATGAATATGCCTCCTGGGAGCAGGATCTGACCCAACGGGAGCGGGAATTAAAGAAAAAAGAAGCTGAACTGCTTAACGGAACAGATAAGGGAGCTTCCGGCACATCAGCAGAGGATGGAAAAGAAGGAAGCTTTAATGAATAAATAATGGGGTAAATGACACCTAAGGACGGATTTCACAGTTTTTACATAATTTTGCGGTATATTAAAGTAAAATGGTAAATGATATCCTTTGCCGCCCTGTAAAAAAGCTGTAAGGGTATCGGAGAGGAAGGGACAAGTGGAAAGACTGAAAATTCTTGTGGTAGATGACGAGGCTAGAATGCGCAAATTAGTTAAGGACTTCCTGACAAAAAATAACTACGAGGTATTAGAAGCGGAGGATGGAAGCAAGGCTCTTGATATATTTTACGGACACAAAGATATTGCGCTTATTATTCTGGATATCATGATGCCGGAAATGGATGGCTGGGAAGTGTGCCGGGAAGTCAGGCAGTATTCCAAAGTCCCTATTATTATGCTTACGGCCAAATCTGATGAAAGGGATGAGCTGCAGGGGTTCCAGCTGGGGGTAGATGAATATATTTCCAAGCCTTTTAGTCCCAAAATATTAGTAGCCAGGGTGGAAGCTATCCTGCGCCGGACGAATCAGCTTGGAAAAGATGAAAACATTGAGGCTGGAGGTATTGTTATAAATAAAGCGGCCCACAGTGTTACAATTGATAACAAACCTTTGGATTTAAGTTATAAAGAGTTTGAGCTTTTATCATACTTTGTAGAAAATAAAGGAATTGCGTTATCACGTGAAAAAATTTTAAATAATGTATGGAACTACGATTATTTTGGCGATGCAAGGACGATTGACACTCATGTGAAAAAGCTGCGCAGCAAGATGGGAGAAAAGGGTGATCTGATAAAAACAATTTGGGGAATGGGGTACAAATTTGAGCCAGAGGTATAAAGCTTATGAAATTTTCAATCCGGAAGCAGTTTGCGCTTGTATTTGGTTTCCTGATGATGGGGACAATTCTTTTATGCTGGTTTATCAATAATACATTTTTGGAGAGGTATTATTTAGACAACAAACAAAAAGTAATGATGAACGCCTACCAGATTATAAATACGGCGTCAAATGAAGGAGCCATAGACTCAGATGCCTTTGACATTGAATTTCAGAAAATATGCGGGAAAAATAATATTAATATTATTTTATTGGATGCACAGACACGGACAATTAAGACATCCATGAATGATTATGAGGTTTTAAGCAGGCAGCTGCTTGATTATTTATTTAAGAAAGAACAGCCCTTCAAAACCAAAATGCTTGCAAATGAACCGAACTATGAAATGTGTATAGAGCTGGATAACAGAACCCAGCTGGAGTATATTGACATGTGGGGAATTTTGGACAATGGAAATCTGTTTTTGTTCAGAAGTCCTTTAGAGGGAATAAGGGAAAGCGTTTCTCTGGCAAACCGTTTTTTAGCTTATGTAGGGGTAGGATCTGCGATATTTAGCGCATTTATTATTTTGTTGGTTTCCCGAAAAATAACAGAACCGATTATGGAGCTTACCAGAATTTCAGAACGTATGAGGCATTTGGATTTTGATGCAAAGTATACGGGAAACAGCAAAACAGAAATTGCCCTGCTGGGGCAGAATATTAATGAACTATCAGAAGCGCTGGAAACAACCATATCAGAGCTGAAAAGCGCCAATAATGAACTGGAGAGGGATATTGAGAAGAAAAACAAAATTGATGAGATGCGGAAGGAGTTTTTATCCAATGTTTCCCATGAGCTAAAAACACCCATAGCGCTGATACAAGGGTATGCGGAAGGATTAAAAGAGGGAATTAATGAGGACGCAGAAAGCCGGGATTTTTATTGTGAAGTTATAATGGATGAAGCCTCCAAAATGAATGATATGGTTAAGAAGCTTCTTACGCTAAACCAGCTTGAATTTGGCAATGATGCAGTTACAGTGGAGCGTTTTGACATTACGGCTCTTATAGATAATTACCTTCAGTCAGCGGCAATTTTATGCAGGCAGAAGGAAATCAGGCTGCAAAAGGCCGAGTATCCGTCAATTTACGTGTGGGCGGATGAATTTATGGTGGAGGAGGTTTTTGGCAATTATTTTAGCAATGCAGTAAATCATGTTGCTGGAGACAAGGTGATTGATGTTAAGCTGACATTGAGGGAAAATGTCGTGCGGGTTTCTGTTTTTAATACGGGTTTACCTATACCGGAGGAAAGCATTTCACATATATGGGAAAAATTCTATAAGGTAGATAAAGCCCGGACAAGAAAGTATGGCGGCAGTGGAGTGGGGCTATCCATTGTTAAAGCAAGCATGGATGCGATGAATCAGAAGTATGGGGTAACAAATTATACCAATGGTGTGGAGTTTTGGTTTGAGCTGGATACCTCAAAGGAAAACTATAAATAATTATACGTGCGGCATGGGGAGGTGTAAGGATGAAAGGGCAGAAACAGGAAAATAATTGGGAAATGAATGACCTGGACAGAGCAGAAAGGCTGCGCAGGGAGGCGGAATTTCTGGAATATAAAGAAGGAGTGAGATCAAGGCTGCGGCAGCTTATGCAGCTTTCTAAAGACCCTTTTTATAACAGCTATCTGAATCAGATGATGAAAGATTTGGAAAGTGGAAGAGCAACTCCAAAGCAGGTAGATTGTGAGGCCCGCCGGAGTTATCAGGAATATTGCAGGCGTATGGAGCATAAACAGGTAGCTCATATAAGAAGTGGAGAAGATTGTCGGCGCATTATCCAACAGATACCTGATGGAAAATGGACAGCAAAAGAAAAACCGGTAGAATCCGCCGGACAGTTGCACAGCATGGAGCTAAAGGTGGGCATTCATGTTTTTAGTATTATAGGCGCAATTTTTGTGTTTGTGGCCTATATGGTGTTTGGTTATAACTATTTGGAAGGAATGGCACAGGGAATTTATCTGTGTGGAACAACACTGGTAGTTGCAGCAACAGCGATTTGGGTGAGCAGAAAAAAGAATTCGGAGGTTTTAAGACTTATTGCTCTTGCAGGGTGTTACATTTGTCTGTTTCCCATTCAAGGCTTTGAGTCAGGGCTTAAGTTTTTGATGGTATCACTGGTGCTGCTTATGGTTAATGGGATAAGCGCTTTTTTCCCCAATCAGGAAAACCGTACGCTTATGAATGTGGTTCATTTGCTGCCATACCTTATTTTTACATTCCTATCAGTCTACATTGCGTGGGCAGAGCAGATAGCTGCCGTTTACCTGGTGTTGGGAGTAGTGTTTTCCTTTATTTTCTTAAATATATTCAGTTTATTTATTTGCAGGGAAAAGCGGACGGCTTTTTTTCCCCTTTGTTGTATTGGAAATGGATTATATATTTTTTTGCTTTTTCTGATTGGCAGTCTGGGGCCAGGGATTGACGGAGCGGCAGATATGGCATTATTTGTACATCTGACAGCTGAAGTGCTGGTCCTTGCAGTATGTAGTGTGATTTTTATGCTTTGGGACAGGGAAGATGGAAGAAGGTGGGCACAGCTTTATTACGTAGCTAGTCTTGTCCTTTCTCTTGGCTCTTTTTCAGGGTATCAGTGGGAAGTGGTTATATCCATTTTAGCTGCTTTTCTTGCGGTAAAATTTACGGCTGGACAAAAAGAAGTTTTGGTATTAGACTGTATTATAGTAGTGTGGACGGCGCTTACCGGCATTTGGCAGGCAGGAGCAGAAGACTCCTGGTATTTGACAGGAGTTCTGTTTGCATGTATCCTTTTGCTATCTGCTTTTAGAATTAAGCAGATGTATCTGTTTCATGAGATAGTAATAACAACAGGCGTCCTTCTGATATGGTGGAAGTGGTGGGCTGAATATCTGCATGATAATTTGGATATGGAGACAGGATGGTTTTACCTGATAAGCGCAGGATTATTATTGTTGTTATTTCTTATATTTAATTTTCTGCCAGGTCTTAAAGGAAAAAACCAAAAACCTTATAATATAGTCAGCATTGTTTTTATGACTTTTTATTACCTTGAAGCCTGGTTATGTAACGACTATATTTTCAGCACAGCAATGATGATTCTTGGAGCGGCAACAATTATTATTGTATTTAGAGAACGCTTCTGTCTGGCAATATCCAGAAAGTATTTGTTGCTGGCAGGCTTTCTGACTTATTTTGTATTAACCGGACACTATGAGTTACCTGTAGTTGTAAGTATACTGCTGATGATAATCGCCCTTGGGTCTGTGGGAATTGGATTTAAGAAAGATGACAGGTTCCAGCGCATATATGGGCTTACAATGGCTGCGCTGGTATGTGTGAAGCTTGTTTTATATGATTTCAGAGAAGCAGAAACTGTATACAGAGTGATTACATTTCTGACAGTTGGCATTATTGCTTTAATTATTTCTTTCCTGTATATACGGCTGGAAAAAATAAGAGAGCGTTCAAAAATAGGCAGTCAATGCTGAAAATAAATTAAGCGGTTATGGAGGTTGGCATGAAAAGAAAAATAATGGGCGGTGCAGTGGCGCTGTTTTCAGCAATATTAATAACGGGATGCGGAAATGCAATACCGGAGATGAGCGGCGAGCAGCAGGCGCTTTTTGTTGAGTATGCTGTGGGAAAAGTATTGAAATATGACAAAAACCGGGAAGGAAAATTAACGGAGCTTATTTTGGAACAGGAAACAGAGGAGGATAAGCCGGATTCCGCTTCTGATGAAACAGCCCATATAGAAACGGATGCACAGGAAGAAACAAATACCGAAGAAGTAACAGTGATAGATAATACAGACATTGTAATAAGTAATATTACTATGGAAGAGTTTTTAAAGCTTAATTCCGTAAGGTTTACATATACCGGTTACGAGACGGCGGATACCTACCCGGATCAGGAAGGAGAACTATATTTTGCCATGGATGCAACAAGCGGCAGGAAACTGCTGGTTCTTAAATTTCTGACAGAGAATATATCCGGAGCAGAAACCAGTCTGGACATTGCCCAAAGTAATACAAGGTTTAAGATTGTTGTAAATGGTGAAGAAAAAAATGCGTTAACAACGCTGTTGCTGAACGATTTGGCATATTATCAGGGAACTCTTGCACCAGGAGAAAATGTGGAATTGGTTTTGATATGTGAAATACCGGCGGAGCAGGCAGAAGTAATAACAAGTCTGGCGCTTACAATGAAAAATGATGAAACTGTAACGATTTCATTATTTTAAAGAGCTTTTCTTATAAAGTAAGTCAAAATCCTGCAGCAGAGCTGTGGGGTTTTTGATTCTTGCGGCATGCAATCCCTTTCTGCTTACAGGAATAAAGAAAACAAAAAGCCTGCTTTGCGGGCTTTTAATTTTGTCAGTAAATGGGGCGGAGCAAGGCCGAAAAAAGGGATTAAGAAAAAAAGAAAAATTTCTACAAATTTTTTAAAAAATGTGTTGACATTATGAAAAGGAGATGGTATAGTATATTTCGTTGCTGGTGATGAACAAAAGCAACAAAATGAAATAGCAAATAGGACCTTGACAATTAAACAGCAATACAGCCCTGAAAATTCTAAATAAGGAAGAA
>CANCXX010000035.1 GCA_947381965.1 uncultured bacterium
ACCCCTGTTTCCGCCGTGAGAGGGCGGCGTCTTAACCGCTTGACCAACGAGCCATTTTGTATCATCTACACAAATTCTTATGTATCCGACTTATTTAGTCTAATACATTTCTAAAAAAAAAGCAAGTAAAACTTTTAACTTTTTTAATTTTTTGTTACTATTTGGCTTCCCTTATGCCCCTTTAACTCATGTTTTCATTAAAAGGCGTTTCAAATTCCTTCAGGAACATCAAAAAGTATGACAAAATCAAAAGGTTTGGGGTAAAATCAAACTGTATCTAAGATGATGGGAAGACAGAGATTTTAATAACAATATAGAACAGCTAATAGTTCTCTTAAATATAATCAAATCACAGTGGAAATTTTATGATAAGGAAATGGATAATTTTAAAATGAATGCAGATAGTGAATTACTAAAAAATTTGGATAAATTGCACACAACCGAATTAGGCGTAGAACGCATTAAAAGAAATCTTTGTTTAGATACGGATGATGTGGCTGACTGGTGTAAAGCAAAAATCAATTCAGCGAATACTGTTATTACACGAAGAGGGAAAAACTGGTATGTGAGTGCAGACAATTATATACTTACAATAAATGCGTATAGCTATACGATTATTACGGCACATAGAGAAAAGGAATGAATTTATAAAATTGGTTGATGTATTTACCTGCCATATATAAGTATATGCTTATGGCAATTTGCTGTTGAAAAAATACAGAGATCCAGTTATACTTATTAATGGTTGAAAAAAGAATAAAGTAGCTGTAAAAACCTAATTTATTATTATGCTTTAAGCGAAAGGAGAGTGACTATGAGGAAGCAGCAAATAGGTATTCCTATGAAGCTAATACTGGCTTTAATTGCCATAATATTGTTTGTGATGACAGGTTTTCCCGTGAAAGCGGCAACAAATAATGATTCTGATTACGCGGCGGTGTTTGACAGTACTTATTATCTGGAGCATAATCCTGATTTGCGGGCTGCAATTGGAGATAACAGTGATTTATTATTGAATCATTTTCTAACATGTGGAATGGCAGAAGGACGTCAGGGAAACGAAGAATTTAATGTACAGTATTATAAAGAAAAATATTCTGATTTACAGTTGATATTTGGGGAAGACCTTCCAAGTTATTATTTACATTATGTCACGATTGGAAAAGCGGAAGGACGTATTGGCAATGAAACCCTTGCAAAGGTTCCTGAATCCACATCTGTAAATAATAAACCAATAGAAGCAAATAACGATGTTAATTCTTCTGATGAAAATAATTCAGGATATGCTTACGAAGTAGTTGAACTTGTAAATAAAGTTCGTGAGGAGAATGGTCTTGGAAAGCTTACTACAACACCGGAACTAATGAAAACAGCACAGATTCGTGCGGAGGAAACAGTAACTGTATTTGAACATACGAGGCCGGATGGAACATTATGTTTTACAGCATTCCAACAAAATGGTGTAAAATATAACAAGGCCGGGGAAAATATTGCAGCAGGTCAAAATACACCGGCAGAAGTTATGGAGTCATGGCTAAATTCTCCCGGACACAGGGCAAATATATTGAATACAAATTTTAA
Organism: uncultured bacterium; assembly: GCA_947381965.1. GTDB lineage: Bacteria > Bacillota > Clostridia > Lachnospirales > Lachnospiraceae > Suilimivivens. Next base: position 1,582 of record CANCXX010000035.1, read on the forward strand.
TCGTATTGGAGTGGGATGTTATCAGACAAATAATGTGTATGGCATTTATTGGACACAATGTTTTACAAACTAAATTTATAGATAAATAAAAATATTCCTTACGGAATGATTTGACAGTTCAAATCCAGATTAAGTACTATTTATAGGACATCAAAAGCGATACTATCTATTCAGACTTAGATGTATCGCTTTTACTATGTATTAAAATGTCAGAAAATTTATTATTAAGTGTATCAATTTTGAATTTAGGCAGTTTGCAACATTTTAACATACAAATATAGATATTAAAATGGAGGTACGGTTATGAAATTTCCTTTTAAAAAGAGAAAAGAAGTGGTCTTTAACACAGTGGAGCCACATCAGGGTTTTATACTGAGAAATCAAGAGAATGAAATTACTGATTTTAGGGATATAGATATTGAAGACTATTTGGCGGATATGTTTATCACACCAGATCAATTTGTGGTTTTAACGGCGCCAAAAGCACAGCATAAAGTCCGTTATGTGCAGGCATGCTCACAAGATGGAGAAATTGAGGTTGAACTAGGAATTGAAGAAAAAGGGACTCGTTTGTTCTATAAAATGTGTTCAGAAGAAGAGTGTTGTCGCATTTTCCTTGATTTTTATGAAAATAGGTTGGTTCCTAAAATGGAAGAGTATAAGCCGGTAGAGTTTTAAAATTTCCTTCTGCTGTCTAGAGCGTGTTTGAAAAATCATTTCCAACATCTGCACGCGGAAAACCTCGTCCCCACATTTGCTGGGAAGCATTTTTCAAACACGCTCTAGCAGCATGTGCTTTGATTTTGCGAAAAAGGAGAAACAGATATGAATAGGGATCTGACAGTAGGAAAGCCGGAGACGGTTTTGTGGAAATTTTGTCTGCCTCTTTTTGGCAGCATTATTTTCCAGCAGCTTTATAACATTGCGGACAGCCTTGTTGCAGGGAAAATTGTAGGAGAAAATGCGCTGGCGGCAGTTGGAAACAGCTATGAAATTACGCTGATATTTATTGCTTTTGCCATTGGATGTAATATTGGCTGTTCTGTTATTGTGGCACAGTTGTTTGGGGCAAAAAAATATATGGATATGAAAACGGCTGTCTATACTACTGCGATAGCAAGCGCGGCGCTTTGCGTGCTTTTGATGGTATTTGGTGTGGCCGGAGGGGGAGGAATGCTGGGCCTGATCCACACACCACAGGAAATTTTTGAGGATTCAAAGCTATATCTGGATATTTATATCTGGGGACTGCCTTTTTTATTCTTTTATAATATTTCCACAGGAGTTTTTTCCGCTCTTGGGGATTCGAAGACGCCCTTTATTTTTCTTGCGTTATCCTCTCTGTCCAACATTGCAGTGGATATTTTGTTTGTTTCAGCCTTTCAAATGGGTGTGGCAGGAGTAGCGTGGGCGACTTTTCTTTGCCAGGGCGTCAGCTGTATTCTATCTATGCTTGTGGTTTTGAAAAAATTAAATAAAATTGAAACCCAGGGAAAAGTCTGTAAATTTTCTTTTGATATGCTGAAAAAGGTCAGTGTTATTGCGGTTCCAAGCATATTGCAGCAGAGTTTTATTTCTATAGGAAACATTATTATCCAGGGGGTAATTAATGGTTTTGGGCCAGGGGTTATTGCCGGGTATTCCGCTGCCATCAAATTGAATAATCTGGTGATTACTTCGTTTTCTACACTTGGAAACGGTATATCCAACTATACGGCCCAGAATATGGGGGCAGGCAGTCTCTTCAGAATACGAGAGGGATTTAGGGCAGGAATAAAAATGGTATGGCTGCTTTGTATTCCGCTGGTGGCTCTTTATCTGGCGGCAGGCAGAGGGTTGATAAATTTCTTTATGAATGAACCGTCGGAGACTGCCCTTTTGTCAGGTATGCAGTTTTTGACAATTGTATCGCCTTTTTATTTTATTGTATCAGTGAAACTGGCGGCAGATGGTATCCTAAGGGGGGCCGGATTAATGAGAATGTTTATGATGGGAACTTTTACGGATTTGATACTTCGGGTGGTTCTTGCAAAAGTATTTGCAGGTTTTATGGGAGCAGTGGGAATTTGGTGTGCATGGCCGGTGGGATGGACTATTGGAATGGGATTATCTGTGTCTTTCTATTGGAAAGGTCCATGGATGAAAAGGTCTGAAAAAGGGAAAATTGATGGAAAAGCGTGAAAAGGAAAAGTGGACGAAAAAACAAATAATTTCCTATATTGTGGGAGTGATTTTTTGCCTGTTGTTTCTTGTGGGAGAGCTTTATTCCAGAAGACTGGAAAAGGAAGAACAGGAGGCCGGGGATAAATTTATCCAGTGGGAACAGGCGCTGGAGGCCAGATATGGACAGGGGGTTAAAATTCTTTCAGAGGAAGAAGGAGAAAATAAGATATTGTGTTGCAAGGCACAGGATAAACGGACAGCAGAGGGGGATTTTTACTTTACGGTGTATTTTCCTGCCATGTTTTCCAATTTTTACCACCAGCTTATGAAGGTTCAGGCACAGGATTATTGGGAAGAAGGAGATCGGGCGTATGGCTTTTATTCCCAGCAGGAAGAAAAGCTATTTGAAGCCGATTCGGACAGATGGAATACACGGAAGTATCCAAAAGCACAGGATTTATTGTGGGTGGAGTGTTCTTCTTTTGATGGAATTGGTGAATGCGCGAAAAATATTGGAGACTGGCTTTTTTATGTTTCCGGGGATGAACGTTTTTTTGGTCCGCTTGCAGGCAATATTGGCAGAGAGCCATTGAACTCTTTATGGATCTGTACGGATAAAAATTCTTTTTTGATTGAAGTATCAGATATTATAGAAGAAATTCGCAAAAATGGATATGACCGTGGGCGGATATGGCAGGGCATTGAGGCATTGCTTGAGTCTGAGGGAAATATAGCCTTTGCCTGGGAAGAGGAGGATGTGGAGGCCGAGGCAGAAAAAAAGTGGGAAGAATATTTCTGGTCCAGGTATCAGGGAGAGTATGAGAAAGAATGTGAACTGGAAAATGGAAGAATACGCTATCGTATGGTGATTTTGGACGCGGCGGCTGGCAGCCGTATGTATGGGTTGTTAAAAAGCACGGATGCAGGAGAGAGCTGGCAGATATTTTCCAGAATGCCTTTTGGTGAGCGGATGGGAATGGGAATTGATTTTACTTTCCTTGATGAAAATTTTGGATTTGCCACTTTGATGCACAATGGTGGTGATGAGGCAGAGCTTTTTGTGACAAACGATGGCGGGCTTACATATGAAGAAGTGGAAGTGGAAGAAATAAGGGTAACTTTGTCTGATGGTTATGAATATAATCCATATGATTATCCCCAAATGCCCTATGAGGAAGAAGGAAAACTGTATATGCTCTGTGGGCAGGGAATGGACGGAGATTATGAAGGGGGAGACGCGGCGGGAATGGCGCTGTATGAATCCACAGATCATGGATATTCATTTACGTATTTGGGAATAAAGAAACCATAGGATTTGTAAGGGGCGTCACTGATATAGTGCTGCAGGGGGATAAAAATGAATTTGTTACGGTCGCTTATATATAAAATCAGTATTAATGATATATTTGAATTGCTGTCTTTTATGGGACTGGGGATTTTTGTCATAAGGCTTTTTATTTTGCATAAGGCGCCTGTGCCTTCCAGCGCTTTTAAGACGGTGCCGGAGGAACTTTTAAAAAAGTGTGTTACACTTCTTAAAAAGAAGGAAAGACGGAGCTATGGCGTTTATGAGGTCCCAGAGGAAATTATGCTCCGGCTTAAAATGAACTTAGGTGATGAAGTAATTTTAAAGCAGCTTTTGTGCAGTATTTGTGACCATGTGGGTATTAATGGGGAGTTTATTAATCTTACGATTGAAAATGGGCCAATGGTGGACCGGGCAGGGGAAATATCCACCAATCTTGCGTTTACTAATATCCGTGTGATTGTCAGACCCTATTACACAACAGATGCGGTTATAGCGGTATTAGCGCACGAAGTGATTCATCTTCATATGTATTATGAGGGGATACATCTGAAAGATTCATGGGAAAATGAAATTCTCACAGATACGGCAGCCGTGTATTGTGGATTTGGAGAATATATTTACAGAGGTTATGCTGTTATGAGGGGGGAATTTGCATTTTCCTATCAGAAGGTTGGCTATATTCGCCAGGAGGATGTCCGGCTTATCCGGAAGTTAATGGAGGATGAAACTGTATAAAGTAAATTGTGACATATGTTTTGAGGAAAGCCATTTTCAAATGTATTCTGGCAATTTAGGAATAATAATTAAAAAAGTAACAAGTATATGGATAAGAAAGGAAAAGTGAAGTATGAGAATTGGAATGGGATATGATGTACACAGGCTGACAGAGGGAAGAAAGCTGATTATGGGCGGTGTGGATATTCCCTATGAGAAGGGACTGCTTGGGCATTCAGATGCGGATGTGCTTCTGCATGCCATTATGGATGCACTTCTTGGAGCGGCAGCTCTTGGGGATATCGGAAAGCATTTTCCGGATACGGACCCGGCATATAAAGGAATTTCTTCAATTAAACTTTTGGAGCATGTGGGGAATCTGTTGGAAGAAAATTTATTCCTGATAGAAAATATTGATGCAACAATTATTGCCCAGGCCCCCAAAATGCGTCCTTATATTGATGCTATGAGAGAAAACATTGCAAAGGCTCTTGGAATTACCACAGGGCAGGTTAGTGTGAAAGCGACAACCGAAGAGGGGCTGGGCTTTACAGGGACTGGGGAAGGAATTTCAGCCCAGGCGATCTGCCTGCTGACAAGTCCTGTGAATCTTGGCAGTGAGGATGTGGTGAGCCGTGGATGTGGAAAATGTGATGGCTGTGGGAAGGCAGACTAAGGAACGGTCTGCCTTCCTACCTTAAAAAAGCTGCCCTATCAGATATTGGTAGATTTCCTGATTTTTTATATGCCAGTTATCACAGATGGCGGCGGCAGTTTCCTCTAAAGGAACCGACAGAGTAATGTCAACAAGAGTAATTCCCTTATCTTTTGCAACCAGCCGGGCCTCATATTCTCCGGAAGAAACTCTGGTGTAGTCTGACCAGATGGAGGTTTCGTCCCGCAGCCGGAATTCATTTTCTTTTAAAAAGGCGTCTATATCCTCCCGGAGGCCGTAATTTATCTGGTTTTGAAAAAATTTCAATGTTTCCCGGCCTTCCGGGGTGATGGAAAGCTGGGTGCGGTTGCGGATAGGGCAGGCAGTTACAAAACCGTCCTCAATAAGTTGGTTCATTGCCTGCTGGATGGTCAGGAAGCTGTTTGTAAATTCTTTTTCCAGCATAAAATCGCTGATTTGGGTTTTGGTCAGGGGAAAATCCACCCGGCTTAGTATGTAAAGTATAATCAGTTTATAAAGAGTTAGAAAATCCTGCATCATATTTATCCTTTCCGGTCTTGTCTATAGAATATCAGAGCATGTTTTCCAAGGTCCCTTCAACAGTAATTTTTCCCGTCATTATAATGTTTGCCCTGATAAGAGCCCTGCTCTTTCATTTGTTTATGTAGCGTATTCAAAACATGCCGCTTGTGGGCGCTCCAAAGGGGAGCAAGAAGCAGCGGCCTGGGAGCATCTCCGGTTATGCGGTGGATCACCATATCCGGGCGCAGATGTTCCAGACAGGAGATTAAAGCTTCCAGATAGAGAGAAAGCGTCCGGAAAGAGCCGTAAAAATCCGGATCCTGCCTCCAGTACTGTTCAAGGTCAGTATCTTTAAGGATATGCAGCAACTGCAGTTTTACGCCCCAGACGGGCTGATGGTTTAAATAATTAACTGTTTGGAGCATGTCGGTAAGGTGTTCTCCCGGAAGTCCTAAGATTAAATGAACCACAGCTAAAATTCTGGCAGAATAAAGCTTCTCCAGCGCCACATCAAAGCTGGATAAAGAACAGCCCCGACGGATAAAGGAGGCGGAACGTTCATGTATGCTCTGAAGCCCCAATTCCACCCAGATAAATTTAGGAGAATATTCTTCCCTTAATCGGACAAGAAGATTTATCACAGGGTCAGGCAGACAGTCTGGCCGTGTGGCAATGGAAATGCCAACACAGTTAGTCCGCGTAAGAGCAAGCCGGTATATTTTTTCAAGATAAGGCACAGAACCATAGGTGTTGGTAAAAGCCTGAAAATATATAATATATTTTTGTCCGGTTTTTTTGCCGGAGAGGAAAGAGATGCTGTGCTGATAAGCTTCCTCAAAAATCTGTTCCGCCTCGTCCGGGGAAGAAGCGGAGATGTCAGAAAAAGAGGATGCAAAGTCACCGCTGCCTCCTTTGCTGCAGAAAATACATCCTTTTGTGCCAAGAGTACCGTCTCTGTTTGGGCAGGTAAAACCAGCATTTAATGCTGCTTTGTACAGCTTTTCGCCATAGGTGTTTTTACAGTAGGCGTCCAGGGAATAATAGGGCTTGCCATGCCAGTACTCCGGATTGGTCATGTCAGTTACCGGATATGGGATTTTACAGCTTGTGCTACAAGCTCCGCAACTTTAGGATTAAAAGCTTCCGGCAAAATATTATTTTCATTCAGTTCATCATCAGGAACCAGCGAAGCAATGGCATTTGCAGCGGCAAGCTTCATTTCTTCAGTGATCTGGGAAGCCCGTCCTTCAAGAGCGCCTTTAAAAATACCGGGAAAAGCGATCACATTGTTGACTTGATTGGGAAAATCGCTGCGGCCTGTCCCAACAATTCTTGCACCGGCAGCTTTGGCTATATCAGGCATAATTTCCGGTACCGGGTTTGCCATGGCAAAAAGAATGGCATCCCTGTTCATGGAAGAAACCATTTGAGGAGTGACAATATTAGGGGCAGAGACTCCTACAAAAATATCTGCGCCTTTTAAAGCATCGGCAAGGGTGCCTGTTATTTTCTCCTGGTTGGTAACTTCTGCCATTTTCTTCTGCATCCAGTTAAGTCCGGTGGTTTCTTCAGATACAATACCTACCTTATCACACATAAGAATATTGGAAAAACCGTAGGTAAGAATAAGTTTGGCGATGGCAACTCCGGCGCTTCCGGCTCCGTTAACCACTACCTTACAGTTTTCCTTTTTTTTGCCTACAACTTTCAGCGCGTTAATAATTCCGGCAAGAACCACGATGGCGGTGCCATGCTGGTCATCATGAAAAACCGGAATATCTAATATTTCTTTGAGACGCTCCTCAATTTCAAAGCACCGGGGAGCGCTTATATCCTCTAAATTGATACCGCCAAAACCGGGAGCAAGAAAGGTGACAGTGCGGATAATTTCCTCTGTGTCCTGTGTGTCAAGACAGATGGGAACTGCGTTGATGCCGCCGAATTCTTTAAAAAGAACTGCCTTTCCTTCCATCACAGGCATTGCTGCATAGGGGCCGATATTGCCAAGGCCCAGCACTGCGCTTCCGTCAGAGACAACAGCTACCGTGTTGGCTTTCATGGTGTATTTATAGGCTGCTTCCTTATCCTTTGCAATTACCCGGCAGGGTTCCGCCACACCGGGGGTATAAGCAAGGGATAAATCCTCTCTGGATTTTACAGGAGCCTTGGATATGGTTTCAAGCTTGCCGTTCCATTTTTCATGGAGCAGTAATGCTTTTTCATTTGTGGTCATGATATTCCTCCATTTGTTTAAATTTTTTTCCCTATCATATAATATAATATTTCCGCATCCTTCGCAAGGCGTAAAGAAATGTTGGTTACGATTCACAGGGCAGGACTGTGCGTTTTGCGTGAAACTTATTTTATAGAAATATGGAATTAGTATTTACACGGCAAAAACTATATGTTAGTATAAGTAGTAATGAAAACCAGATACTATAGTTATGGGTAAATATATGAAGTGGTTTTGGAGGATACTATGAGTTATAAAATTATTGCGGACAGTTGTTGTGAATTCCCTAAGGATTATGAAAAGGACCCCAGATATGAAAGAATTGCTCTGGGGCTGGAAGTGGAAGATGAGCTGATTATGGATGATGAAACCTTTGATCAGGCTCAGTTTTTGAAAAAGGTGGCAGCATCACCCAAATGTCCTAAATCTTTTTGCCCTTCTCCGGATAAATTTAAGGAGGCATATCAGACAGAGGCAGAAAATATTTTTGTGTTTACTTTATCCTCCAAGTTAAGCGGCAGCTATAACAGCGCTGAAATTGGCAGAAAGATGTATCAGGAGGAGTTTGGAGAAAAAAACATTTTTGTCTGTGACTCTCACTCTGCCAGCTGCGGAGAGACACAGCTGGCGTTTAAGGCAGTCCAGTGGTCCGAAGAGGGACTTGCCTTTGAAGAAATCTGCCAGAGACTGATTGCATACAGGGATAATATGCACACTTATTTTGTGTTGGATAATCTGGAAACCCTCCGTAAAAACGGACGTCTGTCCGGTGTAAAAGCGTTGGTGGCTTCAACCTTAAGCATCAAGCCGGTGATGGGAGCTGATACAGGTGAGATTATCCAGTTAGGTCAGGCGGTAGGCATAAAAAAGGCACTTGCAAAAATGGCGGAAATCGTTGCAAAGGAGGCACTCAGTCCGGAAGAAAAAACACTGATGATTACACATTGCAACTGTCCGGAGCGGGCAGAAAGTGTCAGGGAGATGATTCTATCACGGATTAAGGTAAAAGACACGCTTATTATGGATACCAAAGGTGTCAGCAGCATGTATGCAAATGACGGCGGTGTGATTGTTACTTTATAAAAATTAAAGTCGTTCTTTGCAGTTTTCAACGATTTTACAATCATCTTTGAAGGCTGCCAAGGACGGCTTTGTATTGTAGGTTATAAAATTGAAATGTTAAATGGTGCATGAAAGAAAGCGGCAGCAAGAGCTATTTGGATAATTAGAATGAGAGGTATGCCATAAGTAAATTTGCGGTGCAGAGTTTTATGGTGAAAAAAATACATTCCAATAAGAGAGCCGATGCTTCCACCAATAGCAGCAATGATAAAAAGGGTTGCTTCCGGAATACGGAAGGCCCTTTTTTTCGCTTTATATTTATCAATTCCCATCAGAGCAAATCCGGTTAAGTTGATGCCTGAAATATAAAATAGTAAAAGTGTGATTACATCCATAAAGCCACTGCCTTTCCTTAATAAAAAGACAGGGAGCTGCATGTTCCCTGTCTCCTGTGAGTTTATTCCAGTTCACCGTTTTCCTGCATTTTTAAAGCGCGGACTTTGGTGGAAAGACCAAACAGATTGATAAAGCCTTCTGCGTCATGATGGTCATACAAATCACCTGTGGTAAAAGAAGCAATGCTTTCATTATACAGTGAGTAAGGGGAAGTAGTGCCTGCCTTAATGATATTGCCTTTGTAGAGCTTGAATTTTACCTCTCCGGTTACATACTGCTGGGTGGTTGTGATGAAGGCCTGTACAGCCTCTCTAAGGGGAGTAAACCATTTGCCTTCATATACAATCTGGGAGAGTCTGTTACCCATATCTTTTTTTACTGCATAAGTGTCACGATCCAGGATTAATTCTTCCAGCTGTTGGTGGGCTTCGTAAAGGATGGTTCCGCCGGGAGTTTCATAGACTCCTCTGGATTTCATGCCTATAACCCGGTTTTCCACAATATCTACAATACCGATACCATGCTTTCCGCCTAAAATATTTAATTCACGGATTATGTCAGAAACCTTCATTTTTTTGCCGTTGACAGAAACAGGGATACCGGACTCAAAGGTCATGGTAACATATTCGCCTTCTTCCGGCGCTTTTTCAGGGGTGACGCCAAGTACCAGAAGATGGTCAAAATTGGGTTCATTTGCAGGATCTTCCAGTTCTAAACCTTCATGACTGATATGCCATAAATTGCGGTCCCTGCTGTAACTGGAATCTGCTGAAAAAGGAAGGTCTATGCCATGGGCCTTGCAGTAAGCAATTTCAGACTCACGGGAATCCATTGTCCATTTTTCATTTCTCCAGGCTGCAATAATCTTTAAATCGGGAGCCAGGGCTTTGATACCCAGTTCAAAACGGATTTGGTCATTTCCTTTTCCGGTTGCCCCATGACAGATAGCGGCCGCTTTTTCTTTGCGTGCAATTTCCACCAGTTTTTTTGCAATAAGGGGTCTTGCCATGGAGGTGCCCAAAAGATATTTATTTTCATATACGGCATGTGCCTGCACACAGGGAATAATGTATTCATCACAGAATTCATCTGTCACATCCAATATGTATAATTTCTCAGCGCCGCAGAATTTCGCCCGCTCTTCAAGGCCATCCAGTTCCTCTCCCTGCCCGCAGTCGATACAGACACAAATAACTTCATAATCAAAATTTTCCTTTAGCCAGGGAATGATGGCTGTGGTATCCAGTCCCCCTGAATAGGCCAAAACGACTTTTTCTTTCATAATTTAGTTGCCTCCTGTTTTTATGATGTACTCCCGGACTTTCCCAAATTCCAAAAAACGGCCGTAATCCTTTTAAGCTGGCTTTTTAGAATGGTTTCCTGAGCAAAGTTTCTGTTCCTTGACAATATACAACACTTCCATTTAAAATGCAAGACTTCTTTTGCATAAATAAAGAAACAATTTGTATTATTTCCAATAAAAATAAAACATAGTTGAATAATATGCAATAAAGATGTATAATCATGCAGTGACGAAAAACAAATCCGTATTTTTGGTGGATTTGTTGGAGGTTTTTAGACTTTCCGCGGTTATAAGTGATTTATGGTTGAGATTTTTGCAGGGAAAGAGTATGATGGAAAAGTGTTGCAGGCAAAGTCTGTAATGCCAGGAGGTATAATTATGAAGACAAAAGTTTTTATTGATGGAAGTGAAGGAACCACAGGACTCAGGATTCACGAGCGGTTTGTGGGGAGAGAGGATATAGAACTGCTTCCAATTGCGCCGGAAAAACGCAAAGATGAAGAAGAGAGGAAGCTGTTGATTAACCAGTCGGATATTACCTTTTTGTGTCTGCCGGACGAGGCGGCAAGGCAGTCTGTTGGTCTGGTCCAAAGTGAAAAGGTAAAAATTATAGATACTTCTACTGCGCACAGGACAATGGAAGGATGGGCATATGGGTTCCCGGAACTGTCAGAAGGGCACAGAGAGAAAATCAAAGGGGGGAACAGGATAGCTGTGCCGGGATGCTATGCCACAGGCTTTATCAGTATTGTTTATCCGTTAATATCAGGCGGTATTATGCCGGATGATTATCCGGTGTCTTCCTTTGCACTGTCCGGTTATAGCGGCGCAGGAAAAAAAACGATTGCTGTTTATGAGGCAAAGGAAAGGGACAAGGGGCTGGATGCGCCAAGGGAGTATGCTCTTTCCCAGAATCATAAGCATTTAAAAGAAATGCAGAAAATAACGGGACTTAGAAGAACGCCGCTGTTTTCTCCCATTATATGTGATTATTACAATGGAATGCTTTTGACAATTCCGCTTTATGCAGACATGCTTTTGGGGGGAAAGAAGCCGGAAGAAATCCACGAATTTTTAAGTGAATATTATCTCTTACAAAAGTTTGTGAAGGTAAAGCCTTTTGGCAGTGAGGCAGACAGCAATGGTTTTCTTGCAGGAAACGCCCGTAGGGGGTGGGATGGCCTGGAAATTTATGTAACAGGAAATGAAGAGAGGATACTGGTAAGCGCCAGGTTTGACAATCTGGGAAAGGGCGCTTCCGGGGCCGCTATCCAGTGCATGAACATTCTGCTGGGCTGTGAGGAAGAGAAAGGACTTAACTTATGAATCCGCTGATACTGGATACTGCTTTATATGAAGATGTCCCAAAAGGGGAGGGAAGGCTTTGCAGGGAAATGGCGGTGTACGGTCTTCTGCGGGAGCTTGGTATTCCTTTTAAGAGAATGGATCATAAACCTATGGCTACGCTGGAAGCCTGCCAGGGGGTGGATGAAATTTTGGGAATACATATGTGCAAGAACTTATTTTTGTGTAATACCCGGAAGACCCGGTTTTATCTGCTGCTTATGCCGGGGGAAAAGAAGTTTAGAACAAAAGAATTGTCAGCGCAAATAAAAAGCGCAAGACTTTCTTTTGCGCCGGAGGAATTTATGGAAGAATATCTAAACATTTTGCCAGGGGCAGTAAGCATTATGGGGCTGATGAATGACAAGGAACATCATGTAAGGCTTTTAATTGATGAGGATATACTGAAAGAAGAATTTATAGGATGTCATCCTTGTGTGAATACTGCAAGCCTGCGGCTTAAGACGAAGGATGTGCTGGAAAAATTCCTGCCCTATACGGGACATGACTACCAGATAGTACATCTTACTTAGGAGTAGTATAATTGATAAAAGAAAGGCGTGGAACAATGACGGTAAGAACAATGACCATAGAGGATTACCAGGGGGTATATGCCTTATGGATGAGCATTAAAGGCTTTGCCATGCGGAGCCTGGATGATTCTAAAGAGGGAGTAGAGCGTTTTTTGAAAAGAAACCCCGGTATCAGTGTGGTAGCGTTGGAGGATGGGAAGATTGTGGGGAGCATTTTGGGCGGTCACGATGGAAGAAGGGGATGTCTTTATCATGTGTGCGTTCACGAGGACTATCGGATGAGAGGAATTGGAAAAAGCATGGTAGTTCACTGCATGGAGGCTTTGGAAAAGGAACATATCAGTAAGGTTTCCCTGATTGCCTTTACTCAAAACGATGTGGGAAATGCCTTTTGGAAAGAAATTGGCTGGACCAAAAGAGAGGATTTGAATTACTATGATTTTGTTCTGAACCACAACAACATTGTGAAATTTAACCAATAAATTTTTCAGCAGAAGGCACAAGAAACGGTACTGGAAAACAGCGAAGGTCCCCGGAGGCGCCCAGAGAAAAACAGTATGAGAAGCAGACGGTTTTTCTCTGAGGAAGAAGGCGCCGGAGGGGATAGGAGCGGTACTGGAAAACAGCGAAGGTCCCCGGAGGCGCCCAGAGAAAAACAGTATGAGAAGCAGACGGTTTTTCTCTGAGGAAGAAGGCGCCGGAGGGGATAGGAGCGGTACTGAAATGGAGGAAAAAATGAGAGCGATAACAGGCGGTGTAACAGCGGCGAAGGGATTCGAGGCAGCAGGCATAGAGGCAGCCATTAAATATCAGGACAGGAAAGACATGGCCATGATTTACAGCAAAAGGCCCTGCGTACTGGCAGGAACCTTTACCAGCAATGTGGTAAAGGCAGCTCCGGTTTTATGGGACAAAAAGGTGGTGGAGGAATCTCCTTACGGGCAGGCGGTAATCGTCAATGCAGGGATTGCCAATGCAGGTACAGGAAAAGAAGGGTACGAATACTGTCTAAGGACAGCAGCTAAGGCTTCCGAATGTCTGGATATACCAAAGGAGGCGGTGCTTGTGGCTTCCACCGGAGTGATTGGAATGCAGCTGCCCATAGAAAGGATTGAAGCAGGGGTTTTAAAGCTTGCAAAGGAAAAATCGGATACCATTGAGGCAGGAACAGAGGCAGCCTCAGCAATTATGACCACAGACACCCGTTTAAAACAGGCGGCGGCAGAGATTGAGGTTGGCGGCGTAACGGTGACCCTTGGGGGCATGAGCAAAGGCTCTGGCATGATCCATCCCAATATGTGTACCATGCTTGCCTTTGTGACCACTGACGCGGTGATATCCAAAGAACTTTTGACAAAGGCGGTTAAAGAGGATGTAACAGATACTTTTAATATGATTTCCGTAGACGGGGACACTTCAACCAACGATACATTGCTTGTAATGGCAAATGGCATGGCCCAAAACCCGGAAATCAAAGAAGGAACGCCGGAATATGAGGCGTTTAAAGAGGCTCTCCGCTATGTGAATGAATCTCTCGCCAAAATGATGGCAGGCGACGGAGAGGGGGCGACGGCTCTTTATGAGGCAAAGGTAATGGGGGCCGCCACAAAGGAGGATGCACGGAAATTAAGCAAGTCTATGGTAAGCTCCAGCCTCTGCAAGGCAGCAATTTATGGGCATGATGCCAACTGGGGCCGGTTTTTGTGTGCTCTTGGATATGCGGGCGTAGACTTTGACCCGGAAAAGACAGAGCTTTTCTTTGAAAGCAGCGCAGGAAAAATACAGGTCTATAAAGCGGGAATGACAGCGCCTTACAGCGAAGAGGAAGCAGGCAGAATTTTATCGGAGCCCAGGGTAACAGTTCTGGCGGATATGAACATGGGTAACGAGACAGCCACAGCATGGGGATGTGATTTAACTTATGATTATGTGAAAATAAACGCAGATTACAGAAGCTGATAATAAAACGCGGGAATAAGGAACTGAAACATAAAAACAATGGATGCCTGCATAAACGCCCATTGACGCCAAGGCTGTCTGGGTGCAGGCATGGAATTAAAAACAGGAGCCGGATATGGATAAGGATATGCAGGAAGTTTTAAAAAAGGCGGAGGTTTTAATTGAAGCTCTTCCTTATATACAGAAATTTAACCGAAAAATTATTGTTGTAAAATACGGCGGTTCCGCCATGAGCAATGAGGAACTGCAAAAAAATGTGATTAAGGATGTAACATTGCTTAAGCTGGTAGGCTTTAAGCCCATTATTGTTCATGGCGGCGGTAAGGAAATCAGCCGCTGGGTTGGAAAAGTAGGAAAGGAAGCACAGTTTATAAACGGTCTTCGCGTAACAGATGATGAAACCATGGAGATTGCGGAGATGGTGCTTGGCCGGGTAAACAAAAGACTGGTTGCCATGGTGCAGGAGCTGGGGGTAAAGGCAGTTGGAATCAGCGGCAAAGACGGCGGACTGATTGGCGTGGAAAAGAAATACGCCGATGGGCAGGATATAGGTTATGTGGGTGAAATTACGAATATAAATCCTAAAATTCTCTATGACCTTCTGGAAAAAGATTTTCTGCCAATTGTGGCCCCGGTTGGACTGGATGAAGACTTCATTACCTATAATATTAATGCGGATGATGCCGCCTGTGCCATTGCAAAGGCGGTTGGTGCGGATAAGCTGGTATTCCTAACCGATATTGAAGGATTGTACAAAGATATTAATGATAAAAGCACTTTTATTCCAAGAATTACAGTTTCCGGTGCGGACGCCCTGATTGGGGAGGGAATGATTGGGGGCGGGATGCTGCCTAAGCTTGCCGGATGTACTTCCGCTGTAAAAAACGGTGTCAACAAGGTGCATATTCTGGACGGAAGAATTCCCCATTGCCTTCTTTTGGAAATTTTCACCAATGAAGGTGTGGGAACTATGATTTTGCGGGATGAGGACAAAACCTTTTACGAATGAAACAGGCAGATGGGAGGTAAATGAAAATGGACAGCATGAAGCAGTATATTGAGGATGCAGAAAAGTCGCTGCTGCACACCTATAACCGTTATCAGGTGGTTTTGGATAAAGGGGATGGGATGTATTTATATGATATAAATGGTAAAAAGTATCTGGATTTTTGTGCGGGAATTGCTGTGTTTGCTTTGGGCTATAATAATAAAAAATACAATGATGCCTTGAAAAACCAGATTGACAAGTTGATTCATACATCCAATTATTATTACAATGTGCCGGCAATTACTGCTGCCCAAAAGCTGAAAAAAGCATCTGGTATGGATCGTGTATTTTTTACCAACAGCGGAGCGGAGGCTGTGGAAGGCGCCATAAAGACGGCACGGAAGTATGGGTATCTGAAAGACGGCAAAACAGATCATGAGATTATTGCCATGGAGCATTCTTTCCACGGACGTACCATGGGCGCTTTGTCCGTGACAGGAAATCCCAAATACAGGGAAGCTTTTGGCCCTATGATTGGCAATATACGGTTTGCAAAGATGAACGATTTCGAAAGCGTCCTTTCAAAGGTTACGGATAAAACCTGTGCCATTTTATTTGAAACCGTGCAGGGAGAGGGAGGCATTTTCCCGGCGGAGGAAGGTTTTTTAAAGCAGGTGAAGTCTCTTTGCCAGGAAAAGGATATTCTTTTAATTTTGGACGAAATCCAGTGTGGAATGGGAAGGTGCGGCTCCATGTTTGCATGGCAGCGTTATGGTGTGAAACCGGATATTATGACATCGGCAAAGGCCCTTGGATGCGGTGTGCCGGTGGGAGCTTTTCTGCTTACGGAAAAAGTGGGACAAAATTCTCTTACCAGCGGCGACCATGGCACAACCTATGGAGGAAACCCTTTAGCGGCGGCGGCGATAAATATAGTACTTGATTTATTTGAAGAGAACCATATAATAGATAATGTAAAAGAAGCAGGAGCTTATCTTGAAGGTGCGCTTGATATGCTGACTGAGGAATATGATTGTATTGATACCAGACGGGGAATGGGACTGATGCAGGGACTTGTGTTTAATATGCCGGTGGGAGATATCATTGCCAGTGCGCTGGATAAGGGACTGATACTGATTAATGCTGGTCCTGACATTATCCGTTTTGTGCCGCCCCTTATTGTTACGAAAGCACATATAGATGAAATGCTGTCCATTTTAAAAACCTGTCTGGATGAAACTGTCTGAAAAATTGTCCTGGTGCGTGCTTTAAACAGTACCCCGGATAATGTTTTAATAGAAATGGAGTAAACGATGGGTCTGAAAAAAAGACTGATAGCGGTGGGCGTCACAGCTTTGGCGGCGGCGCTTATCTTTGGTGTTGCAAAAGCGGGATGGGAAGTAAGCGGAAAGCAGGAGGAGACAATATTTTCAGGAGGAAAAGAAAGAGTTTATCTTTGGTATACGGATGAAGCCTTAACTTCCTATCTGGGCGGTGCGGCAATGAAGTATAATGAAAGCCATGAGGTGCGGGTAGTTCCGGTGCTGGAATCAGGGCTTGAATACCTGGAAAAAATTAACCATGCTTCCCTGGAGGGCAGCGGACCGGATCTTTATATTTTAAGCCATGATATGCTTGAAAAAGCTTATCTTGCAGGACTTGCAGACGAGGTGACGCCGCCGGAAGAGGTTGCGGTGGAGGAGACTTATATAGGGACAGGCCTGCAGGCTGTCAGCTATAAAGATAAGCTGTTTGGATATCCTTTTTATTTTGAAACAAGTGCACTGCTCTATAATAAAACTTATATGGAAGATATGGCGCAAAAGCAGCTGGAGGCGGAGGCAGACTTAGCAGAGGGCGAGGCCGCCCAGCAGCAGGCGGATGAGGCAGCGGCGGCAGGTATTTTGCAGGAGGGAATGGAAAATACATGGGTGGAGAGCACAGATGGAGAGCCGTTTACGCAGGAGCAGATTGAGGCAAAGGCTAAGGAACTGCTTCCAGCCACCATTGAGGATATCAGGAACTTTGCAGACAGCTACGATGCGCCGGAGCAGGTGGAAGGCGTCTTTAAATGGGACGTTACGGATATTTTTTATAATTATTTTTTTGTGGGAAATGCCATTGATATGGGCGGTGAAGGCGGATGGGATACAGGGCGGATTGACATTTATAATCAGGATGCAATCAGAAACATGAAGGTCTATCAGGAGCTGAGCCAGTTCTTTTCCATAGATACAGGAGAAATAAATTATGATTTGGTTTTGGATGAATTTATGGCAGGGAAAATGGTATTTACCATAGCCACCACAGATGCAGTGTTTAAACTGGAACATGCAAAAGATGACGGATTGTTTGCCTATGATTATGATATTGCCCCTACACCGGATATTGACGGGGAGAAAAAAAGCAGGTCCCTTTCCATGACCAGCTGTGTTGTGATAAATAATTATTCAGAAAACAAAGAAACGGCAAATGATTTTGCCCATTTCCTGACAGCGGAATATAATGATATACTGTTTGCAAGGAGCGGAAAGGTTTCAGCGGCTAAGAATGTGGATTATGGTTATGAAGCGCTTGGAAGTTTTGCGAAGGAATATGAACAATCCATTTCCATGCCCAAAATGATTGAAACCAGTAATTTCTGGGTAAAACTGGAGGTGGCGTTTTCACAGATATGGAATGGAGCGGACCCAAATGAAAAGCTAAAAGGGTTGTCGGAGCAGATGATGGGACAGATAACCGGCAGTGCTTATGAGGAAGAATACCTGGAAGTGACTGAAGAAGAAAAAACTGAATATGCAGATGAATAAATTTCCAATTATATGGAGAAGATAAACCTATAAACCCGCTCCGGGAAGACGTCAGATAAAATAAACGTCTTCCCGGCCGGCGGAAGGAGGCTGAACTGTCCTTCAGCGGGACCGGGAAAAGGTATTAAGGAGGTTCTTCATATGATTGGATTTTTTATTGCGCTTATTTCAGGTGCATTGATGAGTGTTCAAGGGGTATTTAACACACAGGTGACAAAAGCCTCTACTATCTGGGTGGCAAATGCTTTTGTTCAGTTTACGGCGCTGTTGGTCTGTCTTGGCGCATGGCTTATCACAGATCGTTCGTCTTTCGGCGTTCTCACGAAAGTGGAGCCCAGGTACATGCTGCTTGGCGGTGCAATTGGCGCTTTTATCACATATACTGTAATCAAAAGTATGGACCTGTTAGGGCCTGCAAAAGCAGTGATGCTGATTGTGGTGGCACAGCTTCTTGTGGCATATGTGATAGAACTTTTTGGATGGTTTGGGGTGGACAAACAGCCTTTTGAATGGAAAAAAGTTATTGGAATGCTGGCTGCAATTGCAGGAATTATAATCTTTAAATGGGAATAAAATTAATAAACTTTGGCTTGTCAAGTGTATGAATTTACTTTACAATAAAATGGTATCGTTATAAGGGGCTTTTCTGTTTAGGAAAAGGAGATAACGGTGAAAATTAATAAGATAAAAACAGCTGCAGGACTTTTTACTATAATTTTTAGTATCCTTTTAGGGTGCGGGAGAAGGGAAAGCGGACAGGAAATACTGCTCCTGCCAGTGGAGGAGGAAACCGGCAAAATGACGAAGGAGCCGGAGAATTTGGCGAATGGGCCGCTTTCTGCGGAAGATGAAAATGAAAAAGATGCTGCGGAAAGGATACTGGAGCAGGGCGGACAAAGGGAGAATGTCCCCCAAAGGGACTGTGTGGTACATATCTGTGGAGCGGTGAAAAATCCAGGCATTTATGTGATGACGGAAGGAAACCGGATATTCCAGGCTGTTGAAATGGCAGGCGGCTTTCGGGAGGACGCAGATCAGGATTACCTGAATCAGGCGGATCTTCTCACTGATGGGAGCAGGGTATATATTCCCACCAAAGAGGAAGTGGAAGAGGCTGGAGGCGGAAAGCTTTTATACGCCGGGAATGGAAACGGCCAGACGGAAGATGCAAAAGTGAGTTCTTCTCTTGTGAATATTAACACGGCAGGGGAAGATTTATTATGCACATTAAGCGGTGTAGGCAGCAGCAGGGCCAAAAGCATTATTGCTTACCGGGAGCAAAACGGCGCTTTTAAGAAGATAGAAGACATTATGAACGTTGAAGGGATAAAAGATGGGTTGTTCCAAAAAATAAAGGACAGCATTACGGTTTAAAAAATAAAACAGGGGTGTGAAATATGGCAAAAAGGGTGTTGGTAGTTGACGATGAAAAGCTGATTGTGAAGGGAATCCGCTTTAGTCTGGAGCAGGACGGGATGGAAGTGGATTGTGCATACGACGGGGAAGAAGCGCTGGAGATGATTAAGGGAAAAGCGTATGATATCATTCTTCTGGACGTTATGCTTCCCAGATTGAACGGATTTGAAGTCTGCCAGCAGGTCAGGGAGTTTTCCAGTGTCCCAATTGTTATGCTCACGGCGAAAGGGGAGGATATGGACAAGATTCTTGGCCTGGAATACGGAGCAGACGATTATATTATCAAGCCCTTTAATATTCTGGAGGTTAAGGCCAGAATCAAAGCCATTATAAGGCGTACGTCTCCAAAGCCTAAAGAAGCGGCAAAGGTGATAGAGAGCGGCGACATGAAGCTTGACTGCGATGGCAGGCGGGTTTATGTATCAGGAAAAGAAATTAATTTAACTGCCAAGGAATTTGAGCTGTTGGAACTTCTTGTAGTAAATGCCAACAAAGTGTTTGGCAGGGAAAACCTGCTAAAGCTTGTGTGGGGAAATGATTATCCGGGTGATGTGCGTACAGTGGATGTGCATATCAGAAGGCTTCGTGAGAAAATCGAAGAAAATCCCTCTGAGCCTAAATATGTACATACCAAGTGGGGCGTAGGGTATTATTTCGCATAAGATTTTGTCTGGACGGGTATCTGCGCCGGCCTTTAGCTGGCGCTACAGTATACGTTTTATAAATACTGGTTTTTATAGTACTTTTAACAGGCAGGGAATTGTTGGAAGGCTGCATGATAAATATGGCTGATATAAAAGCATTTCTAAAAAATAATAAATTGATGCGGAGTCTGAAGTTCCGCTTATTTGTCATTATGTTTCTTATGGGAATGGTGCCCAGCGTTTTTATGCGGGCAGGTATTCTTGAAAATTATGAAAGCCGGGCGGTGGAGGTGCGCACTTCTGATGTACAGACTCAGCTTCGGATTATTGCAAATCATTTGATTACCTATAATTATTTACAGGATACCTCCTCAGAGGTGATAGGGGCAGAGCTTGAGCAGCTTTCTAATCTGTACAATGGGCGTGTTCTTATTATTAACGGAAATCTGAAAATCGTGAAGGATACCTATGGCATCAGTGAAGGAAAGACGATTATTTCTGAGGAAGTTATCCGGTGCATGAAAGGGACCAATACAGTCAATTATGATGAGGTAAATGGTTTTATTGAACTGACCATACCAATTGTGGAGACAGTATCGGCCCAGACTGCCACAGCGGAACTGCCTGTGGGAACGGAATTGGTAAGAGGCGTGATGCTTACCAGTGTGTCTACAGATACCATTATCAATACAATTGATATTTTAAGCCGGAAGGCAGTCATTATGGAAATTATTATGGTGGTATGTATTTTTGCCCTTGCCCTTATACTGGTGCAGATTCTTATTCATCCTTTTGAGCGGATAACCAGAGCCATCAGCGAGGTAAAGGCGGGATATACCAATGAACCTATTTCAGTACCGGATTATCTGGAAACAGAGCATATTGTAGATGCGTTTAACAGTCTGCTGGAAAGAATGAAATCGCTGGATGATTCCAGAAAAGAGTTTGTTGCCAATGTGTCCCATGAATTAAAAACACCTATTACATCGGTGAAGGTTCTGGCAGACTCCCTTTTAGCCCAGCCGGATGTGCCAGCGGAGCTTTATCATGAATTTATGAAGGATATTGCGGAAGAGGTTGAGAGGGAAGATAAAATTATCAACGACCTTTTAGCGCTGGTGAAGATGGAAAAATCAGCTGCTACATTAAATGTGGGGGTAGTCAATATTAATGAATTGTTAGAGATTATTTTAAAAAGGCTCCGTCCCATAGCAAGGAAAAAGAACATAGAAATGACGCTGATTAGCAAACGGGAAGTTGTGGCGGAAGTGGATGAAGTGAAAATGTCGCTGATTTTAACCAATCTGGTTGAAAATGCCATTAAATATAATCGGGAACAGGGGGGAGTGGAGGTAACTCTTGACGCGGATCACCAGTTTTTTACCGTACAGGTGGCTGATACGGGAATTGGCATTCCGGAGGAGGCCATTCATCATATATATGAGCGTTTTTACCGTGCGGATAAGTCCCATTCCAAGGAAATTGGCGGCACCGGGCTGGGACTTGCCATTACAAGGAGTGCGATTCTTCTGCACAGAGGTTCCATAAAGGTAGAAAGTAAGGTTGGAGAAGGGTCTGTGTTTACTGTAAAGATACCACTTACCAGAGTTTTAGTGTAAAGGAGCAGACATCGCTTTGAAAAAAAAGGGAAAGTATCTTTTTCTGCTGTTGCTTATGACGGCTGTTGTTTGTGCCTGCAGTATGCAGGATACTGACCAGCAGGGAAGGGTCTATAAAATTTATTATGTAAATAATGAAGAGACAGGAATTTCGCCTTATGAATATGTAACTGAGACAACGGACCAGAGCGCGCTTATCAAGGAGCTATTGGAACAGCTTGGAATGGCTTCTGACAGACTGGAATATAAAGCGCCTTTATCAGGTGCCTTCCGTCTGCTGGATCATAATATATCCAAGGATCAGCTTATCTTAAATTTTGATGAAAATTATATGTGGCAGCCTGTAACAACAGAGGTGCTGGTACGGGCAGCTATTGTCAGAACACTGACACAAATAGAAGGGATACAGTATGTGTCCTTTCAGGTGAGGACAGAGCCCTTGATGGATGCTTCGGGAACTGTTGTCGGGATTATGAATGCGGATATGTTTGTTGACAATGCAGGAAATGAGATCAATGCCTATGAAAAGGTAAAGCTGACCCTATATCTGGCCAATGAAAGAGGGGATGGATTAAAAACTGTGACCCGGTCAGTGGTTTACAGCAGTAATATTTCTATGGAAAGGCTGGTAGTGGAGCAGCTGATTGCGGGGCCAGGTGAAAGTGAGAATGTTTATCCCACAATAAACCCAGGCACAAAGATTATCAGTGTCAATGTAAAAGACGGGATCTGCTATGTGGACCTTGACAGTGCTTTTCTGACACAGCTTTACAACGTAACTTCAGGTGTTACCATTTATTCTCTCACCAATTCGCTGGTGGAGCTGCCGAATATAAACAAGGTGCAAATATCTATTAACGGAAGCACCAATGTTAATTACAAAGAAAATATCAGCCTTGCCACTGTGTTTGAGAGAAATCTGGAACTGGTGTCATAAAGACAGAAAGGACAATATATGATAAAACGCCCATTAGGGCTGGGATGCCTTCTGATAACAGCGCTTTTGTTTGCGCTGACAGTCTGCTTCCCTGCTCCCTACAGGGATTATGGCAGCTTTCAGGGAAAACGGTTTGCCGTAACAGGAAAAGTATATAAAAAGGAAACATCGGTGAAAAAAGGGAAATTGGTGTCCATCCTTTATCTAAAACGAAGCCGGAGGGCGGAGATGGCAAAAGACAGGGCCGCCCCAGAGTGGGAGAGGGTCGTATGCTATTTAAAGGATGGACAAATGGAGCCGGAAATGGGAAGCATAGTGATGCTGGAAGGCAGACTGGCAGCTTTTGAGCGGGCTTCAAACCCAGGACAGTTCGATACATATTCTTATTATCAGATTTCTAAAATTTCTTACCGCCTGAATCAGGCGATAATATTATCAAAATCCACAAAATATAACCATTTAGAAGAAGCCTGTCACAGACTGAAAATTTATTTCTCCAATAAGTTAAAGGAGGCGCTGCCAGAAGAAGCGTTTTCTGTGATGCAGGCAATGCTTCTTGGTATGAAAGGAAACATGGAACAGGAGTTAAAGGCCCTGTACCAAAGAAACGGAATTGCCCATGTGCTTGCCATTTCCGGGCTGCATGTGTCAATGCTTGGCATGGGGCTTTATCATCTTCTAAGAAAAAGTGGTGTGCCTATGAAGGCATCAGCGGTTATTTCTGCTATATTTATCTTCCTTTTTGGAATGATGACAGGCTTTTCTGTCTCTGCACTCAGGGCAGTGGTAATGTTTGCCATTCATATGGCCGGAATTTTTTGGGGGCGTACGTATGATATGTTGACGGCGGTGGCTTTGGCGGCAGTTTTGGTGCTTTTTGAACAGCCTCTTTATCTTTATCACAGTGGATTTGTGTTTTCCTTTGGCTGTGTGCTGGGTATCGGGGTAATCCGGCCTGTACTAATGGAGGGAAAGCTTTTGGAATGCCGGGCCGTAAAAGCTTTGGCAGGGGGGATTGGAATGATGATAATTACCCTGCCTGTATATCTCTGGTTTTACTATCAGTTTCCGGTATATTCTGTTTTTCTGAATCTTCTGGTAATTCCTCTTATGAGTTTTCTGATGATGGCTGGGGTTTTTCTGATTATGTGTCAAATTATATGCCCTGTTTTTTCTACGCCATTTTGTTTTTTTATTCAGGGGGTACTTAAAATATATGAAAGGACATGCGCATTTTGTGATACCCTTCCTGGTGGACAGCTGACACCGGGAAAGCCGCAAATATGGCAAGTGATAGCATATCTGCTTATTCTGCTGTTGGTGGTTTTATTTAAGAAAAAGTTAAAGCCTCTGCTGCGCTGGTGCGCAGCAGGTATGGCTATGATGCTGTTAATGATTCAAACCAGGGAAGAATTTTCCCTGATATTCCTTGATGTGGGGCAGGGAGACTGTATTTATATTGAAAATGAAAATGGAAGCTGTTATCTGGTGGATGGAGGAAGTTCCTCTGTTTCCAATGTGGGAAAGTACCGGATTATTCCATTTTTAAAAATACGGGGCGCCACCCGAATAGAAGCAGTGTTTGTAACCCACCCGGACGAAGATCACTGTAATGGAATTGAAGAACTGCTGGATGCCGGAAGACGTGAGGGAATAACTATAAGCAATCTGATATTGCCGGATGTGGATGAAGAGCTGAAAAATGATGCTTATAAAAGGCTGGAGTGTGGGGCAGTACAGAGGGGCATTCCCCTGTCTTATATAAAAAGAGGACAGAAAATCAACAGTGGGAAAATGACTCTTACCTGCCTGAACCCTTCTGGGGATGTTCATTATGAGGGAACCAATGAATACTCCGTGGTGCTGGAGCTTACTTACGGCGCCTTTGGCGCACTGCTTACCGGTGATGTGGAAGGAAGAGGGGAGCGGGCGCTAATCCAGTATATAAAAGAGAAGGATTTGGGACAGATTACAGTTTTAAAGGCAGCCCATCATGGATCGGGCGGATCGACGCCCAATGAATTTTTAGACAGCTTGAATCCTGCCTATACAATTATATCCTGTGGCAGGAATAATTCTTATGGACATCCGCATAAGGACTTGACGGAGCGTTTAGCGTCCCATGAGTCAGAGACGTTTATTACTTATGAAACAGGGGCTGTAACTTTTACTACAGATGGGAGAAAGGCGCGTCTTTTAAAGTTTAGCGGTGAATAACAGATGGAAGTATGATATACTTTATGGCAGGGCCTGGTATACAGGGATATAAGCTTTGCAGAGAGAGGACCTATGGAGGGATAATATGCAGCGTTTAAATGAAGATATTAAAACGGGACAATTTAATCATATATATCTTTTATACGGAGATGAGGCTTATTTGCGGAGACAGTATAGAGACAGGCTGAAAGAAGCGGTTATTGGGGATGATCATATGAATTACCATTATTATGAGGGAAAGGATATTTCCATAGGCACTGTAATTGACCAGGCGGAAACCATGCCTTTTTTTGCCAGCCGCAGGCTCATTGTACTGGAAAACAGCGGACTTTTTAAAAGTGGTGGGGAAGCTCTTGCCCAATATCTGTCCGAACCGGCGCAGGATACTTATTTTGTATTTGTAGAGACAGAAGTAGATAAAAGAAGCCGTCTTTACAAGGCAGTACAAACAAAGGGCTGTGTGGTAAAATTTGATATCCAGGATGAGAATACCTTAAAACGCTGGATTTTAGGCATGGTGAAAAAAGAAAATAAAAAAATTTCGGAATCAGCTTTAAATTATCTGTTGGAAAAGACAGGAACAGATATGGACAATATAAAAAAAGAAACGGAAAAACTGTTCTGTTACTGTATGGACGAAGAGCTAATTACAGAAAAACACATAGAAGAAATCTGTACAAAAAAAATTGGAAATCATATATTTGATATGGTAAGCGCTATTGCTGACAAAAAGCAGAAGCTGGCACTGGATTTGTATTATGAACTGCTTGCACAAAAGGAGCCGCCCATGCGGATTTTATTTCTGATTGCCAGACAGTTTAATCTGCTTTTACAGGTAAAGGAGCTTCAGGGAAAGAGCCTGCCAAACAAGGCAATTGGGGAAAAAGTTGGCCTTCCAGGTTTTATTGCCGGAAAGTATGTAACCCAGGCGTCCCGTTTCCGAAGGGAGGAAATAAGAAATGCGCTGGAAGCCTGTGTCGCCGCCGAGGAAGACATTAAAACCGGGAAAATGAACGATTATATGAGTGTGGAAATGCTCATAATCAAATACAGCAAAACCTAAAAAGTAGAACTGGAAAACAGCAGCCGCCCGGTCATTCCCAGACAGATGATGGACACGAAGAGTGTACATAATTTGTCACGGAAAAGGGAATGAAAGGGTGGATGCGGAACTGGAAAACAGCAGCCGCCCGATCATTCCCAGACAGATGATGGACACGAAGAGTGTACATAATTTGTCACGGAAAAGGGAATGAAAGGGTGGATGCGGAACTGGAATAAGAAAGGATAATCATGAAAAGTAATTTAACAACTTTGTGTTATATTGAAAGGGACAATCAGTATTTGATGCTTCACAGGATTTCCAAGAAGAATGATGTCAATAAGGATAAATGGATAGGTATAGGAGGACATTTTGAAGGGGATGAAAGCCCGGAGGATTGTCTTTTACGGGAAGCTAGGGAGGAAACGGGACTTACGCTTACCTCTTATTGTTTTCGGGGAATTGTCACCTTTTGTTTTGAGGGGCATCCGGCAGAGTACATGTGTCTTTATACAGCAGATGGTTTTGAAGGCACTTTAAAGGCATGTGATGAAGGAAAGCTTGAATGGGTGGATAAGGATACTGTTTTCGGACTGAACTTATGGGATGGGGATATTTTCTTTTTGGATTTACTGGATAAGGAAATTCCCTTTTTTTCCTTAAAATTATGCTATCGTAAGGATTGCTCATGGTATCGGGGAGTGTTTAACGGAAGGGAGCTGGAGCTTTTGGATCTTTGTGGCGGGGACGGGCAGCCCACAGGCCATGTGAAAGAGAGAAGTATGGTGCACAGGGATGGAGATTTTCACAGAACTGTGCATATATGGGTTGTCAGAAAAAGAGCAGACGGCGGTATAGATATACTTTTACAAAAGCGAAGCAAAAAAAAGGATGCCTATCCGGGATGCTATGATATTTCGTCAGCAGGACATGTACTTGCAGGAGATGATTTTGAAACTTCCGCTTTGCGGGAAATGGAAGAAGAGCTCGGTATTCGGGCGGAAAAAGAGGACTTAAGATTTATTGGTTTTCATGAGGGATACATAGAGGCGGTTTTTTGGGGGCAGATTTTTAAGGATTGGGAGATCAGTGCGGTATATCTTTATGAAAAGCCAGTGGATTCTGAAACTTTGTCATTGCAGGAAAGTGAAGTGGAGGAAGTGGTTTTTATGGACTATGATACAGCAAATGAGAAAATAAAATCAGGGAACATGCCAAGTTGTATTTACCCGGAGGAGTTTACACTTATCAGAAATGCCCTGAAACCCGGATTCTGTGCGGATGGCGTCTGGATTAAGGAAAAGATTTTATAAATTGTTTAGATTCCGGTAATTGACTTTTTCTGGCATGAGCGTAGAATTTTTCATTAAGCGCAACACATTAATTTGAGGGGTGATAGAAATGAACCAGCCGCTGGTGAGCATAATTGTGCCGGTTTATAATGGAGAAAAATCAATTGAACGTTGTTTAAGGAGCATTCAAAATCAGAGTTATTCCAATATCGAAGTCATTATAGTAAATGACGGCAGTACGGACCATACGGAAAGAGTGATTGAGAAATACGCGGCGTCTGACAGCCGGTTCCTTTATATTAAGAAGGATAACAGCGGTGTTTCTGACAGCAGAAATATAGGAATGAGAACGGCGAAAGGTGAGTATTTACAGTTCGTAGATGGAGACGACTGGTTAGTGAAGCATGCAACGGAAGAGTTTGTTAAGATGGCGCTTACTTTTGGCTGTGACATGGTTATTTCCGATTATTACAGGGTATGGGGAAGACGGATTATGGAGAAAGGCCATATTGAGGGAGGCCCTGTTATTACCCGGAATCGGTATGCGGAATATATGATGGAGGCCCCCGCAAATTTTTATTATGGAGTTTTGTGGAATAAACTGTTTAAAGCTGACATTGTCAGACGATTTGCCCTTTCCTGTCCGCCGGAACTTGACTGGTGTGAGGATTTCATGTTTAATCTGGAATATCTGGAGTATGTGGGAAAAGTGGGAGTGATAACGAAACCTCTTTATTATTATGTTAAGACAAAGGGAAGTCTGGTTGATACCCGAATTAATTTTCAGAAAACGGTACAGACCAAGCGACTGCTCTTTAGTTATTATAAAGAACTGTATCAGAATATTGATTTGTATGAGGATAATAAAATGCGGATACGGATGTTTTATCTGTCCTTTGCACATGATAAGATTAAAAAGATAAAGTCAGCTTAAGAGACGAAAGGAGAGGAAGAATGAAAGAAGTAAAGCCGCCAAAGAAACCATTAATTTTTTATTATTTTATTGTAATGCTTGTAATGATGCTGTTAAACAGTTTTTTATTTCCCAGGCTTTTAAAGCCACAGGTGGAAAGTGTGGACTATGGTACTTTTCTTGATATGGTGGAAGAAAAGCAGGTGAAGATGGTCCAGATTGAAGGAGAATACATTTATTTTGTTGATAAACAGGAAACGCCTGCATATTACCGCACAACGACCTTTGATGATCCGGAGCTTGTGGAGCGGCTGCGGCAGTCAGAGTGTACCTTTGGCAGAGTGGTGCAGGAGGAAATGTCTCCGATATTAAGCTTTATTATCAGCTGGATACTGCCTATTGTAATTTTTGTAGCTCTGGGACAGTGGCTGTCCTCCCGGCTGATGAAGAAAATGGGCGGCGGGCTTCCCTCCATGCAGTTTGGAAAAAGTAATGCAAAAATCTATGTGGAATCCACCACTGGAATTAAATTCAGCGATGTGGCCGGCGAGGATGAAGCCAAGGAAGTGTTGACGGAAATTGTGGATTTTCTTCATAATTCACAGAAGTATCAGGAAATCGGCGCATCTATGCCTAAAGGAGCATTGCTGGTGGGCCCTCCCGGAACAGGTAAGACTCTGCTGGCGAAAGCAGTAGCAGGAGAAGCAAATGTTCCCTTTTTTTCCATTTCAGGATCAGAATTTGTGGAAATGTTTGTAGGGATGGGAGCTGCGAAGGTCCGTGATCTGTTTAAACAGGCCAATGAGAAGGCACCCTGCATTGTGTTTATAGATGAGATTGACACCATTGGAAAGAAACGTGACAATGGCGGTATGGGAGGCAACGATGAAAGGGAACAGACATTGAACCAGCTTCTTACGGAAATGGATGGTTTTGACGGTTCAAAAGGGGTAGTGATTTTAGCGGCGACTAACAGACCGGAATCCCTTGACCCGGCGCTTTTACGTCCCGGCCGCTTTGACAGACGGGTTCCGGTAGAGCTTCCGGATTTAGCAGGAAGGGAAGCAATTTTAAAGGTACATGCCAAAAAGGTAAAACTGGGGGATGACATTGATTTTAATGCCATTGCAAGGGCTGCTTCCGGCGCCTCCGGTGCAGAGCTTGCCAATATGGTAAATGAAGCGGCATTGCGGGCAGTGCGGGAAGGACGTCAGTATGTTACGCAGGCGGATCTGGAAGAGAGCATTGAAGTGGTCATTGCAGGATATCAGAAGAAAAATAAAGTGCTTTCAGATAAAGAAAAGCTGATAGTTTCCTATCATGAAATCGGACATGCACTGGTGGCGGCTTTGCAGACACACTCTGCACCTGTAACCAAAATTACAATTATCCCAAGAACTTCCGGTGCACTGGGGTATACCATGCAGGTGGAGGAAGGGGAGCGCAATCTGATGAGCAAAGAAGAGATTGAAAACAAAATTGCCACCTTTACTGGCGGCCGTGTGGCGGAGAAAATCATTTTCAAGTCTGTCACAACCGGCGCTTCCAACGATATTGAGCAGGCGACAAAACTTGCAAGGGCTATGATTACCAGATACGGCATGAGCGAGGAGTTTGGTATGGTAGCGCTTGAGACAGTGACAAACCAGTATCTGGGCGGTGATGCGTCCCTGGCATGTTCGGAAGATACGGCAAAGGAAATTGACAGAAAAGTAATTGAGACGGTAAAGCGTCAGTATGAAAAAGCAGAAAAACTCCTAACTGAAAATAAGGAGAAGCTGCATGAACTGGCAAAGTACCTGTATGAAAAAGAAACCATTACAGGGGAAGAATTTATGAAAATTTTAAATGAAGAACAGTTGGATGAAAACTGAATGTTTTTACATTGTAATTAAATGATATAAAAAGTGACTTTGGTTAAAAATATGGGAGGAATGACTGCTGCCGGTTATAAAAAACTGGCAGCAGTTTTTTTGAAAGGATTACTATGAACATCTTCGGTACATGAAAAATAGTGGCAGATATGCTGTTGCATGAAAAAAGGAATTGACATATACCCTGTATGGGTATATTATAAATACACAATATACCTGTATGGGGTATATGGGAGAGGAAGGGAGATAATATGCCAAAAGAAAGTTGTGAATGTATCCATACCAAACATACACCCAGGAGCGACAAACAATTAAAGCAGCTGCAAAACCGTTTAAACCGCATATCCGGTCAGCTGGGAGGAATCAGCAAAATGCTGGAGGAAAACCGCTATTGTGGGGATATTTTAATTCAGGTGGCGGCTGTGGAGAGTGCGTTGCAGAGTTTTGGCTATACTATATTACAGGAACACTTGGAATCCTGCGTAACAGAAGAGGTTCAAAACGGAAACCAACAGATTATGGAAGAAGTGATTGCACTTGTTAAAAAGCTGAAATAAATTTGTAGATGAAAAACCTTGTAATTTATGGAGGTATTAGTATGGTAAGGAAACAGAAATATTCAGTAACAGGCATGACCTGCTCCGCCTGTTCATCCCATGTGGAAAAAAGTGTGAGAAAACTGCCGGGAATGGAAGAGGTTACGGTAAATCTCCTGACCAATAGTATGCAGACATCTTATGATGACGGGGTATGCAGTGAGGAAAAGATCATTGAGGCAGTGGAAAAAGCAGGCTATGGAGCCAGTCTGTCTACGCAGGATGGCGGAGTGGAGAAGGGAAGCGCAGCCGGGAAAACGAAAGCGGGGGAGTATGATGCTGGCAGGGAACAGGTAAGAGGAACCAGTCAGATGGGAAGGGAAGCCTTAAAGGGGAAAAAAGAAAATAAAGAGATGAAAACAAGGCTTGGGATTTCCATTATTTTTATGGTTCTTTTGATGGTTGTTTCCATGTATCATATGTTTTTTATGTGGCTGCATCTGCCGGTTCCAAATCTGTTTATGAAGCTTTTTCATGGACCAGAGAATGCGCTCACATTTTCTTTTACTCAGTTTCTTCTGACGCTGCCTATTATATATGTAAACAGAAAATATTATCAGACAGGATTTAAAACGCTGTTTCATTTAAGCCCTAATATGGACAGTCTGATTGCCATAGGTTCCGGTGCAGCGCTTTTGTATGGCGTGTTTGCCATATACAGGATTGGTTATGGATTGGGACATGGAGATATTGCACTTGTGGAAAGATATGCTTCTGATTTGTATTTTGAATCAGCGGGAATGATTTTAGCATTAATTACCGTTGGAAAATATCTGGAAACCCGTTCTAAGGGCAAAACCAGTGAAGCCATTGAAAAATTGATGGATTTATCTCCAAAGACGGCGCTGCTTCTTCTGGAAAATGGGGAGGAAAAAGAAATTCCAACCCAACAGCTTTTAAAAGACGATTTATTTGTGGTAAAACC
This sequence comes from uncultured bacterium, assembly GCA_947381965.1. Lineage (GTDB taxonomy): Bacteria > Bacillota > Clostridia > Lachnospirales > Lachnospiraceae > Suilimivivens. The sequence goes on from CANCXX010000035.1 coordinate 33,069, forward strand.
AGGCAGCCTTATTCCTGCAGATGGTGTTGTTGTGGAGGGAACTTCCAGCATCAATGAAGCAGCCATTACAGGAGAGAGCATACCTGTGGAAAAGCAGCCGGGAGACGGTGTGGTTTCCGCCACAATGAATAAGGCCGGCCGGCTGGTGTGCCGGGCAGTTAAAGTAGGGGAAGACACAACGCTTTCACAGATTATCCGGCTGGTGGAGGAGGCTTCGTCTTCCAAAGCGCCTATTGCGAGGATGGCAGATAAGATTGCGGGAATTTTTGTTCCGGCAGTTATGTGCATTGCCCTGATAACCTTTTTTGTGTGGGTAATGGAAGGAGGCGGTTTTGAGGCAGCTATGTCCGGCGCCATTGCTGTTTTGGTGATTTCCTGTCCCTGTGCTTTGGGACTTGCAACGCCGGTGGCCATTATGGTGGGAACGGGGGTCGGAGCCAAAAACGGAATTTTGATTAAATCAGGAGACGCGCTGCAGTCTGCAAGAGACATTCATACCGTTGTTCTTGACAAAACAGGAACCATCACAGAAGGAAAGCCCAAGGTTACAGATATACTTAACTATGAAAGCGATTTAGATGTAAATCAGATTATGGCATTAGCGGCTGCTATTGAAAAGCCCAGCGAGCATCCTTTAGCGGAAGCAATTGTAGATGAGGCAAAGGAAAGAAAAGTGGAAATTCCCAGGGTAGAAGAGTTTCAGGCAGTTTTTGGAAAAGGCGTTATGGGAATATGTGAAGGGAAAAAGTTTTTTGCGGGAAACCTAAAGTTTATGGAGGAAAATGGGATTACTCTCACCAGGGAACAAAAGACGGCCATGGAGAAAATGTCAGAGGAAGGAAAAACCCCTTTATTATTTGCAAGGGAAAACTTCTTTTCTGCTATTATAGCAGTTGCAGATACGGTAAAATCGTCTTCCGTTCAGGCGATAGAAGCGTTTCATAACATGAATATTGAAGTGGTAATGCTGACAGGCGACAATAAACGGACAGCAGAGGCCGTTAAAAAGAGGCTGGGTATTAATCAGGTTATTGCTGAAGTTTTGCCGGAGGATAAGGAAAAGGAGATACGAAGACTGCAGAGAGAGGGCAGGAAGGTTGCAATGATAGGAGATGGTATTAACGATGCACCGGCACTGGCGGCGGCGGATGTCGGAATTGCCATTGGCGCGGGAACAGATGTGGCAATAGACAGCGCTGATATTATTCTGATGAAAAGCAGGCTGACAGATGCTATAACAGCTATCCGGCTAAGCCGTTCGGTTATTAAGAATATAAAAGAGAATCTGTTTTGGGCCTTTTTCTACAATTCCATTGGTATTCCCCTGGCAGCAGGTGTATTTTATCCGGCATTTGGCGTGAGATTAAATCCTATGTTTGGAGCAGCTGCAATGAGTCTTAGCAGTCTGTTTGTGGTGGGGAATGCCTTGCGTCTGCGAAACTTTAAGGTTTACACATATGAAGAAAATGAACACAATATTGGTCCCAATGAAGCTTTATCAGATGGTATACGGCAAATGGATAAGGACATGGGAGAAAAAAGTAATTTAAATGAAATAATACCAAATGGTATAAAAAATAAGGAAAATCAGGAGGAAAGAAAAATGAACAGAACAATGACAATTGAGGGAATGATGTGCGGGCACTGCACAGGAAGAGTGCAGAAGGCGCTGGAGGAAATTTCTGGTGTCGAGAGTGTGGTTATGAGCCTTGAAAACAAAACAGCAGAAGTTTCCCTGAAGGAGGATGTGGCAGATGATATGCTAAAGGCAGCAGTGACTGAAGCGGGATATGAGGTGACAGACATCAGATAACAACAATATGGCTGGCATTTTATTACGAAAATGTATGTTAAGAACTTTAAATGCAATTATCATATCTGGCATGGAAGAAACGATTTAAAAGGCAGGACAAAGACAGTCCTGCCTTTTGCTGTTATGGGACGCTTAAAAAGCTTTTTTTACGGAAATTGCTTTCATGGGGCACATTTCCTGACAGCAGAAACAGGAAATACATTTTTTCTTTTTAAATTTTGCTTTTCCATTTTCTATTTTAATAATATGGGCGGGGCAGCTTTCCGCACATTTACCGCATCCAATACATTTTTCTTTTTCCAGCTGGGGATAGGACTTAAAAAGCCGCCCGGCAATCAGGGCAAAGGGCCTTTGCAAAAAGCCGGGAAGGGAGCTGGAAAAGTCCAGCTTGATGGCATCGGGTGTCTGAAAAGGGGGAAGGTTTTCAGGCAGAGTGTCCCCTATAAGCTCTATCTTATCAGGTTGGGCAAGACCCTTTTCAACAGCAAGACGTATCATTTCCACAGCCATGGGATTAAGTCCCATAAGCTTTGCGGCAAAATAATCCTGGGTATAAAAATCCCTGGCAGCAAGAATCAGATGAAGGGGATAGGAGGTTCCGCCAGTAGGCCCATTGCCCTCCATGGCATTTACCGCATCAATAATGGTTAGCTGGGGACTGACCGTCTGTGCCAGTTCAAGGAGCATCCGGGAAAAATCATGGATGTCCGGCCAGCGATAATGCAGCTGGGGCTTTTCCAGTCCGGGAATGACGCCAAACAGATTTTTAATTCCGCCGGAATATCCGGTCATGGCATGGGTTTTTAGTTTACAGATATTGATAATATAATCCGCTTCCAGAATAGGTGTAATAATATGAAAGGAATGATTCGCAAATCCATTTTTGCAATTTACAGTCCGGGCGGAAAAGTCCATATTAAGGGTGATATCTGGTTCTAACTGCCTCATGCCGCACGCTTGATAGATGTTTTTCATGTGTTCGCCGTTATATAGGCCGCCGGAGCTTTCTGCAAGTACAATATTTTTAACTCCCTGTGCTTTCAGCCAGCGTACAACTGCTTTTATCACAAGGGGATGAGTGGTGACGGGAAAGTCTGGACTTTTAGCCATAATCAGGTTAGGTTTAATCACTACCTTTAAATCGGGACGCATATCGCCTGCAATGCCAAGCGTTTCCATGGCTTTGCAGATGGCTGGGTAAATCAAATCTTCTTTATATTCTTTTACATGGTATAATGTCTGAATCATGTGAACACCTTTCTTACAATTTATGGCAGAGGGTATCAAGCTTGTTGTCTGTGAGAATAAAAATAACTTCTTGCAATATTTTAATTTTATCATCAAAAAGGAATTTTTAAAAGAAGTTAAATTTGTGTGGCCGATTTGATGAGGAGTATCAAGACAGTTTTTTACTTTATGTAGGAAAATGGTGGAAAGGTTTATATATTGATGCTATAATTGCCCTGGATGTGTTTGAGGTGAAATGGCCATGCCCGGTTCTATGATTGGAAGCACACAAGCGTTTCCTAAGTGCAGTTAAAGGCGAATTTATATATAATATGGAGTGGACGGATGAATATAGATAAGGAAAAGATTTTACGTGTTTTTAGAGAATATGTGGAAAAATATGACAGCAGTAATGAAAAGGTGCGGCTGAAAATTGAGCATACCTACAGAGTTAGCAGCCTATGCAGGGAAATTGCAAAGTCTCTGTATCTTTCCGGGGAAGATGTTTCTTTATCCTGGCTTCTTGGTATACTGCATGATGTGGGGCGGTTTGAACAGCTGAAAAATTATGGGACTTTTATTGATGCACAATCCATTGATCATGCTGTATATGGAGCGGAAATTCTTTTTAAGCAGGGAAAAATCCGGGATTATATTGAAGATAAGGACGAGGATATACTGATTGAAACGGTAATAAAATACCACAGCGCTTATCGGCTGCCTGAAAATCTGGATGAAAGAACTAAAATGTTCTGTCAGATTTTGCGGGACAGTGATAAAATAGATATTTTGAAAGTAAATGTGGATTTCCCTTTGGAGGAGATTTACAATGTAACCACAAATGAACTGCGGACCAGTGCGGTCAGTGGAAAAGTGATGCAGGCGTTTTGCGAGGAACATGCGGTTTTACGCAGCCTGAAAAAGACGCCTGTGGATTATGTAACAGGCCATATTTCACTTGTGTATGAGTTGGTTTACGCGAAAAGTATTTCTATTGCCAAAGAGCAGGGATATATAAAAAAGCTGATGGATTTTAAGTCGGATAATCCCAAAACAGAAGAACAGTTTAGGCAGATACGCAGTGTTATGAATGCGTATCTTGAGAAAAGAAGCGGCAGCCGGACAGATTATAAAAATTATATTTTTGACTTATATGGTACTTTGGTAGATATTCATACAGATGAGAAAAAGGAATTTCTGTGGGAGAATATGGCACGGATTTTTTCCATGATGGGGGCGGTTTACGAAAAAAAAGAGCTGGAAGAAGCGTATCTTAAACTGGTGAAGCAGGAAGAGAGAGAAAGTGTTTTTAGGGCCCAAAAGACTTTTGAAGATGAAAATTTATGCTGTCAGGAAGCGGAAGTATTGCTGGAAAATGTATTTGGACAGCTTTTTCTGAAAAAGAACATACAGGCAGATAAAAGACAGATAAGGCAGATGGGAATTGTGTTCCGCAGTCTGTCCATTTCTCATATCCGTCTTTTTGACGGTGCGCGGGCGTTGCTTGAACGTCTTAGAAAAAACGGAAAAAAGATTTATCTTTTATCTAATGCACAACGCATGTTTACAGAGCCAGAGATGAAAATGCTTGGAATTTATGAATATTTTGACGGAATTTTATATTCTTCCGACCAGGGGGTCAAAAAACCTTCTTCCTATTTTTATGATGCCTTGTTTAAGCAATATGGACTGAACAAAGAAGAATCGGTAATGATTGGAAATGAATATCAGGCGGATATTTATGGGGCGGATAATTATGGAATAAAAAGTATGTATATTTACACGGCACAGTCAGGGAAAGAGGCAGGTAAGCTTCCGGAGGGCTGTCAGCGCATTGGGCATATAAGTGAGACTTATCCGTAAAAACAAATAATATGGAAAGTGCCAGTGGATTTGCAGAAAATTGCAAACCGCTGGTTTTTTATTTTGCTTTGGGAAGGAAGTCAGAGTCCTTTTTATGGTACACATCATTCTTTATAATTATAAGTAGGTAATTGCGAAACTCGTAAACTTGCCAAATATTCTGACAATATATTCTGCGAAAAGCCTTATGCACCATGGAATCAAGACCATAGAAGGCAGGAGGGACGCTACCCGACTGTCTTCTGTCCTGCTGGGCTTGATGGAATGCACGGTGCAACAGGATTTGAGTGGAATATATTGTCAGAATATTTCCACAACTTCAAGTTTTGCAATTACCTATATAAGTACAGCGGGGTATCTGATTATAACAGATAAAGCAGACAGAGAGCTTATGGAGCGGCCGGATAGAAAGGAGAGGGTGATGAAACGTATAAAAGAGACAGCTGTAATATCAATGATTGTTATGCTTATGAGTATAACTGCATTTTGCATTTTTGAAATTATATTATTGCAGGACAAGAATAATATACTCGGAAAAGAGCAGTATTACCGCCGCGCGGAGCAGGAATATGTGCAGGAGATAAGGGACTTTTTGGAGCAAAAAGGATATGGAAGCAGCGGGGTGACAATGAATAAAATAATAGAAGCGGATGGAACAAGAGAATATACGGTGTTGATTCATCATAAAAGAATTGATTCACTGGATGATGAAGGGCGCAGAAGGCTGGCAAATGAATGCAGGGAAATTGAATTTTCTGTGGAGGGCTGTATTTTTAACCAGAAGTTTTTTTAAATTGGAAGACAAAAGAAGAATGACAATGTAAGAGTCAGGGATTATAATTGATATAATAATATCATCCGTATTTTACGGCAGAATGGAGGCAATTATGTCAGAGATCCCATCGCCTGGACAAATATACAGGCATTTTACAGGAAATTTATACAGGGTAGTAACCCTTGCGCAGCACAGTGAGACAGGAGAGAGCCTGGTGGTTTATCAGGCGCTATTTGAAGACTATAAAATTTTTGCAAAGCCGCTTTCTTTATTTATGGAAAAGCTTGATAAGGAAAAATACCCCCAAAGCGCTTCGGAGTTTTGTTTTGAGCTTCAAAATGAACTGATTACCGCTACACCGGCAGATATATCTGCAAAGGATACAACTTCAGAAAAAACAGTTTCAGATGACGGGACGGCTAAGCTGGATGAAAAAGGCAACAAAGAACAGACAGCAGAAAACTTATTTCCGGAAGAGGAAGAACAGGCAGAAAAGGATAGAGACGTTTGCGGCGGGGAGCCGGAGAATGGGGAAGAAGAATTAAATATTGATCCACTGGTATTGGATTTTTTGGATGCAAGAACTTACGAGGAACGTTTGAATATACTTTCAGCGCTCCATCACCGTATTACGGATGATATGATTAATATTATGGCGATTGCGGCCGGGGTGGAAATTGATGAGGGGGACACGGAAGAGCGGTTTGCCCAATTGCGTACTTGTCTTAAAACGTTTGAAAGATATGAAAGCAGCCGTTTAAGATAGACAAATGTTTTCCGGAATAATGCCAGTGTGTAAGATAAGGATCTGTTTAAGTTTTCGCTTGAGAAGCATGGAGGATTATTATGGCATATAATTTGGAAAACAGACTGGTTATTGGAGTTTCTTCAAGGGCATTGTTTGATTTGACCGTTGAAAATGAAATATTTTGTTCCCAAGGCGTGGAAGCGTATTGTAAGTATCAGGTGGAGCATGAGAAAGAGCTATTGGCGCCAGGGAATGGTTTCCGGCTGATAGAGGCATTGCTGGACATCAATAAAATTCCAGGACAGGAAGGGCGGGTAGAGGTGATTATTATGTCACATAACAGCCCGGATACTTCTCTTAGAGTGTTTTATTCTATTGCCCATTATGGACTTAATATTTCAAGGGCCGTGTTAGCAAGCGGCGCATCGCTTACACCCTATTTGGAAGCTTTCCATACGGATTTATATCTGTCGGCGGACGAGACAGATGTGCAGTCAGCGATTGACTGCGGAATTGCAGCTGGAATTATCTGTTGTGATGAAATTAAAGCATATAAAGGGCAGAAGGAAATTTCACAAATCAGAATTGCTTTTGATGGAGATGCGGTATTGTTTTCAGATGAATCTGAGAGAATTTTCAGGGAAAAAGGCTTGGAAGCATTTGAGGAAAATGAAAGAATACAGGCGGAAAATCCATTACAGCAAGGGCCTTTTGCCAAATTTTTAAAGACGATTTCCGACATACAAAGCGAATTTCCGCCGGAGCAGGCGCCTATACGGACGGCGCTTGTTACTGCCCGGAGTGCGCCTGCCCATGAACGTGTGATAAGGACGCTGCGGGCATGGCATGTACGAATTGACGAAGCGTTTTTTCTGGGAGGAATTACAAAACGTGATGTATTAAAAGCATTTGGCGCACATATATTTTTTGATGATCAGGCAGTACACACGACGCCTGCATCGGAAGTGGTTCTGGCCGCCAGGGTTCCATATAAGCAGTGTGATGGAGCAGAACATAAACGTGACCCATAAATTTATATGACCGCGATTTTAAATATGCAGGGTTGTTTCAGTTTCATTGTCTGCAGGAAGAAAGGAAGTGTCACGGTCAAATTTGTGACAGGGGGAGTTTGGAAGTTAAACTTCCAAACGATCTGTTGGTGCAGTACTGCCAAGCACAGCTGGCGGTATGCAGAGGTATAAAAATGAGATACGATTGCATTATAAAAGGACAGTTTGAGAGCCGTCCGAACAGATTCATTGCCTATGTAAACATTAATGGCAAAAGTGAGAAAGTTCATGTGAAAAATACCGGGCGGTGTCAGGAGCTTTTAATAAAGGAAGTGCCAGTATACTTGAATAAAAGTGATAATCCGGGAAGGAGCACGGCATATGACCTTGTGGCGGTCAGAAAGGGAAAACGCATAATCAATATAGACTCCCAGGCGCCCAATAAAGCTGTAGATGAATGGCTGCGTCAGGGAGGTCTGTTTCCGGAGATATCTCTGATCAGGCCTGAGACGAAATATAAAAGTTCCCGGTTTGATTTTTATGTTGAGACACCAAAGGATAAAATTTTTATTGAGGTAAAAGGCGTTACCTTAGAACAGGATGATGTGGTATTATTTCCTGACGCGCCTTCAGAGCGTGCCGTTAAACATGTAAATGAACTGGAGGAAGCGGTACGGGAAGGATATAAAGCGTATATTATTCTTGTAATCCAGATGGAAAATGTCAAATATTTTACCCCCAATAATGCTACACAGCCAGAGTTTGGGCGAACTCTGCTTAAGGCAAGGCAGGCAGGTGTAAGGGTATTGGCCTATGACTGCAGGGTTGCTCCTGAGTCTATGGCGATTCATAAACCTGTACCTGTGCGTATTTCTCAATTAGAGATTCAGGCTGAGGCTTTGCTTAAGTGGTATGACCATGGAAGAAGAATACTTCCCTGGCGGGAGGACGCCACGCCATATCATGTGTGGGTATCGGAAATTATGCTTCAGCAGACCAGGGTGGAAGCCGTAAAGACTTATTATGACAGATTTATAAATAGCCTGCCAGATATCAGTTATTTAGCACAGGCAGAGGAGGAGACGCTTTTAAAGTTGTGGCAAGGTCTTGGATATTACAGTCGCGTCAGAAATATGAAGAAGGCGGCACGGATTATTATGGATATGTATGGAGGCGCTATGCCCAGGCAATACAAAGAACTGATAAGTCTTCCGGGAATCGGAGATTATACGGCAGGAGCTATAAGCTCCATTGCTTATGGACAAAGGGTTCCGGCAGTGGATGGAAATGTGCTGCGTGTGCTGGCCAGGCTGTGGGGAGATGGCAGTGATATTTCTATACAGTCAGTGCGCAGCAGAATAAGAGAAGAATTATCCTTCCAAATGCCTCAGGAAAGGCCGGGAGATTTTAATCAGGCGCTAATGGAACTGGGGGAAACTGTATGTATTCCCTCAGGGCAGCCTCAATGTAAGATATGCCCATGGGAGAAGATTTGTATTGCTCATAAACAGGGGAAAGAAATGGCTTTTCCGTATAAATCTCCAAAGAAACCAAGGTTGATAGAAGAAAAAACGGTACTTATCCTTCGTGATGCTGCCAAAGCAGCGCTTAAGAAAAGACCGGAGAAGGGTTTGCTTGCAGGAATGTATGAGTTTCCAACCCTGGAAGGACATCTTACAAGAGAGGAAGTGGTTGCCTGCCTGAAGGAGGAGGGATTAGCTGTACTTAAGATAGAACCTCTCTGCGAGAGCAAACATGTATTCACCCACAAGGAATGGCATATGACGGGGTACGATGTACGGGTGGACGAGCTGGCTGAAAAGAAAAATAAAAGTGGATATATATTTGTGGAACAGAAAGAGGCAAGAGACAAATACCCGATACCTTCTGCTTACGCTGTATATCTTCAGAATTTCTTAAGTTGATTATTTATGATAAAATGGGTATGATAAAAGGAAAGTAACTTTAAAGAATACAGCTTAAGAAAATATGTGATATAGGAGTATAGGGAGAGATGAAGCTTTTATCATTTGCAGTGCCCTGCTATAATTCAGCGGCATATATGGAGAAATGTGTAGATTCGCTTTTAAAGGGCGGGGAAGATGTAGAGATTATTATAGTAGATGATGGCTCTGTGGATGAGACAGCTGCAATTGCTGATAAATATGCCCTGGAATATCCATCAGTAATTAAAGTAGTACACAAAGAAAATGGGGGACATGGTTCTGCTGTAAATATAGGAATTGAAAATGCAGAAGGCCTGTATTTTAAAGTGGTGGACAGTGATGATTGGGTGAAGGAAGAAGCTTATAAGCAGATACTGGACACCTTAAAAAATCTTACTGGTACGGAAACGGTTCTTGATATGCTGGTCAGCAATTTTGTTTATGAAAAGCTCGGTGAGAACCGGCATAAAGTTATGCGTTATAAACATGCACTGCCAATGGATAAAATGTTTACATGGGAAGATGTGAAGCACTTCCACAAGGGGCAGTATATTTTAATGCACTCTGTAATATTCAGAACCAAGCTTCTTAGAGAATGTGGTTTAAAGCTGCCGGAGCATACCTTTTATGTGGATAATCTTTATGTCTTTGAGCCTTTGCCTTATGTGAGAAATATGTACTATCTGGATGTTAATTTCTACCGTTATTATATTGGCAGGGCGGACCAATCGGTAAATCAGGAAGTAATGATTGGCAGAATAGATCAGCAGATTAAAGTCAATAAGCTTATGATTGATTACATGACAGAAAATAAAAACCGTATTGCACCAGTCAAAAAAATGTATCAGTATATGACAAGTTATCTGGATATTATCACTACAGTTTCTTCTGTTTTACTGATATGTTCCGGAACAGAAGAAAATCTTGCAAAGAAAAAAGAGCTGTGGAGTTATCTAAAGAAAAAAGACTGGATGCTGTACAGAAAACTACGGTATGGGCTTCTTGGAAATTGTATGAATCTCCATGGCAGGGTTGGCAGATGGATTTCGGTGGAAGGCTATAAGATTTGCCGGAGATTCTTTAATTTCAATTAAAAATGGAAATCCCTTTATAAGGAGAATAAGCTTTTTCTGCTTATTTTTAGACACTAACAGTGGTAAATCTGTAATAAATTTACCGCTGTTAGTGTTAATATATTAAGTGCCAACTTGTAACTGGAACCTGCACGGTATTGTTATTGTGCTTTGACTAACTTTTGTATTGCTTCTTCTTTGGATGACACAAAAAAGAAGTCATTTCCATTATTTGATTCGTAAATAAAATCTTTTAATGGTTTACTTGTATATTGTGAGTAATCCCCATAAATGGCAATTCTAACATGATAATTGATAAATTTTTGAAGTATTTCGCCTGCTATGCCATTGCTAAGGATGAAAAATTCCTCACATACTGCCGATTTATTGATTATTATTTTTGTCGCACCTGTTTCATATTTAACAGTCATAACCAAATCTAAAGCAGATTGTGTATCAACAATTAGCTTTTCATCACTGGAAATAACTGCAATATCAGTTCCGTTGTCTTTTAAGTGTTCAATTTTCATAATATCCTCCCAACCTCATTTACAGTACAAATTCCAGTTAAAGCCACATTTTACTTAAAAAATGATAAATTGTCAAGCCATACCTAATTTTAGAGCACATGAAAAAAATTTGCTGCTTTTTGATATATTGATGCCATCCTTTGTCAGGTAATTAGATAAAAAGAGAAGAAGGGAAGGAAGAATATAACAGGCAGCTTCAGGATATACTGAATGTATAAATGTGCAGGAGGGAAAATGGCAGATAAGGAAGAGGATAATTATGATGATATTGTCAAGTGTCCCCATCATGTCTCTAAGGGACGGCCGCATATGACAATGAAGCAGCGGGCAGCACAATTTTCTCCTTTTATGCCGCTGAGCGGTTATAATGATGCAGTTAAGGAAACCGCCAGGATGACTGATATAAAAATTGAGCTGGGAGAAGATTTAGAGGAAATGTTAAATCGAAAACTAAAACTGTTGCAGAGCCGGGAAAAACAGCATCCCAAGATAGCAGTCACTTATTTTCGGCCAGATATCAGGAAGGGAGGAGGCGCCTATATTACATCTACAGGCTGTGTTGAAAAGGTGGATGTGTGTAAAAGAATTATATATATAGAGGATGGAATTAAGATACCGATTGGAGAGATAACAGGAGTAGAGGGAAAAATATTTTCCGAGCTGGAAGGATAAACTAATTAGAAAAAAGGACAGTAAACATAAAGAAACGGCATAGCTTGCGCTACACCGTTTTTTATTTTATTTTTAGAATGCCGCTTTTCTTGAAAGAAGCAGCTTATACCTGCCTAACACGGTTGTTGCGTTTCTCTCCGGAATGAAAAGACCGTAAGATAGCAACAATATCTGCCTGATATACAAGTGCATACATAATTCCGGCCATTACAAAAGCAGTGATCACATCAAACATGGAGTGCTGCTTAATAAACATAGTGGAGAATATAATGGAAACACATATTATTAAAGATATAATACGTAATTTTCCACTTAATTTGCGGATGCCCTGAGAGAGAATATTTTCCCCATTCCCCTTGTCTTTCAGACAATATACTACTGCCAGATGAGCACCAATAGAATTATATACATGAATACTGGGCCATAAATTAGTAGGAGTATCCGTATTGTATAAATGTGCAATCAGCCTTGTTAAAATATTGTCTCTGGGCATTTCTACAGGGCGAAGGTGATGTCCATTAGGCCAGAGTGTGGAAACAATAAGGAAAATGGTCATTCCGGTAAAAAGAAACACGCAGGTTTTGATATATTCTTGTTTATTCATAAAAAAGCAATATAAAACTACAACTGACACATAGGCAAACCATAAAAAATAAGGAATGACAAATACCTCACAGAAAGGAATGGCATCATCAATTTTCATATGGATGATGGTCTGGGGCACTACGGTTTTTTCCAGGTACACAAACCAGGTACAGTAAATAAGAGCATAGATGATAAGCGGTATAGCATGCTTATATTTTTCGTAATACTTTTTCACAATAGAATCTCCTCATAATAATTCCGCACATTATAGGTTCTTATGCGGCATGGTACATGAAAAACTTTGAAATTACCCTTCAGCGTTTATAATAAAAACTGTAATTGCTGCTGCCTGCATGTGAGGGTAATATCATAACTTTTTATATAAACTTCTCCGTCAGTATGTACCCACAAAGGATCAGATGATATAACACGGACTTTTGATGCCGTATAATGACTGATTCCCTTAAAACGGTAATGAGTACCTTTAAATGCGGTGGGAAGCGCTACAAGGGCAAGTATTTTTGGAATATTGCCAATGACACACACGTCTATCAGCCCATCCGTATAGTCAGCAGTGGGACAAAATTTAAAACCACCGCCTTCATACCGGTGAACCATACTGGCTACAAATAAAAACTTTGGCAGATAAATGGGTTCCCCATCATCAAGTATAACAGTGCAGATAACTTTTCTTGCCAATATCAGTTGTTTTAATGCAATGCCAAGGTAAGTCAGTTTTCCAAGGCCGATTTTATTTAATATTTCCTTAAAACGGGAGGTAAGCGCCTCCTGACAGACGGCAGCGTCAAACCCAATGCCGCAGCTTACGGCAAAATAACGTTTAAATGGTGAACTTTCATGCCGTAGGCTGGGAGCCTGTTCGCATGAGAGGTATCCCAGGTCCATAAGACGTGGCTGACAGCAGGATAGAATGTTATCCAGTATTTTTAGAGGGTCCCTGGGAAGCATTAAGTCCCTTGCCATGTCGTTGCTTGAACCAGTAGGAATATATCCAATCTGTACCCGGCTAAAATCAGAAATCCCCTGCAGAACTTCGTTTAAAGTTCCGTCACCGCCAAGAACAATCAGTTTTAAAATGATTTCAGTGCCATTTTTAAGCACAGAAGCAGACAAGTCACGAACCAGTTTGACAACGTGACCGGCTTCTTTGGATAAAAAAACCTTATATTCAATATCCTTTTGGATAAGAGCCGGTTCAACAACAGACCAAAGCTTTGCGCCCTGACCGGATTTTGAAGCCGGGTTTACAATGATATAATACATAATTATGCTCCTGCATGCTGCAGGATGTGTTTATATTTTTCTGACTTAAAATTCCGTTACACTTCCCTGCTGAAATCTTTTCCTATTTTAGCAGTAATTCTGGCATGAGTAAAGGTTTTTTGGCATATTCTATAAATCTTAAGGATTACTTAGGATATTTTTCATTTTCTTTAGAATTGTATTCTTTAGAATTTAAATGAAAACAAAAGGTTTTTTTCATAATAAGTTTATGCTATAATAATCCAAATTTGTCTCTCAGTCAGACCTGAACCGGTTACTTGTGCAGTGGGAAAAGGGAGTAGGCGAGGACAATTACGGAACAGGAAAACAGTAATAGTCCTCGCAAGCGCCCAGAA